>NZ_RHIB01000001.1:0-600000 GCF_003710255.1 Alteribacter keqinensis | reverse complement strand
TACTTCCCCAGGTTCATCAATACCAATATAGGAAAGCCCCTCTGGCAGAAGATCAGCGTTTTGAGCGAATAAAAACCACAGGGGAAGTAAAAAAATACTTGTCCAGACAGCCGCAAAACGAACCATCCTTAAGGCACTTCCCACTATAGGCTTTTGGCGGTATTCTTCAGCATGCTGAAGGTGGTGCCAAAATGTTGTCGGCGTAATAATAACACTCGGTGATCCGTCTACAGTAATAAGAACGTGTCCTTCCAGCACGTGTGAGGCGGCAACATCGGGGCGTTCTGTGTACCTCACAACCGGGTAGGGATTCTTATGCTGTCCGAACAAATACTCTTCGATGGTCTTATCCCCCATAGGAAGTCCGTCAGTGTCAATTTCATCAAGGCTGCTCTTAATATATTCAATAAGTTCATGATCAGCAATATCTGCGAGATACGTAATACACACGTCACTCATAGACCTGCGCCCAATTCTGATATATTCATTTCGCAGGTTCCGGTCGCGGATCCGCCTTCTTACCAGTCCTGCATTAAAAACCATTGTTTCAACAAAACCGTCCCTTGAGCCGCGAATGACCTGTTCGGAATCCGGCTCAGAAGGTCCTCTGATCTCATATTCACGGGTATCAATAACAAGTACCTCGGACTGACCATCGATAAGAAGGACAGCAGGACCGGACAAAATCTCAACCAAAGCTTCTTCGAGATCATCTACTTTTTCAAGCTCTATGTACGGTATCCGTGATTTGAGAAGGTGATCAAGAATATTATCTTTTGTTGCACCGTCGATATGGTTTAATTCTCTTTGTATCTGAGTAAGAGCGTCGTCCTTTGCAAAACCGTCGACTGTGTATAGAGCCATTTCAATACCGTCATATTCGAGATCAAGGTTGATCAAATCAAAACTCTTATCAACCGCGAGCTCTCTGTTAAGATAATCAATATTTTCTTTCAGACATGGTGAAACCGGTTGTTTCTTTGGCAGCTTCTTCATTTAAAGCCCTCCTCCCTT
This sequence comes from Alteribacter keqinensis, assembly GCF_003710255.1. Lineage (NCBI taxonomy): Bacteria > Bacillati > Bacillota > Bacilli > Caryophanales > Bacillaceae > Alteribacter > Alteribacter keqinensis. The sequence continues at coordinate 598,986 of NZ_RHIB01000001.1, read as the reverse complement.
CACCTCATTTTCTGCCAAAACCACCTTTTCAATGCAAAAAATAAAATAAACCCCTTAATTATTACAAGGGGTCAGACCCTGAACAGTTGTTCAGGTAAGGAAAGCCTGTAAAATAGCGATTTCTGATTTTACGGGGTCTGACCCTTTGTAATATAAGGCAAAACAAAAAGGCGGTCCGGGATGGCTGAATACCTTTCCGGACCGCCTGCTTCGGCGCTTTTTATAGTTGTTATCGAAGATTCAGTACAACTAATGCTCCACTTAGCTTAGGACGGATTCCTCCTTTCAATCTCTTCCTGAAGCTCTCTGAACTGACTGTTATCAGGGTCCAAAGACACTGCCCGCTCTACGGAATCCTTAGCTACTTCAATTTTGCCTGTCTGATAGTAGACCAGAGCCAGGTTATAATGAGCCGGAGCAAAATCCTGATCGAGTTCAATGGCTTTCTTGAAATATGGCTCAGCTTCATCGAGCTGATCCTCCATTGCATATGTATTCCCTAAAAGGAAATACACCTCTTTCATTCGGACTCCGCCCTCCACAGCCAGAGTCAGATAACGCCTTGCTTCGTCATACTCCTCTTCCTGAAAGTACTCCTGACCAATTTGAACATACGCAAGAGATCCGCTTCCATCTGACGGCTTTGTATAACCGTAAACCATTAAAGCAGAAATTCCAATTACAGTAATCCCCAAAGCCGCAAGCCTTCTTCCTGTATTGAAAGAAGATCTGGGAAGGTTCACTATTGCCGAAGCAAAAAAGCCGCCAACAAGTCCGCCTATATGTGCCCCGTTATCAATCATCGGAACAAGGAATCCCAGACTGAGGTTAATGATGAGGATGACAATGACGTTCATTCCCATCGTTCTGAAAAACAGTCGTTTATGTTTAAGGCCAAAGTAGAGAAGTGCCCCAAAGCAACCAAAAATAGCACCACTGGCCCCGGCAGAAACCTGCTCATTAAAGGCAAAGCTCGCTACAGACCCTGAAAGTCCGGCTACAGCATAAATGATGATGAAACGACCTGTGCCAAAAATCCGTTCCACTGCCCCGCCTAAATAAAAAAGCGCAAGGGAATTCATAAACAAATGGAGAAAACCGATGTGTAAAAACATAGCGCTGAAAAAGCGCCACCATTCTCCGTCATGAATAAGAGGGTTGAATTTAGCACCGAACTTAATAAGAGTACGAATATCCGTGGATGATCCTTCCCGTTCGACTAAAGCAAACATGCCCAGGATTGCAGCCAGCAGCAGGAAAGTAAATACCGGTTTACCGTATAAAAAAAGACTTCTTTCATCTTCAATCCGTTTGTCCTCTGCCTTTTTCACCTGACGCCGGAGCATTCTTACCATCTCGTCTTCCTCTTCAATCATTCCGGGAGGCAGGAAATCCGGCATCTCTTTTAACTTCCATTCTGTAGCAAGAGGAAACATCACTGTCTGCAGCGTATCCTCCGTGAGCAGTATGGTTCTCATCTGCTGCTTTCCTCCGGCAGTGAGAGGCAGCGGCCGGTCGGTTAACTCTTCCCATGAGTCAACCGGTGGATACGTGGAAACAATCAAACTGATTACATTTGCCTGCCTTAGGCCCAGTTTTTTTCTGACCTGCTTAGCTTTTTGTTCCGTTTCCTTTATATCCGAGCGCAGCTCCCTTGACCAGTCCAAATCCTTTCTGCATATACGGATAATCTGATATGGTTCTTTTCTGTCGTCTTCAAGCCACGCTTCCCGGTCACTCTTTGAAAGGTGAACGACCCGCATTCCTTCTTTATTAACGAGATGATAAAGCAGCTCCCAAAACCTAAGCTGCTGAGTGAGGAGACTCATTCACCGACCTCCTTCTCGATCACCTGCTTTACTTGTAACAAAGTGTTACACTCAGCCACCGGTGAATGCTCTGTTGTTCTTTTTTCGCCTCTTGAATTCAGGAAGATACTGTCCCAGCCAGCTTCGATGGCTCCGATAACATCATGCTTCCATGAATCGCCTACAAACAGAACAGGTTCCTGCAGACCGAACCTTTCTTTTGCAAGCATGAAAATCCTTTTATCCGGTTTGGCCACATCAACCTCTTCACTCACAATCATCTGATGGTCAGAAACCCACTTTGCTATACCTAGTTTTTGCAATTTATTATATTGTGTATCTGCTGTACCATTTGTAATGATTCCTATCTTCATCTTATGCTTTCTGAGAAACGAGAGAAGTGATTCCAGTCCTTCGTAGGGGATGCTGTAGTCATCAACAATAGCGTAGTATCGTTCATGAAACCAATCAGCATCTATTTCTGTAAAAGGAAGCTCAAGTTCTTTTACCGTTTCCAAAAATCGAAGCCGCCTGTACTCTTTGGGCGACACCTCTCTCTTTTCAAACGATTCCCAGTAACGATCACTGTTATGCTTGAAAAGCGGGAAGAACTCGTCAAAGGAAACGTTCTTCACATGCGATATACCGTTCATTAGTTCATGAAAGCATTGCTCTATGGCAAGCTTAAACGCCTGTTCATGACTGAATAATGTATTATCTAAATCAAAGCAGACACTGTTCCATTTCATTTGTTATCCCCCCTTGTCATTATATCAAGGTAAGATGCGGTTTACGAAGATTCATGCTTTATTTCAATATTCACAGCCCTCTAAAACTTACGCTCATCGCATTCCCATTTCCCAAGGGTGCCCGGTGAGCTTATCATGCTCTGTGAAGCCACTTATAAAGTCCATTTTCTTATAAAAGACTCTGCTGGAGTTTGCCGGCACCGTCACGGAAAGCAAAGGGCGCGTAGACTTCACATCGTTATATAATGACCCTTAACACAGCCATGTTTTAAAAAACAGAAAAGAAGCCCTGAACCATTCAGGACCTCCTTCATGTTAATCAGCGCAGCACCTGTGATACCATCCGGTCTCTTACTGCAGGAATTCTCATAACTGAACTGACAGCCAGCCGGCGTAACCAAGCACGCTTTAAAAAAGCATTGATTACACGGTACCGTATGCGATAAAGAAACAAACCTCCGATAAAAGCGCCAAGAATCACCCATATGCGATTATCCACGCCCATCCCTCCTTCTTTTTTATAGGATGGATTGGATTGACAAAGTTATCCGCTGTAATACCCAACAGGAAAAAACTTCCACGATGGTTATTTTATCATGTCATGAACAGGCTGCATGGCTTTTTTTAACGTTGATGCAGACTCCTGAAGCTGCTGCATCTCTTCTTTATTTAAGTCGATTTCAACCACCCGCTCGATGCCGTTTTTATTCACGACGGCAGGTACTCCGATATAGAGATCACGAAGACCATATTCCCCCTCCAGAAGAGTGGAAACGGTCAGGATGGAATTCTCATTGCGTAAGATGGCTTTTGTCAGTCGTATTAATCCAAGAGCAATCGCATAATGAGTTGCTCCTTTTCTTTCGATAATATCATAGGCTGCATCCCTTACATTAACGAAAATCTGATCGAGATCTTCCTGAGACGCATCAGGTTTGTATTTTTCAATATAGCGATCCAGTGGTTCGAGACCTACACGAGCCTGGCTCCAGACTGGAAGCTCGGTATCACCATGCTCCCCCAGGATATAGGCATGAATGTTTCTTACATCAAGATTTAAATAGTCGCTGAGAAGAAACCTGAACCGTGCACTGTCCAGAATAGTACCTGAACCGATGACTCTTTCCATCGGCAGCCCCGAGAACTTCCAGGTGGCATAGGACAAAATATCAACCGGGTTTGTTGCAACAATGAATATACCGTTAAAGCCATTTCCCATCACTTCATCTACGATTGATTTAAAGATCACAGCATTTTTTTCAATCAAGTCAAGCCTTGTTTCACCTGGTTTTTGATTAGCACCGGCTGTGATCACAACAATATCCGCTTCACTGCAGTCCTGATAATCTCCAGCCCATATTTTCATAGGAGACCCAAAAGGCAGACCGTGGTTTAAATCCATCGCATCCCCCTCTGCTTTCGCTTTATTGAGATCAATTAACACCATTTCATCTGCCACATTTTGATTGATTAATGCAAAAGCATAACTTGAACCTACAAAACCTGTACCAATAACAGCAACTCTGGTTGTTTTGTTTCCATATTGTGTTTGCAAGATAACTCCACCTTCCCTGATTCGATTCAATCTGGTTTATTAAATCCCGTTGTATCGAATTTCGATTACCCGGGCACCATTACCTGCAAAAAATCGGATTAACTTGCTTCGGGTGCCTCCACTTAGATTGTACACTATTTCACAATCTCATAAAACAAAAAACGAAGGTATTGTTTGACAACTTCTTGTCCAACCTCCGTTTTGTTCGTATTAGCTTCCGATATATTTTGCGTAAATTACTTTTGCTTCCTGCTCCTCTTCCGTTCCCTGCACAAGGGTCCGTCCATCCGGAAAGAGAACGAGGGTAAACTTTTCCTTCCAATTGCACTCTTACGAGGAACGGGGTCTTTTTAACTTCCCCGAGATGTTCAAGACGCTTTGCCCAGTAGGAAAGATCAAAGGGTTCTCTTCCTTCGATTTGAACCGTATCTCTTCCGCACAGCGTGAAAATTCCAGGTCCTCCACCACCGGTCAGTGAAGGATAATCTTTTTTAGTACACGTTACACAATCATCTTTTTGTTTCATTTTCATCTCAAAACGATGGTTTCTCCAGATATCAAAGGTAAGAAGTGTTTTTCTAACTTCCTTTTCATTACCTGTGAGAATTTTTAATGCTTCCACCGTCTGATAGCTTGCAGCGATATCCACAGCAAGGGACAGCACCCCTGTTGTGTCACATGTTTCTCCGGTACCCGATGACGGAGAAATTATGCAGCGGAGACACGGAGTAATACCGGGGATGAAAGTGGCCTGCATTCCCCGCGAGCTGACTGCCCCGCCATATATGTATGGAATGCCAAGCTTATATGCCGCATCATTTAAAAGAAAACGGGTTTCAAGGTTGTCTGTACCGTCTAAAACGATATGCGAACTATGAAGAAGAGATAAGACATTTTCATGCGTCACGTCTGTTATATAACCCTTGATATTAACTTCAGCATTCATCTTCTTAAGGCGCCGCTCTGCTGCTGCAGCTTTGGGAACCATCTCCCTGGCATCTTCCTCATCAAAGAGCATTTGTCTATGAAGATTGCTGAATTCCACGTAGTCTCTGTCTGCAAAAGAAACAGAACCTACACCTGCACGCGCAAGATGGTTGGCAAGGACCGAACCAAGGGCGCCCATACCGACAATGAATACTTCTTTATCAGCGAGTCTTTCCTGACCGGCTCTTCCTATCGGATCAAACAATTCCTGTCTTGAATAACGATTTGAAATGTTTTGCAATCCGCTCACCTCATTTTAGATGATCACGTACACAATCCACGTAATAAAAACGGCAGAGGCTGTACAAAGATGGTTAACAACGTCATTGTTTATAAATGACATGCCTCTGATCCTGACAGTACGATACCCGCAATGGCGCGTTCTTTCTGTTTTCTCCCCGCACCCGGGACACTCGTATAACGCTTGGATCGTTCCCCCTGCTATTGTATCAATCAATTGAGCAGTAAAACCAATCACTGAAATGAGAACAAACGTATAAATGGTAAACGGTTCTTCGCTCAGAAACATAAACAGGAATGAAGAAACACCTATTATTAAACTTCCAGCTGCCGCTCCTAAAGTACCAATGACTGACACAGCACCGGACTGCCCTTTTACAGCTGGTTTAAGTCTGATTAAATCAAGAGGACACCTTTTGCTCAGACGACCGAATTCCGAAGCCCACGTGTCACTGGTAGCAGCAGCAAAACCACTCAAAAAAGCAATGAGCCAGACACTGTCCCCGGTAAAAAGATAAAAGACAGCACAAACAGCAGGCCATCCTCCATTGGCAAGGACCTGCCTCGCATCCCGGCGATTACCTTTTTCTTCTATTGTATTACTCTCAACTCTCTTATCAAGCACTTTCCCCAGAATCGAAGACGTAAGAAAAAAGACAGCAAGGATTAACAGTCCATACAAATCAAAGGCAGCACCAATAAACAAAGCTACCAAAAGAGCCATTAATGTCCCGCTGTTTGTGAGTGACCCCTTAAACCGGGCTCCTGCTGCCAGAAGAAAAATACCCGCAACAGTCAGCACACTCATGGGCGAATAAACCTTTTTTCGGTTATGATCGACTTTACTGCTATATCATGTTCCTCTGTGGGCAGATTGTCCCTTAATTGAATTTCGTAGGCAAGAGAACATGTGTAGAGGCTGGGGTTTCCTGAAAGAAAACGATCATAATAGCCTCCACCGTACCCGATTCTGTATCCCTTGTCTGAATACACGATTCCCGGTACAAGAAGAAAATCAAGATCATCTTCGTTCACCTTTTTGCACTTCAGCAGGTCCGGCTCCTTCAAACCGTAAAAACTGTCCTCTAACTGTTCGAGGGAGGTTATGTGATAAAAGATCAACGTTTTTTTATCCGGATCACACTTCGGTGCAGCCATCTGTTTGTTCTCTTCGAGGCCTCTTGCGAGAATCTCGTATGTATCAATTTCACGGCCGACAGAAAGAGTAATCCCTACATTCCCTGCACGCTTCCATTCAGGCTGTTCAAAAAGTATATTATGTATTTTGCTTGTTTTTAAGGCAAGATCTTCGGGGTCTTCTTTACTCAGGTGATGTTTCACCTCGTTGCGCATCAGGCGCTTTACTTCTTTAGCCTCCATCAGTGACACCTCATTTCACAGCTCCGTAATAATTTGTTGCTCAATTGCATCCTGAATCTTACACACATACACAGCTATCTTGCCTGACCCTGTTCTTTTATCATTATACTAAAAAAAGCGACTTATTAAAGTCGCTTTTTCCCACATTACTTCGTCTCTTTGTGCATAGTGTGACGCTTAAGGCGTGGGCTGTATTTCTTCATTTCGATACGATCTGGGTTATTACGTTTATTTTTTGTCGTAATGTAGTTTCTGTCACCAGTTTCAGTGCAAGCTAATGTAACTTGAACGCGCATGATATCTCCCTCCAAACCTCTAATCTTTACTCATACTTTTAAAATATAGCAAAAACTGAGGAGACAATCAAGAGGGAATGTTAAATGTAAAGGTTTTTTCCTTGTCAACGCTGACAGGAACGAAGCAGAGTATGATACTGACTGTGTGCTTCTTCCAGCCAGAATAGATCTTCGTGCTTCATTTCCCACTCATAGAAAAAATCGGACATATACGGCTCCAGAGAAAGTTTGTATTCAAGCCCCCACCCGTGGCTGAACTGGACAATCGGCTGCATCTGCATATACTCAATGTCTGTCGCTCCTTCCTGGTTAACAAGTGATGTGGAATAAGAACATTGGGTTCCCTGACTTGTGATCCCGCCAAATAGAGCATAAGAGTTCTGATCATGTACGATCAATGATTCCTGGCTCGGGGAGTAATAAACGACTTCGGCACTCCGTTCTACCATTTGATACCTGACAGAAAGCTTAACATCCACATTTTCTGCTGAACGGTTATAAACAATCAATTTATTAATTGTCCGGTTTTGACTTTTCATTGGCAGGTGTATCCATTTCCATTGAATGTCTGCAGTCTCTCCCTCTTTAAACCGTAAAAGGGACTGACGATCATCATACAGTGCCACCTGACCTCGGTCCATTACAGTAAATACGCTTGATTTTTTCCAGGATGAGACTCTCTCTGTAACCTGATTCGTATACACGCCTCCGCCTCCTTCTATTGATGTTTCCCAGCTTGTCTATCTTCATCTTACTCTGACTTTGAAATCTCAACAAGAAGTCAAAATTGTCATAGTTTGTCACCCCCATGGCTCACATATGAAAAAACCTGTTGAAGTTGTATTTACTTAGACCCCATTCCTTCAGACATCGTTCTCTTTTCATTTTTCACCAAAAATTGCGACCATTCGCAACTAATGAACGAGAGTTATTCGACAAATCTGGCTAAAGACTCTAGGAAGCAAAATGAAAATGTGGTATAACATTACACGTACATAAGTGTTAAGGGGGAAACTATGTGAGTGGGCTAGTCATAACCATGTTTAGCGTCAGCGCCATTTTATTCATCTTGTCTTTCACCCGTAAGGACCCGGCAAAAGACGTGGAAAAACAACTGGAGAACTTTTCAATTACACTGATGCAGGAGATGTATCAGTTAAAAAAGAAAATGAAAACCATCGAAGAGGAATTTGTCATTGGAAACGAAGCAGCCTCTGCAGCTGAGACAGGTAGTGTTCCAAACGAACTAACACGGGACGATGTTCTTGCTCTTTATGAGGAAGGCTTCGATATAAAGGATATCTCAAAGAAAACAAACCGCTCTGAGGGAGATATCGACGAGCTATTAGCTCATAACAGGTAACAGGGAGGATTCTAGAATGTTAAGCAGAAACGGGTTAAGAGGAACTGCAGCAGGAGTCTTCCTTACAACTACAGTCTTCGCCGGCGCTTTTTACTTTGGCGACAACGAATCCACAGCAGAAACGTTTGAAGACGTCACTGAAGAGGAGGCTCTTGAAGTACTCGAGTCTTCAGGCTTTGTGATTAAAACGCTGGAGGAGCATAATGAACTGGTGGAGAGCGAAGCCTCTCTTGAGGCACGCGTCAGGGAGCTCGAGGAGCTGAAAGCAGATGCAGGCAACGAAGAAGCTGCTGATGAAGAAGATACTGTGGGACAGGATATGGTTTATCAGACCGCTCTTGTGGTCACATCCGGTATGACTTTCGGTGACATTGCAGGAATTCTCGAAAGAACCGGCATTATTGATGACCGGAGCGAGTTTAATGATTATATCAGTAACAATAATCTGGAAATGGCTCTGAGACAAGGGGAATTTATATTTGATAGTTCAATGACCATTCCCTCTATTGTCTCAGAATTAACTTCCTGACTGAAGGCACTGAAAAAGTTCGGCCTTTAACTTTTTCCAGTGCCTTCTAAGCAATGAGCGTAACGGTTGCTTTTTTTAAAAGCCTGTTAAGAGTGGATTACTCGTAACAGGCGCGCAACCGAATGGAGCCATTGCAACTCAAATAAAAGCCACTGAAAAAGTTGTTTTGTACTTTTTCAGTGGCCTCCTGACTGTAAAGGAGGATGCGCCTGGTTGCACAGCCTATTTTTCACCTCAAAAAGCCGCCTCATTTTTATGAGGCGGCTTCTTTTTTATTCTTCGTCTTCTTCTGACTCTTCTGCGCCGAAGTCTTCATCGTCAAACAGCATTTCTGATTCTTCAACATCAGTGGGGCGTCCTTCTTTTAAATCAAAGTAGGCTTCCATGATTTCAACTCCAATGCGGTTGGCCACGCCCCCGTGATCACGGGATACGCCAGGAACAATAATCGCAAATGCGACTTCCGGATCATCATACGGTGCAAAGCCGACCAGTGTCTGGTTATTGGCAGCTTCACCATCGACAAATACCTGGGCAGTGCCTGTTTTTCCAGCCACCTCATAATCCAAACTTCTGAAATAAGAAGCCGCCGTTCCCTGGCTTCCGTGCATGACCTGGTAAAAGCCTTGATGTATCCGCTGAATATCCTGATCGGACATGTCGATGCGGTTAAGAACTTTCGGCTCATTCTGTCTTGCGAGGGGACCCAGTTCATGTTTGTTTTCTCCAGGCTCCCTGATCTCTGAGACGAGTCTCGGTGCCACACGGTAACCGCCATTGGCAATAGTTGATACGTGCTGTGCCAGCTGCATAGGCGTATACGTATCAAACTGACCGAATGTAAAATAAAACAGATTACCGGGATCACTATACCCGCCATTAATTCCTGTGGATTCCCCCGGCAGGTCGATTCCTGTTTCTACTCCGAGCCCGAACTGTGAGTAATAATACCTGAGTATGTCATAAGTCCGGTGAATATTGGCAGTAGGGCCGAAACTGGTTGATACACCCGGTTTATAGTTGATCATTCTCATAGCCACCTCAGCCATGTAAATATTGGAAGATCTTTCAAGAGCCTGGATGTCATTGATTCTTCCCAACGGACGGTGGGATCGTAAATTCTGTGTTCCTCTCAGTTCGATCGGCCTGTCATTTACCTGATCTCCGTAGTTTAACACTCCTGTTTCATACCCGATCAGGATGGTGGCTCCTTTCATGGAAGAACCAACAGCAAAGCTGCTCCCAACAATCCCATGGTCTCCTTTATACCCGGAAAGAGCGAGGACTTCTCCGGTATTGGGATCCATCATCACGACATAAGCATCTTCTTCATCCAAAAAGTGGCGGGCTGAATCGGATAATTCTTCTTCAATCGCCTGCTCTACTCTCAGCTGAAGCTCCATATCAATGCTCAAAATTAAGTCATTCCCTCTGCTGCCCATGTTAACATCAGGATTTCTTAAAAATTCTCCTTGTCTGTTCATGTGGTTATCAAGAGATCCGTTGCGTCCACGGAGAACATTTTCGTACTGGGATTCAAGATAACTTATTCCTACCTCTTCATTTCTCGAATACCCGTTTGCCATAAATTCCTCCAACCGTTCTCTTGGAATGGAATTGGTATTCCCCAGAATTCCTCTGAGCGTTTCACCATATGGATATTTCCTTTTACTGTCTCTGATTATATCCACGCCGGGGAGGTCTTCCATGTTCTCCATAATCCGTGCGGCTTGTTCATATTCAATTCCCTGGAGCACTTTATGAGGAAGAAAGTTATATCCTGCTATAAATTCACGCCAGATGCCGAACACTTCCATTCCCTCATCTGTAATCATTTCAAGGTGTTCATCAGTAATCCGGTCAAGACGTTCACGGTAAGCCTCATCCTCACTTAATCCGAGACTTCGCTGCTCTTCCAATGGGAGAATATCGAATGGCTCATCATATTCTGTAAGATCAAGAGCATCATTTTGTTCCTGATTCAAGATGAGCCAGAAATCCTTAATATCCCGCTCGTTAACCCGGTCCTGTTCAACGGTAATATAACTGTTAAGTTCTCTTGCTACTTCCAGCATTTCTTTCATTGGAGTACGTCTGTTGGTATATGTAACCGTCATCTGAAGCTCATTATCAACAATCACGTTTCCGTGTCTGTCATACATGAGACCTCTCGGTGCTTCTATCGGCGAACTGATATTAATCGTTCTTTCAAGCTGCTCCTGGTACTCTTCCCCCTGTACAATCTGTACGATACCAAGACGCAGGATCAGTGCTGAAAATAAGATAAATACTACAAAAAACAGGGTATTTAACCTTACCGGTACATGCGCTTTATGTCTTCGTTCTCCCATTGCAATATCCTTTCTATATGTAATCACGTCTCCTGCACACAAAGAAAAACTTGGCTTAACCGCCAAGTTATCCGGAAGCGGCACGACCGCTTTTTGTCTATCTGATTATATCATCTTTTTTTAAAGAATACAGAGAAGACACCCTGCAAAAGGTGTCTCATTGTTTGTTAAATAAACGGTTGCCCGCGAATGCGGTTATCTTCAAAGACATCACGAACCCGCGATTAAGCAGGTGGGTGCTCGCAGGATCATTTCCAGCTTCCTCAGTTAAGAGGCGTGCTGTACATCATCCAATGTAAAGCTCCCGTGTGAATTGGTGTTCGGTTCGAATAAGCTCGAAGTTCACCAACACCGCAGGCGCTGTTAAATTTCAACTTAATTATAGCATATTCGTGTTCTTTTTCAACATCAACCTTTAGTCCTGAATGTCATTTTTAACGTTTTTTCATCACAGTAAAGTTCTCTTTTTCGTCTGTATGAGGAAGGTTAATCCCCTTAACGACCCAGTATATAACGGTGTGCCCTGCCCCAAGTATAAGGAGCACGATCGGAATGCCTTTTTGATCTCCCAAAAGAAGAACCGCACCGATAAAAAGCAAAATGGAAGAGATTCTGCCGAAATTGAGAAAAAGTTCCCGGACAACGATGTATTCTACTCTCATTTTTGCTGCATTCCATCCGCTCCCGATAACATCATATGTCAAAGAAATATAAGGAACGAGCAAAAGCGGATATGCAACGGAAACGATAACACCGTATATGAGCAGTTTTGTGAAGCTCAAATCAAAGATAATCAGAAAAATCGCGCCGTAAAGCATGATTCCGCCAATAAGAATAGCTTTTTTCCGATATAAGGGTTTTATAAACCTACCGGCAAGGTAATAAAAGATGAACGCTACAGCAGAAGCTACGAGACCGTAGGTTCCTAATGCAAGCTCACTGCCTGTTGCTACATAGACCCAGACTACGATTAAAAAGATGAATGTTCCTTCACGAAGCCCCTGAAAAAAGTGAGCATGACAGATCGCTTTCCAGTTCACATCCTCTTTCCTCAAATTCCAGATGTCTTTCATCTCAAAGGACCCCTCTGCTGAACGGCGGTTCAGGAAAAAACTCAATACCACTGCCAGGAGAAACAGGCCGAGAGAAATCGCAAAAATAACGCGGTAGCCCGTAAGTCTGGGCATGTGGGTAATAATAAATCCTGCACCAATCGGGCCAATCATCCCGGCAAAAGACGTAAGGATCCCGAGAAAACCATTAAAGAAATCCCTGGTCTCAGGCTCAGTGATTTCAAACGTGAGAACATTGAATGACAGCCAGTAAAAGCCATACCCTATCCCGAGTAAAGCACCGAGGATGAGAAGATACTTCCCGGCATTTTCTCCCATGCTCAGAACAGTTGTAAAGAAAACACTGAGGAAAATAACCCCCAGACGCAATACGATTACCCTGTCAATTTTCTTCGCCCACCTCCCCGCCAGAATAAAGGTCAATGGCTGGAAAATAACAACCGCAAGATTGTACAGCGCAATGTCAACATACTCACCCGACTGCTTCCACAAATATACATTCACAAATGTATTGGATAAAGCAATTCCGAGGGAATACAAGCCTCCAATTAACAGGAGCAACCCTAAATCTCTATTCAATTCTATATCACCGGCAAGCGCCTGCAGGAATCGTTTCATGGCTGAACTCTCCTTATGTAGGTACGTCAATTAGTGTGCCAAAACGATTCCCAGATATGCAGACCAAACCGGGGTCTGTCCCCCGAACAATTATGTAAAAAGAGGGGAGCTGGTTGACAATACAGGATAATAAGAGGGGGGATATTTAATTTTAATGCAGAAAGATGGCTTCAGTTGTCATGGTGTCTATTACTCCACCGAAATTCACCACTAACTTCATCCATTGTCTTATCCCTCCTGCATCCATGCTGCTCCTCTCCACTTGCACAACCAATCAAAACAGTTCCATTGCACAATCATAAAAAAAGAAAGGGGTCCGGAAAACCGGACCCCTTTCGACTATTTTACAATTTTTTATTTTGCTTCAGCGTAGCGCTTAGCAACTTCATCCCAGTTAATTACGTTAAAGAATGCATCAACGTAATCCGGACGCTTGTTTTGATACTTCAAGTAGTAAGCGTGCTCCCAAACGTCTACACCAAGAATGCCTGTCTTGCCTTCCATGATCGGTGTATCCTGGTTAGGTGTGCTTGTAATTTCAAGGTTACCGTTGTTTACAGCAAGCCATGCCCAGCCTGAACCAAAACGAGTTAGAGCAGCGTTTTTGAAATCTTCTTTGAATTTGTCAAAGCTACCGAAGGCACTGTTGATGGCATCAGCAAGTTCACCAGTTGGTGCACCGCCGCCATTCGGGCTCATGATCTGCCAGAATAGTGTGTGGTTATAGTGACCACCGCCATTGTTGCGAACTGCTCCGCGAATGTCTTCCGGTAATGCTTCCAGGTCAGTAAGAAGGTCCTCCAAGCTTTTGCTTTGAAGATCACTGTGCCCTTCAAGTGCACTGTTTAGCTTCGTTACGTAAGTGTTGTGGTGTTTGCCGTGGTGAATCTGCATTGTTTCCTCATCAATGTGCGGTGTTAATGCGTCGTGTGTGTAAGGTAGTTCTGGAAGTGTGAAAGCCATCTAAAATCTCCTCCTTAGTAGTATGTAATCCTTTTTATGTGAATGAGGCAGCGCCTCATTTCAACCGAATGAATGCTCACGTCTGACAGGCATTCCAACATCGCAGAGCACCTATCATGCTCTACGTTTTACATTACCAGATATACCCTCGGTGTTCAAACAATAAACACCTGATACCCAATTACAACTATTCTTCACCAGGTTCTATATTTCCTTCTCCTTTGTCATAGAATCATCCGATTAAAAATATAAGTGATAGAAGACAAGCCTTTTATCTGAAAGGAGATTTATCATGAATTGGTTTGAAGCACTCATAATTGGATTCGTGCAGGGAATCAGCGAGTTTCTCCCCATCTCCAGTTCCGCTCATTTGTTAATAGCAGAAAAAATGCTCGGAATCTCCTACCACGATCCAACACTTACCTTTGAAGTATGGCTGCATTTCGCATCTTTATTAGCTGTTTTTGTTTATTTTAGGAAAGAACTTCATTCTTTATTATCAAATGCTGCCAATTATGTTCTGAAAGGATCTTCTACAGGTAAGAACGATTTCCGTTTTGTCCTTCTCCTTCTTGTCTCAACGTTTATTACTTTTATTGCAGGGAAACTATTGGAAAGTGCACTGGGAAGCGGAATTACAAACTTCTCCCTTATTGCTGTTGCTCTAATTATTACCGGAATCTTTCTAATTTTTATTGAACACGGGGGCTTCAGGGAACGAAAAGGAAAAGAGGACATCACAATCAGGGATGCCTGCTGGATCGGTGTGGCTCAGGCCATTGCGGTAATACCTGGTATATCAAGAGCAGGAAGCACACTCGTCGGTGCTATGATGCTCGGACTGAAAAAGGAAGAAGCACTGAGGTACTCCTTCCTTCTGTCGATACCGATTATCTCCGGACTTACCCTTTTAAAATTGACGAGCATTTCATCCTTCTCCGGATTAAGTGCTGCCAGCCTGGCAATAGCATTCCTAAGCGCATTTCTATTTGCTCTTATCGGGATCCGCTGGCTGATCAGCATGGTTCAAAATACAAAGCTATCCTACTTCGCTGTTTATTGTATTATTCTGGGGATATTCGTCTGGATAACTTATGGATCTGAAACCGTCACTGCGGCCGGGGTATAAATTTTAAACGGGGATTAAGCATCTGGTTCGGGCTTTTCAATTGCAGCTTACCGTTGGAAAAATCAACTGTCACCAGGGTATCAAAGAACACTTTCATCTTTGGGTCTATAACAAAGTCGACATTATTAAAATCGGAATTTAAGCGATCATACCCTTCCGGAACATCCTGATGCTGAACAAGCCGGGCAACTCCGCTTACGATGCACCCGCACCCGTCTGTATCGTGTTCGACTTCAATAATCAGACGTTTATTATTCTTTTTATCAGTCATGCTCAGGATCTTTTCCTGGGCTTCTTTCGTTACTTTAACATCCATTTTCCATACACCTCGCACTCATCAGGGTATCTCTATTTTATCAAAAGACCGTGATCCCATTCATTGTTTAGGCTTTTGGACTCCCTGGTGAACACAGGCCCGGACAATAAAAAAACGATTTACATGCTCAGTGTATGAACACATAAATCGTTGATCACAGATAATGGCGGAGGAAGAGGGATTCGAACCCCCGCGGGCCGTGAAGCCCCTGTCGGTTTTCAAGACCGATCCCTTCAGCCGGACTTGGGTATTCCTCCGTATAAAAAGCTTATCCGCAAAGACTGAAAACTATGTAGCCGTTGTATGGTGGACCCTGTAGGACTCGAACCTACGACCGGACGGTTATGAGCCGTCTGCTCTAACCAACTGAGCTAAGGGTCCTTCTTGGTAGCGGCGGAGGGGATCGAACCCCCGACCTCACGGGTATGAACCGTACGCTCTAGCCAGCTGAGCTACACCGCCAAGATGTTATTTATTTTCTCAAAGACAATGAATATCTTAGCATGTGATGGAACAAGAAGTCAATTGTTTTTTAAAAATAAATAAAAAAGTGTCGAATCCCTTTACAGCAGGACTTCTTCATAGAGAGAAGAAGGCTGTTGAACCTTGATTTTAATTTCCTCTGCATGCGCTTCCTTACCGCGGGGCGATTCAGAAGCTTTCTCAGCACCCGGTGCATCCACTCAACCAAAAATCACCTTTGACTAAGAAAAATAGAAGGAGCATTTTCGCCCCTTCTATTTTACCATATTATTCTTCTCCGATCACAGCCTCTGCGATATTTACAGCGTGGTCACCAATACGTTCAAGGTTACTGATCATATCCACAAAGACAATGCCGGCAGAACCGCTGCACTTACCTTCGTTCAAACGGATAATGTGCTTTTTACGAAGCTGTCTTTCCATCTTATCGATTTGCTCTTCTTTCAGTACAACGGAACGGGCGGCGAGAATATCACCATTTTCAAGTGCACTGATTGCCTGCTGCAATGTTTCAATTGTTAAATCAAACATCTCAGAGATATCTTCCATGGCCAGGTCACTCAATTTTACTTTGTTGGCAATTTGATATTCTCCAAGTTCCACAAGGTTTTCCATATGGTCCCCTACACGTTCAATGTCACGGACCGTATCCATAAGCATGGAATGTTCTTCGGAATCATGTGCTGATAAGGAATTCGCAGAAATCTGTACAAGATATTCTGTAATTTTCCGGTCAAGGTTGTTAATGGCATCCTCAAACTGAAAGGCAAGCTCCGAATGACGCTTTTGGTTTGTACGAATAAACTCCCGGGCTTCAACCATACCCTTCTCTGACAACTCAGCCATCCGAAGCGTTTCTTTCTTCGCCTGTCCAAGGGCAATTGATGAAGACTGCTGAATAATGGATGGATCAAGATGCTGCGGCTTGTATTCAACAACGCTCTCTTTACCAGGTAATACCTTCAGAATAATCGCTGCAATAACCGCTATAAACGGCAGTTGGATAATTACGTTGGCTGTGTTAAAAATCCCGTGAGCAAACGCAATCTGCATTTCAGGGTTCAGGTTTAGCCTTTCACTGATGTTTGCAATAAAGGCTGTATAAGGTACAACGAATATTAAAACAATGATCGTACCAACCAGGTTAAAGATTACGTGTGACGCTGCAGCACGCTTAGCTGCAAGAGAAGCACCTAAAGCCGCAAGTACAGCTGTTATTGTTGTACCGATGTTATCACCAAACAAAACAGGAAGGGCTGCTGACAGGTCCATGGCTCCCTGTGCATACAACTGCTGAAGTAAGCCAATAGCTGCAGAGGAACTTTGAACACTGACTGTAAAAATAACACCAATAAGCACACCAAGGAGCGGGTTATCACTCATCTGTACAGTTAAATCCATGAAAAGTTCCCATTCTCTTAATGGGCGAAGGCCGTCTCCCATCAAATCAAGCCCATAGAAGAGAGCACCAAAACCAAAGAATACCTGTCCATAATTGTTTGCTTTTTTATTTTTAAGGAAGAAAATCAGAAATGTACCGATTGCCAGAATCGGGAGTGAGTATTCAGAAATATTAAGTCCGATGATAAAAGCTGTAATTGTTGTTCCAATATTCGCTCCCATAATAACGCCGATCGCCTGCCTGAACGTCATAAATCCGGCGTTAACAAGTCCGATCGTAAGTACTGTCGTCCCTGTACTTGTCTGAAGAAGAACTGTCACAAAGATACCTGCAAATACACCCATCACAGGGTTGCTTGTAGTTTTATCAAGAATGTCACGAAGTCTTTCCCCGGCAACTTTTTGAAGACCGTCACCCATAAATTTAATACCAAAAAGGAAAATTGCCAATCCGCCGAAAAACATAAACAGCAGATCCCGAAGTTCTAATTCCATTCATCTCATCCCCTTGTGACTGAAGTAAGTTTCATTTTTTGTTTGTTTTTGTCCAACGATGTTCATCCTACAGCTAAAGTTTTAATCTTTTATTAACGAATTGTAAAGATTTTATTAAGTTTTTAACCAACCATTAAAAACAGCATCTTTCTCTGGAAGCATAAGGAAATCTTGTACTTATCTCCTACTTCAGCTAGAATTAAAAAGGATATTATTCAGATTGTAAAAGGAGTGCACGAATGAATATTTTTAAACAGTTTATTGCCAGTCTTTATTCACCGAAAATGATCGCCTCTTTTCGTCACCACAAAATAGGACGCGCGATCGGTTATGTATTTTTACTTATGTTTATTACCCTTATTCCACTTGCAATATCTCTTGGGACAACGATTTATTCCTTTGTTAACCAGCTGGAAAATCATCTGGAAGAAAACGTCCCGGATTTCCAGATTCAAAACGGCCTTCTTACGTCAGATGAAACAGACGAGCCCGTTATCAATGAAGAAGATGGTCAGACCATTATTTTCGACCCTTCAGGTGAATTAACACAAAGTGACATCAGCGGAAACTACGACGAAGCGATCGCCCTTCTTGAACGCGAAGCAATCCTGATAACCAACGGTGTTACACAGCAGCCTGTGTCCTATCAGGATCTCGACTTGAATCTCACAAAAACTCAGGCCGTAGATATGGTTGAAGCCTTCTCAGGCATGCTGCCTCTTATTATAAGCCTGATCATCGTGCTTATGTACTTGTTTTATACAGCAAGTAAGTTTATTGGTGTCACCTTCCTTGCTCTCATCGGCTTTATCTTTAAAAAATCAGTAGGCCTGCCCAATATGACTTACAAGCACAGCTGGGTACTCGCAGCCTTCACGGTTACCCTCCCCACTACGATCTTTGCACTCGTTAATGTAACAGGATTGAACATACCGTTCCAATTCGGTATTTACTGGACGATTGCAATCGTGATGCTGTTCCAGGTGCTTAGGTACATTCCAAAGCCAAAAACAGAAGAATAATAAGGAAGAGGAAGAACGGGGACAATTTCCCGTTCTTTTTATGTATTTCACAGTAAAAATCCAAGAAAGCAGGGTGCATTAAAAAAAGATAATAAAACTTTTGACCAAAAATGTCACATAATATAAAAGTATGCTATATTTATTATTAGCGAACAAATCAGTGAACAATGAACCGTCATAGCGAACATAAAACATACGTATATATATAAAACCGGATAATCGCAGATGCCTGATAACGAAAAGGGGAATGCCCGATGATCGGCGAACGTGTTAAAAAATATCGTAAAGAAAAAGGAATTTCATTAACAGACCTTGCCCAGCGAGCGGGTGTTGCCAAGAGCTACCTTAGTGCAATTGAGCGCAATATACAGTCAAATCCCTCTATTCAATTCCTGGAGAAAATCTCCTCTGTTCTTGATATCAGCGTCGATCACTTACTACGAGACGATGTTGACCACTCAACTAACAGAGGGGCTATCGATGACGAATGGCAGTCCCTGGTCAGAGAAGCAATGAACTCAGGTGTTTCCAAAGAGGAGTTCCGGGACTTCCTGGAATTTAACAAATGGAAAATGAAAAAATGAGCAGAAGAAAACCTCCATTATGGGAGGTTTTTTTGTATCTTAATCCGGCTTTCCTGAACAATTAAACAATGTGCCGGGTTAATTCCTGGCTCATATGTAATCAAAAGGTATGTTTCGAAAGGTAATTCCTTGTCCTCTATTTACCCTCTAGAACGCTTCACAATACTTTTGCTCTCAAAAAATCAAATCCTCAGCATGGTACTTTTAATCCAGACAAAAAAAGTACTTTCAACAACCATTGAAAGTACCTGTAAGATCTTCTTATTTACCTATGGATCACGTTTTCTTTATGTATAATCCCGCTGTTAAAAAATGACCGGATCTCTTCATGCGTTAGACCCATGTCCAATGCTTCTTTAATAAGCTCTTCCCATTCTTCATCATACCATTGGTCCACTCGTCCTGATACTGCCACCTTTTAAATCCTCCCCTCGATTATGTCCTGCTAGGTGGCTCGGCGGTCATAGAACAGCGCGTCCCTTAGACCCGTAGCTTTGCGTCACTACCTTTCGATAGGTTTGCCGTTGAACTAGAAGGAGGATGGTTCAGAATAATCATCGACTTTACCATAATGGTAATAACCAATTCTGTAACCGTTGTGCGTCAATCTCGTTTCACTTACTGCGGCTGTTTTCAAGCTAATTTAAGTATTCACTTGGGATGCTTTACCAATCGGATAACAATATAGAACATTTGATGTAGTATCATTATAAACAATACACATGTAAAAGTCCTATAAAGGTTTTGCTGAATCGTGTCGTATAGCATTAAACAGTACTTTAGAACTATTTATTCTGATTTTTTATAATACTGTGTCCTATTTCAACAGCAAAAAAGACACCTTTTAAAGGTGCCTAATGGAACATAATAAGAAATCAGTTATTTTTATGTCAAAACTACTCATCCTGAACAACAACGATTCTTGTTCCGTCGACGCTGACGACTTTGATCTTTTCGTCACTCTGAATCCACTGGTTATCAGAAGTCGCGCTATACAATTTCCCTTCAACTTCAATAGTTCCAGTCGGTCTGAACGGCGTTTTGGTTACACCCGATTTTCCGACAAGTTCCTTGTAAGTCTCATTCATGGAATTGTAACCTTCTTCAGAAGACAGTTTATCTTTCAGTGTCATTTTGTTCCAAAGGTTCCTTGGCGGAAATACTTTAGTGAACAAAAACGAACTTGGTACAGCCAGGATCAGAGCGAATGCAACGAGTGTGCCGTAAATGATACCAGGAGTCGGAAGTGACAGTCCAAGGATCATCAGCAGAACCCCCACCAGTGCTATCGTACCGTCTGTAGTGACTTTCCCATCAAAAATAATTAGTGCAAGACCGATGAGATAGAGAAGAACAACCCAAAGTCCTGCATCAGCTGTAAGGTGGTAGGAAAAATACAAACTCATTATTCCAATACCAAGTACCGCAAACAATCCCTTTGACCTCACCATTATCTCACCAAAGATGAAGAGTGTACCCAGAAACACAACAAGAAAGCCAACTGTTGCTGATTCCAACATTTCCATTTTATATCCCCCTGTCAGTAAAAGAGAATTCATTTATCATTATGCCTATCATAACAAATAATAGCATGTAGTTTATATACGAACAGATTCGAAATAGGTTTCATGTGTTTTTTAAACCGTTGTTTCAGATCGCTTGTATCAGCAGCCAGCGTAGCTTCTTTTTTCTCCTCTGCAAATGATGCCCTGAAGCTTTTTGTATTGAAGCAATAATTGATCACTGTTGATGATATTCCTCAGGCTCCCGGGATGTTCGAAGACTCCTGGCAGTTGAGGAAAGACGCCCCAGACGAAGTGAGCAGTCTCTGTTTCATCTTTGTACAACAATGCTTTAGAATGGATTGTTGTATTTAAAAGAGGAATAATAATGAAGCCGAAGTGCCCGAGACTCCTGTGTCAGTAGATGCCGGGGAAGACCCACAGCGCACAGAAACCCACTGAAAAAGTCAAAATCCGAAAACAACTTCACCACTCTAATTGCATCATAAAATGAATATTGTATTTATGATGTGTTAAATATCATTGCTGTTTTAATAAAAGTGTTGATTGGAGCGAATGCGCGACACTCCTGCGGGAAAAGCGAGTTCCGGGGAGACCCCGGAAGCGCAAAGCGCTGAGGAGGCTCCCGAACCGCCCGCGTGCAATGAGCGGAAATCAACAACTGACTTTTCTGATCTTAAGAGGATTAATATAGTGACTACAACTTTTGTTAAAACAACCTTGATCAACTAAAATAAAGCAACAAATGAGGAAGTAATACCTCCCCATTTGTTGCCCCCAGAAAATCAAGTTGCGTCATCTTCTCCATTGTTATTTCACAAATGGTGAAATGAAAGCTGATGAAAACCAGCTTCTTACTGCATCGATCAGTGCTTCAAAAAAGGCAAGGATGGAATCAATAATACCCTGCCCTTCTTCACTTTCAAGAAAATCTGTCAGGTTCTCCCGGATACTTCCGATCTGCTCCTGCACCTGTCCCCAGTCAATGTCCAGGTTCTGCATGCGCTGGAACAGTGAGACGAGGCCATTTTTTTCTTCATCCGTTAATTCAATTCCAAGTTCTGCGGCAATGCGGTCAATTAAATCACGCAGGTCTTCTTCTGTTTCTACATTACCTTCAGCAATTTCTTCTTTAATACGGGTCATAAGCTCAGCTGCCTGGTCTACACCTACGTTCTCACCGAGTTCAGCTGTTTTAACCATTTCTTCATTGGCTACCTGCTTTTGCTCTTCCGGTATGACTTCATCGGTTGAGACTTCGTAAGCTTTGATCAGTCCTGTAAGAGCAGCAGTACCACTTACATTGAATGGGGCTGTCACATAAATCTCTGCATCTTCAACACCGGCTGTAGCAAGGGCGTTAGTGTACATGGCTTCACTCACCCAGTCAATGCGGTTTGTTTTTACGCTCAATCCGGAATTTTCTTCAAGGAGCGTAATTTTTGAAGAAGATAAGGCATTGGAGCCAATCCGGCTGGAAGATATATAATTACCTAAGTATTGATGTTCCTCTTCATTTGTTACATAGACAACCTGTGCTTCATTTTCATCTACGTTCATCTCATCAAGAAGCTGTGCCCGTTGATCTGCATTCAGATCCTCCCCGAGTGTGACAATGACATCACCTGGCGCAGCGTCAGCAAATGCCATTGATGCAAACAGGAACCATCCTGCAAAAACAGCCATCGTACTTTTCATCAGTTTATGTTTCATTGTTTCTCTTTCTCCTTCCAGGTCGCTTTTATATTTCTGTAACGACGTCTTTCTAACCATATCTTACCTGTAATTCATCTCTGTGAAAAGACTCAATCAGCCTCTTTGTACGACCAGACCTGTGTGCGGATACGTTACTTTAACCCATACTGCCGCAGCTAAAATGAGAACAAGCGATTTAGCAAACATCCCCCATTCGTCAAACATCCACGAGCTGTATACTGCCGGCCCGAATGCCACACCAAGAAAACGGATCGTGTGATAAAAAGAGACCACCATTCCCCTTTCATGTTGTGAGACGGCAGATGTAACGAGGAGGTTACAGCACGGAAGAAAAATTCCGATTCCTGCTGAAATGCACATCAGATAGATGACTGTTAATAATAAAGAATTCCCTACCAGTGCCAGAGTCAAAGGTATGCCGATCAACATAAAACCGAGAGTAAAACAGGACCGGATCCTTTCGGGATTCTGCCCTGTTTTTTTTCCGGAATAATAGGAAGCAATGGTAAACACCGAAAGAGGGACAGCGATAATGACTCCTTTCACTGCACCTCCAATCCCGTACACCCTCTCACTTTCATAACTCAAAAATACAAGAAGGCCAAACAGAAGAAACAATGCTGCTCCGCCTGAAACCATAACAGGAATCAGCCAGCGGGCTTCTCTTTTAATGGCAGAGAAGACAGTATGCAGGTATTCTTTCCTCTTCAGAGGCGGATCATCTGATGGAGTTTCATGAATGTATTTTGAAATGCCTGCGAGAGCCAGTACCGAAAGGAGAAAGTAAATCCAAAAGGTGCTTGTCCAGATAACGAGTGCTGCCAAGGCACCGAGGAGCGGACTTACAGCTTTCCCCAGTCCGTTAAACACTTCCATGATACCGAGAGCTGCACTTCTTTTTTCACCATTAAAGATGTCCCCTATAAATGTCATAGCAAGGGAAGCGGTTCCTCCTGCTCCTACCCCCTGAATGAAACGGCCAATGAGAAGGATCCAGTAAGCCATTTCTCCCGGTATGAGCATCGCCCGGGTACATACAACACTGCCGAGTGCTATGGTTGCAAGAGAGCTTATGACAACCCGTTTCCTTCCAACCCGGTCAGAAAGAATGCCCGTAAATGGAATGGATAAAGCTGCAGGCACAGAAAAAACCGTCAGGATAAGGCCTGATTGAACTGCTGTAATACCCAGATCCACTTCCATCGTAGGAAGAAGTGGAATAAACATGGAATTTCCGATAACCATTAAAAATGGGAGCAGACCGAGCATAAATACAATTAACTTTTCCTGTTTTGACATTTATCAGATCACCTTATTTTTTGTCATAAAAAGATGGGACAAGCATACGAATAGGGTATAACCGTGAACGGGAGGTGCTTTTAATGAAGCAGTTATTGATTTTCGGACTTGTCGTGGTACTTGCCATCAGTGTTTATTATGATCTCACTGAAGGGACCTTACCCAACACAACCAACGGGTACGAAGATACAAGTCAGGAAAACAGTCCTGTGACCGCACCACCTCCTGCTGATACCCTTCACTACCAGGAAGTGATCGTTCAATCAGGTCATACTGTTTATACTATTGTTAAAGCCCTTCACCAGGACGTGCTCCTCGATGCAGACTTTGAGAAGATTGTAACTGATTTTGAAAAGCTCAATCCCGATGTAAATGCTCACGATATCAGAATTGGCAGCACCTATCGCTTCCCTGTATATAAAGAAACTCTGCAGCAGACATCATAACCTCTCTGCCCCGGTAAAAATCTAAGTCCTTGCCAGTATCACAGCCGGTTGGTACAATGTGTGAGGATAGTAATTTATTGATTTTTATTCTTACTAATATAAAGGGGCGATCACGCAGTGACTCAAATCACCCATCGTAAAAACACGCGTCCGGTTCAAGTCGGACCGCTGACAATCGGAGGCAGCGACGAAGTTATTATTCAAAGTATGACCATGTCTAAAACGCATGATGTGGATGCTGTTACAGCTGAGATTCTCCGTCTTGAAGAAGCGGGATGTCAGATTGTACGTGTTGCCTGTCCGGACATGCGTGCAGCAGAAGCCATTCCGGAGATTAAAAAACGCATTAACATTCCACTTGTAGTGGATATTCATTTTGATTACAAGCTTGCTTTAAAAGCCATCGAGGGCGGTGCGGATAAAATACGGATCAACCCCGGAAACATCGGCCGCCGTGAAAAGGTGGAAGCCGTCGTTAAGGCTGCCAAGGAAAAGAAAATCCCGATCCGTATCGGTGTAAACGCAGGTTCTCTTGAGAAAAAAATTCTTGAGAAGTACGGATATCCTACAGCTGACGGGATGGTAGAGAGTGCCCTTCACCATATTAAAATCCTTGAGGATCTGGACTTTCATGACATCATCGTTTCCATGAAAGCTTCAGACGTCAGTCTGGCTGTTGAAGCTTATGAAAAGGCCGCAAAAGCATTTGACTACCCTCTACACCTTGGAATCACAGAGTCAGGTACCTTATTTGCAGGGACTGTAAAAAGTGCTGCCGGTCTTGGGGTCATTTTAAACAAAGGAATCGGGAATACAGTACGTATTTCATTAAGTGCCGATCCTGTTGAAGAGGTAAAAGTAGCCAAAGAACTTTTAAAAACATTCGGTCTTGCAGCTAATGCGGCTACTCTTATCAGCTGTCCTACATGCGGACGTATTGAAATTGATTTAATCAGTATTGCAAACGAAGTGGAAGAATATATCCAGCAGGTAAATGCACCAATTAAAGTCAGTGTTCTCGGGTGTGCAGTTAACGGACCCGGTGAAGCAAAGGAAGCGGACATTGGTATTGCCGGTGCGCGCGGCGAAGGGTTACTGTTCAGACACGGAGAAATTATCCGTAAAGTTCCGGAAGAAATTATGGTCGATGAACTTAAAAAGGAAATCGATAAGCTGGCAGAGGCACACTATGAGGAACAACGAAAAAAAGAAGCAGAGCTTGCTGCGCAGAAAGACTAAACTGATTACAACGAAAGGCGCACACGTTTGAGTGTGCGCCTTTCATCTGGAGTTTTAAGGGTTTTGCGGTTAAAAGAACGGTGACAAAAACAAACTGATAATGATTGAGAAGGCTCCGATACCAATTGCCGTATATCCGAGACCGGCATGCCCCTTGGCACGGGTGATAAAGCCCATTACGATTGCCGCTGCCCCTAAAATGACAGGCAGGAAAAACAAGCTGACAATAGCCAAGGCTACAGCAATTGCGCCTAAGCCCTTGCCTTCTGTTGCGTCTTCCGTATAATCCGCTTCTCCGTCATTATCAGCGGCCGTATCCGTCAGCCGGGCATCCGGTGCTACCTCAGCAGCCGTTTCTTCACGGTATTCGCGGTCATACTCCTGATCGGCTTCCCGTTCATTAAAATCGTCTCGTTCTTCTTCCACAAGACGCAAATCACGCTCTCGCTTGTTGCGTTCGTCCATGGTTCTCCCCCTTTTATCATTCGGACGTAACCATAGTATGTGACGAGCCCGGGGGTCTGACCCCGCACAATTGTGTGTAAATACTGGAGATAGGAAGGTGTTCTAAGTAAA
Organism: Alteribacter keqinensis; assembly: GCF_003710255.1. NCBI lineage: Bacteria > Bacillati > Bacillota > Bacilli > Caryophanales > Bacillaceae > Alteribacter > Alteribacter keqinensis. Next base: position 572,845 of record NZ_RHIB01000001.1, on the reverse strand, counting down.
TATGAAGAATTTATACAGGTTTGGCATTGATATTGATGGTACGATTACGGATCCGGCAACGTTTATTCCGGCTTTGAACGAACATTTTAAACGTGAACTGACACTGGATGATATCACGGAGTATGATTTAAGTAATGTCCTGGGAATCAGTAAAGAGGATTTCTGGACGTGGATGCAAAAGCATGAAGGAAACCTCTACTCTGAGGCTAAGCTTGCTGCAGAAGCTAAAAAAACCCTTCTGGAGTGGGAAAGAAAACACGAGCTTTTTTACATCAGTGCCAGAAACAGCCGCTTTTCCGAGCTTACAAAGGACTGGTTCGATACGAATAAACTACCCTACCACCACATAGAGCTTATTGGAAAGCACGATAAAATCGGAGCTGTTAAAAAGCACCGCGTTCATGCTTTTTTTGAAGACAAACACGACAATGCTGTAAACATTGCCGAGGAGTGCGATATTCCTGTGGTGCTTATGAATACACCATACAATCAGGACCCTGTCCCAAAGCTTGTGCATCGGGTTAACAGCTGGCAGGAAGCCAGACAGACTGTCCGCAATTTATTTGAATAAGGAATTAATTTTAGCGTAGCATTTATTTTGATAAGAGATGCAGGAATATCAGTGATAAAAAAAGCCGGACCCTGTACCGGCTTTTTTTGTTTTGAAGGATTTTTAACACTCAAGCCGAATATACGTTTGCAGAAAGGATGATGATTTTGATACGAAAGCCTCGTAACATACCTCTGAAGCTTCTCACGGTTTACAAATGGTTCTAAATTAACAAGGCTGTTGCAAAGATTAGCTGTTCCCCATATTTGGGTACGAAAAAGCGTATTTATGATTTTAATCAGCTGTTCAAAAGCACAATTGAAAAATAAACTAGCGAAACTGAAAAATAAAACTCTAACCCTGAAAAATAAACTGCGAAAAGTAAAAAATCCATCCAAAAAACAAACCACTCAAACTAAAAATCCACACAAAAACACCGCCCAAAAGGCGGTGCTCTCCACTATGCGCGCTTCTCCCCACATTCCCCGCAATATCCGTATATCTCAAATTTATGTCCTGTGATTTTAAAACCATCCGCATCATCTTCTATAGCATCCATCGGGCAATTATGAATATGCTTTGTCTTACCGCAATCCACACAAATCAGGTGGTGATGATGATCAGAGGTGGAACAGGCAAACCGGAATTTTTTTTCGCCTTCGAGTTCCGTTTCCTCCAAAATCCCCAACTCCGTAAACAGAGATAAGTTACGGTAAATCGTATCAAAACTCAATCCCGAATATCTGGCTTGTAAAGATGCGAGGACATCCTTCGCTGCCAGATACCGTTTTTCGTCAGAAAACAAAGTAAGAATATCTTCACGTTTATCCGTATATTTGTACCCTTTATCCTTCATAATCGTTAACGCTTCTTTTACATCCATACTCGTATACCCTCCCGTTTTATGCTAACCCGGTTCTGAACCGTTTCAATACAACAGCAGCAAGAAGTAAAACGACACCTGTTACAACAATCATCCCGCCTGTTGCCACATTCAGATGATAAGAAAAAAAGATTCCTCCGATCATTGCCAGTTCACCGAACACAATGCCGAGAATGACAACCTGACGAAAACTTTTCGCCAGTTGAATACTTGCTGCAACAGGAAGAGTAACCATGGCACCGACAAGTAAGATCCCCACGACTTTCATTGACATTGAAATCACAAGTGCAATGAGAAGGGAAAAGAAAAAGTTAATCCGCCGCACCCCTATGCCGGATGTTTTTGCAAACTCCTGGTCAAATGAGATAGACAGCAGTTCTTTATAAAACATAATAAGAATCGTTAATGCAAGAAGTCCCGTAAAAAAGATAAACCCAAGATCTCCGAGGCTTACAGTGACAATGCTGCCGAACAAATAATTGTACCACTCGTTATAGGACCCTTGGGAAAGGCTGATTAAAATGGCACCAATACCAATTCCCGACGATAAAATAATTGGTATAGCAAGCTCCTGAAAATGCTTGTATATCTGTCTTAATTTTTCCACAAGCAAAGAACCGGCAAGAGAGAAAACAAGCCCTGTATAAAGTGGATTAATAAAGCCCAGCCATAATGCAGACTGGCTTAAAAAGACCCCTGCAGCAATTCCTGTTAAAGTAATATGGGATAAAGCTTCTGAAATTATTGTAATTCTTCTAACAAGTAAAAATGCCCCGAGGAGCGGGCAGACAAACCCGATAATCAAACCGGCAAGAATGCCCCGTTCCAAGAACGTAAGTTGCTGTAATAGTTCCATCATTTACACACCTTTTACACCCGTTTTCGAGTGAGCAGCACAACCACTAATAAAATTATAACGTTAACAATAACGATCGTCCCTCCTGGAGCCAGATCCAGATGAAACGCACTTACAAGGCCGGTAATGACAGATATTTCCCCAAACAGGACGGCGTAGATAAACATCTGTTTAAAGCCTCTGGCAAGCCGCATGGCTGCAGCTACAGGAAGTGTCATTAATGAAGATACGAGCAAAATTCCCACTACCCTCATTGAAGCAGCAATAACAAGGGCGACCATGATAATAAACAAAACGTGCAAAAAGCGCCGTGGGATTCCTGCTACTACGGCCTGATCTTCGTCAAAACTGAGGAAGAACAGCTCTTTATAGAACAGAATAAGTAAAAGAGTAACAATAGCCGTTATAGCAATAATCAAATGAAAATCCGACCGGCTCACAGCCACTACGCTTCCGAAGAGGTAGTTAAACAAATCATTATTAAATCCATTTGCCAGGCTGATAAACACAACACCGATCCCGATCCCGGCAGATAAGATGATAGGAATAGCCAGCTCTTTGTAGTATACATAAACGGTCCGGAGCCTCTCAATCATCAAGGCCCCGCCGACAGAAAAGGCTGCTCCCATATAAATAGGGTTTAAACCGGCAAAAAAACCGTAATACCTTCCGAGTAAAAGACTGAATGCTATACCGGATAACGTAATATGCGACAAGGCGTCAGCTATAAGGGATAAGCGCCTTACCACAAGAAAGACACCAAGAAACGGTGCAAGAAAACCAACCATAAGTCCCGTATACAAGGCATATTTTAAAAAGTCATACTGAAAAAATACGCTGATCAAGACTCACGACCTCCATCAGCGGAATGATCATGGTGGGGGTCATGGTTGTGTGTAATAATCTGGACGTCATGACCGTACATTCTGGACATCATATCATCTTCCTGCTCCTCATACTCTTCCGTGTCACCATGGAAGTGGAGGTGTTTATTTAAGCAGGCTACATCCGTCACATATTCAGTCATCGCTCCAATATCATGGGTAACAAGAACAAGGGTAATGCCTTTATTGCGATTTAAGTCCTTAAGCATCGTGTAGAAGCGCTTCACACTTTTGGCATCCACACCTACAGTCGGTTCATCTAGAATTAACAGTTTCGGCTCACTGACTAATGCCCGGGCAATAAATACCCGCTGCTGCTGACCACCGGAAAGCTGGCCGATATTTTTGTGCATAAACTCTTCCATCTCTACTTGTTCAATCGCTTCTCTTACCTTTTCTTTATGCTTTTTGGTTAAAAATCGAAAAAGCCCTACCTTCCCGTACAGCCCCATGGAAACAACTTCAAAAACCGTTGCAGGGAATCCACTGTTAAAACTGTTCGCCTTTTGACTCACAAAACCGATGTCCTCCCATTTATGAAAGCGTCCAAGCTTTTCACCGAACAGGCGGATTTCCCCTTGTTCAGGATTCAAAAGCCCTAAAAGGCATTTGATTAACGTCGACTTCCCCGATCCATTCGGACCGACAAGCCCAAGAAAGGATCCCGGTTTAATCGACAAATTAATATCTTCAAGCACATTACGCCCATTATAGGCAAATGAGAGGTTGTTTATTTCTATAATTGATTGCTTTTTGTCCATAGTATCCACAGCCCTTTATCGCTGTTCCTTAAGAACGATTACGATTTATTCCTTCCAGTAGTATACATGAGGGGTTTATGTTTGTAAACATTACAGCACCGGGGCGGGGCTCAGTCGTTTTTCAAGATAAAAACGTTTATAATGAAGAGCAGAATCCTACCTTTTAAGGACGTGTTGAAATGCATAAACAAACAGCCATTATCGATTTGGGCTCGAACTCCATTCGTCTTGTTATTTTCGAAATTAATGAAGACCGGTGTTACCGGGAAATTCAAAACCTGAAAGTCGTTGCCCGTTTAAGCTCTCATATAATGAATGACGGAAGCCTTTCAAATAAAGGAATGAATATAATTAAGGAAACTCTGGACCGTTTTTGCTCTGTACTTGACCGGTACAATGTTAGTGAAATACGCGGAGTTGCCACTGCTGCCGTGCGAAACGCATCAAACCGTCCGGAAATTGAAAAGCTCCTCAAAGGCTATACTGAAATGACATTTGATGTTATTTCAGAAAAAAAAGAAGCCTGTTACGGCTACCTTGCTGTTGTAAACTCTACTGATATCGGCACTGGAATTACCGTAGATATTGGAGGCGGAAGTACAGAAATCACCATTTTTAAAGACCGAAAATTAAAACATTACCACAGCTTTCCTTTTGGGGCATTGACCCTGAAACAGAACTTTCTTGAAGGCGACTCTCCCCTCCCCTCAGAAACAAAAAAACTCAGCCGGTTTTTACTTCAATCATTCGACTCTCTCCCCTGGCTTAAAGAGGCTGCCGGTCCTGTAATCGGGATCGGGGGAAGCGCAAGAAATCTTGCTCTCGTTCATCAGCATAGTATAGACTATCCCCTCTCAGGACTCCATCAATTTGAAATGACATTAAAAGATGTGGTTTCTGTTTATGAAAGACTGGAATCCATGACACTGAAAAAGCGCCAGCAGGTGGATGGCCTTTCTAAAGACAGAGCCGATATTATTCTGCCGGCTATCGTTGTTATTCAGACTCTCATTGAATACACCGGGTCCCAACAATATGTGGTAAGCAGCAAAGGCCTGAGAGAAGGTGTGTTTTTCGAAACCCTGTTAAAAGAAATAGGAATAGAGGTCTTTCCAAATGTAACAGAAGAAAGTTTTTACCAGTTAAGCCGTAATTATAATCTTGACTATGATCACCAGAAGCGGATCTCTGTTCTTGCCACCTACCTGGCACATACACTTAATGAACATACAGGAGAACCGGCCAGCCATGAGGATATACATCTCCTTCAGCTGGCGGCCAGGGTTTTTTATATCGGAGAATCAATCCATCCGGAGTCGAGATCACAGCACACCTTTTACCTCCTTACTAATCAGTCCATCGACGGTCTCTCTCATGGCAAAAGGCTCGGTGTAGCCCTTCTCGCATCTTTTCGTAACCGTTCTCTTTTGAATCAGTATGCATCTCCCTTCAGACACTGGATTAAAGAGGATGAGTTTTCCCGTTACGAAAAGCTCGGTGCCATTTTAAGGCTTGCCTACGGACTGGACCGGTCTAAACAAGGATCGGTTGAAAAAGTGCTTCTTGCTCCTTCAGACAGTAAAGACGTGCTCCACTTAAAACTTGAAAAAAGAAAAGAAGCTTACTTCGAGGAGTTTCATGCACAGAAATATAAAAAACATGTTGAGCGTGCATTTGGGATAAAAATTGATATTCTCTCTTAAAAACTGCTGAAAACACCGGGCAATAGTACCACGCCCCTAAAACTTGCTTTACTTTCGTTTGCTGCACTCGGGTCATTAAAGAAAGATTGATGATGGATGGTGAAAGCCGATGATGAAAAATACATCTGACAAAACGGGCAAAAAAAATGCAGATTCAAACAACCCGGCTTATTACATTAACCGGGAATTAAGCTGGCTTGCTTTTAATAAACGTGTTCTGGAAGAAGCGGCTGATGAACAAAACCCTTTACTGGAACGGTTAAAGTTCCTTGCGATTTTCAGCACAAATCTTGATGAGTTCTTTATGGTACGTGTTGCAGGCCTTAAAGACCAGGTCAAAGCTGGATTTAACAAACCGGATAACAAGGCAGGGTTAACACCAAGAGAACAGCTTCAAAAAATCAGCATGACAAACCACCAGCTTGTAAAACAAGAATATGAATTGTTTAACGAAACCATTAAGCCTCAGCTTTACAAAGAAGACATCCGGTTTCTCACGATTAAAGAGCTCTCCTCTGAGCAGCTTATTTATATTGAAAAGCAATTTAACCAGTATATTCTTCCTGTATTAACACCAATAGCCATTGATTCCCGCCGTCCCTTTCCTATGCTGTTAAACAAAAGTTTAAACCTGGCAGTTGTGCTGGGCGGTGAACGCGAGAAGCTGGCAATTGTTCAGGTGCCAGCTCTTTTAACCCGTTATATTGAGCTGTCCGGCACAGAAAAAACAAGACTGTTCATTATGCTGGAAGAGGTAATAAGTCACTTTATTGACCGTCTGTTTACCGGCTTCAAAGTTAAATCCGTATCTCCTTTCAGGATCACACGAAATGCAGATCTGACGATTCATGAAGAAGGAGCACGGGATCTTTTGAGACAGATTGAAAAAGAACTGATAAAACGTAAATCCGGAGCTGCTGTAAGGCTTGAAATGCAGGCGGGAAACATGGAGCAAAAAGTACTGATATTTTTACTAAATGCTCTTGATATTAATCAGGAAGATGTTTACGAAGTTAAAGGACCGATTGACCTCTCCTTCTTGATTTTCTTTTATCAGCAACTTGCGCCTTATTTTGAGCACCTGGTCAATGAAACACTTATTCCAAAACCACCACTGGACCTGATCAATGAAGGTGATCTATTTTCAGCTGCATTAAAGGACGATCTCTTATTCCATCACCCTTATGAGTCATTCCAGCCAATCGTAGACTGGATTACCCAGGCTGCAAATGATCCGGATGTACTTGCCATAAAACAAACACTTTACCGTGTAAGTGGTGATTCTCCTATCATTAAGGCACTTGCCACTGCTGCTGAGGGTGGGAAGCAAGTAACGGTCCTCGTGGAGCTCAAAGCACGCTTTGACGAAGAAAACAATATTCAATGGGCTAAAAAACTTGAGAAGTCAGGCGTACACGTCATCTATGGTATTACCGGCCTGAAAACCCATAGTAAAATCACCTTAATCGTTCGTCAAAATCAAGGGAAGATTGAACGGTTTGTCCACCTGAGTACAGGAAATTATAACGATACTACCGCTAAGCTGTATACAGACATAGGAATAATCACCTGTAATGAAGAGTTTGGGGAAGATGCCACCAATTTCTTTAACCACTTAAGCGGGTTCAGGAGTAAACCGGAGTGGAAAAAAATCTATACATCTCCATTTGGCATCCGCGATCAGTTAATCAGACTTATCGACCGGGAGATTGAAAACCAAAAAAATCACGGAAGCGGCCGTATTTTGGCCAAAATGAACTCACTGACCGATAAGACGATAATACAAAAGCTTTATGAAGCCAGTCAGGCCGGGGTAAAGATTGATTTAATCGTCCGGGGAATATGCTGTTTAAAACCCGGAATCTCCGGAGTGAGTGACAATATTACAGTAAGGTCAATCGTTGACCGTTTCCTTGAACACAGTCGGATCTTCTACTTTTATAACAATGGAGATGAAAACACATATCTTTCTTCTGCAGACTGGATGACCCGTAATATGGAAAAAAGAATCGAAATTCTTTTCCCGATTGAAAGTGCTTATTGCAAAGCAAGAATTAAAGAGATTTTTGATATTACATTAAAAGATAATACAAAAGCACGAATTCAGACTAAGGATGGCTTGTATAAATATATAAAAAGAAAGAAAAATGAACGACCTGTACAAAGTCAGCTCGCCTTTTACCAACTTGCTTCAGAATACTTCCTGGAAGAAGAGGAATAAAAATGTCATGAAAAAGAGAGCGACTAAAAGGCTGCATACCTTATGAGTCGCTCTCTAATGCAAAGCTGCCAATATTAGTAATCCAGTGTGACCAACTGCTGGTTTTCTTCTGCATTCTCCTGAATTTCCACAGCATACCAGCTTTTTGCATCTCCATGTTCTTCAACGTAAGCTTCCATACCGTAAATTCCACGGTGATACGCGGTCAGGGCGTAATCCCAGTCTTCGTACTGGCTGTACAGGAATTCCAGGTAAACTACAGACAATTGTATGGAATAAAACGGGTCAAATAGCAGATCGTCTTCATAAGGAAGGTCTGCCATATCAGCAATCCAGGGACCGGTATTCTTCATAAACTGTGCCATTCCGTAAGCATGTCCATACTGGGTTTCCGGACCGACTGTTTCAGGGTCAAAAGTATCACCTGTTTCAACTCTTAACAATTCATACACAAGAAACGGGTCAATGTTTTTTCTCTCTGCTTCAAGTGCAAGAAATGTGCCCCACTCTTCCTTAAACCTGCCGTCACTGTCTTCATATAAATGATCAGCTATAATTGAAGCACGCTGCCAGGAGTCATAACCTGCCAGTTCATAATCGTCCGGAAGGGTGTCGATATAGGTCTCCATTCTCCCCATTTCTTCCTCCAGAATCTGCTGCTCTTTTTGTTTTTGCTTTTCAGCTTTTATTTCTTCAACCTGCTCTTGCATTTGAATATTTTGGAAAGCGAGTACAATAGAAGTACCGCCAAGTAATACAAAAGCGGCAGCTGCAATAAAGATTATCCGTTGGTTTTTTTTCATGAATGAATGTCCCTCCTTGGAGAACAGTCAACCTCTCTTACACGAGAGTATATAATACGCCCATTCGACAAATTTCGCAAACGGGTCATTGTTTCTTCCCCGGCTTTAAACAGAGGTCATCTGTCTCCACAAAGGATTACCTCTGAATTACTCTATCAATCTCCGTTATTCTCCTTTTTCCAACACAGGTCCATGATCGGGCTTGAATTACTGCCTTTCGAACCTTTTTGGTAATTTATGTAAAATAAAAGAGACTATCTATGTCTGATAATCTCTTTTCCCTATATTCAACTGTTAAAAACATTAACTTTGCCTCGCACTTACTGAACGGAAAAACCTGAACACGATTCCCTGTCTGGGCGAAAAGAAGAGTGCCAGACAGAATAAAGCTGAAGCGACCAGAACAATAGAAGCTCCCGAAGATACGTCGTAAACAACCGAGAAAAACAGACCGACTACTGCTGAAATAACACCAAACAAGGCTGACAGGCCGAGCATAACCGGAAATCTGTCAGTTAGAAGGTACGCAGTCGCCCCAGGTGTAATGAGCATAGCAACAACGAGGATAATTCCTACTGTCTGCAGCGACGCTACTGTTACAAGTGAAAGAAGCAGCATGAGCATATAATGAATAAACTGTACCGGAAGTCCGGTTGCTTTTGCCATTGTTTCATCAAAAGTACTGAGAAGCAGAGGACGGTAAAAAATAAATACTGCCAGGAGAACAAATACCCCGATACCAAAGGTTATCCATAAATCCGTTCTGGAAACAGCGAGTACATTACCAAATAAAATATGCCACAAATCAACACTTGAGCCACGCATAGCTGTAATCAGAACCACCCCAAGGGCAAACATGGCAGTAAACATGATTCCTATAGCTGAGTCTTCTTTTATCCTGCTGTTTTGTGAAATATAACCGATTGAAAGAGCAGTAATTACACCGGTAATAACCGCACCGATAAAAAAGTTGACGCCGATCATATAGGCAATAACCACACCCGGCAGAACAGCATGGGAAATAGCGTCCCCCATGAGGGCCATGCCTCTTAGGATAATATAGCAGCCAATTACACCGCAGATGATCCCTACGAGTACCGCTGCAAGCATGGCATTTTGTAAGTAGGGATACCGTGCGACCTGATCCAAAAAGCTTAAAATCTGTTCAATCATTGGCTCACCACCAGAAAACCTTCATTATCATCTAAAACGGCTGCACTCCCCTGATAAGCCCGCTTTAAAAACTCAGGAGTGTAAACATCCTTTACTGAGCCGGCAGAGATTAACTCCTGATTCAACAAAATAAGCTGATCAAAATATTTCTCTACTTTGCTTAGATCATGATGCACGACAAAAATCGTCTTTCCACTGTCACGCAGCTGATGCAAAAGCCTGACAATGATTTCCTCAGACTTCATATCAATCCCTACAAAGGGTTCATCCAGAAAGAAGACATCGGCATTCTGCGCCAAAGCACGTGCAATAAAAACACGCTGCTGCTGACCTCCGGAAAGTTCTCCAATCTGTCGTTTTGAGAACTCACTCATACCCACTTTTTCAAGGGCATCCTTTGCCATTTCCCGGTCTTTCCTTGAACTTCTCTTATACCACGGGATATGGGCAAACCTCCCCATCATGACTACGTCCTCAACTCTTACGGGAAAATCCCAGTCAATAGAATTTCTCTGCGGCACATAGGATATTTGCTTACGGTATGTTTTGATCGTTTCTCCAAACAAACGCACGTTTCCTTTTGCTTTTTCCAAACCGAGTATGGCTTTGATCAGCGTGGATTTACCCGCACCATTCGGTCCGATAATCCCGATAAGCTGGCCTTTATCAACAGAAAAGTTAATATCCTTTAATGCAAGATGGCCGTGATAATGCACGGACAGCTCCCGCACATCAATGGTGTCATGTAAAGCCATAGTGTATTTCCTCCTCTTCTATGCACAGTATGATAAACGTCCATATTAGATATCATCTGTAATATATGATACGCGCTAAGGATGTGTGCCATGCGCGAAAATGTTGTACTCAAATTAAAAAGTTGCACTAAGTAAACTTTTCTTCTTACGTACAATTATAAAGATCTCAACAGAAATTTTCAATCATTTATCTTAAACTGCAGACTTTCGCTTATTCAGACAGGTAGTTTCGCACCTCAGCATGTCACTGTATTTCCAAAGGCTTATGCAAAGCCTGAAATAAATAAAAAAAACTGCTTCAGAAGGGGATCTCCACCTTCCGAAACAGTCATTTTACGTAACAACAAAAACGCATCAGGGCTCCATCTCAACGTAAAGGGGAAGAGTAATTATTACTTTCGTTCCTTCTCCCGGTTCACTTTCAATATCCAACGTCCCCTTATGCTCCTCGATAATCCTCTTGCATAATGGGATACCTATACCTGTACCCTTATCTTTGGTAGTAAAAAAAGGCTTATAAATTTCTTCCAGGACATCAGGCGGCATACCTGGACCGTAATCCTGAAGTTCGATAGAATATGTGTCTCCGTACGTTGATGTAAGCATCGTAAACTTACAGTCCTTGTCTTCTTCTTCGTAAGCTTCAATTGAATTTCTAAGCACATTAAGTAAAACCTGCCTGATCATTTGGTCATTCACATACAGATAGCGCCTTGAGTTTCTTATGGAAAAATGAAAATCAATGTCATGCAGAAGACACTCAGACCTGAAAATCATCAGCATGGACTCCATTAAATCTGAAGGCAGAACATATTTTTTATCAATTTTTTTTCTCGACATGGACAGGAAATCTTCGATAATCAGATTCATCCGGTCAATCTCAGAGGAAATGGTCTCGTAATATTTGTTCAAACTGTTGGACAGCTTGGAAAGCTGAATAAACCCTTTAATGACAGACAGAGGGTTACGCAATTCATGTGCGACTCCCGCCGCTATCTGAGATACACTTTCCATCTGCTGCTTATACGTCAGCAGTTGTTCAAACCTGTGCTCAACTGTTTCATCCTTAATATAGACAGACAGTAACGTCGGCGATAATAGATGACCATAAATCGTCAGACGTATCTCTTCTTTCTCGAATACAACAGCCGCTTTGCGATTTTCCATATTTACAATATCCGCAAGCTTTGAAATTGTCCGGTGAAATGAATAGTCATCATTTAAATATGGTTCGTCAGGGTTAAGAGGTTCGTCAAGGGTTTTTAATACATCAATAAAGAGGTGGTTGCAGGATCGGACTCTTCCTTCTACATCAATCGTAAAAGAAGGAATCGGTATATGTTTTAAGACATCTATCAGGTCTCCGGCCTCTTCTTTAACTTTCTTCCCTTTTAACAGCACACCCTCTGAAAGTGCCATACCTTCAAAATGCATCAGCTGCACACGATTGTTAACTGTCATTTCAAAATAATCACTGGATGCTTTTTTACCCTCTGAGAGCTTCCTTAAAAAAACGTGAAAGCGATCCGCTTCGTGCTCATGAAATAATGTGAAGAATGTTTTACTGTTTATCGTTCCCTGCTCTTCAGATGGTATGGTAAGTGAAACAAGGGTGTCATTTTCATCGAAGACGAGCAGCCATTCTGAAGACATTTCTACAATGGTTTCCATTATTTCTTCGTTTTTTATTAGAGTATGACAGTCCATGCCCAGGATATCCCCCATTTCTTCATGGCAGGTTTTATTTCAAAGAGTCTTTATTACAAAGTATACAATATTATGGCAGTAATTTCTTTATAAATTTTCAGAAAGCTTTTGCCTCATATTCATGAAACGAAACGACCTGTTCTGCATACGTTAATAGAAGTGTATAAAGGAGGGAATCCCCTTTGAATCCATTTATTCAGCAGTTGGTAAATCAGAAGATTAATCAGTTGGATGTCAAAGAACTGATGCGTCTGAGCAAACAATATAAAATTCCACTCACAGTGAGGCAGGCCAAACAAATTATTGCTATCCTGAAAAAACAACCAGTAGACGTGGGAAATACAAAACATATGATTACTTTGCAAAACGAGTTAAAAAGCCTTGATCCGTCCCTTTATAAAAAAGCAGAAAAACTGCTTGAACCCTATAAGGATTATATCAACTGGCCATGAGTTCAAGTTTAAATTTACAGAACAGCAAAAAAGGCTGACTTAAAAGGATATTCCTCATAAGCCAGCCTTTCTTTGGATTACACACCCATGATTTTCTCTTTTAAGTCTTCCTGAAAACTTCGTTCCTTAATCATGTTAATTTCAAAACGGTATGGTGCTTTTTTATTCTTTTTATCAGTACCTACATAAGGAGTTTCAAGAATCTTAGGGACCGTTTCAAAAGCATCGTGATAAATAACCTTTGTGAGTGCTTCAAAGCCGATATGACCAAATCCGATGTTTTCATGACGGTCTTTAAGAGCCCCGCGCTCGTTCTTACTGTCGTTCACATGAAGAACCTTTAATCGGTCAAGTCCAATAATACGGTCAAATTCATTAATTACCCCATCGAGATCGTTAACAATATCATAACCCGCATCGTGGACGTGACAAGTGTCAAAGCACACACTAAGCTTCTCATTATGATTAACACCATCAATAATTCTGGCAAGCTCATCAAAGTTCCGGCCGCATTCAGACCCTTTTCCTGCCATTGTTTCAAGGGCAATCTGAACGTCTTGTTCAGGATCCAAGACCTCGTTTAGACCTTCAATTATTTTTTCGATCCCTTTGTCCGCTCCGGCACCAACGTGAGCACCCGGATGAAGCACAATCTGTTTGGCACCGATAGCTTCGGTACGGTCAATTTCACTTTTAAGAAAATTGACGCCAAGTTCAAAGGTCTCTGGCTTTTGCGAATTGCCGATATTAATGATGTAAGGAGCATGTACAATAATATTACTGATCCCGTTTTCTTTCATATGAGCAGTGCCCGCTTCAATGTTAAGCTCTTCAATCGGCTTTCTCCGTGTATTCTGAGGTGCTCCTGTATAGATCATAAATGTCGTTGCACCGTATGAAGCTGCTTCTTCACTTGAGGCAAGAAGCATTTTCTTCCCGCTCATGGAAACGTGTGATCCGAGTAGCATGTTATCCTCTCCCTGTATTGCTTTCTTTATTTTCTTTTTGCCCGGTTATTTCTCTTGGTTTCAAGCCTCCGCTGGCGCTTTCGCTCCTGCTCCACTTGAAGCTTGGCTTTTTTCTTGTATCCAGGCTTTACTTTTTTAGGTTTTGGTGTTTTAAGCTTAATCTCGCTGTCCACCTGCTGGTTTTGAATTCGTTTCCGGCGCATCTTCTGCTCAAGGTCGACCCATTCGTCTTTTTTAAGGTCTTTATATATAAATGGGATTCCTTGTGATTCAAGTTTTTCAATGGACTGCTGGTCTTTTCTGTTTATGATCGTTGCTGCAATTCCATCCCAACCTGCTCTCGCGGTACGGCCAACCCGGTGTACATAATACTCCAGCTCTGTCGGAAGTTCAGCGTTGATGATATGGCTGATTCCCTTTACATCAATCCCACGGGCAACAAGGTCCGAAGCTACAAGATACTGAACTTCTGCATCCCTTAGCTTCTTCATCACCTTTTTACGGTCTCTCGGAGGGATTCCACCGTGCAGCTTTTCAGCGTTCAAACCAGCTTCAGCAAATGCAAGATACACTTCATCTACCATTTCTTTTGAGTTAGCAAAAATGACACAAAGGAATGGATTAAAGGCTTTTGCTATTTGTACGGCCAGATTTTTAACGTCCCGGTCACGGTCTGGAATGAGCCAGTGTTCTATCTTCTTTGGTGATGCCTGTTTCGGCTCAACCTTCACATGTTTGGGCTGCTTCATATATTTACGTAAAAAAGGCTGGAGCTTTTCCGGGATTGTAGCCGAGAATACCAGCATCTGCAGATCATCTCCCATTCGGGAGGCTGCCTGATCCACATCCTCAATAAACCCCATATCAAGCATCTGATCAGCTTCGTCTACAACAAGCATTTCTGCATGATGAACATCAAGGGCATTATCTTTTACCAGGTCATTTATGCGTCCCGGTGTTCCAACAACAATATGAGGAGGTTTTTTCAGTTTTTCAACCATTCTTGCACGGTCAGTTCCCCCGGTCACAAGCTTCGCAGTCACTGCTCCTTCTGAATGGGAGAGTACTTTCATGAGTTCATCATATAGCTGCTGGGCAAGTTCCCTGGTCGGTGCAGTAATAACAGCCTGAACGTGACGTTTGTCTTCATTTATACGGTCAACGATGGGAAGTAAAAAGGCAAGTGTCTTCCCAGTTCCTGTCTGGGATTGTCCTATGACATCGGAGCCATTCCGGATTGCCGGTATAAGCCTTTCCTGAATTTCCATAGGCAGATCAATTCCCTGCTCAATAAGGGCATCGATAATGTAACCCTTTAATTCAAATCGTTCAAAATTATGCTTCATTTATTTTTCCTACTTTCCTAAAACACTTGTCCGGCATTTGTACCAAACCTGTTTTTTCCATTTTTCGCGTCTAAATAACTGTTTCTCAGCATACACTAATTATATATTTTAACACGGACAAGGTATCCTGCGCCAGCAGCACTTACAAATGATTTAAAAAGGGCTTCTGACGGGCTCCTGCAGGGTCGGTAATCCGGAGTTGACTGTAATAACCTTCACTACCTTCCTGTCCTCGAAAGATCACGAAGAGTCTGTAACGTCAGGGTTGTGTGCCTCCCATACAAAAACTCCATAAAAAAGACCACCGCCCAGACCAATTCAATGCGTGTGCATATAACTAATAAGAGAATATATTGTATGTGAAAGGATTGGTAGGTATGTTTGGTCCACGCCCCTTACCACCAGGAAGTCAATCGTCCTTCTCTCCCTTTATGAGAGGACCCGGTCCGGGAGCTGGTATGTTTCCGGTCCGGGGAGCTGCCGGTCCATTTGGCGGCTCTGCTTTCGGCCCGCCGCAGCAGGCTGCAATGAGACAAGGTGGCGGGTTACTCTCCCGGCTTTTTGGAGGAGGAGCACAGGCAGCCGGGTCTTCTGCAGGAGGGTTTGGCAGCTTTGGTGGATTCGGCAGTTCAGCTGGTGCCGGAGCCTCTGCGGGAGCGGGTCCCCTCGCCTCTTTGACAAATGCAGTCAGCAGCGGTGGCGGAATCAATTCTGTTCTTGGTCTTGTCCAGAATGCACAAAAAGCAGTTCAGGTAGTCCAGACTGTAGGTCCTATGGTCCAGCAATACGGCCCGCTTGTGAAGTCGCTCCCGCAGCTTATGGCTATCATGAGAGCCAGTGACAGTGACGATGAGTCTGCAGTAATGGATGAAACAGATCATTCGAATGACACAGATAATGAAGAAGTTGTTGAAATCAACAAACCGGCAAAAGTTGCCGTCAGTAAAAAGAAGCCTTCCTTCAGGCCTGTTAAAAAACGAAGGAATCGCCCGGCAGGGAAAAAGACTGAAAAAAATCCCGGAATATCAAAAAAGGATGACCGGCTCCCCGGCCCTAAGCTTTATGTATAAAGAAAGTCAGTCTTTTAAAATAAGGCTGATTTTTCTTTCTTATTTATTTTGTATTGACGAAACTTGTCCATCATAGTAAAATTTTTAATTTATATCTTTTTGTGGTAAAATAACTCTTATAACCGTAATGGAGGAATGTATATGTTCAAAGTCGGTGATCACGTTGTTTACCCGTACCACGGTGCCGGTACCATTAAAGATATGGAAGAAAAAGATATTTTAGGCGAAAAAATTAACTACTTCGTTGTTTTCTTTCCACTGAACCACGTTACGTTAATGCTTCCGGAAGGCCGCGTTAAAGAATCCGGACTCAGAAAAGTGATTGAGACTTCCAAAGTCGACGAACTCGCTTCTGCATTAAGTCAGCCAGACCTCAACGCCTCCAAAAAAGAAGCTGCAAGACCGTATTCAAAAGAAAATGAAACCCTTTTGAAAACCGGCTGCATCATGGACGCTGCCAGTGTGATAGCCAACCTGACATCCAAAGAAGGCGAGCGTACAAACGGACTTCATATGGAAGACCGAAAAAACATGGACCGTGCCAAACAGTTCATCGCTAGTGAATTAATGCTTGTAAATGATATTTCTGAAGAAGAAGCCTACGAATTCATTATGAAGAACTCCCAAGGCGCTTAATAGCAAAGGTGCTCCCGATGCAGGGGGCACCTTTTTTTGACTTCGTTGCAAAAGGCAAGGTGGTTCCCCTTTTCACTTATGTGCTTTATAATGAGGGGTGATACTTACTTATTTGATAATGTCTCTTAGGAGGAATGAATAAATATGGACGTTTTAAAAATATCCCCGCGAGGCTATTGCTATGGTGTTGTTGACGCAATGGTTCTTGCAAGGCAGGCAGCTGAAAACCTGGACCTGCCACGTCCGATCTATATTTTAGGTATGATCGTGCACAACAAACACGTAACCGATG
Organism: Alteribacter keqinensis; assembly: GCF_003710255.1. NCBI lineage: Bacteria > Bacillati > Bacillota > Bacilli > Caryophanales > Bacillaceae > Alteribacter > Alteribacter keqinensis. Next base: position 555,785 of record NZ_RHIB01000001.1, on the reverse strand, counting down.
CTTTCGACGAAGAAGGCATTATTACCCTTGACGGACCGAACCGCCTCGACATACTGAAAAAAGTGGATAAAGGTACGGTGATTTTTACTGCACATGGTGTATCACCTGAGGTCCGTAAACTGGCTAAAGAAAAAGGGCTTACAACAGTAGATGCAACCTGCCCTGATGTGACACGGACACATGACCTGATCCGGGAGAAAAAACAAGAAGGCTACCACGTGATCTACGTAGGTAAGAAAGGGCATCCTGAACCTGAAGGAGCTATGGGTGTAGCACCGGATATCGTTCATCTTGTTGAATCAGAAGCTGATGTGGATGAACTCACAATCGATTCTGACCGTATTATTATTACAAACCAGACAACCATGAGTCAGTGGGATGTTAAAAACATTATAAATAAAGCGTTGAGTAAATATCCTCATGCTGAGGTTCATAACGAAATTTGTATGGCAACCCAGGTGCGGCAGGAAGCAGTGGCTAAGCAAGCAGGAGAATCAGATCTTCTCTTAGTTGTTGGCGACCCGAAAAGTAACAATTCCAACCGCCTTGCACAAGTTTCTAAAGAAATCGCCGGTACTCCGGCCTACCGAATTGCCAACGTCAACGAGATTGATCTGAGCTGGTTAAAAGGCATTTCAAAAGTCGCTGTCACATCCGGCGCAAGTACACCTACTCCGATTACAAAAGAAGTCATCAAGTTTCTTGAACAATTTGAAGAAGAAGATCCAGGAACATGGAGTACCGTCAGCCAGGTTAAGATGAGTAAAATCCTTCCTAAAGTGAAAAAGAAACAGGCGCAGTAATGAATGAAGGATTTTTTCGTAAAGATTGTTGCTTTCCCTTAAAAGGCTGATGGTGCCGAAGTGTCTGCGACTCCTGTGGCAATGGAGGCACCGTCACGGAAAGCAAAGAGCACACAGGCTTCACCTTCCTTCTCTGGACCCGGAGGAAGGACAAATAACGCCATTCAACAGCGAAATCAAAGGCTGCATCAGAGGCATAGGACTCTGGTGCAGCCTTTTTCTTGATCTTAAATAAACTGAAACGGATCTGTATTTACTTTGGAAGTGATAACCTCCGTGCTGTATTTCTTTTCATCAATAAAAGCAGAAAGGAAACCTGCCACTCCTTGTTTCATAATTTTTTCTGCGTTATGACCCGGGTCAACCATCATCAGACCTTCCATCATTGCATCGTGTGCAACATGATAGTATAAGTCACCGGTTACAAATACATCGGCGCCCTTAAATAAAGCCTGGTTCACATATTTATTACCATCTCCGCCAAGAACGGCAACCTTTTTCACCTTTTTATCCAAATCGCCGACTACTCTGGCACCTCTTACACCGAATGCCTCTTTCACATGTTCACCGAACTCTTTTAAGGTCATTTCATTTTTGAGTTCACCTATTCTTCCAAGGCCAAGTTTTCTGCCCGGCACCGCCATTTCATATAAGTCATAAGCCACTTCCTCATAAGGATGGGCATTCGTCATCGCACGAACCACACGCTTTTCGATTGATGCAGGAAATACAGACTCAATCTTTACTTCGTCCACATATTCCATCTTTCCCTTTTCCCCGATATGAGGGTCCGTTCCCTCTCCCGGCCTGAAAATTCCTGTACCTTTCGTATTGAAGGTACAATGACTGTAGTTTCCGAGGTGACCGGCGCCCGCCTGCCCCATAGCTTCTCTGACCTGTTGTGCATTTTCTTCGGGAACATACACCACGACCTTCTTCAATGGGTCCTCAAACGTTTCTACGAGGACTTCCGCCTCTTTAATACCCAATGCTTCAGCCATAAGGTCATTAACGCCGCCCGGTGCCACATCAAGGTTGGTATGAGCAGCATAAACGGTAATATCGTGTTTGACCAGCTTCTCTATCGTCCTGCCGTATACCTGATCTGTACGAAGGGATTTTATCGGCTTAAAAATAATCGGGTGGTGTGCGATAATGAGATCCACACCGGCCTCGATTGCCTCATCTACCACCGGTTCGATGACATCCAGTGCTACCATTACCTTTTTAACCGGCTTGTTTAACGTTCCGACCTGAAGTCCTATCTTATCTCCCTCCACAGCATAGTGCTTCGGAGAGAAAGCTTCGAACGCCTGGATAATGGCCTGGCCGTTTGCGTGCTTCATGATAACTCCTCCTCCAACCAAATAAGATATTGATCAATTTTCTTCTTCTTTTCAGTTAATGCTGCTGTGTTTCCACCTTTGGACAATTGCTCTTTCACTTTCTTCAGTTGTTCTCTTTCCTTAGACCACTTCAATTCAAACGCTGAATTTTTCTGCTTCATTAAAAACGGCCCAAGCCACATCTCTTTTTCAAGCTCATGTTTGTTATAAGCTGCTTCCGGTGCTTCACTCCTTGCAGCAACCAGGATTTCATAAATATGACCATCCTCTTCAAGAATCTGCTCATCAATTAGCGACCATTGATTGTCATAGAGCCACTTCCTGACATGATCAGAAGCAACGTTCGGCTGCAGGATCAGCCTTTGAACGGAAGCACCCAGTCTTTTTTTCCCGTCCTCTAGAATCCTGACAATCAAGGGACCTCCCATACCTGCAATTGTAATGACGTCAACCGTTTCGCCGTCCAGCACCTGCAGGCCGTCACCCAGTTTAGCATGAATACTTTCTTCCATGCCCTTTGCGCGAATGTTTCTATTGGCCGCATTTAATGGACCTTCATTTACCTCTCCGGCAACTGCTGTAATAATCAGGCCTCTTTCCAAGGCGTAACAAGGAAGTTTCGCGTGGTCAGACCCGATATCTGCAAGGCGGGACCCTTCTGGAATGTATGAAGCAACTTTTTTTAATCGCTCAGATAACTCTTGTGGTTTCATTTTTTTCACCTAATCAGTATGTATTTTAAATAGACAAAAAGAAGGAACAGATCATCCCTTCTTTTTCATCTTCTTATTCATTTTCATTTAAGATATATTCTGCTACGGCTTCAGCTTCTTCGCCGCTTACAAGACCGCCAGGCATTGAACCCGGACCTTCTTCAATCGCAGTTAGAATAGCCTCCTGGTCATATGAGCCGTCATTAAGAGCAGGTCCTGAGCCGCCTTCTAAGTCACCGCCGTGACAGGAAAGACAGTTTTGCTCATAGACGTGTTCCCCAAGTTCAATCGGATCGTCGAACTCTTGCTCTTCTGCTTCTCCGTTTTCTCCTTCTTCGCCTTCCTGAGCAATTTCAGCTTGCTGGACGTTCCCAACAAAGGATAAAGCGATCATTAATAAGATTCCGAGAAAAGCGGTTACAAGGAACGGATAAAGGGGTTTCCCTCTCATGTGTATGTACCTCCTTCAAATGTCAGTAAGTCTTAAACCGGGATAGTACCAAACCGGTCCCGAAGTTTAGCTTAACAAAGCTATAGTATATTTTACTCTAAAAACGTTTAAGTGAAAAGAGGAAAGGCGAATTATTGTCTCTCTCTTGTAGATTCTGTTACAATTACCCGAACTTTATACAAAAACAAGTCTGTCTATATTTTGTTTTCACCATGTGATTGTTCCGGTTGAGGAAATAACGATGTCATTGTTTTCGGATCATCCGTTATAATACTGGTAACATTCAGGCGTTTACACCTCAGGGCCTCTTTTTCACGATTAATGGTATAGGCTCTTACAGGTATACCGCTTTTTGCCCACAACGGATAGAACCTCATAGCTTGATAGGAATGGCGGATGTGAATCGCATGTGCCTGAATACTGTTTAAATACCGGATACCCCTGAACAAGGGGGTTTTTGTCAGGAATGCACGCTGGAAATGCGTTCTCTTCTGGCCGGCCATGTAGGTGAGGAGCGGGTGATAAAAAGTGGAGACGACTGTTTTATGGGCCATCCCGTGGTTTTCAATCATCCCAAGCGTCATATCCAGAAGCTCTTCAAATTGCCGCGGCGGCTTTTTTACTTCCATATGCAACGTAATATCCTCACCTTTCATCCATTCGAGTACTTCCTGTAGAGATGGGATTTTTTCTCCGCCGAATCTTCCGGCAAACCAGCTTCCTGCGTCAAGCTGTCTTAACTCCCTGTATGTAAATGACCGGATCCATCCACTTCCGTTTGTGGTCCGGTCAACTTTTTCATCATGAAAAACAACCGGCACACCATCCTTCGTCCACTGCACGTCAAGTTCGATTCCGCTTATATTATAGGATGCAGCGGATAAAAAAGCTGCCATCGTATTTTCAGGTGCATAAAATGTATTTCCCCGGTGTGCAATGACCTCCATAAACAGATGTCTCCTTTATTTTTGACTTGGTTTCCATTATACCGTTCTGCTGTAATAAAGGCTAACGTACTCCCTTAGCTGTGTTAAAGAGTGTTGTTGATTTATTGAAAATGTTGATTGCAGCGAATATGCGACACTCCTGCGGGAGCAACGAGCAGTACACCACGAATCAGCTTCGAATTGCTTCGACGCACATACCTACGTAGCGTTATTTGCAGAGGAAGAAGCAGGTATAAACCTCTTGGAGGCTCATCGGCGCCCCCGCTGCAATGAGCGTAAAACAACACATGATTTTAACATAGGCACTCTCTTAAAAAAATACACTCGCAATGGTAAGCATAAATAACCCGGTAATTCCTGCGACGAATAAATAAACGAAGCCCGTTTTCCACCCTGCAGCCATCCAGGTGATACACGCCAGGATAACCACTGTATTCAAAGCTCCATTAGCCCCAGGAAACATCGCTTGAGCCAGTGAAACAAGGGTATAAAGCATGAGAACAGCGCAGCTGCCGATAAAGATATGAACAACCGCCAACCCCTTTCTGAAAGTGACGAAAAGCCCCCTTCCCAGGGCAAGCAGAATGAGCGAAAGCAAGGCTATTTGCATTGACGACGAAAACTGAGTAAAATAAATGACAAGAAATGTTAACGCTATCAGTGAAATGGCAATTGTTACGTATAAAAGGGATGTAAAGTCAGTGAACAGACCTTTTCTCCTTTCATTTTGGTCATGTTCCTTATCTTCATAAAGGCGTAACAAAAAAGTGCAGTATACTTCAGGGAGGAGACGATTCCTTCTCCAATACTCTATTTCACGAATAATGATTTTTTTTCTGTCATCCATAAACGATCCCTGCCGATCTTATTGAGTCATATTAATAATATCGAAAGAAATCAGCCCCATTTTAATAGGGTTAAATAAATCTTTATAAATCACTATTCATTCCAGAAGTTCTTGTCCCGGAGGTACCTGCAGATTTATCAGGAACAGAATGTAAATGAAATTTATCACTTTTATGGTAAATAAAAACCCGGATACGGGTATTATCCCATATCCAGGTTCAGTAAATATTCTATTCAAGAAAATCTTTAAGTCTTTTGCTTCTGCTCGGGTGGCGCAGCTTACGAAGTGCTTTTGCTTCAATCTGACGGATACGTTCTCGAGTAACGCCAAACACTTTTCCTACTTCTTCAAGTGTTCTTGTACGCCCGTCATCAAGTCCGAAGCGCAGCCTTAACACATTCTCTTCCCGGTCCGTAAGGGTGTCAAGAACGTCTTCAAGCTGCTCCTTTAATAATTCATAGGCAGCTGCATCGGAAGGTGCCAGTGCTTCCTGGTCTTCAATAAAGTCACCAAGGTGAGAATCATCTTCTTCACCGATCGGCGTCTCAAGTGAAACGGGCTCCTGGGCAATCTTAAGGATTTCCCGGACTTTCTCAGGGGTAAGATCCATTTCCTTTGAGACCTCTTCAGGAGAAGGTTCCCGGCCAAGATCCTGAAGTAGCTGACGTTGAACACGAATAAGCTTGTTGATCGTTTCAACCATGTGAACCGGAATTCGGATCGTTCTCGCCTGGTCTGCAATCGCACGGGTAATTGCCTGACGAATCCACCAGGTGGCATAGGTACTGAACTTATAGCCTTTGTTATAATCGAACTTTTCAACGGCTTTAATCAGCCCCATGTTTCCTTCCTGGATCAGGTCAAGGAACAGCATACCACGACCGACATAACGCTTTGCAATACTTACCACAAGTCTGAGGTTCGCTTCGGCAAGACGGCGTTTCGCTTCTTCATCCCCGTCTTCAATACGCTTTGCAAGACTGACCTCTTCTTGTGCTGACAATAAAGGAACACGACCGATTTCCTTAAGGTACATACGGACAGGATCATTAATCTTTATCCCGGGAGGTACACTCAAGTCATTGAGGTCAAATTCATCCTCTTTTTCAACTTGCTGCATACTTGGGACACTGACACCTTCATTGTCATTCATAATCTCGACACCTTGCTCACCGAGGTATTCAAAGAACTCATCCATTTGTTCAGAGTCCTGATCAAATGCTGCGAGACGTTCGGTAATCTCAGCATAAGTCAGCACCCCCCGCTTCTTTCCGAGTTCAACTAATTGTTCCTTCACCTGATCGATGGTTAGATCGCCTTCCGCCATAGGACGAATAGGTTTCTCAGCCATGCGATCCCTCCTTCCATTGGTTCACGACAACTTCTTGTATTAGAGAATGCCCTGCCGGACACTCACTATGTTAACAGGCTGTTTTTAAGCTGTTGTTCCATTTCACTTATTTTTTTAGCAATCACAGCAGCCTCATTCGGATCCCGTGATGCTTTCATCTCTTGCTTCATTCTTTCTATCTCAAGCCTTTTGGGATAGTTAAGAATTTGTTTAATATAATCGTTCAATTCCTGCTCAGACAATTCAACATTGATTGTCATCATCGCAAGTTCACTCACGGTCCGCTTGAGTCCTTCATCTGACAGCTGTTCGATAAAGCCCGCAAGAGACAGGTGACCCTCACCGTAATAACTGTACAGATGAGCAGCAATCGCATGATAGTCATCTATATTAAAAGATGCTCCAAGTTTTTCCTGAACCCTGAAGGCTACTTCAGCATCCTGAAGCATGTGAGCAAGCAGAAAACGCTCGGCATTTGCATAAGCAGGCAGAAGCCTTTTCCCGGCCTGAACCGACAGTCTTTTTCTCTCCGGCTTTCTTTCAGCCGGTTCGTCTTTCCTGCCTTTTTTACGTCTCTTATAAATTTGGATGAGTTCCTGTTTTAATGCGTCGAGTGATAAATTGAATTCTTCAGCGAGCTGCCGGATATAGTGGTCTCGTTCCACCGCCCGGTTCAGTTTGCTTACTTCACTCAGCATTTTTTCAACATATTCAATTTGGTCCCCTTCATCCTGGAGATTTAATCCTTTCCTGAAATAACGGAATTTAAACCCCATTAATGTCAGGCTTCCTTCAAGAACTTCTTCTTTAAACTTTTTTCCTCCGTGCCGGTTGATATAATCGTCAGGGTCAAGCCCTTCTTCGAGTTTGGCAACCCTTACGTTCATTCCTGCACTTTCGAGCATTTCTGCATTCTTGTATGTCGCATTCTGACCTGCATCATCAAAATCAAAACAAAGAACTGCCTTGTCGGCATTTCTCTTCAGCATTTTGATCTGCCGGTCCGTAAGGGCAGTACCCATGGAAGCAACACCATTACCTATACCCACTCTGTATGCAGAAATAACATCGGCATAGCCTTCAAACAGAATAACTTCATTTTTTTTCCGGATGGATGGCCGGGCACGGTTAAAGGCATACAGTAGCTGGCTTTTATTGAAGAGATCAGATTCGGGACTGTTCATGTACTTGGGATGACCACTGCCAAGAACGCGTCCGCTGAAACCAACTGTCTGGCCTTTACGGTCCCAGATGGGAAACATGATTCGCCCTCGGAATCTGTCGAATGGCTTTCCGTCGAAGTCCCGTCTGGCGAGAAGACCTGCTTCAATCATTTCATCCATGTTATAGTTCCGTTTTGACAGAAAGGACGTAAGAAAATCCCACGAATCAGGTGCAAACCCCAGTTGGAATTCTTTAATCGTTTCTTCATCAAACCCTCGTTCTTCTAGGTACTGCTTTGCTTCTTTGCCCTCGTCAGTTTGCAGTAATACATGCTGATAGAGCTTTGCAGCCAGTTTGTGCGCTTCAACCCAGTAACGGGTTCTGCGCTGTTCCTTTGAATTCTCGGGAGTCTGACCCGCGGCTTCGGGAAGGGGAATACCTGCCCGCTCTGCCAGCTTACCAACCGATTCCACAAAACTGACACCTTCAATTTCCATAATAAATGAAAAGACATTTCCGCCCGCTCCACAGCCGAAACAGTGATACAACTGTTTATCGGGAGACACGGAGAATGAAGGTGTTTTTTCACCGTGGAAAGGGCACAGGCCGGACATATTCCTGCCCTGCTTCTTTAGTTGGACATAATCACCGATAACATCAACAATGTCCTGTGATTTCCGGATTTCTTCTATTTTTTCTTGTGGTATACGCATACTCAGGTTGATTCACCACCCTAAATTACCATTCTTTATTAAGGGATGGCTATTATAGATTCGCCTCATTCGTCAAAATTCCTGCCTGTTAGACAGAATTTTTTCAAACTGATTTTCAAAGTGTCTGCGGTCTTCATTCGACATCTTCTTAGGGCCTTTTGTTTTCTTACCTGCTCGTCTGAGCTTTCCCTGATCGTGCCGGATGGACAGCAGCGTATTAATGTATAGATCTGTAATGATTCTGCCTCTTGGTGTAAGTACATGAACCCCCTTAGCAATAAGTAATCCAGCAAGACCATGGTCCTGGGTGATAACGACATCTCCCTTTTTAACGCCTTTTACAATAGCCATGTCAGCAGCTTCGGCTTCCTGGTCCACTGTGATTTTTTGAACATGGGAGGGAAACGTTTTACTTGTTTCGTGAGCATATGAACTCACCAATACTACAGGCAGATCATACCGGCCGGATATCCTGACAGCTTCATCACGAACCGGGCATGCATCTCCATCAATAAAAACGGTTCTGGAGTTATGTGACATAATTCTCTATTCTACATCTCCTGTTCGAATCCTTCTTTTCCTGCCGTTTTTTCATTACACACTTACTATCTTTACCAAAAATAAGATAAAAAGTCTTGACATCTGAAATTTATTTGTTCTTTTTTCCAATATTCCATTCTGTAAACAAAAAAATAAATCACAATTTTTCATTATATAGTAACTGCATTGATTTCGCCAGCATTTTAAATGAGATTTTAAAATTTGGCACTTATATATTTTTATGTTCATTACAACTGCTTTCTTTAGTTCCTTTTCAGTAAAGGGTCAGGAAACCTCCCGGCCATTTATTCCGGTCTTCCGTGAACACCTTTATTCCGCAAATACAACCGGAGTGAAAAAAAAGGCTGACTTAAGAGGTGATTCCCTCTTAGTCAGCCCAGCCAGGACTAATTGTTGTTTTTCCGGTATATGTTATAAATGATGTTCGCTGTCTCTTCAACAGCTTTATTTGACACATCAATATACTGGCATCCGATCCTTTCCATCACTTTGTCGGAAAACCTCAGCTCTTCTTCAATCCGGTTAAGAGTAGCATAATTCGCTTCCTCTTTTAACCCCAGGCTTTTCAAGCGCTCAGAGCGGATACTGTTGAGTTTTTCCGGACTGATTTTAAGACCGATGACCTTTTTCTTGTCCAGCTGAAAAAGTTCCTCCGGCGGATCCACTTCCGGCACAAGAGGAATATTGGCTACTTTCAGACGTTTATGTGCCAGGTATTGTGATAGTGGGGTTTTCGATGTCCTCGAAACACCGACCAGGACGATATCAGCTCTTTTCACTCCTCTTGGATCACGTCCGTCATCGTACTTAACCGCAAACTCAATAGCTTCGACTTTGCGAAAGTAGTCTTCATCAAGAGTATGAATCAACCCTGGCTGAAGGCGGGGTTTTTCCCCTGTACGTTTTTCCAGTAAATCCATCATCGGAGTGATAATGTCATGAATTGGCACACCGGCATGGCTGGACTTTTGTATGAGGTAATCTTTCAGCTCAGGAACAACGAGAGTAAAGGCGATGATGCCATTGTCTTCCTTTGCCTGTGCAATCACTTCATCAATTGTCCCCTCGTCTTCAACGTAAGGGACTCTGCGCACATCGATACCCGTGTGGTTAAACTGGCTTGCTGATGCTTTAACGACCAACTCCGCCGTTTCACCCACTGAGTCGGATAGAACATATACAACCGGACGTTTGCTCATACGCTTTCGACCTCCTGATTCCCGCATTAGAGCAGATAAAGGGAGACGCCCTCCTGTTTACACTGCTCTTTTATCTGATTGGCGTGGATAATGCTTATCTTTGGATTACGCTTTTTCCGCATCGATTGTTGTTATTTTCACTTCTCTAAGAGAACAGAAAAAGAAGATGGAGCCTGCGTGCCTTTCGCTATCCGTGGCGGTGCCGGCAAACCTACTAAAACAATAGGTCTTCGGGAACTTGCCTGGCCCACACGCCACAGTAGCCTCAGTACTTCGACTTTTTTACTTTTTTTAGCTAAAGCAACGATTTTTACGAAAACAGTCTTGCATTGAATAAAGCTTAATGATTGTAAAACCCGGGTGTTGATTTCCGCAGGAGTCTCGAAACCCCTGCTTTATTATCCTATTCAATGGCTGTGTTAAAGAGCATTGTTGAATTATTTGATTGATGTGCGTCACTCCTAGGGGAACGCAAAGTATTCAGTAATAACAGCAACACGTGCGAAAACAGTACCGGTAAGCAAGCAGGCATCTTTACCGGTGAGTTTGTTAAACAATCTTGTTGTTCGCTATGTCTACAAACGCTTTCGTAATGCTGGTTTTTGTGACTCTTCCTACTACTTCCATCTTGGTCTCTCCATCAGTCTCTTTGAAATTGACAACAGGCAGCCCGTCAATTTGTTTTGTAATGAGAATCTGAGCAACATCCAGTAGAAGATCTGTTGGTTCACACGTTGTAATATTAGGCATTCTAGTCATGATAATGTTGACCGGCATGGATTCCAGATCCTGTTTGCCCATGCTGGCTCTTAACAGATCTTTTCTGGATAGAATCCCAACAAGATGAGAAGTCCGGTTAACGACAAATAATGTACCTACATCCTCCAAAAACATCGTACAAATTGCATCATAGACAGAAGCTGATTCATTTACTACTACCGGTATCGACTGATAATTTTTGACGGTCAGCTTTCCTATTTTTTCAGTGAGAAGCTGCGCACCGGTTTTCCCCGTATAAAAATATCCGACCCGGGGACGGGCATCCAGAAAGCCGGCCATTGTCAGGATTGCCAAATCCGGCCTGAGCGTCGCCCGTGTTAATGAGAGCTTTTCTGCAATCTGCTCCCCTGTTATAGGGCCTTTATCTTTTACAATCTCTAAAATACGCTGCTGTCGTTTATTAAGCTCGATTATCATCACCGCCTCATCCAGAGACATTCATATAACTGGATTCTTCTTTACCTTCATAGGTTCTTTCTTTTATTCCGAATGAAAAACAATTGCCTGGAAGTCTGCAAATGCCAGTATGACATCAGAAGCTTCCTTCATCTGAGCCAGACGGTTTTGCTTTACTTTTGCATCATCAGTCATAACCATAATGTTATCAAAATAGGTATGAATCGCAGGTTCAAGCTGTTTTAATGCTTCAAACTCACTCTCAATATCTGCATTGCTCCGGGCCTTCACAACTTGCTGTTTAACCTCTCTGAGCGTTGCATATAACTGATTTTCTTCTGGCTGTTTAAATAAAGATTCGTCTGCCCGGATTACATTTCCTTCAGCTTTTTTCGAAATATTTGTAACCCGGCTGAACGCTTCAACCAAATGCTTGAAATCCTGCTTTTTCGCCTGCTCCGTTAAAAATCTGCCTTTTTCAACAATCGTATCCACACGGCTTATCCCTGCAGATAACACTGCTTCAATAATATCATAACGTACGTTTTTGTCCTGGAGCATGTTCTTTATCCTGAGGACGGTAAACTCCATCAGGTCCGCCTTAACATCTTCCTTACTTCGCTTCAATACACCACGCTGTTCACTCAAGGCCAACGCTTCATCAAACAGGTCGGTTACTTTTATATCCCACTTCTGGTCAAGAAGAATGCTGATAACAGCCGCGGTCTGCCTTCTCAATCCATGAGGATCCTGTGAACCAGTCGGAATCTGCCCGATACCAAAGCTGGTCACTACAGTATCGAGTTTGTCTGCCACACTCAATACGGCAGATTCAGACCTTTGTGGCAGTGTATCTTTTGCGTGGCGGGGTAAATAATGCTCCCGGATAGCAGCGGCCACTTCAGGTTTTTCACCTGCCTTTTCAGCATACTCTTCACCCATACGGCCTTCCAGTTCAGGAAATTCATCTACCATATGGGTGACGAGGTCAAACTTACTCAGGTGGGCTGCTCTTTCTACTGTTCCGACAGCCTCCTGGTCAAAATTAAGCCTTTTTGCAAAACGGGAAGATAAGTCTTTTATACGGCGGACTTTATCCCCGATTGATCCAAGCTCTTCATGATAAACAACATTTTCAAGACGGTTTGCTGCATCATCAATGTTCAATTTCAAATCTTCTTTGTAGAAAAACTCTGCATCCGCAAGTCTTGCCCGGAGAACCTTTTCGTTCCCTTTTTGAACATTTTCCAAGTGACGGTGGTCACCATTTCTGACAGTAATGAAGTTAGGCAGCAGTTCTCCCTCTTTATTCAATACCGGGAAATAACGCTGATGCTCTTTCATGGACGTTATCAGGACATCGTCAGGTACATGAAGAAAACTTTCATCAAACGTTCCGAAAAAGACTGTTGGATATTCAACAAGATTGTTAACTTCTTCAAGAAGGTCTTCATCCACCGGCACATCCCAGCCTTCCGTTTCCGCCAGCTGGTCAATCTGCTTTACGATGGCACTTTTACGTTCTGCAGGATCAGCGAGTACGTGCTCCTTCAGAAGAGTTCTCGTATATTCAGAAGCTTCTTCGATAACAACTGTTTCCCCTAGAAAACGGTGTCCCGTTGTGACATTGGAAGACTGTACCCCGGCAATATTGAAATCAATAATTTCATTGCCATAAAGGGCTGCAAGCCATTTAATTGGTCTCACATAACGTAGCTTTCCATTTCCCCAGCGCATATTTTTCGCAAAAGTGATGCCTGTTAACAGCTGGTCAACCCTTGCGAGAAGCTCAATTGTTGATTTTCCTTTAATATACTTGTCAACAAACACATATTCTTCTCCTTTTACTTCCTTGAAGTAAAGGTCATCAACTGCGACTTTTTGTCCACGGGCAAATCCCTGGGCAGCTTTCGACCAGTTTCCTTCGTTATCACGAGCTATTTTCTTTGATGGACCCTTCGCTTCTTCGCTTCTGTCTTCCTGCTTCTCTTCAAGACCTTCAACAAGAACAGCAAGACGACGGGGAGTGGAGAAAGAACGAACAGCTTCATAGCTGAGACGATTTTCTTTAAGCCAGGCAGTCATTTTCTCTTTCAGCTGGTTCATTGCATCAGTAACAAAACGAGCTGGCATTTCTTCCAGTCCGATCTCAAGTAAAAAAGTACGATTACTCATTGTCTGATACCTCCTCTTCTTTTAAAAGCGGAAAGCCAAGGCGTTCCCTCTCATCGTAATAAGCCTTGGCACACTTTCTGGCCAGATTACGGATTCTGCCAATGTAACCTGTACGTTCCGTCACACTAACCGCCCCCTGGGCATCAAGCATATTAAAGGCATGTGAACACTTAAGTACATAATCATAAGCAGGGATAACGAGTCCTGCATCAAGCGTCCTGATCCCTTCCTGCTCGTAGGTAGAGAAGAGTGTAAACCACATGTTCGCATCTGCAATCTCAAAGGCATATTTAGACTGCTCGTATTCATTTTGAAGGAATACATCACCGTATGTTGTTCCGTTAACCCATTCCAGGTCGTAAACATTTTCTTTGTCCTGAATATAAGAAGCAAGTCTTTCAATACCATAAGTAATTTCGACACTGACAGGGTTTGCCTCCAGTCCTCCAACCTGCTGGAAGTAAGTGAACTGTGTGATTTCCATTCCATCAAGCCACACTTCCCAGCCAAGCCCCCATGCAGCAAGTGCAGGGTGCTCCCAGTTATCTTCAACGAAACGGATGTCATGCTCTTCCGCCTTGATTCCAAGCTCCTTCAAGCTCTCAAGGTAAAGCTCCTGAATGTTATCAGGAGAAGGTTTCATAATCACCTGAAACTGGTGATGCTGATAGAGACGGTTCGGGTTTTCACCATAGCGTCCGTCCGCCGGTCTTCTGGAAGGCTCAACATAAGCCACATTCCATGGCTCCGGTCCGATACTTTTCAAAAAGGTCATGGGATTCATTGTGCCGGCACCTTTTTCAACATCATAAGGCTGGGTGATCAGACAGTTTTGTTTTGCCCAGAAGTTCTGGAGCGTTAATATCATATCTTGAACGTTCATAACGTTCCCTCCATTCGCTATTCTAACTGTGTGCTGCATGAGAGATACGGCCATTCTTGGAAACAGGAACAAAAAAATCCCGCCCCTATGCTCAACATGAACATAGGGACGAGAGTTACCCGCGGTTCCACCCTAATTGCTGACAAAAGTCAGCCTGCTTTTTCGAAAAAGCCATGCTCCAAAGCGCCTTCTTTAACTTCTGTACACCCGGCTCTCACTGTCCCGGGCTCGCTTTTCCTCAATTAAGGATTTATACAGAGGGGTTAAATACTCCTCTTCTTCAATGCATGCACACGTATGTAGTTATTTCGTATCTTACTTAAAAAGCATGGAGGTGTCAACTTTCCTTACTCTAATTTTTCCATCTGGCTTAAAAAACGCTTCGATTTCAGTCTGAGACCTGAATACTCATCGTAATACAGCTCAAGGATATACTTCAGCTGTTTTTTTGTTTCCGGTTTCACCTGAATATTACCGATCCGGCTCACATCCAGATGGTGAAAAAGGCGGAGAAGCTTAAGCACTCCAGGCGCTGCTTCAAGTCTGTACGGATCGACATCATAACAGGCATGACAAAGAATGCCTGCCTCTTTTATGGAAAAAGCAAAGGTTCCTTCCTGCCTCCCGCAGTTGACACATGCATCGAGCATTGGAACAATCCCCGCCACCTGCAGCATCTTCGTTTCAAACATTCGTATGAGGACTTCACTGTCCTCACCTTCATTCATCCTGTTCAGAAGCTGAAACAGCAGTTCAAATAAATACGGATTTCTCTGACGGTCCTCTGTAAGCTTATCAATCATTTCCGCCATGTATGCCCCATAGGCTGTAAGTATTAAATCGGTTCTTACATCTCTGAAGGATTCGGTAATATCCGCCTGATTTAATGTCCCTACTCCTTTGGACTGATGAAAAATAAATGTGCCATAAATAAAAAGCTGTGCACTTGAGGCAAACCGGCTTTTAGGCCGTTTTGCACCTTTCGCCATCAGTGCCAGCTTCCCTTGCTCTCTTGTGAAAAGCGTAATGATTTTGTTTGTTTCTCCGTAGTCATTCGTCCGGATAATAATGCCTTCTGCTTTTTGAAGCATATTCATACACCACACTTCGCTGTTTGCTTAATCACTCGAGCTCAGCAGAAGGGATACCCTTTAATGCACCGGAGGCTGAAGTTCCTGTTCTGTTCCTTCTTCCTCATCCTGATTATCAGCGTCTCTGTTGTCCATTTCCTTAAATAACAAGTACGAATCAATACTGCCTGTGACTGAGAAAACCTTCCAAGAAAATTCTTTCACTTACGGTTCCACCCTTTCAAACAGACTTTATTTTGCTGATTCTTTCGTTACATACTAGCGTGCCTCTAATCAGTCATTTTCATGACTTGGAAAAATTAACAGATTTCACGGGCAAAAAGAGCATCCCTTCCTTTCTGATTGATTGCTTTCGCTGATATTCTCACTACAAAAATGTAGATTAATCCTGAGTGCCCTTTGCTTTCCGGGCGATGTGGGCAAGCCTCCTGAAGCTTTGAAGGGTCTTGCATGGCCCCCACGGCAACCGGAGTCTTTGGCACTACGGGTTTATTACTTTTTCACAAAAAAGAAAACAATTTTTGCAAAATCAGCCTTCCTTAATAACAAAAATTTTTAGTACTCATCAGCTCGGTAGCCGAATTCTTTAAGGTATTTGGCTTTGTTTCGCCAGTCTTTTTCTACTTTGACAAACAGCTCAAGAAATACTTTTGAACCCAGCAGAGCCTGGATATCCTCTCTTGAACGTTTGCCGATTTCTTTGAGCATGCTGCCGCTTTTGCCGATAATAATTCCCTTCTGGGAGCTCCGCTCAACTACCACGACTGCTGAAACATAAACGGTTTCCCCGTCTTCCCGCAGTTTTATCTGCTCGATATCCACAGCAATGGAATGGGGCACTTCATCCCTCGTAAGGTGAAGGACTTTTTCACGGATCATTTCGCTTATGAGGAAACGTTCCGGGTGGTCTGTTATCTGGTCGGAAGGATAATATTGGGGACCTTCTTCAAGGTTCGCAAAAATCTGCTCCTTTAGCGTCTCTACATTGTTTCCCTGAAGAGCGGAAATAGGAATGATCTCTGCAAAATCAAACTTGCTCCGGTATTTATCAATAAACGGAAGCAGCTCATCAGGGTGAACCTCGTCGATTTTATTTACCACAAGAAATACAGGGGTTTTAACAGACGCAAGACGCTCCATGATGAACTCGTCTCCACGGCCCATGCCTTCTTTTGCGTCAACCAGAAATAAAATGGTGTCCACTTCATTAAACGTTGTTCCGACAACTTTCATCATAAAATCGCCGAGCCGGTGCTTCGGTTTGTGAATACCAGGTGTGTCGATAAACACGACCTGTCCCCTCTCTTCTGTATATACACCCTGTATTTTATTTCTCGTTGTCTGGGCCTTGTCACTCATGATCGCTACTTTTTGGCCCAGCATTTGATTTAACAGGGTGGATTTCCCTACATTTGGACGCCCGATCAGAGATACGAAACCTGACTTAAACACTTTTTCAGTCATCGAGATCAGCTCCTGAAAAAGCGCCTGGCAGGATATCCTGTACTGTCCATTCCGACACATCTCCCTTAAGGTTCGTAAGAATAACCTTCGTTTGAGGGGCACAGAGTTCACTCATCACCTGTCTGCACGCGCCGCACGGGGATACCGGTCCTTCTGTATCGGCCACTACTGCAATCGCCTCGAATTTCGTTACCCCGTCAGAGACCGCTTTAAATAACGCTGTTCTTTCTGCACAGTTACACATGCTGTAAGCAGCATTTTCAATATTACAACCGTGAAAGACCTGTCCATCCGCTGACAGAAGGGCAGCTCCAACTTTAAATTTAGAATAAGGGACGTATGCTTTTTCCCTCGCTGTTTTCGCTTCAGCTATCAATGTCTTTGCGTCGACCATCCAAATCACCCTTTCGATGCTTTCTTACGTTTACTACGAAGTCTTTAAATAGCTTTTCCTTTTCAGCCTTTTGCTGTTCATTAAATTCTTCATTCAGTTCCTTTGCCTTATCCGGCGGGACCACAACGCCCCCGGAGATAATAAACTTCAGCCCCTCTTCCACACTCATTGTAAGGATTGTCACATCCTCCAAAGGAACAATGACAAGCCAGCCCGATGTAGGGTTGGGTGTAGTAGGAAGAAAGACGTTAATGGAATCCTTTTGTGTAATTCGCTGAACTTCCCCTTTTGTTTCACCGGTCAGAAAACCAAGAGTGTAAACACCTTTACGAGGATATTCTACCATAACCACCTTCTGAAAAGACGATCTTTCCTGAGTAAAGGCATTAATCAGCTGATCCACCGTTCCATATATGTAATTCACCACGGGTACTTTCCTGAAAAAGCGATCTACTCCTGTAAAGGCTTCCTCTTTTGTTCCCTTTCTTTTTACCGCTCCGATCCAGGCAACCAGTATCAGGGTAAATATAAAGCCGATCCCCACAAGGCGTTCGGTAAACGGCGTATATACCCCGAGAAAATAAAGCCCTCCTTCCTCTACGCTGACGACTCTCATTACCCGGAGAACATCAGTGATAAACGGGCCGAGGAAATTATCAATGATGGAAAATAAAAGCTGGAGAACATAAATTGTTGCAATTGCAGGAAGCAAAAAGAGAAACCCTGCCACAAGGTTTCTTTGAAAAGTCTTCCACATAACAGAGTCTCCCTTCTCTTTCCTTAACATGTTCTGGTAACCGCTCTTTTTATTGCTGTTGAAATTACTTCCTTATGAGTACAGGAAATAAAGATGCCCTTTCTGCGTGCCCTTCGCTTTCCGTGGAGGTGCCGGCAAGCCTCCTTAATCTAAAGGAGGCCACTGAAAAAGTACAAAACAACTTTTTCAGTGCCTTATATTTGAGTTGCAAGGGATCGTGCTCCGTGAACGTAATATGGGAGACAGACTTCCTGTGATTGCAAAGCTCCGGAACAGCACGCATGAAGGTGAAGGAAAGCGGGAGCTCTATATAAGCCTAAAATAAAAGTGCAATAATTTTTGGAAGGAAAATCGTAATACCAACAAGAACAGCTGTAATGGAAAACACCATCACAGCCCCTGCCGCTACATCTTTAATAATTTTTGCCTCAATTGCGTATTCCTTTGTGATCATATCTACGCACCGCTCAAGTGCGGTATTAATCAGCTCAAGTCCAAGAACGCCACCGATAACAAGTATCAGGAGCGCCTGTTCAACTACGCTGACACCTAAAAGTGTTGAGGCAATTAATACGATCCCGGCAAGTATAGAGTGAATTCGGAAGTTTTGTTCATTTGCCCATGTATGTTTAATACCCTCAGATGCATAACGAAAACTTTTTATCAGCCTGGACCAGGATACAAAAGCCTGTTTATTTTTTGAGGTCATGCTGCTTCAGAATCTCCTCTTGAAGTTTAAACATTCCCTGTTCCTCTTCCTCTGTCTGATGGTCATAGCCGATGAGATGAAGAAAGCCATGAACTGCCAGAAAACCAAGCTCACGCTCAAAAGTGTGACCGTATTCCTCCGCCTGCTCCCGTGCCTTCTGAACGGAAATAACGATGTCCCCCAAAAGATCGGGAATATCTTCACCTTCTTCAAAATGGGGTAATTCATCTTCTCCTTCGTTTAAAGCAAACGACAAAACATCGGTAGGGCGGTCAATACCTCTGTAATCACGGTTCAATTCATGAATTTTTTCATCAGTCACAAACGTTACACTGACTTCTGCTGCGTGATTGACTTCTTTAACATCGTAAGCTGTTTCCAGGACGCTGCGTACAAGTTCAACGTGCACGTCTGAAAGCTCTTCTGTTTCATCCACTAACACAATTTCTTTATCCATGTTTTTTCACCTTCTCTTTATCCACATTCTTCTCCGTAATTTCATCGGGATATTCAATCCGGGAATGGAAAGTCCCCTGAAGCGTTTCACAGATGGAAGTAGCAACAGTATTCAGCTCTTTGAGGGTCAGGTCACACTCGTTGAACTGCCCGTCTTCAAGCCTGTCTGCAATAATTTTATTTACCAGGGATTCAATCTTCTCCGGTGTCGGTTTGGACATGGACCTGACTGCAGCTTCTACCGAATCGGCAATCCCGACAATTGCTGATTCCCGGGTCTGTGCTCTCGGTCCGGGGTACCTGAATTCTTCTTCAGTTACGCTAGATTCATCGTCCTGTTTCGCTTTAAAATAAAAGTATTTTAACAGCGTTGTCCCGTGATGCTGTTCTGCAATATCGATTATTTCCTTTGGCATCCGGTGCTCCCTGAGCATTGCAGCCCCATCATACGGGTGTGCTGTAATGATGGTTTTACTCAGTTGAGGAGAAATTTTATCGTGTGGGTTATCCATTTTCATCTGATTTTCAATAAAAAAGTGCGGACGCCTTGTTTTACCAAGATCATGGTAATAAGACCCGACTCTTGCCAGCAACCCATTTGCCCCAACGGACTCGCACCCCGCTTCAGCCAAATTAGCTACAATAACACTGTGATGATAAGTCCCCGGTGCTTCAAGGAGGATTTTCCTGAGGAGCGGGTGGTTGGGACTTGAAAGTTCGATAAGCTTCATTGTAGACAAAATACCAAAACCAGCTTCGAAAAACGGGATAAGACCGATCGTAAGAACTGCAGCCAAAAACCCCGCCCCAGCTGCAAATGCTCCGCTCAGCCCTGCTTCCCACAATGAGAACTGAGCGTTTCTCAGCATAAGAATAGCAATGACAATTAGAATATTAAGTCCTGCGACAAATAATCCCGCCTGCAGGATCCGGGCCATTCTGTGTGACTGGCTAAGAAAAAAGGTTCCGGCTACACAGCTGAAAAATACATAAATTCCGTGTGTGAAATTTACAACACTCGTAGTTTCATTATTGAAGATAATACTTGCTGTCACAGCAAACATCATACTTGAAAACAATGCCACCCTCGGATGAAGAAGAATCGTCATAAGCATCGTACCCATAGCTACCGGGGCTATCAGACTGATTCCCGGCAGTTCAATCAGGTGTGTAAAACTCACAACCTTCATCACTACAAGAGTAAGGCCAAAAATAAGGACATACATAAGTAAATGGGTATTATTCGTTCTGAGAGACGTTTTCGCATCGCTTAAAAAATACCCGATCAAACCCGTCATAATTAAGACAAGGATGGCAAGTCCTATGTAAGGATAGATATTGGTATGATCATCCAGCAGACCCGCGAGAGCCAGCTGATGGTAGACTTCGCTTGTGACAAGCTGGCCCTGGGCCACAAGAAGCTGTCCTTCACGAATCATAACCGGTTCAACAGTCTCCACAGCAAGCTGTCTCGCTTCTTCTGTAGCAGCCTGATCATAAAGGTAATTTGCTGTCACTCCAAACCGGACAAGCTCTACCATGCCCTCGTACAGATCCTGGTCGGCAATGGAGATAGAGACCCTTCTCTCAGCCTGGTCTCTCGCCACATCAAGTTCATCCATGCGGATCTCGTCGTCCATAACATCGTAGATCGTATTGGTAATAATCTGCTCAGCCTGATCCAGCTGCTCCTCATCAGAGTTGAGCAGAGCAGTCAGTGTCTGGTCACTCAGCTCCTGACTTGTCCTTGAAGACATTAATGCCCGGAGGTTTTCAAGCTTCTCCTCTTCAGTCAGGGGCTCGGGGGGGATTTCCCTCTCTTCGTCTTCCAGATCACCCTCTGCACCTGAAGGTCCGGCATCCTCATTATCTTCAAAAGCTTCATAGGCCTGTATTCTTTCTTCCTGAGTATCAAGTACCTGTTTTGCAAGAAGGAAAATTTCATTTATTTTTTCTACACGGTTTTGAGCATATCTGCTTTCAATTGAATAAACGCTGTCGACTGATTCAGCAGCTTCTTGTTTCTTCTGCTCTGTCTCATCCCTGTCTTCAACAGTAACCGGGGAACGAATGTCCTGGTCTGACATCGTTCCCGGGCTTATATTTAACGTTTCAGGTATAACATTTGATACCATAGCGGCATATAAAAGGAACCCGAGTAATACAAATAAACTATGCCTGATGTAGCGGTGCTCCTTAAGTTTTTGCCACCATTTCTGCTGATCTATGGGTGATGAACGTTTCCCCACTCTTTTCACCTCATATTCCTGACGATCCCCTGTGAAAGGCTGGACTGTCTTTACCTAAAGATTACTCCTCAGTTTTTTCTCCCGAATCATACGCATCAATAATTCGCTGAACAAGTGTATGGCGGACCACATCAGAAGCTTCAAGGTAATGAAAATCAATTCCGTTTACTTTTGATAGAATTCCCGCGGCTACTTTTAATCCGGAAACCTTCCCCCTGGGCAGGTCGATTTGAGATAAATCCCCGGTTATGACCATCTTTGAGCCAAAGCCGAGCCTGGTTAAAAACATTTTAATTTGTTCTTTTGTTGTATTCTGGGCTTCGTCAAGGATGACAAAGGAGTCATCAAGAGTCCGGCCTCTCATGTAGGCAAGAGGTGCAATTTCAATAGTTCCCCGCTCCAGTAAACGGACTGTCTGTTCCTGTCCCAGCACATCATGAAGAGCATCGTAAAGCGGTCTCAGATAAGGATCTACCTTTTCTTTTAAGTCTCCAGGCAGAAAACCGAGGTTTTCCCCTGCTTCTACAGCCGGTCTTGTGAGCACAATCCTTTTCACGTGTCCTTCTTTCAGCGCATGAACAGCCATGACAACAGCCAGGTACGTTTTCCCTGTTCCTGCAGGACCGATTCCGAATACGATGTCGCGTTTTCTTATAGAACTTACATAATGCCTTTGTCCAATTGTTTTAGCGAGGATCGGTTTGCCCTTTGCATTGACGGTGATTTTTTCATCAAATAAATCTGAAAGCTTATCCAGTTGCCCCCTTTGGGCAAGCTGGGCTGCATAAACAACATCACGTTCCTGAAGTGTTGTTCCTTTCCTGATCAGATCCAAAAGCATCTGCAATACATTTTGGACGAGCAGGACCGTGTCTTCTGTACCAACTACAGTCACCTGCTCGCCTCTTGTTAATATTGTAACATTCAGTTTTTCTTCCAAACGGGTCAGGTGACGGTCATTCGGACCGAATAATCCTTGCACTTCATTCCCGTCCTGTACCTGTAAATCAATCGTTTGTCTGATATCTGTCAATAGTCTCAATCTCCTTGGATGATCGGTTGTTTTCTGGATATGTTATCGATTATTCGATAGTGTATGGTTACCTTAACTTTACCATTCTGCTCTTCTTCGTGCAAAACTTTTTCTCCCATAATTTCGGCTTTCTCACTAAACCGTTCCATTACCTCAATTCGCGATTTGTCCTTTGCGGTTTCGAGTGCTTCTTCATACGCCAGTACTTGATTCACCGTTTCTGTTTCACGATTCGTTACTCTTTTGTACTGAAACGGAAGGGTATAGCCAAATGGTGAAAAAGAACGGGTGAACTCCTCTTCTGTAATGGCTTCAAATTCAGAATCTCCAAAACCCCACACAGGCATCTGAAACCTGCCGAAATTAATATAGTGATGTGTATCATAATTACCTGTGACAGCATGAAACGTCTGCTCCAGCGGGACAGTCACATGTGCTTTATACCAAACTTCACCGAACACCTCTCCTTTTGCCGCTACCCGCTGTTCCTTTCCTTCCCTGCCTATAAGACCTGTAACAAGCAAGTCCCCTTTTTTAACAACCTGGTTTGCTTCGACTACAGCGCTTCCCTGTTCAACAAACATATGGTGAATTACCGCTTTCCTTGAAGCTACAAGGTGACCAGGCGCCTCTGCCGGCTCTTTTTCCGCAAGTTCCTTTTCCACTACCTGAAAGTGATAGGTGGTACCTCTGATCGTAACACCGATCCAGGTTGCATCCGGTATCTCATCACTGATTTCCTCCTGAATTACTTCAGGTGGAGGAAGTCTGAACTGGAGCTTCCCCCTCTGAATACCGAGTTCGTCCACCTTTTGCCTGATGTCATGCTCCATAGCAGGCGAAGCACCGTCAATTTCGATATTCCACACCATATTAGCCAGTAAAAACAAAAGCGCTACAAAAATTGCCGTACCCGTTACAAATCCATTTCTAATAACCATCTTCCGGATAAAGAACGGAGCTCCTTTTCGTTCCAAAAAGCGGATCTTACACCCTGATTCCCTCGAAACCTTCCGTAAACGCTTCACGTCATCAAGCAAAACAGAACAGACATAGGTCTTTTCACCAGCTTGTCTGATATCCCAGATCATGATTTTATTATCGTTACAGCGATTGATGAACAACTCCGGATACGTCCCTTCAACCTTGACACGAACGTAGCCTGAAAATGTGTTTATCCACATATTTTTCATATCAACACCCACCTGCCCGTCTAGGTTTCAAACACATACTGAACGCTTAGAATTCTGCCTTCCAAAAGGATTTCTTCCGGGAGAATGTTTTTAATCACAAACCCCTGCCCCCGGATAAGCAATTGGCCATCATCAAGACGAAGACGCATTTCCTCCTTTGAAAAACGGAGAACACCCCGATGATTCTCTATGTAAATGTGAAGGTGACCGACCATAGTAATACGGGGAAGGTCCATCATGACATCAGCAGGCAATTCCATTCTCTCTGTCATCCACTGTTTGACCCATCGTCTCATCTTTTTCATGATGAACCCCCTTTCCACTCATATCTATGTAAAAAAAGAGTAAGGTATCACTTGTTTAAGGAATTTTCGTCTTTGGGAAGGTAATCGCTTTCTAATCGGCATGAGGGCATTTTTTTATTGGCTTTGTTAAACTCAGATGTTGATTTACGCTTATCGCACTCCCTTTCCGCGGGAGCGCCGACAAGCCTTGTTGCATGCATATGATGTACCCCTGCTTCTTCCTCTGCCAGGTATGCTTCGCAGCTTTCTGCGTCCGAGTAATTCGAAACCTCATTCATGATATAAACGTTTATTTCTCCCGCAGGAGTGTCGTGCGTTCGCTCCAATCAATATTTTTAATAAATCAACAATGATCTTTAACACAGCCTTGTTCTTAAGAAATGATTGTTGGAGGATTGTAAGTACATAAAAAAAGAAGACGGGGAATTACCCTCGTCTTCTTCCGTATCCGTTTTGGCGTCTCGGGTTTCGTGATCGCGGCGGTCCGAGAATCTCTGACCAGACCACACCTTTGACTGCATCTTCTTTTGAAATTGAGCTGAAATCCAATTCCACCTTCTCTTTTCGAGTGATGTCTTTCTGGAAAATCGGAGAATCATCATCAATCTTACCGGATCTCCGTTTCGCTTCTTGTTTTCTTCGCTTCATTTCTTCATATCGATCATTAAGAGCATCGGTGGTTTGAGCAAGCTCTTTACGGCCTTGTTGATCCGCTGCATATTGATCAGGTCTGGGGTCTGAATCATTCATAGACCTTGGAGCCCGATATGTTTCAGACTCAGCACGAGGCTGTTTTCGGTCGTATTGCTCTTCTTCTTCCACTCCGAAGATTTGCTTCCAATCGATATCCCGTTCTTTTTGTGCCGGCTGACCGCTCTGTTGTCTTTGTTGCGGTCGTTGCCTTTGGTTTTGATCACCTTTTTTAGCAGCACCTGCTCCTCCAAGGAGACTGATCAGACCAAAGATCGCAAACAATAACAACAGAGGGTTGTTGAGCAGCAGATTAATTAACCCTTCCATTATTCAGCGCTCCCTTCATGAAAGCGGTACAACGACCATTATCGATCTGTTGGTCGTTTTGTTTTGTCGCCCTCTTCTCCATCATCCGTAGCCTTCCCGATGGAGTCTCTCATATCTGTATCGGCTTTAACGTTGTTGAAGTTCATGTAGTCCATTACACCGAGATTTCCGGAACGAAGCGCTTCTGACATTGCAAGTGGCACTTCCGCTTCTGCTTCCACAACTTTCGCGCGCATTTCTTCTACCCGGGCCTTCATCTCTTGTTCTTGCGCAACAGCCATGGCACGACGTTCTTCGGCTTTTGCCTGAGCAATCTTCTTATCTGCTTCCGCCTGATCTGTCTGCAGCCCTGCACCAATGTTTTTACCGATATCAATATCAGCAATATCGATCGATAAAATTTCAAATGCTGTACCGGAGTCCAATCCTTTTTTAAGGACCGTCTGAGAAATTAAGTCAGGATTCTCAAGTACTTTTTTGTGACTCTCGGAAGAACCGATTGTAGATACGATACCTTCACCGACACGGGCGATTACCGTATCTTCACCGGCACCCCCGACAAGGCGGTCAATATTCGCACGAACCGTGATACGTGCTTTCGCTTTCACTTCAATCCCGTCCATTGCTACACCGGCAATGAAAGGTGTTTCAATAACCTTAGGGTTTACACTCATTTGCACGGCTTCAAGTACGTCACGGCCGGCAAGGTCAATAGCAGCAGCACGTTCGAAGCTTAGTTCAATGTTCGCACGCTGTGCAGCGATCAAAGCATTTACCACGCGGTCTACGTTACCACCTGCAAGGTAGTGACCTTCAAGTTTGTTTGTGTTCAAATCAAGTCCGGCTTTTACAGCCTTAATCAATGGGTTAACAACGCGGTGTGGAATTACGCGACGCAGTCTCATTCCTACCAGTTGCCAAATGCCAAGCTTTACGCCGGCTGCCCATGCAGAAATCCAGAGCATAACAGGTACGAAAGTGAATAGTACCACAAAGAAAATAATAACTGCTCCTAATCCTATCAGGATCATTAATTGATCTGTTGCCATGTGTATTTCCTCCTCGTTTTTTCATAATCCAAAAGCTATTCAATTACCCGTTGTCACTTACTTCCCGTACAACAATTCTTGAACCGGCAGTTGAGATTACCTTTACTTTCCTTCCTTGTTCAATATAGCCTCCTTCAGAAACCACGTCAAGTCGTTCATCTTCAATAAGAGCCGTTCCTGAAGGTCGTAAAACGGTCAGAGCTTCTCCTGAGACCCCCAGAAGTTCATTTCTTGTTACGTTTGAAATGTATCCTTTTTCTGTGTTCGTAGAATCTGATAGAATGACTCTTTTCATCGGTCCCCGGTAGCCCGCATATTTAAATAAGAGGATGACAGCGACGATTGTAACCACTGCCGCGATCAGGATAGACACCATTATGTTCGCCGTACTGTAGGATCCGAGTACAAGACTTGCAATAATGGCCCCTATCCCCAAAATCCCGAAGATACCGAAACCGGGGACTAATATCTCGATGACTACAAGGATAATGCCTATTCCAAATAAAATATAGGTTTCCCACCCTGCAAAACCTGCCACCGTATGACCAAAGAAATAGAGGAGTAATGCGCCTGTACCCATAAAGCCCGGGATCCCAAATCCAGGTGAATACAGTTCAAGAACAAGCCCCAGGCTGCCTATGGAAAGCAGAATCGGAACAACGACCGGGTGAGTAACAATGCGGGCAATCTGTTCAGCAAAGCTCACTTCCATCTCTCTTTCAATCGCACCTTCAAGTTCCAGGAACTCAAGAAGTTCCTCGCGGTTGTTTACAATTGCTTCAGCATAATCTGCTTCCAAAGCTTCCCTTGCGTTAAAAGTTAAAAGCTCACCTTCACCAGCCCTGTATTCAGGTAGGGAAATCGAATTATCAGCCATCGCCAATGCATACTTCGGGTCACGGTCATTTTTCTCAGCAGCATCCTGCATCCTGGCAAGCCACACTGATTGCGACTTTTCCTCTGCTGCGTTTCCCGCTCCGTCAATTACTGCTGCCGACCCCATATCCGTTCCTGGCATCATGACAATGTTGTCTGCAATTAAAGAAATGTAAGCTCCTGCACTAAGAGCTTCATTGACAACAAAGGCTGTTATGGGGATATCCGTATTGTTCATTAAACTGGCTATACGCCCGGCAGCATCCACAAAGCCTCCTGGTGTGTCCACCTCAAGAACAATATGGTCTGCTCCTTCTTCAGCGGCAGCTTCAAAAGAACGTTCCATAAAAGCAAGAAGGCCACGCTCTACTGTCTGTTCAACAGGAATATAGTAAACAAGCTTTCCTTCCCCGTCACTCTGTGCCGCGGGTGGAAACAAGAGAAGCAAAAAGGCAGCGAGCAAAAAGATTGAATAGATTGAAATCCGTACAGATCTCATCACCATCCGTCCATCCCCCCTTTCAATTATGTAAGTATCGTGATGGAAAGCGCGGTACTAGTGTATACGAATACCATTATAAGAAAGTTTCATACTTTTTCATAATATTTATTCCTGTTCACAAGGATCGGTTAAGTTCAGGTTGTGATTTACGTTCATTCCACTCCCTTTCCCCGGGGCACCGGTGAGCCTGCTCTTGCTTCGCAAGGGCACTGAAAAAGTCCATTTTAAAACCAAAATCTCATTTCAAGCGCTTTTTAGCTGCTCAAGTGGATAGTTTTACCCACTTTTCCCCAGAATATATCCCTGAAGTGTTGGCACTATTTTCGGACTTTGATTTTTTCAGCGCCCGCCTCTGCACTCCTGTGTCTAAACCTGCCACCTGGTTCCGCAGGAGTGTCCTGCATTCGCTACAGTCAACATGGTTAAGAAACCGGCTATGTTCATTAACACAGCAATTCACAAAAAGAGGATGGCCTTTTTCAGGCACATCCTCTTGCTTGTTTTATTATGACAAGGATTTAACCACGAGACGATTCACTTGATTCCCATCGGCTTTTCCTTTGACTTTTGGCATAATGGCTCCCATTACTTTACCCATATCTGATTTGCTTGAGGCTCCTACTTGAACGATAGTTTCATCAACAATTTTTTGGAGCTCATCATCTGACAGTTGTTCAGGTAAATAGGTTTCAAGTACTTCCATTTCCGCCTTGATTTTTGCAACCAAATCATCACGATTGGCTTTTTCAAACTCTTGGAGGGATTCTTTTCGTTGTTTCATCTCACGACCCAGAACGGTGAGTGCTTCATCTTCAGTAAGTTCTTTCCCCTGTTTGATCTGTTCGTTTTGCAAAGCTGACTTTACGGAACGAATTACCACGAGACGTTGCTTCTCTTTGTTCTTCATCGCTTGCTTCATGTCTTCATTTAATTGCTTTTGAAGATCCAAGAAAAAAACACCCTCTCCTTAGAACTTACGCTTACGAGCTGCTTCTGATTTCTTCTTTTTCTTGATGCTCGGTTTTTCATAGTGTTTACGTTTACGAACCTCTGCTAATGTACCCTCTTTAGACATCGTTTTCTTGAAGCGACGAAGGGCAGCATCGATAGATTCATTTTTACGTACTTTTGTTTCTGCCATTCTGTTTCCCTCCCTCCAAACAACCAATCACGACACACTTGAATTGCATGTCTTTCATGATTATATACGAATGGCTCCGCCTGGTCAACATTTATCCGCTAATAATTCCTTGTCATGGTTGTCTCATTCATCCATAAACATAAACTGAGGTGTTGACCATGAAAGAATTGTTTTCATTATTTGCAATCTATATCTCCCTGTTTCTATTTGGAATGACTGTGATGAGGCAGGGCCTTTTCAATCTTCAGAGAAGACGGATGTCTGAGTTGCTCATATCCTTTATCGACAAGCCTTACAAAGGTCTGATAATCGGGACCGTTGTAACCGGCCTCCTTCAAAGCAGCTCGGCAGTGATGATAATGACAGTCGGTCTTGTGGCGACCCGCGTCATTTCTTTTCGCCATTCCATCGGGATTATGCTGGGAGCAAATATCGGTACTTGCCTGACACTCGAAATTGTTGCACTTGATATAAACTGGCTGATAATTCCCCTTCTCATTATCGGATTGCCTCTTTTAATGACAAAAAACCAGGTTTTATTTTGTCTCGGGTGTTTTTCCTTTGGGCTCGGCAGTATTTTTGTTGCCATGCATGGTTTTGAAACCCTTGCCTACCCACTGTCTTCTCTTGCATCTGTTCATGACTGGCTCATTTCCACTGATGAGAAAGGAACAATAGCCCTCATGCTCGGTGTTGTTATGAGCGGTATTATTCAATCCAGCTCGGCAGTTTCGGCAATTACCATGTCATTTATGAATGAAAACATCTTATCACTCCCGACAGGCATTGCCATAATGCTCGGGGCAAATATCGGTACTTGTGTGACAGCCTGGCTTGCCAGTATCGGCGGCAGCCTCGAATCCCGGTTAACTGCGTACGCCCATATCTGGATTAATGTGATCGGAGCTCTTCTCTTCTTCCCTTTTATTCATTTGTTTTCAG
The DNA here is from genome assembly GCF_003710255.1 of Alteribacter keqinensis. NCBI lineage: Bacteria > Bacillati > Bacillota > Bacilli > Caryophanales > Bacillaceae > Alteribacter > Alteribacter keqinensis. The sequence continues at coordinate 526,275 of NZ_RHIB01000001.1, read as the reverse complement.
ATCTGATTATGTACACAGCAGAATCTCCTGCAGTACAGCTGGCCCACGCTGCAACCGTCTTTAATGTTATTTCCTCAGCCGTTATCCTACCCTTTACAGACCGGTTTGCGGGCTTTCTGTTATGGGTTCACAGGGTGAAGGATATGAGAATCTAAAGTGAGGAAGATGATTGACTGGTTGACGACCAAAAGGTCGAATTGTGTCTAATTCTCTTTAAATTTTCAACTCTCCATAAATAGTCAGAAATTCTTCATAAACAGCCGGAAAGTCTGCATAAAATCCGGATAGCTCTCCATAAATCAATGAAATGTCTGCATAACCCTCATCGTAACCGCCACCCAATCCAAAAAAAGCCCGGCATCCTCAATGGAAAGCCGGGCCTTACATAAAATTAATAGTCAGAATCAGATTTTTCACCTTTAACAATCGCAATTCCGGCACTTGCTCCAATTCGGGTAGCACCTGCTTCGACCATTGCCAGGGTGGCTTGTGTGTCACGGACTCCTCCTGAAGCTTTCACGCCAATGTCAGGACCAACCGTTTTTCTCATAAGAGCGATATCCTCAACCGTAGCTCCACCAGTGGAGAATCCAGTTGACGTTTTAACAAAATCAGCTCCAGCTTCAACTGAAATTTCACATGCCTTTATTTTCTCATCATCAGTAAGCAAAGCGGTTTCAATGATTACCTTTGTTAACGCTTTTCCTTTTGCTGCATCTGCAACGGCTTGTACGTCACGCTTCACAAGGTCAAAGTCCCCTGTTTTCAATGCACCTACGTTAATAACCATATCCACTTCCGTTGCACCTTTGCCAATCGCGTCTTTTGTTTCAAACGCTTTTGTTTCCGGAGTGGATGCACCCAGAGGGAAACCGATAACGGTACAGACTTTAACTTCTGGTGTTTCTTTAAGAACTTCATATGCTGTGGAGACCCAGGTTGGATTTACACATACAGAAGCAAACTTGTATTCCTTAGCCTCTTCAGAAAGCTTTACAATCTGCTCCTTCGTGGCTTCTGGCTTTAATAAAGTATGGTCGATTAGTGATGCAAGCTGTTGACTCATTTGTTTCACACTCTCTTTCCATTTTTTATAGACGTACGTACAACATAAATGTCCATTCACAATCATAGCATGTTTACTATTTTTTGACGAGAGAAGAAAACTCATTCATGAAGCGCTTACTTGTTTATATTAGGGCTCTGTTATACTCAGGGGCTGATTTGCGCTCATTGCACTTTGCACGGGCGGTTCAAGAGCCTCCTCAGCGTATTTAACACAGTATATGGGAAAAGAGGCTGTTGAAGGAGAGCGGATGAACTTTTTGTTTTATGTCGAATTCTGAATCATTTAATATCAAACCTCGCAGTTTACCATAAATTCATCCTTTCCTTCCGAACAAAAAACGGCTGTTCTCTAAGGATCACACCCCTTAAAGAACAGCCTCATTACATTCAGTCACCTGCAACAGCAGCCTTTTTCGTCTCATCTACAACACGGACAAATTGCCCTTCGTTATAAGGGTAACCCGCTTTCGTAATTTTCACTTTCACAATCTCACCGATCAGGTTTTCATCACCCTGAACTTTCACTTTCATGTAGTTATCAGTGTACCCTACAAGAAGGTCTCCTTCACTTGCTTTTTCTTCTGGAATCATCTCTAGAACGTCGTCTTCAAATGCAGTCGCATATTCTTTAGCAAGTTGATTGGAAAGTTCGATTAACCGGTGAACCCTGTCATTTTTCACATTATCATCGACTTGGTCTTCCATGCGGGCAGCAGGTGTGCCTGTACGCTTCGAATATGGGAATACATGAAGCTCGGAAAACTTCAGGTCGCGGATAAAGTCATAGGTTTCCTGGTATTCTTTGTCTGTTTCACCAGGAAACCCTACAATGACATCGGTTGTAACTGCAAGACCTGGCAGTGCCTTATGAAGACGGCCGACCCTCTCAGCAAAAAACTCATTCGTATACTTCCGGCGCATACGTTTAAGCACAGTGTCAGAGCCGGACTGAAGAGGTACGTGAAGATGACGGACAATTTTTTCGGACTGGTCAATAACGTCAATCACCCGATCTGTAATCTGGCTGGCTTCAATTGATGAAATACGGATTCGCTTGAGACCTTCAACTTTTTCCAGTTCAAGCAGCAAGTCTGCTAAACTGTAATCTTTAAAATCTTCGCCATATCCTCCTGTATGAATGCCTGTAAGGACAATCTCTTTATAGCCTGCATCTACAAGCTGACGCGCCTGTGTGAGGACATCCTCAGGCTTTCTGGAACGAAGCAGACCACGAGCCCATGGTATGATGCAGAATGTGCAGAAATTATTGCAACCCTCTTGAATCTTCAGAGATGCACGGGTGCGGTCAGTAAATGCAGGCACATCGAGTTCTTCATAAACACGGGTTTTCATAATGTTTCCTACACCGTTAATCGGTTCCCGCTCTTTACGGAACTGCTCAATGTATGGAATCATTTTGTGACGGTCCTGTGTTCCGACAACAATATCAACACCCGGGATTGCCATAATTTCCGCAGGGGATGTTTGAGCGTAACAGCCAGTAACACAAATAACCGCCTCCGGGTTTTTACGAATTGCTCTGCGGATAACCTGACGGCTTTTTTTATCACCAGTATTGGTTACCGTACATGTATTGATTACATAGACATCTGCGGTTTGATCAAAATCCGTTTTCTCATAGCCTTCGGACTTAAATAACTGCCAGATGGCTTCCGTTTCATAATGATTTACTTTACAGCCTAATGTATGAAAAGCTACTGCAGGCATTCATCTTCACCTCAAAAATTCAATATGGTAAGAAATCGCTGAGAGGGCATATAATGGCGCTGTTTCAGCTCGTAAAATACGCGGGCCGAGGGCACAAGTACCTGCTCCTGCTCTGACTAACTCATCAATTTCCCGATCAGAAAAACCGCCTTCCGGGCCAAAGATCAGAAGGATCGTATCTCCTTCATCAGCCTTGGAAAGCGTATTAACCAAGCGGCTTTTCTCATCGTTTCTGGCTTCTTCTTCATAAGCAACCAAAACGTGGTCGTACTTATCAATCTCGGATAACAACCGCTTAAAAGCAGCGAGTTCATGAACTTCCGGGACCCGCTTCCGATGTGACTGTTCTGCAGCTTCTTTGGCAATTTTGTTCCAGCGCTCATGTTTCTTCGCTGCTTTCTTTCCATTGAGCTTTACAACAGAACGTTCAGCCTCAAATGGTATGCAGGCATATGCCCCCATCTCGGTACCTTTCTGAATAACCCATTCGAGCTTGTCTGATTTTGTCAGACCACAGGCAATTGTAACGTGCACCGGTATTTCGCACATACGCTCTTCTTCTTTCTGAAGAGATGCTCTTACCTTTTCGGGTTCAATCTCTTCAATCCTCGACAAATAACAGTCACCTGCCTTGTTGCAGCAGATGATCTGGTCTCCCTCATTCATCCTCATGACTTTTTGGATATGCTTTGAGTCATCACCCGCTATAATAACATATTTGTCCTCAAATTGCGTATCATCCAGAAAATACCGCTGCACATTCATCACCTTTATCCTTACTTTTTAGCCACGATCGACAGCCAGTCTTCCATTTCGATTGTTTCTGTGATGGTAAAACCGCTGTTGATCAGGCTGTCTTTAACCAACTCTTTTTTTCCTTTAATGATTCCGGAGGTAATTAAAGTACCCCCGGGCTGCAGCTGTTCAAAAGCGTCATCGGTCATACGGACAATCACTTCTGCCAGAATGTTAGCTACAATTAAATCCGGCTTTTCGTCAACACCTTCGAGCAAATTGCCCTTATTGACGGTTACAACGTCCTGGACTTTGTTTAGCTTCGTGTTAATGCGGGCCGAGTTGACCGCTACTTCATCCAAGTCCAAAGCTAAAACCTCTTTGGCTCCCAATTTGGCACAAGCAATACTGAGTACGCCAGAACCTGTTCCAACATCCAACACACGGTCCCCTTCGTTCATATACTTTTCCAAAGCTTGAATACATAGAACCGTTGTCGGGTGAGTCCCTGTTCCAAATGCCATACCCGGGTCAAGTTCGATAATGAGTTCTTCATCAGACACTCTTTCGTACTCTTCCCATGTAGGTGTGATGGTGATCCTGCCGGACACTTTCACGGGCTTATAATACTTTTTCCACGCGGTCGCCCACTCTTCTTCGTTTACTTCACTCACCGTTACGGTGTTTTGACCCAAGTCAATATCATGAACGATAAGGTTATTGATCGCTTCTTTAATTTCTTCGACCGTTTCACCAAGAAAGCTGTTTACGGGTAAATAAGCTTTTAAAATGACGCCTTCAGTCGGGTAATCATCAGGGGAAAGCTGGTAGACTTCACCGTACGTTGTGTCCCATTCACGGGTAAGGTCACCCGGGTCTTCCAAGACAACGCCGCTGGCCCCTGCTTCGTGCATAATGTTACTCACAGGTTCTACCGCTTCTTGTGTTGTATGAATGCTAATTTCTGACCATTTCATTATTCTACCAGCTCCCCAAAGGATGATTTACTCGCCAAAGTTTTTAAAAGCACGCTTCGCTTTTGCAAAGAAGTTGTCGTTTTGTTCATCAGGTACTTCCGTTCCGCTTTCTTCCGCAAACTGTCGCAAAATGTCTTTTTGACTGTCATTCAAGTTTTTCGGAGTAATAACACGAACGCGAATATGCTGGTCGCCTTGACCGGCTCCTCGTACGTTCGCTACACCTTTTCCTTTTAGACGGAAATCCGTACCGGTTTGTGTACCTGCAGGGATTTTAAGCTTCACTTTCCCTTTTAGCGTTGGTACTTCAATCTCGTCTCCTAAAGCTGCTTGAACAAAGGTTAATGGCATTTCGCAATAAAGATCATCGCCATCGCGCTTGAAGAACTCATGAGGTCTTACGTTGAACACCACGAACAAGTCACCGGCAGGTCCGCCATTCACACCGGGCTCTCCTTGACCGGCTACACGGATCTGCTGTCCTGTATCAACACCTGCAGGAATTTTAATGTGAATCTTTTTGCGTTTCTTCACTTTTCCTTGACCACCGCACGTACGGCACTTGTCTTTGATCATCTGTCCGGTACCGCTACAGTGGTTACATACTCGCCGGTTAACGACACGACCGAATGGCGTGTTTTGCTCCACGTTAAGTTGCCCTGCTCCACCACAGTGCTTACACGTTTCCGGTTTTGTTCCCGGTTTCGCTCCTGAACCATGACACGTATCACACGTTTCTTCACGCGGGATCTCAATGTCCATTTCTTTTCCGAAAACGGCTTCTTTAAACTCAAGAGTCATCGTATACTGAAGGTCAGATCCTTGACGTGGAGCATTCGGATCACGTCTGCCACCGCCACCAAAGAACATGTCAAAGATGTCACCAAAGCCACCAAAGTCTCCTGCACCGGCTCCTCCGCCTCCGAACTGATTCGGATCCGTATGACCAAATCGATCGTAATGTGCACGCTTTTGTGAGTCGCTTAATGTGTCATACGCTTCTTTGACTTCCTTGAATTTATCTTCTGCGTTTGCTTCTTTGTTTACGTCCGGATGATATTGACGTGCAAGTTTCCGGTACGCCTTTTTTATATCTGCATCAGATGCATCCTGAGATACACCGAGTACATCATAAAAGTCTTTTTTGCTCATCGTATCCACTCCCGACTGCTAATCCATAACGATTATCTTATCATTCACCAGGGTATTACTGCAACACGCTTCAGGTTAAATAATCCCATAACGTGTAAAAAGTCAAAGTCAAGGAGCCCTTGACTTTGACTTCGTTTCAACACGCGAGTGACATTACTGCTTTTTATCTTCGTTGTTCACTTCTTCGTATTCAGCATCAACAACGTTGTCGTCGTCTTGCTTTGAACCTTCAGCACCGCCTTGGCCTTCAGCTTCTTGCTGAGCCTGAGCTTGCTGTGCTGCTTGCTCATACATCTTTGTGGAAAGTTGTTGAACAACTTCCTGCAACTCGTCTTTTGCAGTTCGGATTGCTTCGATGTCGTCGCCTTTAAGAGCTTCTTGTACTTTTTCTTTTGCAGCTTCCGCTTTGTCCTTATCTTCTTGCTCTACGCTCTCACCAAGCTCTTTGATCGTTTTGTCTGTAGTAAAGACAAGCTGATCCGCTTCGTTGCGTAGATCTACTTCTTCACGGCGCTTCTTGTCCGCTTCAGCATTTTCTTCGGCTTCTTTGACCATACGCTCGATTTCATTCTCATCAAGGCCTGAAGAAGACGTGATTGTGATCGACTGCTCTTTATTTGTTCCAAGGTCTTTCGCACGTACGTTTACGATACCGTTCGCATCAATATCGAAGGATACTTCGATTTGAGGTACACCACGAGGTGCCGGGGGGATATCGTTAAGCTGGAAACGTCCGAGTGTTTTGTTGTCAGCTGCCATCTCACGCTCACCCTGAAGGACATGGATATCAACAGATGGCTGGTTGTCAGCAGCTGTTGAGAATGTCTGCGATTTGCTTGTTGGAATCGTCGTGTTACGGTCGATCAGCTTCGTAAACACACCGCCCATTGTTTCAATTCCAAGAGAAAGTGGTGTTACGTCAAGAAGAACAACGTCCTTTACGTCACCAGTCAGAACTCCTGCCTGAACTGCAGCACCAAGAGCTACTACTTCATCAGGGTTTACACCTTTGTGTGAATCTTTCCCTGTTACTTTTTTGATTGCTTCCTGAACAGCCGGAATACGAGTAGATCCACCTACAAGAACAATCTTGTCGATTTCATTTGGAGAAAGACCAGCATCGTTCATCGCCTGGCGGGTAGGTCCCATTGTTCTTTCCACAAGGTCGGAACTCATGTCTTCAAACTTCGCACGGGAAAGAGTAAGCTCCAAGTGCTTAGGACCTGATGCATCAGCTGTGATAAATGGAAGTGAGATCTGGGTCTGGGATACACCGGAAAGATCTTTCTTCGCTTTTTCAGCTGCATCTTTCAAGCGCTGAAGAGCCATTTTGTCCTGAGCAAGATCGATACCATTGTCTTTTTTGAATTCAGCTACAAGGTAGTCGATGATAACCTGGTCAAAGTCGTCCCCGCCAAGTTTGTTGTCACCGGATGTTGCACGCACTTCAAAAAATCCGTCACCAAGCTCAAGGATGGAAACGTCAAACGTTCCGCCACCAAGGTCATATACAAGAATCGTCTGGTCTTCTTCTTTTTCAAAACCGTAGGCAAGTGCAGCTGCTGTTGGCTCGTTTACGATACGCTCAACTTCAAGACCTGCAATTTTACCTGCATCCTTTGTAGCCTGACGCTGGGAATCGTTAAAGTAAGCAGGTACTGTGATAACCGCTTTTGTTACTTTTTCACCCAGGTAAGCTTCTGCATCTTCTTTAAGCTTTTGTAGAATGATCGCAGAAATTTCCTGTGGAGAATACTCTTTTCCTTCTGCTTCTACTTTATAGTCCGTTCCCATGTGACGCTTGATGGAAACGATAGTGTTCGGGTTCGTAATCATCTGGCGCTTTGCTACTTCACCAACTTGACGCTCGCCGTCTTTAAAAGAAACAACAGAGGGTGTTGTACGGCTTCCTTCTGCGTTCGGGATGACCGTTGCTTCTCCACCTTCCATTACAGCAACACAAGAGTTTGTTGTACCTAAGTCAATACCAATTACTTTACTCATTGTTATTCCTCCTATTATTAAACGTATGTAGTCCTACGCATTTACTTTTACCATTGCCGGTCTGATGACACGGTCTTTAAGCATATACCCTTTTTGCATTTCCTCAACAACAACATTTGAGTCATATTCATCAGTCGCCGCCTGGGCTACAGCCTGGTGGTAATGAGGATCAAAAGGCGTACCTACTGTTTCAATTGCAGCAATACCTTCAGATTCAAGAGCTTCTTTCATTTGGCGGTAAACCATTTCCATCCCCTGGAGCAGGCTCTTTCCGTCTTCTGAATCTACTTGAACCATCATTGCTCTTTCAAAGTTATCAAGAGCCGGGATCAGCTTTTCAGCAAGGGATTGCGCTCTATATTTTGCATCCGCCTCTTTTTCTTTTCGTGTGCGGCGGCGGAAGTTATCATAATCGGCTTGATTACGAATGAGGCGCTGATTGAGCTCTTCAACTTTTACTTCCAGCTCTTTTACCTGATCAGCCTCTTCCGTGTCTTCATCAACAAGCTCAGCTTCTGCCTCTTCAATCACTTCTTCTTGTGCTTCGGCTTCATCTCCGCTTTCTGCCTGTTTGATTTCTTCCTCTTCAATTGTACGTGCCTTCTTTTCTTGTTCCACTACGTTCACCTCCCTAACAAACTACTTCTATTCATGGAACAGCCTCCTTCACCAGCATAAGACCAGCGAAAGAGACTATTTTACTCTTCCAATATGCGAGAATAATACCGATTCATACATTTGTCAATATTTCCGTTAATTGTTGTTTTGATACCGTTTTGTAAGGACTTGTGTCAAATCTTTTGAAAAGAAATCAAGCACACCTACAACACGCTGATATTCCATTCTCGTAGGCCCCAGCACACCAACTGTACCAAGATGTTTTCCGTCAATCGAATACGTAGCCGTAATGATTGAGCAATCATCAAAAGGAGCAAACTCGTTTTCTTCACCAATCTTAATCTTTATTCCGTGCTGTTCTGCACGGAACAGCCTGGAAACAAGCTGATCTTCTTCAAAGATGTTAAAGAGATCACGCACCCTGCTAACATCATTAAACTCAGGCTGGGTAAGAATGTTGGTTTTACCCGCATAAAAGACTTTTTCATTATTGGACTGCCTGAACATCTGATTGAGCATTTCCATTGAATGGTCGTATTGATCCACATATTTTGCAAGGACATCTCTGATTTCTGTTGTGAGCTTGTGCCTTAGGTGAATCAAAGGAACACCCTTGAGGCGTTCATTTAAAATATTTACGATCTTTTCGATCTCCCGCACATCAAAACCAGCGGGAATGGAGACAGTCTGATTTTCTACATGCCCCGTGTCCGTCACAATTATCGCAACAGCACTCTCCTTTGAAATGGGTACAAGCTGAATCTGCTTAAGGGTTGACTCAAACAATTCAGGACCAAGAACAATAGAAGTATAACTCGTCAGACTCGACAGGATTTTAGCACTTTGCTGAATCAGTTTTTCAACTTCAACAAACTGCTCTTCGTACATTAAACGGATGTCTGCCACTTCATTCTTAGTAAGCATTGTCGGCGACAGCATGTGATCCACAAAATACCGGTATCCTTTTTGAGAGGGAATCCGTCCTGCAGAACTGTGCGGCTTTTCAAGAAAACCAAGCTCCTCCAGGTCGGCCATTTCATTCCGGATTGTAGCAGGGCTGAAGTTCATATCCTCCCGTTTAGATACACTGCGGGACCCCACCGGTTCTGCATGACATACATAATCATCAATAATCGCCTTTAAAATAAGCAATTGTCTCTCTGTGAGCATGAACAACCCTCCCTGTTAGCACTCCCATCCACCGAGTGCTAAATCTATAATATAAAGTACCAAACTTCATTTCTTGTTGTCAAGATAAAAGCAGGTACTTTTAGCTGTGCTAACCTGAAAAATCAGGTTGGGGGGCACAAAATGCTTTCTTGTATTTCAGCATCTCCGTTGAACGGAACACGCTCCCTTTTCCGTGGACTCGCGCCGAGCCTCCTCAGAGCTTTGTCCTTATATCATGTATTTCCCGGAGGGTCGCGCCTTCGCTGCAAACAAAACCACAGCGCTGCCCTTTAACACCACTTTGGCTATAGAGGGATTACCTTTGCAGCAGGAATTGTTCAAATACTTCATTTCCTAAAAAACGGCCTTTCTCAGTGAGCTGAATTCTGCCTTGATTGATTGTGACCAGCTCTCTTTTTTTCAGCTGGTCAATCGTCCCTCCAAACACACTTTCCATCGTGCATCCGTACTTTTCCTCAAACCGGGCCATAGAAACACCTATCCGTTTTCTGAGCCCCATAAACATTTCTTCTTCCATTTGTTCCTTAACGGGGACAGTGTGCTCTTCCAAATAAGGCAGTTGCCCTTCTTGAATTGCGTTCATATATTTTGGCAGCGGGCCATGATTCCGCCTTCTTACCCCGTTAATGTAGCTGTGGGCTCCTGCACCAATGCCGTAATACTGTTCATTTTCCCAATAGGTAAGGTTGTGTCTGCTCTCCCTGCCGGGTTTTGCGAAGTTACTGATTTCGTACATAGTAAAACCGCCACCAGTAAGCTTCTCAATCAATCGTTCATACATATCCGCCTCCGTGTCCTCAGTCGGAAGTGGCAGCTTTCCTTTTTTCATCAACTGATAAAAAACGGTTTTTGCCTCTACTTTGAGAGAATAAGCACTTACGTGTTCGATATTCAATGCCAACGCCCGTTCGAGTGTTTCCTCAAACTGTTCAATGGTCTGTCCCGGCAGGCCGAACATCAGATCGATCGAAATGTTTTCAAAGCCAGCTCTCCGGCTTCTGTCAATTGTCTCCTGAACATCATCAGGTTTATGATCCCGTCCGATTTTTTCAAGAAGGCCTGCATCAAACGTCTGCACTCCGATGCTTAACCTGTTTGCCCCTTCCCGGAGCATCATGGTCAACTTCTCTTCATCAGCACTCCCCGGATTCACTTCAACCGTAAATTCGATAGACTCAGGTTCCTTAATGTTAAAATGCGTCCTGACAGACCGGAGTAATGTCTGTAATTGATTTGTGGACAGAGAGGTCGGTGTGCCTCCTCCTACGTATACGCTCTGGATATTATCATAAGGGAACGCTTCCACAGTCCGCTCCATCTCTGTGTCACAATCCATCAGATACTCCGTTACAGGCTGGTTTTTCAGGAAAAACTTATTAAAATCACAGTAATGACAGATCTGTTCACAAAATGGCACATGAACATATACCGCTTTTGGTTTCAATGGTCCCACCCCGCTTTTACAGTAAAAACCGCAGGCATCCCCTGCGGCTTTTGATTATTACTTCTTATCACTTTCGTCCATGCTGAGTACACTCATAAATGCTTCCTGCGGCACTTCAACATTTCCTACGCTCTTCATACGGCGTTTACCTTCTTTTTGCTTCTCAAGAAGCTTACGCTTACGGGAAATATCCCCGCCGTAACATTTAGCGAGTACGTTTTTACGCATCGCTTTAATGGTTGACCGGGCAATAATCTTCTGACCGATACTTGCCTGAATCGGAACCTCAAACTGCTGTCTCGGGATAAGCGACTTTAATTTTTCTACAATCACTTTTCCGCGCTGGTATGCACTGTCACGGTGGACGATGACCGACAAGGCATCGATCTGCTCGCCGTTAAGAAGAATATCCATCTTCACAAGACGGCTCTCTTTATACCCGATCAATTCATAATCAAAGGATGCATATCCTTTTGTACTGGACTTCAATGTATCAAAGAAATCATACACAATTTCAGATAGGGGAATCTCATACGTAATCACAACACGGTTTTGATCAAGGTACTTCATGTCCTGATAGTCCCCGCGTTTTTTCTGACAAAGTTCCATTACCGCTCCGACATAGTCGTTTGGAACCATCACTTCGGCTTTAACATATGGCTCTTCAACGTGATCCACTTTCTGCGCATCCGGCATTTTGGACGGGTTATCAATTTCCTTAAGCTCTCCGTCTGTCGTGTGGACTTTATAGATAACACTTGGTGCTGTTGTAATAAGATCGATGTTAAATTCCCGCTCAATACGCTCCTGAATAATCTCCATATGAAGAAGACCAAGGAAACCACAGCGGAAGCCAAAACCAAGGGCCTGGGATGTTTCTGCTTCATATTGAAGAGAAGCATCGTTAAGCTCAAGTTTTTCAAGAGCTTCTCGTAAATCATTGTAGTCATTCGAATCAACCGGATAAAGACCGCAGAATACCATCGGATTCAGCTTTCGGTATCCAGGCAGCATTTCAGAAGCGGGGCGGTCTGCATGTGTAACCGTATCCCCCACACGGCTGTCGCTCACGTTCTTAATAGAGGCAACGAGGTAGCCTACGTCTCCTACAGTAAGTTCATCCTGTACAGTTGGTTTCGGAGTAAATACACCAAGCTCCTGTACTTCGAATTCTTTTTCCGTTGCCATCATCCGGATTTTATCTCCAGGCTTAACGGTACCTTCAACGATACGGATATATACAATAATTCCCCGGTATGGGTCGTAGAGACTGTCAAAAATCATCGCTTTAAGCGGAGCTGCCGGATCTCCCGGTGGCGCCGGTACTTTATCAACGATTGCTTCAAGAATCTCATCAATACCAATGCCATTCTTGGCTGAAGCCATAATTGCATCATCTTTTGGAAGTCCGATAATGTCTTCCACTTCCTGCATGACCCGCTCAGGTTCCGCACTCGGAAGGTCAATCTTGTTAACTACAGGAATTATCTCCAAATCGTTATCAAGGGCCAGGTATACGTTTGCCAGGGTCTGAGCTTCAATCCCCTGGGCTGCATCAACGATAAGAAGAGCTCCTTCACAGGCTGCAAGACTTCGGGAAACTTCATATGTAAAATCGACGTGTCCCGGTGTATCGATCAAGTGAAAAATATATTCCTCACCATCGTTGGCTTTATATTTCAATTGAACGGCATTTAATTTAATTGTAATTCCCCGTTCCCGCTCAAGGTCCATGGCATCGAGCATCTGATCCTTCATTTCGCGCTGGGTAAGGGCACTCGTTTTTTCAAGAATTCGGTCAGCAAGCGTAGACTTTCCGTGGTCGATATGAGCAATAATCGAGAAATTACGGATTTTTTCTCTACGCTGAATGCGTTGTTCGTTGTTCATCACGTCTTCACTCCTACTAAAATAAAGAAAAATGGCTTGTCACTTGTTCGTATTCCTGTTTTATTCATGATATGAGCTGTATAAAGCCACATTTATCCATACTATAATCAGACTAACGTTTATTATAGCAATAAAGAACAGCAGTCACAAACATAAATTCAATCCAGACAATCCCCTGTATTATATGCGTGTACAATTTAAAGAGGTGTCTGGTTTGTCCAGAAGGAAAGATTTTTTTATACTGAGTGGTCTGTCAATTGGGAGGATTGCCCGCGAGGAGCTGTTAATCGGGGTTTTTGATCATTTCATCGGGATCATTCCTTTTTGATCAGCAAAAAACGCTGCCATAAGCAGCGTTCCCCTATCCTAACCCGCCATATATTCCTTTGAAAATAGCCTCAAATGTATCCGCAAGTCTGAGACCTACTTCTGAGAACAGGTTGACTGATCCTCTCTCTTTTGATCCGCTCTGCTTTTCAGCCAGTTCCCGGTAGACATCCGCAGTTGTTACCAGCTCTTCTTTTATCCCTTCGTCACCTTCTTCATAGATGACGAGATGATCGCCGTCCTCTATCTGAACCAGCTGAGGTTCTTCTGCTGCAGAAAGCTGAAGAGAAGAGGGCTCCAGGGTCCCGAATGATCCGCTTAAATGATTCACGTAAACGATTCCGAAAACAAACCCTCCAAAAAATACGGTGGTGATAAAAAAGCACCTAAGTAAAAACGGTCCCATTCCTTTTCTCCTCCTCAACTAATTGATAAACGCAATTATTCTTCTTCTGTCCCATCCTGCTCAAAAAAATACTCTGCGAAAATCTCAGCAAATGCTTCAACTGAGCGGTACACTTCATCAAGTGAATTATCCACTCCGCCAAATTCAACGACAAGCGCATTCTCAGAAAGATCCTGATTGTAAATTCCATTCGTCCCCACTGACAGTGGTGAATAAACCCCCCGGCTTAAACCTGGAAACGCCTCTTCCAATTTTGCGTGCAGCTTTTCGGCAAGGTCCCGGTTCTTCTCATAATTATTATGCTTTGTACCGACAACAAAAACGGTTTTTGCGTATTCAATTCCGTTGATCTTAACGGTAGTAACATCTCTTGGCATACTGTCACGATGAAGATCAAAGAAGAATTCAAGTTCTTCATTTTCTGCCATAGCGCTCTCCAGTATTTCACGGGACATATCATAAGACCTGCTGTACTGCCAGCCTCTATCTCCAAGCTTCGTGTAAACGTCTGAAGTATCAACTTCCGATCCAATCCCCCGTTTCGCCAGTTCCTGACCCAGCCTTTCACCTGCAAGAGTAATATTTACACTGTCGTGAAACGCGCCATTGGCGTTGTCTTCTCCCTTCAGTTCCGGCAGAAACGATTCACGGTTGTGGGAATGCATAATATGAACCGTCTTAGGCGGTTCATTGCCAGCTGTAAGTTCGGCAATGGCTTCACGCATCTGATCCATTTCTTCCAGACGCTCTGTGGCAGCTTCCCGCTCCTTGGCTATCACTTCCGGAGGAGGCGATGATTCCATCGGAAGGTTCGTAAAGTCCGATCCCTGCCCGGCTACAAGGATATCACCCCCAAAGAAATTAATCCCCGGAAGCTCTCTTCCCAGAAGGCTTCTCGGGTCATTCGGATCAATACTTGTCGCAAGTTCAAAAACAATCGATGTTACCTGCGGCGGCTTACTCTCTTCCGGTAGTTCCTGGGTAAAGTACGTGTTTTCCGTTCCCATCAAATGAATAAGTACTTCGTCTGAAAGGTGTTCACTGAACCCTTTTAACGATGCTGAGGTCAGGCTGTATCCCGGCCCGAATGCAGTGATAATGGCTGTTACAATAAAAATGGATAAAACCCCGGTAACCGAGGTGAAAAAATACTGTCTTAATGTGCTTGTCCGATTCCACGACGCTGAGTTCGGCCGTCTGTATGGACGTTTTCTCAATGAAACCACCCTTTCCTGTCCGAGCTCTTACCCTAACGTATGCAGGACAGGCTCCAAGTAGAACCAGCACAAAAAGAGGCTGCCCCAAAAGGTCGGTTTTAACCTTTTGGGGCAGCCTCGATAACCGCTTGAGATCCTCTTTTTCGCAAAGCCTCTATTACTTCGTATATGCGCCAACGTTGCCCTGGTTAACTCCCCCGTGAAGGGCTGCGTTCAACCCTAAAGCAAGAACGTTACCCATGTCTTCGATAAACTCGTCTACTTCCTTTGGTGTGACCATCAGGTTGTGGCCGAGAGGAGCGAGTACTTCCTGGATCAGTTTACGCTTTTCGTGCTCTTCAAGCGTTCCTACGATGCCCATATACTGCTGGCGTTCTTGTTCACCGGGAAGATCGTCATCTGTAAGGACACGCTTCTCACCAAAAGACATTCCTGCCGGAGCGAGAGAACGCTTCGGGTCGTCTTTTTCCCTGACTTCACGTCCAAAGTGCTTCAATACATAATCAATGGTGTCACTTGTAATGGAAACAGCATCCACAACAGTAGGAATACCAACGGCGATGACGGGGATTCCGAGAGCTTCCTTTGAGATGGCTTTTCGCTTATTTCCTACACCCGATCCCGGGTGAATCCCTGAATCAGAAATTTGAATCGTCGTATTCACACGTTCGATCGACCTCGAAGCAAGAGCGTCCACCGCGATTACAAAATCAGGCTTTGATTTTTCAATGACTCCGTAAATGATGTCACTTGTTTCAATTCCCGTTAACCCCATAACCCCTGGAGTGATCGCACTTACGGGTCTGAAACCATCCTCGACCTGCTCAGGCTGAAGTTCGAATAAATGCTTTGTGATCAACAAATTCTCAACAACAAGAGGTCCGAGGGCATCAGGAGTCACATTCCAGTTACCCAGCCCCACAACGAGACAGCTCGCGTCTCTGTCAATACCAAGTTCCTCAAGGAAATGACTGAATTCCTGTGCGAAAACTTCCTCCACCTTATCCTGGAGCTCACTGTCTTTTGCACGGATGCCCTGGACCTGAAGAGTTAAGTATTTTCCTGGTTTTTTCCCCATGCGTTCAGCACCGGACTCATCGATGTCTACACGGGTAATAGAAATTCCTTGTTCCTCACGCTCTTTAATAATGACCCCTTCGATTTGCTGCTGGCTTTCCTGGTCAGGCTGACCACCCTGCTCTTCTTCACGGACGATTTCGTGAGCCTCCACTGCAAGGTCCGTTCTTACTGTATATTGGCTTAAGTCAAGTTCTTGTTCTTTCATGTCAGTCACCTCTACTCACAAATTTGGATATGTTTAGCATAAACAATCTGTCTTCCTTTCATTCTTATGTTGATTTTTAAAAAACCATTTGGTACAATCCTTAGTGTTGCACACAAACCGAAAACGATTAAAAACGTGATACGGTTGCATCAAGGAGGTGAAAGGCATGGCAAATATTAAATCTGCTATTAAGCGCGGTAAAACGAACGAAAAGCGTCGTGCGCAAAACGCTGCATTCAAATCTGATCTACGTACATCTGTGAAATCATTTGAAAAACAAGTTGAAGCTAAAGATGTAGAAGCTGCAAAAAAATCATTCTTGGTGGCAACCAAAAAGTTAGATAAAGCTTCTGATAAAGGTCTTATCCATAAAAATGCAGCTAACCGTCAAAAGTCCCGTCTGCAAAGACAACTTAACGGTGTACAAGCGTAATAATGGAACTGAAACGATAATCTGGCACCCTCACACCTGCAGGATGCCATTTTATTTTCCACTAAAAAACCCGGAGGATTTCCTCCGGGTTTTTTAGTATGCCGGCTGCTTTTGTTTTGCCAAAAACAATTCCACAGCAAGTTTTTTATCCAGCTGCCCTGTTTTAATTTTAAAATCTGTCTCCGCAAGCTGATCAAGGATTGTAAGGAGGTGCCTGTCTTCAAAACGCTGTGCCTGACCCGCAGCGAGTTTGACCGCATACGGATGAAGTTTAAGCTGTGAAGCCATCTGTTTTTGGGAATACCCTTGCTCGGATAACTGCTTCACTTGGTAAAGAATCCGGAACTGTCTTGCAAGCAGACTCAAAATTTTGATCGGTTCTTCCTTCTGCTTAAGCAAATCATCAAAGATCCTCCAAGCCCCGTCAAGGTTCTGCTTCACTACCCCGTCCACAAGAGAGAAGATGTTCTGCTCAAGTGATCGTGCAACAAGTTCATCCACAACTTCTTTTGTAATCGTATTTCCTTCCCCTGTATAAATGGCCATCTTTCTCAGCTCAGAACTGATCAGCATCAGGTTGGAAGCAGTGAGCATGAGCAACTGCCCTTTTGCTTCACGGTCAATCGTGACATTTTGCTCTTTTGCTTTTTCATCCAGCCAGGAGAAAAGTTCCTTTTCCTCAAAAGGCTTGCCTTCCATCACTCTTCCGTGCTTTTTAAAGAGCTTTGTTATTTTTTTGCGTTCATCAAGTTTTTCCGAAGGTACAACTGCGATAAACACCGTTTCAGGTGCAGGATTTTGTATGTAGGCTTCAAGCTTCTTCAAGTCGTGCTCTGCTTTTGCCGTAACTTTCATACCGGTAAAAAAATAGGCTTCTTTTAAGATAACCACGCGCTTTGAACCCATAAAAGGAAACGTATACGCTTCTTCAATAGCAAGCTCCACAGGAGTATCCTTCATATCAAACTGTGAGAGGTTAAATTCAATCTCTTCTTCACTTAAAGCTGATCCGGTAAGCTTCTGCAGTGTGTCAGAGACCATGAAGGATTCACTTCCATACAACAAGTAAAGACCACTCAGCTCCTCGCGTTTTATATGCTTCATCATGTCAAAATACGACACATTTACCGCCCCTCTCATACTCATACGCTCCATTTTACCATACCCGGTAAGACGAGAAAACATTGAAGAGAGGCTCCCTGAGCAGGTAGCAACTACCCGCCAGACAGCCTCATTTATGATAAACGCCACTACGCTTCCCCGCGGATGAAGAACAGTGACGATAATCCCTTTTCATTTCCGTGTTAATTATGATATCCTATGCTTGATGGTGATATAGGTGACAACTCTTTACAATAAATTAGGAAAGTACCACTTATGAATACGCTTTTTTCCGGATTTTTTTCTGGATTTTTTCAACCTGGTAACGTATACTAAGACTTGAAACGGGAGGGATTCAGATGAATGAGTTTGAAAAGAATGTGCAAACAAAACGAAATGATGCGATTGACAGCGGTGTCGCATTTGTCGTGTCCTTTTTATTTTTTGCGATCATTTTCGTCATTGCCCAGGCGATTGACCTGATCTGGTAAGAACTACATATAAACAACCTGCGCACAACGCCTTTAAAGCGTTGTGTTTTTATTTAGCTACCTTTAAAAAGAATTGAAATTTAGTTTCGTTAAACAAAATACCCTCCCTTTCCACGGACTTGATCCGAGCCTCCTCAGGGCTTTGCCCTTGCGGGGTCTCGCCTGTCTCGCGTATTCCGTTCAGCTCCGCCTAATGCGTTGAGAACATGAGGATAAAGATAACCTTGTTAAAAACCCCCATGTTTATTTTCATACGTCATGGCAGGAATAAATTAGCATTAATGTCTGTTTTTCAAAAATGTTGCTTTTGCTGAAGAAGGAAATGAAGCTGAAGTACTGTGGCAGTGACGAGCGTATGCATCAGGAACCAGCTTCGAGTTGCATCGACACAGAAAGCTGTGTAGCGCTGCTGGCAGAGGAAAAAGCAGGGGTAACTTATTTCAAGGCTTGCCGGCACCGCTATTGAAAGCGAAGAGCACGTAGTCTTCAGCTTTTTTTTCTGTACTCTCAAGGAAGTACGAAGAGCAACAATTCATACGAAACAACGTTTAATTTTCGATAAAATATAGCAGCCGGCATGCCCCAGATGTCATAGGGGCATGCCGGCTTTAGTTTGCAAAAAGCAATGACCTTTGCGTCAACTGCATTTCTTTCATTCAGTAACAACGGTGATCACTTCAACCCCACCGCCTGACTGGTGAAACCTGATGGTAACATCCCCGTGAATGTCCGTACGGTAGATGTCAGTCCCCATCTCCCTGAAGCGTTCAACTACTTCACTGCCAGGGTGTTGAAATCTGTTGTTTCGTCCTACCGGAATTATCCCGATTGCCGGGTTGACCAGCTCCACAAATTCAGAAGTTGACGAGCTCGAGCTTCCATGGTGAGGCACTTTAAGGACATCCGCTTTAAGGCCCGGATAGTCTCTTACTATCCGACTCTCCGCTTCTTCTTCAATATCTCCTGTAAATAACCAATCCTCCTTACCCATTCGTGCCAGCAGGACAATGGAACGATTATTTTCTGATGCTTCTGAGCCTGAAGGAGAAATCACCCTAAAGCGATTTTCCCCAGCCTCCCACCACACCCCCTCTTTCGCTTCAACAATGGGAATCCCTTTATAATGAAGACAGGCTTGCACTTCCTTTTCCAAATCCGAGAGCATTTCACCGGAAGGATACAGCACCCGATTTATCTTAATGTTATGGGAAAGAACACACGTTTCCCCAATATGGTCGGTATGACCGTGTGTAAGGATCAGCTTATCGATTTGTGTAATCCCTTTTGCAGCAAGGTGGGGAAGAATGACCCTTTGACCCGGCCCCTGAAATTCCTTCTCATCTCCCCACGTAACAACCCCTCCAGTATCAATTAAATACACCTTCTCTCTTCTTGGGAGTTCAATAAGGATTGCATCTCCCTGTCCCACATCAAGCATCGTCACAGTCCCGTATTTAGTATAATAAGGAGCCAGCATTTTAAACCCTATCAGCCCGCAAAAACACAATGTGAGAAAAATAAGCTGAATTAAAGCCCGTCTTTCCCACGCTCGAAAGAGAAGCACAGTAACGGCCATCAGAACCGCCATAAATTCAGAAGAAATCTTGCCGGTATGTAAGCGGAAAAGGGTAAGATCATTTAGAAAGAACATAAGATTATGAAGCCACCCCAGAGGATTAGAAATAACATTAAACAACAGTTCAGACAATAAAGGAAATACTGGCAAAAAGAGTACAGCAGCAATAGAAACAGGTAAAACAAAAATGGATATGAATGGAATGAACAGGAGGTTAAACGGAAGGCTCAACAGGGAAAATTGGTAAAATTGATTGAGGATAATCGGAAGAGATACCACCTGGGCAAGGAGAGTCACACGAAACAGGATCGAGATTCCCGTCTCTCCCTGTTCAAGAATTTTTCCTGAAGTTATCAAAACAAAACTTGTAAGAAAAGATAACTGAAAACCCAGTTGGTAAATGTACGAGGGGTCAAACAAGAGAAGAACGATAAACACACCGACGATACTGTCTGAAGGCTTCACCTTTCCGGACATCTTTAAGGCGGCAATTGCAAACATGACCATAAGCGAAGCCCTGACTACCGAAGGGGCTCCTCCTGCAATAATAATATAGACAGGCAACAGGATAAATACAGTGTTTGTCGCAGTCTCCTTCGTGAAGCCTGAGCGCTTCAAAAGGAAGAGTATCATTAAAACGACAAGGCCCACATGAAGACCGGATACAGCAAGTAGGTGGCTCACTCCGATCACCTGATAGGCAGCACGGTGATCTTCCGGCAGGTCTCCACGCTCACCGAACACGAGAGCCTGCATTACGGCTGCTGTATGAGGGTCCCCCTTCTTCACCCCCAACTCCCTTATCCCTTCTATCCCTTTATTTCGGTAGTGAAGCAGGCTCTGTTTAACACTTGTTCTTGCTTCACATACGATTTGATCGGAAGTGTCTGTATAAAATGTCCAGAAAACACCCTGTCTTTCTAAATAAAGAGCGTAATCAAATCCATAGGTGTGATAAACCGGACCAGGCTTTTTATACGTTCCTTTCATTGCACAGGCGCTACCATGATGAAGACCCGGTACAGGTGTCTCCACATAGACCATCACCCTTTCCCCCGAGATCGTTTTCAATTGAAAACGGTACTGATCCCTTATCAGAACAGGATCGGTCACCACTTTTCCTTCCAGCACCTCACTGTTGCCGTTTAATGATGACACAGGAGAAGCAGTAATCTCACACCATAAAAACACGCATACCATAACGAAAACGAAAATGAACGCCCTTTTAAGGGTTACTTTATGAAGATATAGAAGCAGCGTGAAAAAACCAGTCTGTGTAACCGTCCAGAAGCCCGCTCCTTCTAGAGACCACAGAACGGCCGTTAAGACCGAAAAAGCATAGAGATAACTTTTATTTGTCATTGGGGAACCTGCTTTCATATAAGTAGCTTTAAGGGGATAAAAAGTGCCTCCGGCCGGACCGGAGGCAGTAGAGGTATCAGCTTGAGGAAGTGTACAGTTCGTTTGCTTTCTCTCTTAATTCCTTTATTTTTTCTTCTTCCAAGCCTGAGGACTCGAGCATGCCGAGTAAGTCTGCAGTAAAGGCGAGCTTTTCGTGATTCTGAGTATCAAGAATCATTTCTTCCAGTTCCACCTGTTCAACAATTACCCCTGCCTGCTCAAAAAGTTCTTCGGCATACGGGTGGTTCTTATATGCTTTTGCATAGTATACTTTTACAATTCCAGCCTGTATGATCGCTTTACAGCAGTTCAGGCAAGGAAAATGGGTCACGTAAATCTCGGCTCCGGAAGTTGGAACGCCGAATTTGGAACATTGAAGTAAAGCGTTCATTTCTGCATGTATCGTGCGCACACAGTGATTATCGATAACGTAACAGCCTTCATCAGCACAGTGCTTTCCTCCGGATATAGAGCCGTTGTAACCCCCTGCAATAATCCGCTTGTCCCGGACGATTGTTGCTCCAACCATAAGACGGGTGCAAGTAGACCTGAGGGCAAGTAAATGGCTTTGAGCCATGAAATATTGATGCCAGGATATCCTATCCATCGTGAGTCCCTCCTAAATTACATGATGATTAATTCTTTATTAAGTGTAGACAAGAGCTCCCGTATGCGTCAATCGCCTTTTTAAACTATTGAACATGCATGCGGTTCTTTTCAAGTTTTTACTTTCTAATTTACTCTGAGATAAGGTTTCAGATTTTCAAGCGTCTTTTCTCCAATTCCTGTTACATTGGTAAGATCTTCTATGTTTTGAAACGAACCATGATCTTCCCTGTGGGCGATAATAGCCTGGGCTTTGGAAGGTCCGATCCCCGGCAGAGATTCAAGCTCACTTAGATCAGCTGTATTAAGATTCACCTGATCGCTTTCCTGAGATGCGGAACCTCCAAAATCCCCCTGTCCTTCCTCACCTTCTTCCGGGACGTAAATGACCATTTCATCCTGAAGCATTAAAGCAAGATTCACACGGTTTTGATCCGCCTCCGGCCGCACGCCCCCGGCTTTCAACAAAGCATCCTTTACCCGCATTCCTTCTTCCAGCATATATACACCCGGTTTGAATACAGCACCTTTTACATCTACATACACTTCTGATGAGATTACGATTTCATTTTCTTCTGTCTCAGGAGAAGTGAACTCCAGCTCTTTATCTTCTGACAGGGCTGTCTGTGACTCCTGAGGAATAGCGTGATAAAGAATAAAAATAAATACGGCAAGTCCTCCAACCGCATAAGGAAGGTATTGTCTGTACTTTTGCAAAACCGTCATATTATCACCTGGCCGTTCCTAAGTAATGTTCATAATTAACATTGAAGGGTCATACAATGAATGGAAAATACGTGTGAAAAGGAGGGGCTTCGATTGAGGAAAATTGGGTTTATCGGGACCGGCAGCATGGGGCGCATTCTCATTGAAGCAATCTTGGAATCAAAAGCAGCGTTACCCACTCAATTGACCATTCATAATCGCACGATTGAGAAAGCCTGTGCCATCGCAGAACAGTATAAAGGCATCTCAGTTTCAGCCAGTTTACCATTGCTGATAAAAAAGTGTGACTGGATATTCTTATGCGTCAAGCCTTTGCAGATGATACCAATTTTGAATGAATATAAAGAATATCTCACGCCTGAAAAAACATTGATTTCAATAACCAGTCCTCTCTCTCTTGATCAGCTGGAAGGGATCGTAAACTGCCGTACAGTGGTGCGATTCATTCCAAGCATTGTAAACCGCGCAGGATGCGGACCATCACTGATCACTTATGGAACGTCTTCACAGGAAGACCAGAAGAAATCATTAAGAGAGTTTTTATCCTGCTTTTCATCCCCGTTGGAGATCGACGAGTCCATTACGCGGGTATCTTCTGATATTGCAAGCTGCGGTCCTGCTTTTATCAGCTTTTTAGTAGAAAAGCTCATTGAAGCGGCAGTTGCAGAAACAAACATTACAAAAGAAGAAGCGACCTATATTGCCGAGAATATGCTTATCGGGTATGGGGCTCTGCTTCAGGAGAAATTATTCACACTTTCAACATTACAAAAAAGGGTAACTGTTCCCGGTGGTGTAACAGGAGAAGGATTGAAGGTATTAAACGAAGAAACGGGAGATATGTTTCATAAATTATTCGTAAAGACTCATGAGAAGTTTGATGAAGATAAGTATTTTATACAAAAACAGCTGGAAAAGGAGCAAAAGGGTTCATGACCCTTTGCTCCTTTGTTAATTCGACACCAAACGCTTATTTCCTTCTTTTTTTTACGTGAAAAAAAATCCGGTCAGTCTGATGAATCGGAGCCTTGCTTCCAAACTCGGATGAGATTTCAACAATATCAAATCCGCATTCGTCCAAAAGAGAAGCATAGACAGATGAATCAAATGTCCGCTGTGTATGGGATTCATCGACTCGATCATATGAGCCATCCTGTTTTTTTATAAAAAACGTCAGATCATGAATGACACTGTTTTCATATTCACCAGGGGAAGCAAACCAGATATACGAGGCGTCATCGTCGTTTTCCGCATACACCTGATGATCAAAAGCTGATTCCATCTTATATGATGAATGTACATCAAACAGAAGGATACCATCTTCTTTCAGTACTTCATGGATCGATAAAAATGCTGAGCGGATTTCATCCTCATCCATAAGGTAGTTCATCCCATCACAAAAAACGGTTACGGCGTCCATCTCGTGAAACCCCGTCAGCTTCTGCATATTCTGTTTAATAAACGTAATGTTCTCCTCTGAAGCGTCCGCTTTTTGTTTTGCGACAGACAGCATTTCCTCTGACAGATCCACCCCTGTCATCTTGTAACCCTCAGAAGCCATTTTGAGCGTAAATGTCGCCGTACCGCAAGCGACATCGAGAATCGCTGAACCTTCCGGAATTCTATCCTTCGCAAAAGTCATCCACTCATCGTAGGGAGCATCAGACATAAGCTGGTCGTAAATATAGGCAAAATGCTGGTAAGTCATAACCTGTCCTTTCCCGCCTTAAGGCTTTAAAACAGCATCAATATTGACGTACTTCGCATCAGCCCAAAGCTTTTCAAGGTTGTAGTAATTGCGGTCTTCTTTATGAAATACGTGGACAATGACATCATTAAGATCAATAAGGATCCAGCGCGCTTCATCCGTTCCTTCAAGCCTTTTTACATCTATCTCTGCTTCCTGAGCTTTGGCCTTCACTTCATGTGCGATCGCCTCAACCTGCTTTGGGGAATTACCATGACAAATGACAAAGTAATCCGCCATGAGGGAAACGCCCTCCATGTCGAGTGCAATAATGTCCTCGGCCCTTTTATCGTCTGCGGCATTAACCACTATATCCAATAATTCTTTTGCGTTCATTTATGATTTCAATCCTCTCATTGTCAGCTTTACTAATTCGTTATAAGCGTGGAAAGTGTCCGGAAAGACCGGCTGTTTTTTACTCGTTAAAAAACCAATCGTATTGGCCAGGGCGAGTAAACAGCCTCTATCCAGCGAATCGTCTGCCGCCTGCCGGACACTTTCGATACCGGGAGATTTTCTGCCCGGTTCAATATAGTCTGCTAAAAAGACTATTTTCTCAATCAGCGTCATCCCTGCCCGCCCTGTGGTATGGTAAACAATCGCACGAATGACGTCCTCGTCTGTTATGCCAAGCTCTGAACGGACAAGGGCTGCCCCGGCAGGAGCATGAAGAATGGCTTCACCATAGCTGCACCACTCATCCGAAAGCCAGTCCGCGGATCTGATGACGTCCTTCATTTCACTTGCTGGGCGGTATTTAGCATAATCATGCAAGATAGCTGCGAGACGGACTTTCTCCAACCGGGCATGGTATTTCCCCGCCAGTTCCTCTGCCGTTTCGACAACTCTTAACGTATGCTCATACCTTGCCGGCTTGAGCTGTTTTTTTACAGCCTCAAATGCACGTTGTTCATTCATATAAATTGTTCTCCTTAATATATGATGCCACATTTTCAGTTAATAAAAATGAGTTTAACGTCCCGGCTTTTACAGCTTGCCTAATGGCTGTAGATGATATGTCAAGAGAGGGGCCTTCTATAAAAGTCATCGGCACATCAATTTGCGGCTCACCCCGGTAACCCGGCCGTTTCATCCAGGCAAAGGTGACAAGCTCCCCGATCGTTTCAATATCCCTCCATGTATGGAGAGCATCCACGCTGTCTCCGCCAATAATAAAGTAAAAATCATGGGTCGGATGCTGGTCCTTCAGAAGCTTTAGCGTATCTGCAGTATAGGAAGGACCTTTACGTTTGAATTCAATAAGGTTGCAGACAAAAGGGACGTGCTTTTCACAGATCATTTCGACCATGTTAATCCGCTCTTCGTCTGATGTCACACTTTTCTTTTCTTTGTGCGGGGGAACCTGATTCGGCAGCCACCACACTTCATCAAGCTTAAGCGAAATCCGTGCCGTTTCCGCAAGTATAGCATGACCGATATGAGGAGGATCAAAAGTACCTCCCATCAGACCGATTCTTTTATCCATATCAATCACTCCCGGGTTGTACTAAGGAAGTTCAATTGTTTTTTGATTCTGAGACTCTTTATACAATACAATCGTACTTCCAATTACTTGTACGACATGCGCTTTTGCACCTTTGCCTAGCGCTTTTGCAACCTCATTCTTATCTTCATCACAGTTTTGGAGGATACTTACTTTAATCAGCTCACGGGCCTCCAGTGCCTCAGATACCTGGATGATTAAATTATCGTTAACTCCGCTTTTGCCGACTTGAAAAATCGGTTTTAAGTGGTGCGCTTTTGACCTTAAAAATCGTTTTTGTTTTCCTGTTAGTGTTTTCATTTTGGTGCCTCCTGCTTTTTCAGTGCGTCTAATACCGTTTGTTTCATTTTTTCACGGGGAGCTTTCCTGCCTGTCCATAACTCAAAAGCAATAGCTCCCTGGTTAATAAACATCCCAAGACCATTAATGGTCTTGGCCCCTTTGTTTTCCGCCACTTGAAGCCATCTTGTCTTCAATGGCGTATATATAAGATCCGAAACGATCGAATCGCGCTTTAATGTTTCAAGGGAAAAAGGCATCCGGTCAATATCCGGTGCCATCCCTATGGAAGTGGTGTTAATGATCACATCAAAACCTGTAAGGTTTGCCTGTGCAATTGTTGAAGGTAAAACAGATACCGGACCTACAGGCTCACAAATACGTGCAATTTCTTTTGCCTTGCTCATGGTTCTGTTCGTGATCGCCAGAACCTGAACTCCGTATTTTAAAAGTGAAACCGCAACAGCCCGGGCAGCTCCCCCTGCACCGATGATCAATACCTTTTTATTCTTTAGTTCTTCTCCGGACTCTGTCAGCAGAGAGTCAAGATAGCCCTGACCATCTGTATTGTATCCAATGAGCCTTCCATTTTCCTGAACGATCGTATTAACTGCCCCAATTGTCCTGGCGTCACTCGAAATTTCATCCAAAAAAGGCATTACATTTACTTTATGAGGCAGCGTAACGTTTACACCCCTGAATTGGTCTTCCCTAAGACTCCTCACAGCTTCTTCAAGATCCTCGGGGTGAATGTCATATGCCCCATAACTGCCTTGGAGACCAACTTCAGCCAAAGCGGCATTGTGCATGGCAGGTGACATGGAATGCCCGATAGGGTGGCCAAACACACCCATTCTTAAGTTCATAGTATCGACTCCTTGAAAATCATTAAAAAGATGGGCGGGTCCCTGTTTGGACGCCTTTTGGCACATAGGCCCGGACAATCGTACCTTTTCCGTGAACGGTTACCCATCCAAGGCCTGAGAATACAATATCTGTTTTCTCATAAGGAAGTTTAAATTCATGCTTTTCAAGAGGGGGAAAATTCTCTGTACTTCCCTCTCCCGGAGGGGTTAATAATGAACCGAGGTGATTTTTATACAATTCATCTGCTTTTTCCGTTTTTGTCCGGTGAATATTCAGTTCGTTGGACATGTGTACAACAAATGACTGCGGGTCACCTTTGAAAAAATCGAGACGGGAAAGACCGCCAAAGAACAATGTCTGACCTTCCTTAAGCTGATACACCTTCGTTTTAATTTCCTTACGAGGTGTAATGATTTTAAGTTCTTCTTTATCTACAAGGTGGGCCATCTGGTGATGATTAATAATCCCCGGTGTATCATAAAGAGAGGAACCGTCATCAAGAGGAATGTCAATCATGTCCAGTGTGGTTCCCGGAACATTTGAAGTTGTAATCAGGAATTCCTCGTCCCCTCCGAACTCTTTTATTAACCTGTTGATAAAAGTGGATTTCCCCACATTTGTACATCCGACAATATACACGTCCCGGCCTTTACGGTACTTCTCAATGAGGTCAGCCGTTTCCATAACGCCGTCCCCTTTTGCTGCGCTCATAAGGTGGACATCCACTGGCTTTAGGCCATTTTCTTTTGCAGCATGTTTCATCCACTGTACAATTTTGCTGTGCTTAATCGATTTTGGAAGTACGTCTGATTTGTTTCCCACTAACAGGACCGGGTTGTTATTTACAAAACGGTGAAGTCCCGGCAGCCAGCTGCCGTGGAAATCAAAAATGTCTGTTACTTTAACAATCAACGCATCCTTCGATCCCAGTTCTGTAAGGATTCTTAAGAAGTCATCATCGTTCAGTGATACATCCTGTACTTCATTATAGTGCTTAAGCCTGAAGCACCTCTGACAGATGACAACATCTTTCTCAAGCGCCTGGGGCGGTGTATAACCCAACTCCCTTTTATCGGTTGTTTGAATCTTCACCCCGCACCCTGCACAGATTACTGGTTGGTTTTCTTGTCTTTCTCCCACTCGATAAGCCCCTTTCGTTTCATCCATTGAAATACTAATCGTTCCATACGGCGGTTAAACCTGGTAATTACACCATCTGTCTGGGCAACTGGTACCACGAGGATCGTATGAAAGCCTCCTCTGTTCCCCCCCAGTATGTCTGTAAGCAACTGGTCTCCAACTACAACCGCTTCATGTTTTTCAATATTCATAATGTTACAGGCCGTTTTAAACGCACGGGTCATTGGTTTTTTTGCACTATGAATAAACGTGAGTTCGTGGGGATCGGAAAAGTGCCTGACACGTTTTTCTGTGTTGTTTGAGACAACTACAATATCAATGCCCTGCGCTTTCACATCTTTGAACCATGCTATTAATTCTTCTGTTGCATCAGGCCTGTCCCACTCGACAAGCGTATTATCCAGGTCAGTTATAATTCCCTTAATCCCTCGTTCTTTCAATTCACTCACGGAAATCTCAAAAATCGAAGGTACGTATTGATCAGGTACGAATCGCTTGAACAATGAAAGCCCTCCATATCATATTTGTGTGTCTGCACACCTCATATTTTCGCTACCCTTCATAATACCCTTATTCTGAGCTATATTTCAATGTTTAGAAAGATTTAATGTCGAATATCACAAGAAATTAATAAAAATAAAAAAAGAACAAATACTTTTCGACATTTTTTCCCATAATCGAAAGACTGTGGAAAAACCTATTCACATTTTCCAACGTTCTGCAGTCACATATTTACATTGTTATAAACAGGATATCCACAAGTTATCCACCCCTTGGTGTGGATAACACGAACGGTTGTTCCACAGAAAGTTTTCTGATAATATCAAAACAAATAAACGAGTATACCGGTTTTTACACGGGAATACTTACCGGTCAGTTAAAACTGCTGCAGTTCAGTGAACCCGGAACAGACTTAAATTGAGGAGTAGTCAAAGAATTGAGGAGGTGAAGCTGCCATGAGGCGGCATGGGGCAATGCGACATCTCAATGATGATTTATTGCTGGAAACATACCAAAAGGCGTGTGAACTTGAATTAAACGATGATTTCATATTTCTTATTACTCAGGAGCTTGAGCGCAGATCGATTGCAGATCGATCTGCGCACCTAAAGAAATTACATTAAGCGTTTCTATTCAGACCGTCGCTGAATTCTGATATATTCTCTCGGATGAAACTTTAATTCATGCAGGCGCTCCTCATCAAGCTGGTAGCCTTCAATTGTATCCCTGTCGTACAGGGGGGCTTGGCGATCCACAATTGTTTTGGTTGCTTCCAGGTGAAACGGTACTATGGCTAAACATAAAATTGTAAAGATTCCTAGTGAAAAACCGACTTTTTTCTTCACAAATCACCACTCCTATTCTACTTATTAGGGTGGTATTTTTTTTGCCCTTTTATACTCTAAAACCAAGTCACTCTTAGGTTTGACAGGTTTAAGACTCTTTCAAAAAAGGGAATCCGGTAAAAAAGAAGTCGAATTTTCCTGCCATGGCTAATACACCCCGGCTGTTTAGCGCAAAATAACCTGAAAGCAAAGCACGTTCTGTCGTTTCCGAAAGTTTCAAAAAAGAAAAAATATTCGCCTTGAAAGATGTGTTTCTTCCTATTTAAGAATCAGGAAAATTCACAAAAAGTCCGGGTCTACGAAGGATGCAAGGCAACTGGTTTTATATTATAATCTTACTTACGTTTGAGGACAGAGCAGAAAATACAAGCCCTAACAAAGAAATAGAGGAGGTAACTCACTTGTCATTATTGCATTTACTTGTTTTGTCACCATTTATTTTAGCTCTATTTATTCCTTTTCTTTATAAATGGTTCCGAAACGTACATACAGGGTGGTTCATCCTTCCATTACCGGTTCTCCTGTTTGTGTACCTGATCCAGTTTGTTTCTGCCGGACCAGGTCTGGGATTCGAACCGATAATGGAAACTGTACCCTGGGTACCGTCACTCGGTATAAATTTCACCATTTATCTCGATGGACTCAGTCTCCTGTTCGCCCTGCTTATTACAGGGATCGGGGCACTGGTTGTTCTTTATTCCATTTTCTACATTGCAAATAAAAAAGACGAGCCCTTAAACAACTTTTATGTTTATCTTCTTATGTTTATGGGGGCAATGCTCGGTGTTGTTTTATCTGACAACCTCATTGTCATTTACGTCTTCTGGGAGCTTACAAGCTTAGCATCATCTTTACTGATCGCTTACTGGTTCCATAAAGAGAAATCCCGTTACGGAGCTCAGAAATCCATGCTAATTACAGTAACGGGTGGTTTTGCAATGCTTGCCGGTTTCTCACTTTTGTACGTGATTACCGGAACTTTCAGTATTCAGGGAATCATTGAGCAAAGCCAGGTGGTTATTGAAAGTCCATTACTTGTACCAACTGTTCTCCTTGTCCTTCTTGGTGCGTTTACAAAATCTGCTCAATTTCCGTTTCACATCTGGCTGCCTGATGCAATGGAAGCACCAACACCAGTCAGTGCTTACCTGCACTCAGCAACGATGGTTAAAGCGGGAATTTATCTTGTGGCCAGATTCACACCTGTATTCGGCGGGACAAGCATCTGGTTCTGGGTCGTATCCCTTGCCGGGCTCATTACACTAACCTGGGGATCAATTTCTGCTGTACGACAAAAGGACTTGAAAGGGATACTCGCCTTTTCAACAATCAGTCAGCTCGGTTTGATTATGTCACTCTTGGGGCTTGGGTCAGCAGCTCTGTACTTTGATGTTGCAGAGGAAGGTCAGGTTTATACTGTTGCCACCATGGCTGCTGTCTTCCATTTAATTAATCACGCAACATTTAAAGGCGGTCTTTTTATGGCTGTCGGAATTATTGATCATGAAACCGGGACGCGGGATATCCGTAAGCTCGGGGGACTGATGGCGCTTATGCCGATTACATTCACAATCAGTCTGATCGGACTCGCATCTATGGCAGGACTCCCGCCGTTCAACGGGTTCCTCAGTAAAGAAATGTTCTTTACAGGAGTTCTTGATGCGACAGGGCTTGAAGTATTCAACATGCAGACATTCGGTCTGATTTTTCCGGTGTTTGCCTGGATCGCGAGTATCTTTACATTCCTGTACTGTCTGATAATGCTGTTTAAGACATTCTTCGGTAACTACCAGCCGGAAAAACTGGAGAAAGAAGCACACGAAGCACCAATCGGAATGCTTATCTCTCCAATCATTTTAATCTCACTCGTAGTGATTATCGGGCTGTTTCCTAATATTGTTTCCTATACTCTGATTGAGCCGGTGATGAACTCAATCCTCCCGGGCTTCCAGTTTGATGTGAACCTTTATCACTGGCACGGACTGAATACAGAGTTGTTTATGACTCTCGGTGTTATCGTGTTTGGTTCATTGATTTACATGAACCTTGGCAGATGGCAGGAAACGTACTTCTTCCTGCGTGAGAGAGATCCGTTTAACCAGGTTTATGACCGGGGGCTAGACGGGCTGATTACCGGTGCCCAGGGAGTTACAAATGTTCAGATGACAGGCCTTTTACGCGATTACTTTGCGTATATGATCGTGTTTATGGTTGGGGCACTTACTGTAACGATGTACTGGTTTGATGCCTTTACGTTTGCAGTGGATCCTGACAGCATGGCTTCCATTCCGGTGTTTGC
Source organism: Alteribacter keqinensis (assembly GCF_003710255.1). Taxonomy (NCBI): domain Bacteria; kingdom Bacillati; phylum Bacillota; class Bacilli; order Caryophanales; family Bacillaceae; genus Alteribacter; species Alteribacter keqinensis. The sequence continues at coordinate 494,717 of NZ_RHIB01000001.1, read as the reverse complement.
AGCCATTATCGTGGCTCTGACAGCCATTGTATCCCTGAGTCTTCCGTTTATTCACCACCGGGTGTCAGCGATTATCGTTCTCGGTGTAGTCGGATTCCTCGTTGCTCTGTTGTTTGTAGTATTCAGGGCACCCGACCTTGCTCTTACACAGCTTCTTGTTGAAACAGTGATGGTTGTTCTTTTACTGCTCTGTTTCTATTTCCTGCCGGAGCTCAAAAAAGAGGATTTCAAGCCTCGTTTCAGATGGCTAAATCTTGTGATCTCCATTTCTGTCGGTTTGATTGTGTCTCTTATCGGGATCAGTACTCTGGCACTGTCAGACACAGCACAATTTGAAAGTATCTCTGAGTACTTTATCGAAAACACGTACGAACTTACCGGCGGGAAAAACATGGTTAATATGATTCTCGATGACTTCCGGGCTCTGGATACTATTTTGGAAGTGCTCGTTCTCGGGATTGCGGCACTTGGCGTCGTTGCCCTTATTAAAATGCGCTTTAAAGGAGGCGAAGACGTGTGAAGACAAACTATTTAATGCTTCATACCATTACACGAATCGTAGCCTTGATTATTCTCTCGTTTTCGGTGTATCTGTTTTTTGCAGGACACTATACACCTGGAGGTGGCTTTATCGGAGGTCTCATGTTTGCCTGCGGACTCCTCCTTCTCTACTTGAGTTTTGATCTGAATAAAATCCAGACCGTCCTGCCGATTGATTTTGAAAAAGTCATTGCCATCGGCCTGCTTATCGGACTTGGCACCGGACTGAATTCAATGCTGTTCGGTGACCCGTTCTTTACGATGTATTTTGATTACTTCAACATCTGGCCGTTCGGCGAAGTTGCTCTTACAACAACCACACCTTTTGCCGTTGCTATTTTTCTTGTTGTTGTTGGCGTTGCACTTCTCACAATATTAACGATTGCGGGGGATGAAGCATAATGGAACTACTCATGATTCTTCTTATCGGCATCATCTTCTCCGTCAGTACGTATCTCATTCTGACAAACAGTCTGTTAAGAGTTATCTTCGGGATTATCATGCTTTCCCATGGTGCCCACCTTCTCTTACTGACTTTGTCAGGCTTTAATGAAGGGGCACCGCCTCTACTTGGAGAAGAAGCAAGCGTTTATGCGGACCCCCTGCCACAAGCGCTCATTCTAACTGCTATTGTAATCAGTTTTGGTGTAACAGCATTTCTTCTTGTACTTGGTTACAAAACATACAAAGCACATGAAACTGATAAACTGGATAAATTAAGGGGTCATGCAGATGAATAATTTATTACTTGTACCAGTTCTGGCACCTTTCCTCATAGGGACCATACTCATCCTGTTTAAGTCCTACCCGACAGTACAGCGGTGGATCAGTGCCGTAACAGCCCTGGTTATGCTAGGCTTCTCTTTTTACATTACGTACGTTGTGTATGTGGATGGCATTCAGACAGTTGAACTTGGCGGCTGGGCTCCTCCGTTTGGAATCGTACTTGTCGCAGACTTATTTGCAAGTCTCATGGTTATCCTTTCGAGCATCGTTGGCGTTGTCTGTTTATTCTTCGCCTTCCAGACGATCTCCAAAGAACGTGAAAAATTTTATTTTTACCCGTTTTACATGTACCTGCTTGCAGGTGTACACGGTGCATTCCTGACTGGTGACTTATTTAACCTGTTTGTATTTTTTGAAGTTATGCTGATTGCTTCCTACATTCTCATTGTTCACGGGGGAACGAAGTATCAGCTGAGGGAGTCTTTTAAATACGTTGTCATTAACGTATTTGCTTCCATCTTCTTTATTGTCGGTATTGCTTATATTTACGGAATAACCGGCACTCTCAATATGGCGGATATCGCTGTGAGAGTAGCCGAAATTGAACAGACAGGGGTTCTAAACGCCATAGCTGTCCTCTTCCTTGTCGTTTTCGGAATGAAGGGAGCCTTGTTTCCACTGTACTTCTGGCTGCCAAATTCCTATTTCGGACCGCCTTCAGCTATTGCAGCATTGTTTGGAGGACTGCTTACGAAGGTTGGTATTTATGCCATCATCCGTACATTTACATTGATCTTTGTTCACGATCCAGGCTTTACACACAACCTGATTTTAATTCTGGCCGGAGGTACGATGTTCTTCGGAGTCCTCGGGGCGGTTGCTCAGTTTGACTTTAAACGCATTCTGTCCTTTCACATTATCAGTCAGGTTGGTTACATGGCTCTCGGACTGGGGCTTTACTCTCAGCTGGCCATTGCCGGGGCGATCTACTATATTGCCCACCACATTATCGTAAAATCAGCCTTGTTCCTGTTCTGTGGAGCAACTGAAAAGATAACCGGTACTACTGATTTAAAGAAGATGAGCGGGCTCTTAAAGTCTTATCCTGTTCTGGGCTGGCTGTTCCTGGTGTCAGCGATCTCACTTGCAGGGATTCCGCCTTTAAGCGGGTTTTTCAGTAAATTCGCCCTCATTCTGAACGGTATTGAACAGGAGCGTTACTTTATCGTATTTATCAGTCTGATTGTCGGATTACTGACTTTGTTCTCCATGATGAAGATCTTCATTTATGTATTCTGGGGCGAAGAATCCCTTGAGGAGAAGGATAAGAATAAACCAATCATGCCTCTCTTGGCACCTATTCTGCCACTGGTTGCATTGACGATCATTCTCGGTATCGGAGCAGAGCCCATTTTCGCATTTTCAATGGAAGTAGCTAATCAGCTCTTGGAGCCGTCAGAGTATATTAATTCTGTTCTTAAGGAGTAGGTAAAATGGCTTATCAAATATTAATTAATATCGCAATCGCGTTTATTTGGATGCTTTTACGAAACGAAGCCTCTCTTTTAGAATTCGGAATTGGATATATCGTCGGTCTTCTGATTCTGTTTTTCTTAAGGCGCTTCCTGAAGTTCAGATTTTACTTCAGCCGCGTAATTGCGATCTTCAAGCTTTTGTTCTTGTTTATTTACAAACTGATATTGTCCAACATCGATGTGATTAAAATTGTTTTAAGTCCGAAGCTGGATATTGAGCCGGGGATTATCGCGGTTCCAACGAAGCTGAAGACCGACTGGGAGGTTACCCTTCTTGCAACGTTAATCTCCCTTACACCCGGTACACTGTCAATGAACTTCTCTCCGGATGGAAAGATCCTTTACATTCATTCCATTCATGTACCGGATAAGGAAGCAGCGATTGAAGAGATTCACTCTTCGTTCGAAAAAGCGATTATGGAGGTGACCCACTAATGCTGTATACTATTGCAAATGTATGCCTCGTATTAATGGCACTTTCCATCGCCGTCTTGTTTATCAGGGTCATTATCGGCCCAACCCTTTCAGACCGTGTGGTGGCATTGGATACAATCGGTATTAACCTGATCGGCTTTATCGGGATCATTATGCTGATTCAGAATACAATCGCTTATTCAGAAGTTATCCTGGTAATAGCCATTCTTGCCTTTGTCGGTTCTATAGCGTTTGCCAAATTTATTGAAGGGGGTGTCGTCATTGACCGAGGTGATCGTTAGTATTTTCCTGATTATCGGTGCCGGCTTAAGTGTTATAGGGTCGATCGGCATCATCCGCTTCCCCGATGTTTACGGCAGGCTCCATGCAGCAACCAAGAGTGCTACTCTGGGTGTAATCAGTATTATGATCGGGATTTTTCTTTACTTTTTGATTGTCCAGGGACTTTTCGTAGGGAAATTCCTTCTCACCATTCTCTTCGTCTTCCTGACGGCTCCTGTAGCGGGATTTATGATTGCCAAATCAGCTTATAACGTTAAAGTTAAGATGTGGGATCAGAGCACTCAGGACGACCTTGGAAGAGACTTAAAGAAGTATAAACAACATGAAAAAAGTCAATAATGCTTGGTTCCGGCATTGGAGTAGCTGCTTAAGGCATATACTTCAGTGCCGGTTTTTTTATTTCCCCAAGGATTCCGGGTCTCATGATCAGCTGTTTATGGCCACTGCTGATGAAACAAGATAACTCAATATACAGAATTCAAGCATGCATTCTATTGGAAAAAAACGTTATAAAAAAGAGGAAGAATCATAATTTATGAGTCTCCCTCTTCATCACAATCATTTACTTAGTAATCGTTGCTATGGCCTCGCCGTATTTTACTTTTCCATTGAGGATCTCTTTTTCCACCATGCCCTTTTCAAAGAGAAGCATCACACTTGAACCGAATGAGAAATAAGCCATTTCTTCTCCTTTTGAAACGGTGCCGTTTGCCATCGCTTTCCCCGGGTGAATACTATTTACATTTAATGCCCCGATTTTCACGACGCATACCCGGTGGTCATCTTCTGTACTCACTTCGGTAAGAAGTCTGTAGTTCTTAGCCAGCACTCTGTCCCCAAGTGAAAGCCCCAGTGGGTTAACTGGTGATGAGTGGGTACCCAATGCCCACGTTTTAACAATTTCCCCTTCAACGGGACTGTGGATCCGGTGATAATCAGTAGGACTCAAATAAAAAAGCATATACCTTCCACCTAGGTACCGTTTACCCGTGTCTTCCAAACCTACGAGCTCATTTACATCATATGTCTGCCCCTTAATCGTAAATGTGGCATCCTCTGAAATGAGGCCGGTTTCTGATAAAGTACCATCTACCGGGCTGACGATGGTTTCATCACCTGATGCTACCTGCCTGATCCCGGGTTTCAGTTCCCTGATGAACAGAGACTGGAGTGTATCAAATTCGGTTACTTTTTTCTCTGATTCATTCAAATCAATTTTATACACATTCGCAAAAGAACGGATGAGAGGCTTACTCACCCTTGAGGTTGTAAATTTTCTGATGCCCCAGGACTGTACCGGGCTTTTCGTTAATTCCATTAATGATCGGTAAATTTTTTTCTTCAAAACAGATTCCTCCAAAATCGACATTCATATATGTTTTAAATCGTGACATATATTAGTAGTTTCTCAGTCAAAGTTATGGTAAAATAAATATTTAATCAGAGTTCGCTTTCAAATGACTGAATATAAGAAAGCCAACCGATAAAACCGAAAAAAGGGGTGATGTCGTTGACGTTGTTACAACACCTTGTTGACAATACGTATCGGAAGTTCCGCAGTCAGACGGCCAATCTGCTGACGATTTTGAACTTGGGTCTCGGTGGCTTTGCGATGCTGGCTGTACTTCAGGGCCAATATGGCATAAGCGTTGCGTTTATCTGCCTCGCTGCCATTTTTGACCGGCTTGATGGAAAAGTGGCCCGCAAGTTAAATATAGAGTCAGACATGGGAAAACAATTGGATTCATTATGTGATATTATATCATTTGGCGTAGCACCTGCGTTATTAGTTTATCAATCTGTATTATACCAGTTTTCGACAGCTGGTATGGTATTTACCATCATTTTTATTGCCTGCGGTGCCATTCGTCTTGCCAGATTCAACGTAACAGAACAGGAAGGTTTCTTTGTAGGGCTGCCGATTACAGCTGCCGGCTGTATTCTGACTGTCAGCCACTTACTGAATGACACGATCGCAGCGCCGGCCTTTATGTGGATTACACTGGCACTGTCTATCTTAATGATCAGTACTTTCCGTGTTCGTAAAATGTAATACATTCTGTCCGGGTCGTTCCGGTCTGTAAAAACAATGAACGAAGCCTCTGCCCTCCCTTCTATTCAGGGTGTGCAGCCGGCTGAGGCCATTGTTTTTTTATTTCTTCAGCCTTGCCGCCTTTTATAATGAAAGAGTAAAATGGAAAGGAATAGGATTATACTTTCACTTTTAAAATTCGAGGCTCATGGGAGTGACTGCGCTATCCCTCCTTCCTCAAATACCATCTGTAAAGGGGGTTCCCATGCAAGTTATTTTATCTCATACCAACCTTGATTTTGACGGCCTTGCATCCATGGTTGCCGCGGGCAAACTATACCCCGAAGCCCATACCGTTCTCCCTGAAAAACTGCAGGAATCAGTTGAACACTTTTTAGCTATTTATAAAGACACCTTTTCATTTACCCATGAAAACCGCGTGAACTGGGGTACAGTTACAGACGTCATTCTTGTGGACATCTCCACACTTGAACGAACAGGAAGAATTGCAAAAAAACTACCGGAAAATATTAATGTAATCTGTTTTGATCATCACGAAGCCAGTACTCATCAATATCCCGGCACGTACCTACCCTACGGTGCCTGTGTCACTATTCTCCTTGAACAAATTCAGGAAAGAAGCTTACCGGTCAGTGCTTTTGAAGCGACACTCTTTACCCTGGGCCTATATGCAGATACAGGAAACTTTACATATAACTCGACTAAACCTGAAGATCTCCTGGCTGGTTACCACATGCTGAAATCAGGGGCGAGCCTGGATGTGGCAGAAAAATTCAGAGATACGCCTCTCAGTGAAGGAGAGCAGCATCTCTTCAGAACACTTCTGAATAAAAGCAAGCGAAAGGAGCTCGATGGGACAAGTGTCCTTATTACCTGCCATAAACAGAATCACTATACGGGGAACCTCGCAGGAATTGCGAGTAAGCTGATGTCACTTACCGGTGCTGATGCCCTCTTTGCACTTGTGAAAATGGAGGATAAAACGTTTATTACAGCCAGAGCGGCATCAGACAGAATCAGTGTTTTACCGGTCATTGAAGCCTTGGGAGGGGGGGGCCATCAAAAGGCTGCCTCAGCCATGCGAAAAGACACCGACCCGGTGATGCTTGCTGAAGAACTTGAATTACAGCTATCTTCCTTAATTTCTTCGACCCAGACAGCTAAAGAGATCATGAGCAGCCCGGTAAGGGTTGTTGCTCCGGATACAAGCGTTGAAGATGTGTCAAAAATGCTTTTCCGGTACGGCCATACTGGTTTTCCTGTCGTGGATAAAGAAAAGCTTGTTGGCATTATTTCAAGAAGGGATGCAGACAAAGCACTCCATCACGGGTTAGGCCACGCTCCTGTGAAAGGCTATATGAGCAATAATCCGGTTTCCATTACCTCTGATACGTCTGTTTCTGATATCCAGTCCATCATGATAGATAAAAACGTCGGAAGACTGCCTGTCCTGGAAAACGGTGAAGTGGCAGGCATTGTATCAAGAACCGATGTAATTAGAACGATCCACAATAAAAACACAAAACCTTTAAATAATACAGCTGATGAGTTTACGGTAAACAAAAAGATCGATCTTACGGATGTTCTTGCCAGCCATTTCAATAAAGACTTATTTAACCTTGTTAGAATTATTGGTGAACAGGCAGATAAGCTGGGGATGAAAGCCTACTTGATCGGAGGCATCGTAAGAGACCTTCTCCTCGAGCGGCCAAACGAAGACATTGATATAGTGGTCGAAGGCAATGCCATTGTCCTCGGCGAGGCTCTTACAGGTGAATACGGAGGTTCCATACGCTCGCATGAAACCTTTAAGACGGCAACATGGAGTCATCATGACGGTCTGAAAATTGACCTTACAAGTGCCCGGACAGAGTACTATGACTTCCCGGCAGCTCTTCCCAATGTTGAACTGTCCAATATTAAAGAAGACCTTTACAGACGTGATTTTACAATTAACGCTCTGGCAATGTCCCTATCCTCCGGCGATTTCGGTACTCTTCTTGATTTTTTCCACGGCTACGAGGACATCCGGAACGGGCAGATCAGAGTATTATATAATTTGAGCTTCCTCGAAGATCCTACAAGGATTTTACGTGCTCTCAGATTTGAGAACCGTTTCTTATTTAAAATGGATAATGAAACCGAAGAATTCGCAAAAACCCATAAAAAAATGCTTTCATCTGTATCAAAGCCGAGACTGGCCAATGAAGTAAAAAAGGTTATTACCGAAGAAGACCTAATCCGTTTTGTCAAAAGAGCATCAGAACTTGACCTTCTGTCCCACCTTTTGAACACACATGAAGACACCGTGACTGTCTTAAAGCGTCTCCAGTGTTTTAATGAGATAAGAGACCGCCTGACCAGAGATAAGCTTCACCCTTCGCACTGGCTCGGTGTTCTTCTTCTAATGACAGACCTTTCCCGGGAAGCCTTCGAAGAATGTCTTGGTTTTGCGAAAAATAAACAGGATGAAAAACTCCTTTCAGAAGTATACCGCTTTTACCAGACATACGATTTTAAGTTCCATTCTCTCTACGACTGGCATGCTGTCTGCTCTGAAGTTAGTCTTGAGGCGATAACTGTCTGTCTGTCACTTTGCCACCACGACTCCTTTATCGTTGAACAGGGAACCGAATACCTTATAAAAAGAGACAGTGTTACCCATACCATCTCAGGAACTGATCTGATTGATTTAGGGTTTAAACCGGGTCCCCATTTTAAAACATGGCTTCTTCAGCTTGAAGCAAGTAAAATCGAAAATCCTTCTCTCAGTAAAGAAGAACTGCTTGAATATGCCCGTCATGTTTTTTCAGACAGCGCGGATGAGAAATAAACGTATATACTGAGAAAATAATCATGCTCACCTGTTTGTGTTCGGGTGAGCATATTTCTTGTAACTCATTTTTGGTGCGTTATAATAGGAAACAGTTGTCCAGACGAGTGTAATTATTTATTTAAAATAATTATAATTAATTTGTTGACAACGATCGGATTTTTGTTAAAATATAATTTGTATTAAACAATAATTATTCTAATTAAAGGAGCGATTTATTATGACTGACAAGCGCATGGTAGCAAAACAAGCACCTCGCTTCGAAATGGACGCAGTACTTCCAAATAAAGATTTCGGGAAAGTTTCCCTCGAAGAAAATATGAAAAACGACAAGTGGACTGTTCTTTACTTCTATCCAATGGACTTCACTTTCGTGTGCCCGACAGAAATTACGTCACTGAGTGACCGGCAGGACGAATTCGACGATCTTGATGCAGAGGTAATCGGTGTTTCTACCGACACTATTCACACTCACCTTGCCTGGATCAACACAGACCGTGACGACAACGGACTCGGTAAACTGGAGCACTCACTTGCAGCCGATACGAACCATCGTGTTGCACGTGATTATGGTGTTCTTCTTGAAGATGAAGGTGTAGCTCTTCGCGGTCTCTTCATCATCAGCCCTGAAGGAGAGCTAATGTACTCTGTTGTAAATCACAACAACATCGGCCGGGACGTAGACGAAACACTGCGTGTCCTTCAGGCTCTTCAAACCGGCGGACTCTGCCCTGCAAACTGGAAGCCTGGACAGGCTACCCTGTAAATCGTATTAATGAGGGTGTCTTAAAAGGCGAAAAGCTGATAGACAGCGGCTTCACTCATTGCTTCGGGGATGACCCAAAAGGCATTAACCTGCCTTTTGGGTCACCTCTCCTATAAACATATAACAACTACGCTAAAACAGGAGTGATTTTACAATGAAACTAAGATCTGAAATGCCGGAGCTAACCGGTGCTACTGAATGGTTAAACGATGAATTAACAAAAGAAGACCTTGTAGGAGACAAACCAACCCTGTTCCACTTTTGGTCTGTCAGCTGCGGACTTTGTAAAGAAGCAATGCCGGATGTAAATGAATTTCGTGACGAATTTGAAGACGAGCTGAACGTCGTAGCTGTACACATGCCGCGTTCTGAAAAAGATTTGGACATGAGTGTCATCAAAGCCATGGCACTTAGCCACGACATCTCTCAGCCAATTTTCGTGGACAACGAGCACAAGCTTACAGATGCTTTTGAAAACCAATACGTGCCTGCCTACTATGTTTTCGATGCAGAAGGCAAGCTACGCCACTTCCAGGCCGGCGGCGGCGGTATGAAGATGCTCCGCAAGCGTGTAAACCGCGTGCTTGGTAACGAGGAGAAATAAACTGACCACTTGTGGTTTGAAAATAAAATTGATTTTGGTATTGAACACCGTATCGATAAAAAGAGGAACCCGCAGGTCTTTACCTGAAGGTTCCTCTTTTCATTTTGCATATATTATATTTCCACAGGATTTTGTTGGTCGAGCTGTACATCCTTTATCTTGAGGCTACGGTTTTTTCTAAGATCCAGGTATCCCTCACCTACCGCTATCAGAGGCCGCGTTATCTCTTCGATTGGCAGGTGGACAATCGTCCCCTCCTCCCCGCTTTCCAGCAGCACCCTGCAGTTCATATATCCATTAATCACATGCTGCACAAATGGAAATACGATCTGACCATTAAGCTTGTTTTTATAAACTTCATTCACAAGCTCTTCAAGCGCCCGGAATGGAGAAAACTTTTCCCGGTAAACCCGGTCTGAGGAAATGGCATCATAAATATCCGCCACAGCTAATATCTGGGCAAAAAAAGGCGTCTCCCCGCCTCTTAGACCAAAGGGATACCCGGACCCATCAAGCCTTTCATGATGCAGGAGCGCTCCCTGAACAATCGTATAACTGACGCCGTCTATTCTCTCAAGAAGTTCTTTCCCGTATACAGGGTGCTTCTTTATTTCTTCATACTCCCGTTCAGTAAGCTTACCTTCTTTATTCAACAGATACTTTGATAATTGCATCTTTCCGATATCGTGGAAAAAGCCGGCTTTACCAAGTTCGAGAACCTCCTCATCAGTCTGACCGAGCATTTTGCTGATCGTAGCTGCAAGAAGCCCGACATTGATACTGTGGCGGTATGTATACTCATCGTGGCCTTTAATATGGTATAGCTCAAGAAAGATATTTGTTCTTGTCAGTACTTTATGAAGCAAACCTGTAAACGGTTTCATAAAATCCTGAACACTCGGAGTTTCTCTTGTCACCGCGGCCTCAAACAGCCGCTTTACTTCAGCAACGTTATCAGCATAAAGACGCATTACTTCTTCTTTTTCCCCGGGAAAAGTGCGGAACTGATCTACCAGATCAGGGGAAGAGAGCTTTTCAACCTCAATCTCTCTTATATCGTGATTAAGCAGGATCTCAAGGTGCCATTTCGACAGGGCCATCCCTTTTCTGAGAAGAAAATACCCATTAGGAGAAATGATTTCTTTGGCTAAGATACGCCCGGTAACTGTTTTTTTACTGGCATTAAGCTGTATCGTTTCCACCACTTCTACACCTCTCTTACATAAACTTCAATAATATGACATTTATCTTACTATATCATAAGTATTTTTACCTGTATTAGTAACCTTATAAAAACATTTTCAGTCCTATAGACCTCTGTATCTTATTTCTAAAACTTGTGAAAGTTGACTTTGTCCGTTTACTTCCGATATGCTATGAATGATTTGGTATTTTATTTTAGGAGGCTTATTACTATGAGTGTACATATTGGTGCAAAAGAAGGCGAAATCGCAGAATCCATTCTGCTTCCGGGCGACCCGCTGAGAGCGAAATACATTGCAGAAAACTTCCTTGAAAATGTCACCTGCTACAACGAAGTCCGCGGTATGCTGGGTTACACGGGTACCTATAAAGGAAAGCGCATCTCTGTTCAGGGAACAGGAATGGGTGTCCCTTCCATCTCCATCTACGTTCACGAATTGATCAACAGCTACGGAGTTAAAAACCTGATCCGCGTCGGTACGTGCGGTGCATTCCAAAAAGATGTCAAAGTTCGTGACGTCATTCTTGCCATGAGTGCTTCTTCCGATTCAGGTGTAAACCAGCGCTACTTCGGGGGAATTGACTTCGCTCCAACAGCCGACTTCGGTCTTTTAAAAAGTGCCTATGACGGCGCCGTTGCAAGCGGCCTGAACGTACGTGTCGGTAATGTCTTTACTTCAGACGTGTTCTATAACGATTACAAAGACCAGGTGCAAAAGCTCGCTGATCACCAGGTTCTTGCAGTAGAGATGGAATCTTCCGCACTTTACACGATCGCAGCCCGGTTTGGCGTGAACGCGTTGAGTGTCCTGACGGTGAGTGACCACCTCGTCACAGGTGAAGAAACAAGCTCCCAGGAACGCCAGGAAACATTCAACGAAATGGTAGACGTAGCCCTGACTGCTGCGATTGAAGCCGAGTAAGGGTGCATTGCAGTTAATTCAGGGGAATCTTGGGGTTATCCTGGGATGATTTTGTGGTGGCCTTGGGATGACTTCGGGATGATTTTTAGTGTAAAAGAGACAGGCTCTCCGGGTGGGGGGGGCTGTTTTTTTTGTTACCGAGTTCCTTCGTTTGTTCATCGACTTCAGCTGGTTCTTCATCGACTTCCCAAAGTTGACCATCGAATCTTCCCTATTTAACAATAAACTTCTTTAACGAATACATCCTATTCTTAAGAGCATTCTTTTTTTCCAATTCCAGCTTTCTTATACACCTGTAGGCTGATTGAGGGCTGCTCATTAATAAGAAATCCTGAATCTGATTACAAGTAATGTTCTCCCTGACCAGCAAAGCATAGTCCTCCAGAGAGGCTGCAATAGGGTTGGTACTTCTAAAACTGCACTTACGGCAAATCCAAGTGAGTTTTTCTCTAACCATTGGAATTGCGGAACACTTCAAACACCTAATTCCCTTTAGTAACTGAGTTGGCAGGATATTATACGTTTTTAGATTGAGCTTAAGAGATTCATGGTTGCTCATAATAAGTTTAATCAGACGTTTAATTTGGTGGTCAGACAAAGGAGAAGGCCCCGAGCATTCAAGGTTTTTTTGGAGTATAAAAGGCAAACATTCTACTCTGAATATTTTATTGGCAATTTCAGCGACACTTGAATCCGGATTAATATAGGCTTGTTTGTGAGTTAATGTAACAAAGTGGATTTTTCGGAGAGGTGGTATTTGGAGATTCTTACTACCTAGCCAGCTCATAAAATCTCTTTGCTGACTTTTAACCTGGAGCAGAGGCTCTTTAAAAACATCAGGTGCAGATTTTCCATTGATCTTCTCCTCTTCACGGAGGAATTGGTTACTCTTAAAAGTATGCTTCCCTTTGGTGTTTTTGTTTTCAATAAAGATGATTTGCCCTTTACTAATAATTAAGAGATCGATCTCAAAAAAATAACCAAACTGACTCAGTCTTAAATTGTGAAAGAAATGCAGATCTTTTTGATAGAGGAAAGGACGCAAATAATACTTCAACGTTTTTTCACCTGCATATCCGGATTGACAAGTTAGGTATTCTTCCAGGATCAGGTCCTTTTTAGGGTGGTGAGGTGGCAGCCGCCAGAGGAGGGCTTCAAGTTGCCGTAGTCTAATAGAGGGTATGAGGGGTTTAATTTTCAATACACTACTCCTTTCTAATATTGTGAATTCTATACTTCTACATCTAACGAAATTTCCCTCCTTTTTTCTAATATAATTATGGACAGTTAAAGAATTCCCGTTCTGTAAAGGTTGTTCATCGACTTGTCCAATTTTTTCATCGACTTCGGCGGGTTCTTCATCGAGTCCCTTCATTTGTTCATCGACTTTCTGCTGCCTCTCTTTCGCGGCTGACATCTTTTCTGCTCGAGAGTCTCCTCCCGCGCTTTGCTTGTAACCTCCATCTGTCACCTCGCCAACTTTCACTTCTTTTCCTGCTAAATCCCCCTCGCACCAACATGCGAGGGGGGCACAAATACTTAATAAACCAGCTCCACAATTTCTTCCTTTGTAATAGCACCGAAATAGTGCTTCACTTGCAGCTTGTCCAGTGCTTTGTCCAGTTCTTCCCGCTCGTAGCGGCAGCCGATTAATTCTTTTTCCACGTCTGTGACTTCCCCGATGCCGAAGAAATCACCGAAGATCTTACAGTCAGTGATGGTTCCTTTGTTAACATTCAACCGGATATCAACAGTTCCTGCGGCGAACCGCTTGGAGCGTTTAAGGTCAAATTTTGGTGAGCGGCCGTAGTTCCAGTCCCAGTTGCTGTAGCGCTCAGCGGATATTTTTTCAATTCCCTTCCAGTCTTCCTCTGTAAGCTTATATTCAGGAATCTCCTCGGCCCCGTCAAAGATATAGCGTAACAACAATGCCTTGAATTCTTCCATGGATAATGGCTTGTCCACAAATTCATTGATGTTGGCGACACGGCTGCGAATGGATTTGATTCCTTTGGATCGGATCTTCTCTTCATTCACATTCAATGCATCCACTACGTTCTCCATCTCGGAATCAAGAAGGAGCGTGCCGTGGCTGAACATACGGCCCTTTGTTGTATACTGGGCGTTACCTGAAATTTTACGCTCCCCAACCTGCAAATCGTTACGGCCAGTGAGTTTGGCGTCAACGCCGATTTTCTGGAGGGCATCCACAACCGGCTGCGTGAACTTCTGGAAGTTGTGAAAGCTTTCTCCGTCGTCTTTTGTGATAAAGCTGAAGTTCAGGTTGCCGAGGTCGTGGTATACAGCCCCTCCGCCTGACAGCCTGCGGACGACGTGAATGCCGTTCTTTTCAACATAGTCTTTATTTATTTCTTCGATCGTGTTCTGGTTTTTGCCGATAATGATGGATGGTTCGTTAACGTAAAACAACAGATATGTATGCTCTTTGTCCAGGTGCTTGAGGGCGTATTCCTCAATCGCAAGGTTTAACCTTGGATCAGTAATGTTTTGATTGCTGATAAATCGCATCGTAACAGCCTCCTAATAAATCGTATCATTCCAATTTTACCACAACTACCTCCTCGTTCCATAAATTCCGAAATGGCGTGTATGATCCACCAGAATTGAGAGACATTAAGCATATTACCAAAAGATAGGAGTGGTGTTCCCGTGCCGTTTATGAAATCATTTTTCAAGGCTTTTGAAAATCAAAAAAAACAAAAAGCGGACACAAAAATTCTTGAACCGCCGGAAACACCAACCTTCCCGGTGTCCTTTGAGATTGATACAAACCGGGTTTATGTCAAAAGTACCCTTCATTACACAGAGGATCTGGTGGAAAAGAAAGTCACCACCGGTCATAACAAGACGGTTTATTTCTTGTACCTTGAGCCCCTGTCAGACACGAAAGATATGCATGAGTATTTTTATTCGAAGCTGAGAAAAATCCGGAGTGACGAGAATCTGCACCGTACTCTCAGTGATATGGATTCAGCCAGGCTCGTTCATTTAAGCGATGCGATCAGCGAGATCTTGTCGGGAAAAAGTCTTGTGCTCATTGAAAATACCGACTACTGCTATTTATTAAGTACAACGAGCGTTATTCACCGGGATGTGGGAGAGCCGGATAACGAACAGGTTATCCGGGGAAGCCACAGCGGATTTGTGGAAAATCTCAGTGTAAACCTCCAGCTCGTCCGTAATTTAATCAGTCATCCGTCACTTGTGGTCAAATATACCACCCTGGGAGAAGTTTCAAAAACAAAATCGGCTGTCATCTACATGGATGGTCGGGCAGATCCTATTGTAGTTGAAGAAATTCACAGAAGGCTTAAAAAGATTAAAGTAGACAAGCTGATGAATTCAGGAATCATTGAAGAGTATATGGAGGATAACATTTATTCCCTATTCCCCCAGTTCATTACGACAGAACGGGCCGACCGTACAGCATTAAACCTGATTGACGGGAGGGTTATTATTCTCACTGATGGCGACCCTACTGCTCTGGTGCTGCCAGTCACATTTTTCTCTTTCTTCCAGTCAACGGATGATTACAACAGCCGGTGGGTGGCAGGGAACTTTTACCGTCTTATCCGTGTCATCAGTTTTTTGCTTGCCGTGACTCTTCCAGGGATTTATATTGCGATCATTACCTATCATTACGAAATCATCCCTTTTGGAATGACCTTTGTCATAAAAGACGCGGTTGAACATATACCCTACCCTCCGCTGGTTGAAGCCCTCTTCATGGAGCTTACCCTTGAGCTTATCCGGGAGGCCGGTATCCGGCTGCCGACGCCGATCGGTCAGACCATAGGTATTGTAGGGGGTCTCGTTATTGGTGATGCCGTGGTAAACGCCGGCTTCATTTCAAGCATTATGATCATCGTCGTTGCCTTGACGGCGATCTCGTCTTTTGTCGTTCCTGTTCACGAAATGAGTATGGCTATGCGGCTCCTGCGGTATCCGATCATGATCATGGCTTCTTTGTTAGGATTCGTGGGCATCGTATTCTGTCTGACAGTTTACCTGATTCACCTTTGTAAGCTCACAAGTATAGGAAAACCTTTTTTTTATCCGTTCGCGCCTTTTGACTGGAAGGGCTTAATGAACCGGTTTGTCCGGCTGCCTCACACTGTAGAGGTGAAGAATGAACAAAAGGAAGGCAAGAACAACCATTCTTCCTCATCATAAGGAGTATACTCATCATGAATGATAAACTGCTTATAACAAAACCACAACTGTTCTTCTTTATCGTACAGACACAAGTCGGAGTAGGCATACTTTCAATGGCATTTGCTGTTTTTCAGGAAGCAGAATGGGACGGCTGGATCAGCGTATTCCTTGGAGGGTTTTTCATTCAGCTTATTATCTTTCTTCTGTATGCCCTTGCCAACCGGAATCCGGAGCATATGTTTTTTCAGGCAGTACCCCTCATTGCAGGAAAGTTTGTGGGGCATATCATTAATCTACTCTATACTCTTTATTTTGTAACGGTGTGTATTCTAATTCTCGTAGTGTATGCCCACATCATTGAAATTTGGCTTTTCCCCCAGACACCGGGCTGGGTTATCATTTTTCTGCTAGTATCTGCTGCTTGGTACTTAACACGGGAAAAACTGCACATCGTTGTCAGATTCTATGTTTTTGTAAGCAGTCTTTTCATCCTGGTCATCGGAGCTCTGTTATTTGCAATACCAAATTTAAATCCTTTGTACATCCTTCCTGTTGGTGCGAGCGGGGTTAAGGCCATCAGTAAAGGCGTGCTTGCCTCGATGCAAGCGATGCTCGGCTTTGGTGTCTTCCTTTACATCTTTCCATATGTTGATGTGAAAAAGAAAAAAGAAATTCTCATTACAGCAAGCTTTGCAAATGGATTTACGACGTGCCTGTACGGTATTACCGTACTCATTACATTTATGTTTTTCAGCCCGCCTGAAATTGAACTTGTTCCCCAGCCTATTTTATATATGTTAAAAACGTTCAGTACGCAAATCATTGACAGGCTTGATTTGATCTTTACTGCGATTTGGATTGTAAGTGTGACTACATCGTTAATGAGCTATATGTACTTGGCTTCCTTATCTGCAACTCAGCTTATCAAAGGTGTGCCCCGTAAAAAACTCGTTACTGTCGTTGCAATAGGGGTATTTCTCGTATCTATCGGACCGTCAAACGAGCTGACTGTCCATAAGCTTTCAGAAGGTGTAGACTATTTCAGCATCCTCATGACGCTCATAATCCCCCTGTTTTTATATCTTTTGTCGTTCATACGTAAACCACCAGGGAAAGGAGCGTCTCAGCATGAAAACAGTCCGTCAGTTTAGTCTGTGTATCCTTTGTCTGATCCTGCTCTCGGGGTGCTGGGATTCCAGGCAGCTGCGTGACATTACGATTGCCAAGAGCGCCGGACTTGATCTTATGGAAGATGGTTTGTACCAATCGACGCTCACCTCACCTGTTCCCAGTAAACGTGAAGCCCCCGAACGGACAGAAGTCGTCAGCGGACTAGGACATACGGTACGTGAAGCCAGAATGGCTCTGGATAATAAAGTTTCAGAGCGTATTGACATTGCAAGGTTGAGAGTGATTGTTATAGGCCGCGATTTGGCTGAGGAGTCTCTATACAATCCTATTGATGTTATGTACCGGGATCCCCGCGGATCTCTCGGAGCCAAAATAGCCATCTTTAACGGGATGGCTCAAGACATAATAAGTAAGGATCTGCCTGATAAACCCAGGACAAGTGAATTTATTGCCGACCTTCTTGAAACAGCGGAAGAGAATTCAATTGTGGAAAACCTTAATGTTCAGCTGATTTGTCCTATCATGTTTGATCCGGGGCAGGACATGGTAATTCCATTAATGGAGTTAAATGAGGAAGATGAAAGTTCTCTCGTTGGAAATGCTCTGTTTAACGGTGAAAAGATGACAGGGACACTTTCACCGGAAGACTCGGTTCTGTTAAATTTAATGAAAAACGTTCGTGGCAGGAATACCTTTCTGACCGAGAAAGTATCTGAGGAAAATGCAGAGACAGAAGAGTTTATCACACTCCTTGTAAGAGAGGCAGACCGCAACTTAAAAGTAGATGTCAATCATGCTGCGAAATCTGTCACTGCTGAGGTAAACCTTACAATGAAAGTAAAGGTTATCGAATATCCAAAAGACGAACTTCACGACCCTGCAAATGTGGCAATGCTGAATGAAAGGCTTGGGAGAGCATTCACAGCAGAGGCTGAACAGATCTTCGAAACGCTTCAGGAAGCAAATTGCGATGCTCTCGGAATCGGGAGACGCGTCATTGCTTTCCACAATCAATTTTGGAGAGAAAATGATTGGAATGAGGTCTATCCGGACATTACTATCAAACCGAATGTGACAGTAGAAATCATTTCTCACGGGATCATTAACTGACATGAAAAAGGAATGACAAGTGCCATATGAACGGCCGTCATTCCTTTTAATCTTCCGTATGCACAGTTTTTTTGCCACAAGTCCGAGGGCAAACCCGGCCAAGCCAATAAACGAGTTAAACGCAGCATACCCGTACAGCTCAGGTGCCATAGTCATCCGTTGAACCGTAGTCATCACCAGGATGCTCATGATGAAAACGCACAAAAATACAACAACAGGATTTCCTGCAGCTTTTTTCCCCGACATACATGCAATAAACCCCATCACAAATGCAAAAAAAGGATTAACGAAAAAAAGCAAAGCGACAGTCGAAGTAAATGCCAATTTCAAACCACACCTTTCCGGTAAAATCGACCACCTATACTAAGATAGTACCATATCCTCTATTGTATGCTGTGGATTTTTACATTCCTTTCTTCACATTTTCAGCATATACATATAATGGAGGTGCTGATGTTGAAGACATTTTTTATCCTTGTATACAGGTGGCTGTTCCGCCGTGACTATACAAAATCACAGACTACCTTAAAAAAACTTACCATCAATGCAGCTCTGATCCCCGCCACTTTTTCGGTTTCAAAAACCGAAGACCCATGCCAGGTTTCCGTAACCTATATGGGGCAGTCATTTACCTGGCGTCTTCTTCCTGACGATGGCGAGTTGTTCTTTCAAAACCTGCAAAATTTCCTTCGCATTACAAAAAACAGACGTGTCGTTCTGCGAGCTTATCCCATTGCAAAGAAACGACTCAAACCCAGGGACTGTCACATCTTCATCGATCCCCTTCAACCCGATAAATACGTTTACAGCATCCTGTTTACCTGTGATGACATAGGTGTGATTGATTCCTTTTCTCTGCGTAAACGTAAACGGTCCTCATCTTTATCCAGAACCATCATCGACAATGCTCCTATCGACCGGCTTTCTGAAGCCTTTCAAATGGTTTGTTTCACCATGCGAAAAAGGACAAAAGTAAAATAAAAGAAGGTTTCCAACAGGTTGTTGTGAAACCTTCTTATTATATATAGCCAGTCAGCTTTTTTTAATTCTGATAGCTTTTTACATTTTCAATAATGGAAAACTCCAGCTGGTCATTTATCTTCTCGAGGCGCTTCCCGATAAGAAAGACATCAACCAGTACCCATATAAGTATCGGCACGAAAGCTAAGAACCAGCTTACAATCCATACCGCAATCATTCCAATACCGTAGCCGATATCTCCTAAATAAAACCGGTGTACACCAATACTGCCGAAAAACAGCCAGAGTACATAGAGAACACCTTTGCTCTTTTTCTTCTTGTCAAACTCATTTGCGATGATTGACAGCTGCTCTCCTGACAATTCTCTTTTCATCAGTAAATTGTTCATCCGCATCCTCCATCCTTGTTTGCCTGTTCTTTAGGATATATATGTCTCTCCTCCTGAATTAAGCCACAGAAATGATCAGGAATACGGGACATGGACCTAGTCATAGTAAACAAAACACCACCCTCATCAGGTGGTGTTTTGTCAGTTATTCGGCTCTTGTTTCAATGCATTCTTCTGATGGCGGTAAAATTCATGAAACAGCTTCATGAGGGCGCGCTTCTCAATCCTTGAGACATAGCTTCTGGATATACCTAAATCACGGGCAATTTCACGCTGGGTCTTTTCTTTCTTTAAATCTAGCCCGAACCGGCCTACAATCACTTCTTTTTCCCGCTCGTCAAGGACGTGTATGAATTCGTAAATCTGTTTTTTCTCCATGCTTAACTGTATCGCGTCCACGACGTCCACTGTCTCTGCCTGAAGGACATCAATGAGGGTGATTTCATTGCCTTCTTTATCCGTTCCGATCGGGTCCTGCAGCGAGACGTCTTTCTTAACCTTCTTCAGTGCGCGCAGGTGCATGAGTATTTCTGTTCTAAAGTCAAAGGTGGGGCATCGAAAGTCTGTTCATTATAATAATGTTACTGTATCAACTATACATTATCTATTAAGTTTTATTTCCAGTAATAATTTTTGTCTTTTTGATTTCGTTTATATTCAAATCAATTGAAACCCTAATAGGAATTCCTATTTCACTTTCAAAAACTTTGAAAGTATGGTACTTTTTGATGGAATGAGAAGTTTATAGTAAGTTATGGTAAGCAAGTTATGTAAACATTAAGACCTGCTTCTTTGCATAAGGAAACTAATGAAGAAATTAACCAAAAAATTTGAACTACTTGGTATTTTGTACTTTGTCCGTCTTTTAGCTTGACCAGTTCCTCTTGTAGTTGTTTCTTAGATATAAAGTTAATTACTAAAACGATTTCCTTGAAAGAATTTGGAGCTTTTAATGTAGATTTATACGCTTCTATACCTTCTTCTATATTAGTACCTTTAATTAATCTTTTAATTTCTGTTTTTCCATATGGATTTCCCCAAGAATCTCTTTTCCTATTGAGCGAATCTTCTGTCACATATATATTTCCTAGATTTTTTTGCGCTTGGGAAACAACTTCATGAAATGCAGACGCTGACAAAGATGGTTCATGGTATTTTGCATGATAAAAACATATTTTATTATCATCTAGACTGATGTAATCTGCCCACTCATCCCCAAGATCATCACAAAATATAAAATTACTATTGTTAGCTAGCTTCAACTCGATAAAATTAAATAGTGAATTACGTTCGAATGCTTTCAAAGTAGTATTATCTGTGGGACCTTTCTCAGATGTAATATCTTTAAGTTCAGGAAATTCTAAAAATACATCTAAGAAATTTTCAATATTGCTTAACAGGGCATTATCTTTAAACAAGGTATTCGCCCAATAAACAATATTTATATCGTCAAACAAGACTAAGAAGTTTTGATTTTCGTTAAGATAATTAAGTAGATTGTGTTCAACCCCATCATTTAACTTAAAATGTATTTTCCTTAACTTATTCGATCTTATACTAAAAGACTTTTTATTTTTAATTAATTTAAGTGAGTTATCAATATTTGTATTAACCTTCACAGCACTGGTATTTATTTTTGTCAGCTCAAATGACCTCTCTATTTTTTCCATTAAATTTACATTAATATTCCTTGTTCTCCCATTATCTAGTTTTAAGTAAAACTGACTCTCCTCTTCAAACAAATCATTTATCATAAAAAGTATATTTCGAGGGTTAAGTTTTTTAATTTCAGTGTTTATAGGTGATGCGAAACTATCCAAATAAGTAATTGAAGGTCTATAATGTTTTATCTTATTAATTATTGATACAACCCATTCTGAAAATTCGTCAATGTCTTTCCTTTTACTAAAAAAACCAACCCGAGAAGTATTTAGTGCAAGCGATACATCACTATTATCTTGTACAATTCTCATGTCCCTAACAAAGTACTTGTTTGCACTTAAAGTGGAAAGCGACTCTTTCAAGTTGGCAGCTTCATACATCTTTTTTCTTATTGCCTTATCAGAAATATCCATATTATTCACAGAGAATTTCTTGAATCTAGTATTTTCTGATAAAAACATGCGCGACATGGTTTCATACCCAACCTTTTCTATATAGTCTTCGAATAACTTATCGATTCCGCTTACGTTTAATTTACTGAACGCTACATAACCATCGTATTCAACAAGTAAAAAGTATGCATACTTAGTCTCCACATTGCTCAAAGATTGTTCAGCTTTAAGAAAATCAGGGGATCTATTATATTTAAATACACAGCCTGAAAAAACAACTTCTGTTCCATTTACAGTAATTTTATCCTTCACTATGTTTAACTTATAGTAACCCACTTTGTATTTGCTAATTTCATCAAAAACTTCTTTTATCTTAGCTTTAGTAAACTTTCTTATTTTCTTGTAAAAATAAGCATTTTCTGTTACTTGTAAAGCATTTTTATTTAACATTTAAATCCCCTTTTATTAAAAATGCAAATCTATCTAATTAAGATTCCAAGTCTAATTTAACCTTGAATTTACCTCAGCAATTAAAATGCTTTTCAATGGATAATATATAAGCAAAAGGATTTCTCATCAAACTATTCACCCTATGCCTTCTCCTATCATAGACATCAAAGATTGATTTCCCAACAATTAAAGAAGAAGCAAGATTTCCAGCTAAAACACCATCACTTATGGTTGAAATTTCATGGATGGTGAGTGGTATTGTAAAAAGTAATGGAGAAAAGTCTGTCTTATCAAAATATCTATCCATTTGACTCTTTAATGCTGCTTTTTGAT
This sequence comes from Alteribacter keqinensis, assembly GCF_003710255.1. Lineage (NCBI taxonomy): Bacteria > Bacillati > Bacillota > Bacilli > Caryophanales > Bacillaceae > Alteribacter > Alteribacter keqinensis. The sequence goes on along the minus strand of NZ_RHIB01000001.1, from coordinate 472,194 downwards.
CATTTAGAAGATCAATATGGTGCTTTATTGCATCTCTCTTTGTATTCTCTTGATAGTTAACTAGGTGAAGGCTAGTTTGATTTATAATTCTTTTAAAATTTTCAAGCTCATTCTTATGATTAGCCTTGAAATCAATTAACTTTGATACATCATTTATTTCATGAGGGATTGGAATTAATCTTTCTAATAATATTGAAGACAGGGTAGCAAGTTCTTGCTCTTTTACTGATCTATTTAAACTATCATTCGAATAGGCAGGAATTTTAAATTTACTATAATGAGGGCTTATATTAGATACTGAGTCTGTAACAGGTGTCATTGATTCTAGATTCCCTATATAACAAGCTAAATAATTCATAAAGTCTCTTGCAATATCTTGCCTTACGTTTATCCAATCCACATCATTGGTTTTAATAGCTAATTTATTTCTTAATAAATATTGTTTTAATTCAAATCCCATTTTATTAATATGAACTTTACTGTATTGGTAGCCACTAAGAGAACCATTATTACCTTTTAAGTAATGCTTATTTAGATTTTTGTAAAACGAATGATAAACATTTGAATTGTACATATGTGTGTATTCTGGATTAACTACCTTGACAATTTCTTCAATAATTAAAGTTTGCGTGAATGGGCCATATAACTCTGGATTTTCATTAAACGTGTTAGGTGCAATAACCGTTATACTGTCACAATACAAAAGCATTCTATATAACCAAGGCGATTTTTTTAATGAGATCTGAGGAAAGTAAATTAAGTTATCATTTAACATAGTTAATAACCGTCCTTTTATTAGATAATACTAGTCTCATAAGCTTTTTTAAGAATATGATTTATCAAATCACCGTGCACCTTAATATCTTTTTTAACAAGCCTAATCCTATATCTACCATAACGCTTAGAATATTCCAAAATATCAACTTCACTTTCTTCAAATTGACGATCTAACTCTTCTGTTTTAGGTAAACGGACTTCAATAGTGATACTGTTTTTTCGGGGTTTGAAAATAACAAAGTTATTCGGATTTCCTGACTTCTCTAGTCCAATGTACATTTTGTTGTACTTGAGATTGAGATTTGGATCACTTTCATGTAAAACACGCAACAATTCATCGGCAATAGAAACTGTTTCCTTTGTTCCTCGCTGTTCCCAATATTTACGGTCCGTTAGCTCTTGTACTTCCTCATCTTCCTCTACTAAACCTAATGGCGTCTCATCTAACACTGTAGTAAAGAATAATCCCACTTTGTTATCAACTTCTACAGCAGTCATTTGAATTGCTATTAATGGGATGTTCCCGTTAAATAAGTTTATAACATTTAAGAATCGACTGGTTATGTCTTCGGCTATGATGACAGCGCAATGTTCATATTGAGGATATCGCTTTCTCTCTATATCCCAATACTCGATAGTGCGTATTATATGCTTTTCATCCGTTTTCCCCAACTGAACTTCAACTTCATACCTTCGATTTGTTTCTGGATCTTGTAATAATAAATCTAACCTTCCTGCTTTCGGTTGAATTCTCTCTTTATCTTTAAGGACAATATCTCCTAATCCCAAAATAGTAGGGTTCTCTGATATTCGATCTTGAACCCATCTCTCACTAAGTGTAGGATGATCTTTTAAATTAATTTTCTTAGGATTAAAGTAATCCATCTCTATCCCTCCCTCTATTACGCTAAAAACTAATCAAGATAATCTTTATTTCTCAAGTACCAAGCAGGTATTCCTTTCGACGCTCGACCACCATTTTCTAAATACCGAAAATAAATACCACGCTCTTCTAAACTAAAAAAATGATCTTCTAATTCCCACCCTCCAATTACCCAGACGGTGCCACCTTTTTCTCGATTATCAATCACTTCGTAACCTGATTTCTCTAAGTGAGTAATAAGCTTAAATTCTTCTCTTATTAACGGTTCAGTAGCGGAAGCCGTTTCAGTTTTTATTAAATGTAAGGCTTCCTCAATTAGTTTTAATTTGTCTTCAAAAGACTTTTTAATTGTACTTTCAACTGACTGACTTATAATGCTATTTAGCTCTTTTGTATTTATAGGTGATCCACCAATAGCAGGCTGTGGTATTCTGTATTTTGGCGGATTAAAGTCTAAATCATATACTTCCTTAAACCATACCGACAAATCAAAAATTAGTCTGTGGGCATTTAAAGCATCCTCAAAGGTTCCACATCCAGCGTTATGTGCAGCCTTATTCCCCCGCTTTCTAATCCATTCAAACCTTTCTAAGATATCTTTAGTGAAGATTCCTGCACCATCTAATTTTTGAATGCGTTGGTAATGCTTAAGGTCATATACTTCTGGAATACCTTCCTTAGCCATAGTAATCTTAGCTAGCACCTCAGTGTATACTCGTGCCTTAATAAGAATTGATTCAGGTTCAAAAAATAACCTTGTATCTATGTAATTTCCTAATTCACTTAATTCTTTATGCTCATCTTTCATAAATGAAAAGAGATTTTCACTCATGACAATCCTCCTAATACTAACCTCTCTCATAATGGTAATACAAACCAATGTAAATATCAGTCATATTTTGTCGAACACAATGGGTTTTCTACAAAATTCTTCAATGCATAGTTTTATTGAACAAATTCACAGAACTCTGTAAAATGAACACATCATCTTTAGAATAGAGGGACCAGGATGCCATCGTTTACATACGGAACAACTACATTTGATTATAACCTTGAACCCAAAACAAAAAGCAATGAAGTTAATATATCTGTTGAATGGTTAGATGGAATTAAAGTAACCGCTCCACCTGAAATGAATCAAGAACAGCTAAACGAACTCCTTTATAAAAAAGCTCCATGGATATTAGAGAAATGGAAGGCTTTCAAAGATATAGAGAGGAAACCAGCCCCAAAGGAGTTTGTAAGTGGGGAAAAGTTATCTTACCTAGGAAGGAATTATAGTTTAAAGGTAATTGCAGGAGAAACAGAACACGTTAAACTTAAGTTTCGTAATGGACGTTTTATTTCTATCATTCCTACCAACATATCTAAAGAGGAAAAAAAGTGTGATCTCTACAACGCTTTTAAAAAATGGTACTTTACACATGGTGATAAGAAGATAAAAGAACGTGCGGAAATATACACTAAAAAAATGGATGTATTTCCTTCAAAGATTCGACTGAAGGAACAGAAAATGCGCTGGGGAACATGTACTCCAAAAGGTGATATCTATCTTAATTGGAGGATTATTATGGCTCCGATGGCAATCGTTGATTACCTATTGGTACACGAATTAGCCCACATTAAACACCCCAACCATTCGAAAGAGTTTTGGCAACTTGTGAGGTCCGTTTTACCTGACTATGAAGAGCGTAAAGAGTGGCTGCGTATCAATGGCCCAACCTTGACTATCGAATACTAAAAGCCCTCAAAATTGCATGAGGGCTTTAGTTATGAGTTACTTATTCTTTTCTTGCTCCTTTTTGTACTGTATCTGATAATTTATAAAATCGTCCACTTTTGTTTCTACAAGGTGTTTGAATAATTCTTCAAAAGTCTGACCATCTTTACTATAATTTCTTTTAACCTTCATCCGTTTACTCCTCAATAAATCTATTTCTTATAGTGAACTGCAGCAAGGTCCATTAGTTGCTGAGTCAGATACTCAAGCTTGTTATTATCTACTCGCTTACGCAGCTTCTTTTTTACTTCTCGTCTCATTTCACGCTTAACGTCATCCTTTTGAGTCCATTCTACAACTGCTTTTGACTGGATAAGACCTGTGACAATAAATGTTAGATCTTTAACCTCTTCCGCTTCCTCACCAGCCAACTGTTCCTCAAGCATTTGATAAAAAGGATACTGCTCTCTCGTAAAGCCATGCTCTTCGCCTTGTTTTGTAACATTGCGCATGCCGTCGATCTTTTCTCGCAGAGCTTCGTAATACTCAAGAATGTCCATCTGCTTGTTTTTGCGGGCATTGATGAGTTCCTCTAAACGCTCTTTAAGGGAAGCATAGTAAACTGGGTTTTCATCCATCTTCACCTTAATTTCATGTCGAATCGCGTGCTCCATTTGGGAAGCTTTGGCTTCAATGGTCTTCGCTTCATTGATCTGTTGCTCAAATTTGCTTGAAAGTATATCAATCGGTTCGTGTATGACCTCGACAGAAGAAGCCTGAAGATGATCTGCGATAAGCTGCCTCACTTTTTCACCACAGTCGGAAATGTCGAGACCTTCTTCACGGAAGCGTGATTTTGCCATTTGCCGAATCTTTCCCAGAAACTTCAGATCATCTACATATGGATTGGCTTTGTGGTTCGGCATCACCATATCCATGCTTTCTGCGAAGCGTTTAAATGCCGTTTCAAACTCGTGTCGAACGTCTTCTGGTTCCAGAACCTGAATACAAGCGTCGGAGTTACTTTTATTCACATAATCAAAGTACCGCATCGCTGCACGGTGACGCGTTTCAAGCCTTGGTAGTTCGCTGTCTATGGGGCGTAGAGCCCCTTGAACATCTGACTTCGTAAAGATATCAAGTGCCTGTTCAAGAAAGCTTGAGACGCCGTAGTAATCAACAATCAGACCATAGTCCTTTTTATTGTAGGTACGATTCGTTCTCGCGATTGCTTGAAGGAGCGTATGTTCTTTCAATGGTTTATCCAAGTACATGACTTGTTCAATAGGGGCATCAAACCCTGTAAGTAGCTTATCACACACAATAATAAATGCCAGTTTATCCTCAGTTAATGGCTTTTTGAAACGTTCAATGTATTTCTTTTCATCCTCAGGTTTTAGGTGAAAGTTTTTCATTTTCTCTTCATCATTGTGACCGCCTGAAATCACAACAACGGATTCATAATCACTTAGTTCATCCAACTTTTCTTTATACATCACCGCAGCTTCACGGGAAATAGCCACTACCTGAGCTTTAAATCCGTTTGGAGCAATGTGTGTTTCATAATGATTAATCATATCTAAAGCAATCCGTTCCACACGTTTAGGAGAAGCGATAATGGCCTGTTCGTTTGCATACTTCTTTTTAATCTCTTCACGCGTTTCTTGATCATACTCTCGAAATTTCCTATCAAAAAGTTCATCCAAGGTCTCACCCTGGACATGAAGTTCTGTTAAGCGTGCTTCGTAAAAGATCGGTACGGTCGCCCCGTCATCCACAGCCTGGTCGATTGTGTATTTGTCAATGTAAGTGCCGAATGTGGCTGTGGTACTCTTATCTTCTTTATCAATCGGGGTACCCGTAAATCCTAGATAGCAGGCATTTGGGAGGGCTGTGCGCATGTTCATAGCTAGTCCCTTATATTGACTTCGGTGTGATTCATCAACCATTACAAACACATTTTTTGATGTTGACAATTCAGGGTAAGATACTGCTTCTTTATCTTCCTGAAATTTCTGAACAAGGGTTGTGATTGTTGCCCCAGGTCCTTGAGAGAGAAGCTCCTTTAGCTGGGGGACACTTTTTGCCTGCTGGGGATTAGGAAAACCACAGCGTCTAAATGTGGCTGATAGTTGATTATCTAAATCTTTACGGTCGGTCACGAGCACAATGGTAGGGTTTTCTAGTTGCTTCAGCCTTCTCAGTTTTACTGCAAGGTAAAGCATGGTGAGCGATTTCCCACTTCCTTGAGTGTGCCAGACAACTCCGCCACGATCCTCAGGAGTTTTGGCGTGGACAATTCGATCAACGGTTTTTCTTACAGCACGGAATTGTTGGTAACGGGCAAGTTTTTTGATGGTTCTCCCGCCTTCTGGCTCGTACACAATAAAGTTTTGGATCAAATCGAGTAGATTCTCTTTTGATAACATCCCCGCTGTCAAAACGTCCTGGGCGGTCGGATCATTACCAATCTCAGCCACAGTAAGGGGATAGGGGTCTTTCCATAACCCATAGTGTTTAGCCTGAGCCCCAATCGTACCAGCTCTTGCACGATCATTGCTGGTCACAACCATAAACTGGTTGTAATGAAACAGACGCTCTTGTTCAATTTGGTAACGGGTCAACTGCTTCACACCTTGGCCAATCTGTTCGTTTGCATTGAGCAAAGGACTTTTACATTCAATTACAACAAGAGGAATCCCGTTCACAAAAAGAATCAGGTCGGGACGAATGGTCCCTTTGGCATCTTTTATACTAAACTGATCCACAACCAAGAATTCGTTGTTAGAAGGGTTATCAAAGTCGATGAGCTTCACGGTTTGATTCTTTTTTCCTTTTCCGAGGTCTTGTTGGACTGACATGTAATTGATTAGTAAGGTGTGAAACGATTGGTTTGCTTCCATCAGGCTTGTGGCCTCGATATGAAGAACCGAGCGCATCACTTTATGTACATTGTCATCACTGAGCCATGGGTTCAAACGAGTGATCGCATCTCTGAGACGATCACGAAGAACCACATCACTGGTGGTCTCTCGTTCACTGTCCAAAGAAGGGCCATCAGAAACCTGATAGCCCATTTCTTGGATTTGTTGTATCAGACGGTTTTCGACCAGCTCTTTTTCGTTCCAATCGGATATGGGAGTCACGACGGCACCTCCCCGTCGACTTTTACACGGACCTTTCCTGTTAGGAGAACCTGCATAAGACCTCGCTTTATCACTCTCAGTTTATAGAGCTGCTTCTTTTCTAATTCCACCTTACTATCCAAAGAAGATAGCTTATTATTGATTTTATCTTGTTCTTCTCTAGGGGGTACAGGAACCCTTAAAGCATTAATTGTTGTTAAGGTTAGCCTTTTGATTGCGTTTCCAGTAAGCTGTTTTAGAATTAACTGTCTCAAGATACTCGAGTTTAAGTATTGGCATAAAAACAGGTTGCTCATCTGTTCATTGCATCTAATTAAACAAACACTTGATAATAAACTAACCTCTTCCTTAATCGTATTTACAACTGTGTTTCCAGTATTCACTCCATCTTTTACAAGGAGAACGTCACCCTCTTTAACGTCACAACGTTTATAGATTTTTTTATGATCCTCTAAAGATATATATTTGACATCCGTCAAATCAAACCTAAAAGGCCTTATATTCTTAGAAGTTATATAAAGAGAACCTTTTTCTTTAGTTTTGGGTGAAAAATGAGTCCCATCTTGAATTTTATGTGATAGGTCTTTAAGTTGTTTAATCTCCCATTTTTCAGGAATTTCTCCTATTTCTGTTTTCTTAAATTTTGTATGCCCAATCCCCTTAGTAAGAAGCTGTTGCATGAGCCCCTTTTTTACCTTTTCCGTTTGCTCGATGATCGCTTCGGTTTTTTCTATGGCTTCATCAACGGAGGTGAGTATGGCTGCGATTTTTTGTTGTTCTTTTAGGGGAGGATATGCATTAATAAAACTCATTACATCGGATTGATTTACACTAGCTTGATTGACGGCTTGCTTTGCATTAGATTCATAGTATTTTTTTACAGTGCTTGAGCTCATAATTTTAAATAGGTAATCTGGATTCACCAATTCGTTCGGTCTTAGTAATAGTAGGTTCATACCATGGTACAAATTTCTTTCACCATTAAACTTAGCAACTTTACCAATATGTTTTACGCTATTTATGTTACTAAAAAGTATATCCCCTATTCTTAATTTATAATTCGACAAGTCTTTTTCTGAATCAATGTAACCTACTTTTTTAAAGTTGATACTGCCATTGGCTATTGTCTCTATTCTGGTAACTGGTAAGCCTCTATTGTTTTGATTTTGCCTTTCTGAAGTACCGTTTCTAATTGTTTCTAGCAGTTCATCTAAAGAATATACATTCCAATCTTCAGGGAAGCTACCAATAAAAGCTTTAGCTTTTTTTATCTTTGCAGATTCATTCACGATAGCCCAACTCCTTCAAATACCAGTACATCTTATTTTCAACTTCATTTCGCTCTTCTTCCAACTTCCTAAGGTCCGCTAGCGCTTCTTGTACATCGATCTTCTTCTCTTCTTCCGTTGTATCGATGTAACGGGCGATATTGAGGTTATGGTCGTTGTCTTGGATTTCGTCCAAACTCACAGCTCGTGAATAGTTCTCGGCATCTTCACGTTTTTCGTAAGCTGATACGACCTTATCCAGATCTTCGTCTCTTAGGGTGTTTTGGTTCTTCCCTGCCTGAAAGTAGTCCGCTGCGTGGATAAAGAAGACTTTTTCCTTGTTCGAGTCTTCCTTATCACGGTTTAGAATCAGGATACACGCAGGTATCCCCGTACCGTAGAACAAGTTGGATGGGAGGCCGATCACCGCTTCGACTAAATCGTTATCAAGAAGCCCTTGACGGATCTTGCCTTCAGCTCCCCCACGGAAGAGAACCCCATGAGGCATCACCACACCAGCTTTACCTTTGTGATTGAGTGTAGCGACCATGTGCTGAACAAAGGCCAAATCTCCTTTATCTTTCGGAGGAACGCCAAAACGAAAACGGCCAAACTCGTCGCCCTCTGCTTCCTCTCGTCCCCAATTACTAAGGCTGAATGGTGGGTTGGCAATGACACGATCGTAAAGAATAAGTTCCCCGTCTTCAAGTAACTTAGGATCGCGTATTGTGTCTCCTTTTTCCAAACGATGATCACTCATGCCATGGAGGAGGAGGTTCATTTTACAAATAGCCCACGTGTTTAAATTTCTCTCCTGCCCATGAAGGGTTAGGTTTCTCGGGTTCCCGTTTTGAGACTTAATGTAATCAACCGATTGAATGAGCATACCGCCTGATCCAACAGTTGGATCACAAACGCGCATACCTTCTTCAGGTTTAAGCAATTTAACCAATAGTTCTACGACTTTACTCGGAGTGTAAAACTCCCCACCTTTTTTACCTGCATCATCAGCAAACTGTTTAATCAAGTACTCATATGCTCGTCCAAGCATATCAGGTTCAGAAAGGTTTTCGTTTCTCAGATCGATTGCGGAGAAATGCAACACCAGCTTTAATAAAAGGCGATCAGGCAGCTTTCCTTTATCGTTAAAGTCTATATTCGCCAAAACCCCTTGAAGAGAAGGGTTTTCTTCTTCTAATGCTTCAAAGGCTTTATTGATATAATCACCAATGTCCTGCGTTGCAGCCTGAATGTTCTTCCAACGTGCACGCTCTGGAACAAAGAATTGGTGTTCGTCACGGTCATACCAGCCGTAATCATCGTTCTCTTCCTCTTCAATCGTTTCTGCCGTTTCAACAAAAACGTCGTTTAATCGTTTTAAGAAAAGTAGTCCAAATATGTAATTCTTATAATCTGAAGAATCAATGCTTCCCCGTAAAATATTCGCCGATTCCCATAAATGAGCTTCTAATTGCTGTAATGATAACTTTTTCATTTATTAATATTCCTCCTATATAACTTTCAACCTAGTTATTATCATAACAAAGCTCTCATAGTGTTACTAGATATTACAAGATTTCCCTACAAAAATAAGAAGACTATGTATATAATAAATTCAAGTGTTAAACCAAATAAAGGAAGTAGTTGTCTGTTACTTTTCAAGAGGAGGAAATAAAGTGAGTAGAGTTAATGAAGAACCAGACTTTGAAGATCTTGTGTATGAGTTAGAGAGACAGAATTACATAAGAAAACTTCCTAACCAAGAAAGAGAAGTTTATGAATATGTAGTTAGTATTGATGTTAAAACTGCAAAGGAATCCTCTGATTTAGCTGAATACTTGAGAAAAAGTGAAGAGAAAACACCTATTGAAAAGGCTGCAGAACACTTTAATCTAAATCCATTTCAAGTCAGAGACATAGTTAGGAACGTTCAAGATAAATTATTTGGCATTAGATAAAATAAAACGCCAGCTAACCGCTGGCGTTATTATTTTATATTTGTTTCACTTTGAATCCAATTGTATCCACTCTAAAGTTTCTAACTGACAAGAGATTGTTTTGAGGTGTGTCACTAATTCTTCCTTTAGTATAACTTTGCTGTTATTTTCCAGAGTTGTACACAATCTTTCAACATTATAATTTAGACACTCTATCTCTTTTTTTATCTGATTCAACTGAGAAAGTATACTCACTTCAAATGTTGAGCTCAAGCAATTTCCCTCCCTGATACTTCCAACATACGAAATTACTCTTCAAATAACTTCACACGTTGATTATCCAAAATTGATTTCTCAATTGCAACCACCAACTGTTTAATACTTGTAATATTCTGAGGTAATATTTCGTGTTCAACATTATTAATTATCATTTTAAAACTTTCTTTATCGAGAAATTTTTGGGCTAACTTTTTCTCACCAAGTAGCTGCTCATACCAATTTTCATAATCATACTCATCATTGCCTAGTTTTTTTTTGCATTCTCCAATGAAATCTTTTTTGGGGTACTTAGTAACAAGGTTGTTTCGTGATTTATTTTTCTTTTCTTCCGCCTTGTTCGATGTTATTTGTAATTCTAAAGTCTTATTTAACGAGCTAGTGATTGCTTCTGAGATCATTTGAGGTTGTTCTTGCAAAGCTTTTTTTAATTCAATAAAAACACTGATTAATTCCCGATCCGAACTTTGCTTAACACCATTTGAATTATTGCCCTGCAAGTTAACATCCTTTGATTTTTCGTACACCTCGAATATGGTCCTTAGTCCTGGCCGAAGATTATCAACATAATCATATAAATCATCTTCAAAAATACGGTACCCGTCTTTACGATTTTCTGTTCTAAAACCATAAATCTCCTCATCGCGTATCATTCTAGTGAGCTTTTCAGGTGTAACATAGATATAATACTTCGCTAAGATTTCTGTTGCTTCACGAACTGTATATCTTTTTATAACAATCACCTCCACCTTTACTTATATGGTGGAATACAAGTGACTATGCTAGTGCTGGTTCACCGCAGTGTTGATCGCCTGCATATTACCGATTTTCTCCTAACTTATTATGTTCATTGATTTTGTTGCTGCAACATTTTGGACTAGCTACTTTTAATGTTCAACTTTTAACATTAAAAGGGTAATGTTAAAAAGTGAATGTTAAAAGTGAACTTTAAAAGAACTTAGCCCTATTGCATATTGGTTGTCCAAAAGCAATAAGACAGACTATTCACATAGTTCATAAGGCTCGTAATAGCGGAGGGACAATTGATGTGTCTAATATGCAACAGGGTACATTTGGGATCCCTACTGTTACCCTATTGCATACTCTAAAAAGGACAAACTACCATTTCTTATTTACACGGTGATTTATAGCGGTTCCTTAGACAACTTGTCCGCTTTTACGTGTGGATCTACTGTGTATAAAGATGAAGGTAAATTAATGCCATTAATGATGGAACAAAAAAATGGTTGTACAATTAAGCTTCTAATGAGACCTTTTCGGAAAGAGACTAAAACATTTTTTACCGCGCGCAAATGCACAAATTGTTTTTAAAAAATGCATTCCTTGTGTGTTTGCCGCGTAATCATTTGCTGCACACAAACACAATGAAGCAAGAATGAGGGCTTAGCAACACAAACAATTGATTAATTTAATTTTACCTTGGTTCAAGATAAGAGTGGAAAAAACTTATATAGAGAATTTGGTTAGAATGCTTGTCCATAGAAAACGCAAAAAACGTGGCTGGGTATCAACCACGCGATAAGAATTTATTCCAGGTTCACAAACGTAATTTCAAGATCCCTTTCTCTGCTGACCTTACAACTCAAAACATAATGTCTGATTAATTCGTTTTTATCCCTGGGACTAAAATCATTGAAATTCAAAGAAATATTCACTGGAGAAGCTTCAAGAAATTCCGACACCTTACTTTTTTTTATTTCCAAAAGGTCCTTTTGGTCATTTATTTCACTAATTCTTTTTTCCCGATCCTTAATAAGAAGATCTAATGCATAAACAAATGCTTCATCGCTATCGCCACTGTTACGTAACAACGCTTTTTTCCTATCGATAAAGTTATTTTGTTCATTTTTTAGATCTAATTTCATTACGTCACAATCTTTTATGCTCTCCTCCAATATTAATAGCTCTTTCTCTGCAAGTTTTTTACGTTTCCCATTCATCAGTTGTAACAAGGAATCCGTAACCCTGTAATTCCACTCCTGTTCAAATTTCTTATGAAGAAGATCACAAGGTACTCTGTAGTCACAATCATCACAAATGTAGGCCTGGTATACCTTCTTTTGATTGGTGTAATTCCTCCATCTCATCATCTTGCCACATGTGCAATACAATATCTTCTTCAGGAAAAATGGTGTATCAAGTTTTGTTGTACCCCCAGCAGCTTGATTTTCCTTTTTCTTTCCGTATATCTTTGTTTTTTCTGAATAAATTTTCCAGCAATTCTCCCATTGCTGCTTCGAGATGATCGGAGAAGTGATACATTTAGCTTCGTGTTCAACCCATTCTGAACGATCTCTAATTCTATATCCAGAATTCCCTTCTCTTCGATACAAAGTCAATACTCCTGCATAGATAGGGTTTGTAATAATTCCTTTAACCTTCTCTTTATACCAAGAGGGTTTAGCAAGCTTTTCTTCATCGTTTAGAACATTCGCAATTTCTTTAAAGCCTAGACCTTTCTCATACATCGAAAAGATTTCTTTAACTTTTTCGCGCCTTATTGGATCTGGTTTCAGGGTGTTCGAAGCCCGATGGTATACATAGCCGAAAGGAGTCCGTCCTCCTTTCCACTTCCCTTGGAATACTAATGTGTTTATGTTGTCACTCGTTCTTTGAGCTGTTTGATCTGCTTCATATTTGGAAATACCGTCAAACAATAGTCGGGTTAAGAAGTCTTCTTTTCCATATTCAGTTCTTGTAGTAGCGATTATGACAGGTATACCCTTCTCAGTTAAGGCCTCCCTGAGCTTTAAGTGGTCAATAGGGTTCCTGGCAATTCGATCATAGCTTGAAATCACAACAAAATCGAAAACTCCACGGGAAGAATCCTTGATTAAATGCTGCAACTTAGCCCTGTCCTTGTACTTTGTTTTCCTAGCCGAGACAGCTTCGTCGGAATAATAAGCAATAGGCTTTGAATGTAAAACTTCCTCGAAGAAATTATCAACCAACTGTATTTGCCAGGCTATATCTTGTTTGTCAGTTGAATGTCTTCCGTAAAACACACCTCTTTTACCTGTTAGTTTCTGCAAAAGCTCTTGCTCCAAAATCATTCATCTCCCAGAAAGTGGAATTCATATTGCAACCCTTCTTTGGTCCAATAGATGATCTTTATCCAACTTAAGTAAGCTTCCATGACGGGGTCAAAAGAGTAAGCATCTTCTACATTTAATGTTGGACTCAATTTGTCCCACCCTTCAATTTCGAGCTTTTTCCTGTCTAAATCAGAAAGCGATGATTCTAAATCCCTTAGTTTACTAAATGTTTTCTGTAATTTTTGAGTTATCTTATTCGATGAATGGGCGAGCGACTGTTCTCCTAGCCTTTTTATTTCACTATCCGCATTAGTTATTGATTGTTTCACTTCATCTACTCTTCGTAAGACTTCAGCCTTAAATTTATTTATTACAGCTTCTTGTATGCGCTCTTGGTATATCTTTAATTGCTCAGTGATGTGCTTCTTCAATGCAGAAAAGACTTCTAACTCTAATTCATGTGCATTACAAAAATGTAACTTTTTATGGTTTGAACATCTGTAAAAGACAGAGCGTTCAGGATTGTACATCTTGGTTTCACAATAACCGCATTGAATGAAATATAGAAGATATAAAGTTGGCAATGGCGATTTTTCGAATTGTTTCTTCTCATATAAAGTTAGATTTTGGTTTGCCAACTGCCATGACTCTATTCCAACAGCTGGCTTTTCAAGCTCACTAATGAATTCTTCACCATCTACTACCTGTTTCACTTTACCCATGTGAAATTCAGACCGTATGATCCGCTTCAATGTAGAATCTGCAATGTTTAGTGATTTTGCAACTTGAGAAATGGAATGAATTAAAGAGCCGTCTTCGAAAAGGTTTTCTTCAAAGATTCTAAATGCTTTCTCCACAGTTTTTTGGTTTTGTGGACATGGTACCAATACACCTTCCTTAACCTTAAAGCCAAAGGGTGCTGTTCCTCCTGCCCAATACAGCACGTTTTTTTCTTGACCAGTTCTTAACTTTGCTTTGCGAGAATCAAGTAACTTTTTGTTAATATTGTCACCTTCGTATTGAGAAACACCACCTAATATTAATTCCAAGAACTCCCCAACATTTCCCTTGAACGCTGGCGGTTCATTACTTGCTGCAAACAAAACTTCCACATTGTATTTATTAATATAGTCATTCATAATCTCCGAGTATTGATGGGCATTTCTTGAAAGGCGGTCACGTTTGTAAGTAATCACTCGTCCGATTTTCCCCAGTTTAATTTCTTGAAGGAGCTCGTAAAGTTGCAACCTTTCCTTAATCTCGGTAGTTCTTCCCGAAACATTGTAATCGCTGTAAACTTTCCAAACTAGAAAGCCCTTTTCTTTAGCTAAGTCACTACAGAATTTCAATTGCGTGTCAGAAGAGAGTTTTTGCTTATCATTACCTAAAGATTGACGAATGTAAATGACGGTTTTTCCCACAGAATCACTCCTGGTGTATGTCATTGATGTCTCGGAAGAAATCTTCTTCGATTTTGATGAAGCATCGGTTCACTACATGATCAAATAGCTCTCGATTCTGTACAAACTTTATCTCTTTAATAGAGACTGAGGAATTTGTCCTCTTTTTTTTATTATTCATGTCTTTCCTCCATATGTATGTTTTTTGTTGGATCAGGTTTTTAATTGCTTAACTTACAGCCAAAACAAATGAGGTTAAGGTATTTAGAAGGTAAAAGGAATGTAAAAAACGAAGTAAACTGAAAGTGACTTATTACAGGAGGCTAGAATAAGGATGGATTTTGGAGATAAGATACGGACTCTAAGAAAAGACAACGGATACGGTCTTAATGAATTCGCAAAAGAAATAGGGGTTTCAGCTGGGTACCTTACAGGAAAAACCAGTACCATCAACATAGATACATTAAAAGTTCTAGATGAAAAGTTAGGGTTATTCCAACACGACGCTCTGTTCGATCCATCTTCACCATTTGACCTAAAGTTAGGGAGGCTGGTAGGGGAAGTAAAGCAATTACACCAAGACCAACCAAACGCAGCTGAATACGTAATTAATAACCTCCAAATAGCTATTCAGTTTGTTCGATCACAAACATAATATCACCGATTCGCCGAATAATATTCACCTATGTAAACACTCGTTTATAATTATAAATATACATAATATTGTGTCATATTATGGTTTTAAATGAAAAATATTGTTATTATGTTTGTATAGGCAGTTATTTAAAAGGTTTCTTATGGGGGATTAAAATGTTTTCTACTACTTACGGTGACTTCGATGGGGATTCTTGGGAAAGTTTTTGTAAAAAAGGATTAAATATGAAACATGATGATTATCAACATGTTCCTGCCACTGAGGGAGACATGGGTATAGAAGGATATACAAGAGATGGTACTGTTTTTCAGTGTTATTGCCCCGATGACAACACTACTACCGATGACCTTTATACTAAACAAAGAAATAAAATTAATAAAGATTTAAATAAATTAGTGAAATACGAAAAGGATATAAAAAAACACCTTAAAGGAATAACTATAAAGAAATGGATCCTTTTAACTCCCGAATATAGAGATAAGAAAATATTAAAATATGCAGCTCAGAAGTGTAAAGAATTTAGAGAATTAAACTTAGATTATTTAGATAAAGAGTTTGATATCTTTGTAAAGGACATAGACTTCTTTAGTGCAGAAATATCAATAATCTTAGAAATCACTAAGTCCAAAATCAACATAAAAGAGACTGAACTAACTGAAGACTTAACTACTAAAAGTTATCCTGATATAGAAGAAATCCAAAATCTCAAATCTAAAGTAGAAAAGACTTTGCACTTCAAAGATCCAAATAAAATAGACAAAGCTCTTACTCAACAAATTGACTTATATATTAAATCTTACTTAACTGGTGTTTCAATAATTTCAGAATTTGAGAGAATCTCTCCACATTTATATGAAAAATTTATTGCCGTAATAGATGATTTTGAATTATATGTTCAAGAGCAGGGGATTTATTCTGAGGACAACAGAAAATATTTCCTCGACATTAAAAGTGAACTAACTGAATTGCTCTTAAGTGAATTTGCTTCTCCAATGGATAGGGTTATGATTCAAAAGTTGTCAAGGTACACTATATCGGATTGGCTCATGCGCTGTCCGTTAGATTTCTATAATTAAGGAGGATTATAATGGTAGAACCTGAAGAGATTCCTTATTCATTTACTAAAAAACCAATTAGTATTTCCCCCAATTATAGACCTATCTTTAAAATAGCACAGTTACTTTTAATCCTTAAGTACTGTTGTAGAAGTAACACGTCATCTCTAACCAGATTACATTTCTTTTCTTGGTTACTTACGAATATAGAGGACTTCCGTAATATTAATGCTGATAATTTAGATAGCTATAATCTATTATTTTGGCGGACTGAGCCCTCATTAAATAGGGCATTAAATTACGCAGTGGGTGAAAGATTAATTATCTTTTCAAATGGGAAATATTCACTTGCGAATAAAGGAGAAGAGTTTTTATTATATTTGAATAAAGATATTGAAATCTTAAAAGATCACAAAGACTTTTTAGATCGGTTTCAAAAAAAAATCTCCGAAAGAAAAGTCGAGGAGTTACTTAAAAAGGGGATGCTGTAGTTGATAATTAAAAGCATGGTGATTGAAGTATTCACTAATGAACATACTTTTTATAAGAGACTGGATTTTGAAAAAGATTTAAATATAATTAGGGGTGAAAATAGTTCAGGAAAATCTAGTATTTTAAATTTAATTCTTTATTCTCTTGGTTGTGAAGAGTTACTCGGTGGTAAAGGTCATAAAACTATGAAACCAGCCCTTAGGCGTGCCATCGAATATAAGGAAACTGAGTTTAAAGTAATAAAATCACATGTCCTTTTAGAAATTGAAAACAATTCAAATAAAACTATTACTATTAAACGGGATATAATAGGCAATAATGATCCCCGACTGATAAAAGTAAGCTTTGGAGGAAAAATAACTAAACAGGATAGTAGAAATTTTGAAGAGCAAGATATGTATATCCATGATCCTGGATCAGCTGCAAATCGATTAGGATTTCACAATTTTCTTGAGAACTTTTTGAACCTTACTCTTCCTTCTGTTCCTTATTATAAAGGTTATGACCGAAAATTATACATACAAACCTTATTTCCTGTATTCTTTATTGAGCAGACTCGCGGGTGGTCAAACTTTCTGAGCACTATACCTAAATATTATGGAATTAAAAATGTAAGTAAGCGTGTAATAGAATTTATTCTAGAATTGGACCTTCTTAAGAATGAAAAAGCAAGTGAGGAAATTCGTTTAAGAAAACAAGTAATTAAAGAGAAATGGAGATTAACATACTCTGATCTAACTAATTTAGCATCTAACTCTAGTGGAAGCTTTGGAAATAGTATACCTAAAAATCCAGATGTTTTATCGAAAAAACATGATGAATTCTCTTTATTTATTAAACAAGATGATAGCGAGTCTATTCCAATTGATCAGGAAATTGAGAAATTAGAAGATCAATTTAACAAATTAGAAATTAAGCAAAATGGTAGTTTATCTGGCAGTGATTTAGATAAGAAAAAAACAAAACTAAGTAAAAGTATTGATGAAGTGAACATTATGAACGTCCAAGTGAGTAAGATAAGAAAAGAAATTAGAGTTGAGAAAGATGTGATGGAGACCTTAAAAGGTCAACTTTTAACTGTTAAGGAGGACCTACAAAATAACAAAGATGTGCTCAAGCTAAAAAAGTTTGGCTCTAAAATGAATTTTTCAATAAACAATAACATATGTCCTACTTGTCATCAGGGGATAAAAGATTCCTTGCTATCTCAAGAGTTAGAACAAACTCCAATGAACGTTGAAGATAATATTAAATTTCTTGAAAACCAAAAAAAAATGATAAACTTATCTATTGTTCAAAGTGAACTTATGATAGAAAAAATGAAAGCACAAGCGTCCTATTTAGAAAAATCCTTATTTGAAAAGCAAAATATAATTAGGTTTTTAAAAAAAGAAATGATCGCTAATGAAGACCTTCCTTCAGAATATCAAATCAAAAGAAAATTAGTTATTCAAAACAAGATTGAAGACCTAACAAAAATTCAAAGTAAATTCAACAATATCATCATAAACCTTTTTTCACTTTCTGATCAATGGAAAGAAATATTACAAGATGAATCAGAACTTCCAACTGATCATTTTTCTAAATCTGATAAAGATAAACTTAATAACCTAAGAAGACATTTCCAGTCATATTTAAGAAAATTTGGTTTCTCTAGTGCTGATATTAGCGACATTCAAATTTCAGAAGATACTTATTTACCCATGATTGAAGGTTTGGATCTAAGGTTTGATTCTGCAGCTAGTGACCATATTAGAGCAATTTGGGCTTACACACTTGCGGTATACAGAACCAGTAAATCGTTTAATGGGAATCACCCGCACCTACTCTTTTTTGACGAGCCTCGCCAACAGGAAGTTTCCAAAGAACACTTCTCTATCTTTTTAGCTGAAATAAAAAAAATAATTAAAGATGGACAGGCTTTAGTCACTTCATCAATTTCATTGGACGATTTGGAAGTAGCAACAAATGAGATAGATTATAAGTTAATTAAGTTAGATAATAAATCTATCCAACCCAAATCAATCGGTTGAATCATCAACCGATTGATTTTTTAGATTCTTTTAGAACAATACTATTTGAATATCAAATTTTTCATTAACCTTAACTTCTTTAACCACACTTCGTATAATTTCCTTTTTTACATTGGTATCAATATCATTGAAACATAGAGATAAATAAAAAGAAGAAGCTTTATAAAATAAGTTTTTATTATAAGTATCTTTATTTTGACATTGAAGTAAATCTAATAATTTTTGTTTCATAGCTAGTAATTCATGCTCTTTGTTTTTCATCTGTTTTAATTTTGATCGAATATCAATAACATCGATTGAATCCTCTTCTGATAGAACATTTATTAATCTTTCCCTCCCCCTTTTGTTTCGATATAATTCAAGGTTGATACGTTCTAGTTCTTTTTTTTCGTATGCGTATACCTTATCATTACCCTCTTCAATAACTTTCTCTATCTCTTTAGGGTTATTTAACCATTCCCTCACTTTATTCCATACCGCCTTGTCTAAGTTTTTACATTTTATCCTATTACCACATCCTCTTTTTTTAGCACCAGCGGTGTTTTTTATATCAGTATACTCGTAAACAATGTCCCCCCAACTCTTCGCTCTCCTACCTGTCATCGTATTCCCACACTCAGCACAACGGACTAAACCACTTAATAGATATTCATTTTTCTTTGTACCACTCCACCTCCGTCTAGATTCTTTTAACAACGCCAGTGCGTGTTCAAACTTCTCTTCATCGATAATAGAAGGGCAAGGGACTTGGATCCATTCTTCTTCAGGTCTCGCTGTCATCTTAACTTTGTCATCTCCTGAGGCATATTTATTAGCTAGCATTCCTTCCGTATTCCATCTGTTTTGATAAAACTCTCCAATATAAGCTCGATTCATTAGTATTTGTCTTACTACTTGTCTATGCCATTGCTTTGCGTTTCTTTTAGTAGGGATTCCCTGATTGGTTAAGTATTTAGCTATTCCATTTATTCCTTTAATATCATTATTAGGTGAGGTAAATAATTCAAATATGGTGCGAATAACATTCGCTTCGTAAGTATTTATTATTAGTTGTTCTTTATCTTTATCATAGTCGTAGCCGTATATTTGATAGTCACGTAATACTTTTCCTTGCCGAGCTTTTTGCATTCGGCCTCTACTCATCCTCTCCGTAATCTTCTTTTTCTCAAATTCAGCAATTGCTCCTCTAAGTTGATAAAACAACATGCCTTCAGGTGTACGTTGATACTCTCCATTAACAAAGACCAACTGTACTTTCTTCTCGATCTCCTCTGAAACAATAAGCTGATTCATGAGCTTCCTTGATAATCGGTCGGGATCTAAGCAAATCACTTTGCTTAGTATCCCTTCCCGCAGGTCTTGTCTGAGTTTGTTTAAGGCTGGTCGGTCCAAGAACTCTCCAGAGAGTCCTCGATCTACATATTCCAACACCTCGTTAGTCTGTGCTTTCTCCCGACATGCTCTCAGCTGCTCCTCCAGGCTGTAGCCGCTCCTTGCCTGCTCCTCTGTCGATACTCGGGCGTAAATTCCGATCATGATGTTCTGGTTGCTCCCTCCTGTAAAGATCTCTCAAATAGTGATAAACATCTGAACGAGCTTTTTTCGAAAGGTCCCCTTCTATGATGCGTATGTTCACGGACTTTCCCTCCCTTGATCTAACCTATGTAGGAAGGGAATTGTCCCATGCGCTCCTTTGACATTAGAGTTTCATTCTCAATACACCGTGCTGCATAGGTGGCCAGCTTTGTTCCTTTGCCGGATGAATAGCTTTCAATGGCTTTGATTAATCCGATGGTACCGATGGAGATGAGATCTTCGGTGTCTTCACGCGTGTTCTCAAACTTTTTAACGATGTGGGCAACGAGCCTGAGGTTGTGCTCAATGAGTTTGTTCCGGGCGTCTGCATCTCCGTCCTCTTTCATGAGCTTTAAGTATCTTCGTTCGTCTTCTTCCTTCAACGGCTGGGGAAACGCATTGTTTTTTACAAAAGAAACAAATACGAACAGTTCTTTTACGAGGTATGTGATGGCCGCTAAAAATCCTGACATCGATAAACCTCCTTTTGGGCATCTTATCTTCATCTATATGCCCAAAAAAGAGCCCGCGTGCGTGTACATGAAAAGTTTTGACTGTTGGAGGGGAAACATAAGTCGAAAGGTTGATAATGTTTTGTTCGTTTTTGACGAAAGGAGGATGCTGCTTCCTGAGCTTAATAACAGACTTTAAATAATTGCAACTCATATAAAATGACTGTAAATAGGTTGGATAAAAGTTTATTTTAAAACCAAAAAAGATGGCGACCAATGAGTCACCATCTTTCTGTATCAACCGGGCAGCCTGACTTTTTGTGGTTTTTTAGACGGATAAAAACGGTTTGCCACCTGTGGTGCAAATTGGAAAAAGACGATCCCGATGATGGCAGTGGCCAGAATAAACACACTGCTGAATACCATTAACTCTGCAGTTGCAAGAGCGGCGATAATGATCGAGAATTCCCCCCTCTGGGTGAGGGATAAGGCTGCACGCAAGGCGACTTTGTTACTGAGCCCGTACATACGTCCGCCAACAATGCCTACAATGAGCTTCGCCACGATTCCCCAGACTACAAGTGTGAGTAGAAGCGGTATCATTGGTACCCCTTCTCCAAACTGAATGGTTGTCCCAAACCATAAAAAGAAAAGAGGCAGTGTAATGTCACGCACAGGCACAATAAGATGCTCCAACTGCTCTGTTTTCCTTACTTCAGCAATCATGATCCCTGCCAAAAATGCACCGAGCACTTCAGACAAATCAAGGTAAAGAGCAAGTCCTCCATAAGCAAGAGCGAGACCCACAACAAACATAATAAATACATCTGTACTCAAGTGGCGTTCAAAGAAGTTTCTGAGTTTCGTAAAGATAAATTGACCAATCAGAATAGCACCGATAGTTAAGGCAATTACTTTAAACATGAGTACTGCAAAGTCTCCGCCTGAAAGGCCCGCTCCAACCGTAAGCCCTACTAAAATGGCTACGAGTACGGGCGCAACCAAGTCTTCAAAGATTAAAAGTCCGAGGATAAATTCCGACTCCGGGTTAGCCATCCGCTTGTTGGATTCAAGAAGCTTCGCCGTAATGGAAGAGCTGGTCGCATAGACGACTCCTCCAATTAACAACGCTTCAATCAATCCAAGTCCGAACAGCCAGCATATCAAAAAGGTTACGCCAATGTTCAGGACAACATCAAGGCTACCAGCAGGCGTTACTTTTTTTGCTACTTTAAGAAGCTGCTTGAGGGGAAACTCCATTCCCAGCATAAAGAATAATAAGACGATTCCTATTTCACCCACAAAATGAAGAAGCTCTGAATCACCTAAAAAAGGACTCATGGCAAGTCCGAGTACAATAAAAACAATGACGCCTGGTATTTTATACTTTGATCCTAGCATGCCTGCAAAAAACATCACTAAGAAAATGATCCCTGCGGCAAACATCGCTGGAAATTGAATATCCAATTAAATCGCTGCCTCCCCTTTGCAAAGTTTTTCAAAGACAGCAATCTCTTCTTGTTTGCCTATCGACATGAGTGTATCTCCAGGACGAAGAACTTCAGTGACGTCGGGGCTTGCAATGACCTCCTCTTCCCTGAAGATACCTACAATAGATACACCTGTCTTTTTACGTATTTCATTTTCTGCAATCGACTTGCCGGCAAAACCTGATTGATCACTCAGCTTAATCCATTCCGTTACAATCTGGCTTTTTAACAGATTGATCTTATCGGAGTCAACGGGCTGGAACACTGCACCCAACAGCTGGGCTCCCAACTCTCTGGTTTCATCTGCTGTTAAATCTATGGAAAAATCAGCTTCATCGTTGTCAGCATCGTCAAAGAAATACAGCTCTCTTTTCCCGGTATGATGAACAATAAGTACAATCATGCTTTTTTCTGCAGTAATAAAGGACATCTTTTTCCCGATGCCTGGTAAATCAGCCATTCTTACATCCATTTTTCTTTCTTCCTTTCTATATTCAATACTTCACCCTATAAAAGTATAAGCATTATTTCCGAAAAGGTAAATAATACATAGAAAAAACAGGCGAGTTTATCCGCCTGTTTTACCTCTGTTTTTATTCTTTTAACCCTTCCACGAACGTCTTTGCGTTGTGTCGCAGCATATCGATATACGTTTCTGCACCCGAGCCTTCCTGGCCAAGGGCGTCTGTAAACACTTCACCTGCAATCGGTACATCGGCATTATTGGACACAGTCTCCATGTATCGCTGGTCAACCGTACTCTCTACGAAAACGGATGGAATTTCCCTGTCCTGTACAAGGTCAATTACCCGGTTGATTTGTGATGTGGTACCTTCTTCGTGTGAATTCATTTCCCATATTCCTACTGTTTCAAAGCCGTAGTCTTCACCGAAATACTTGAAGGCATTTTCACTTACAACGATTACCCGTTTGTCTTCCGGCAGTTCTTCAACCTCTTCCTGAATCCATGCGTCTAAATCTTCAAGCTCCTGAATGTAGCTTTCAGCATTTTCACGATAAATGTCTTCCCCTTCAGGGTCACGTTCGATCAGGTCCTCCACCAGATTTTCAACATAGATAATTCCGTTTTTGGGACTCAGCCAGGCGTGGGGATCCTCTTCCTCACTGTTGTTCAGATTTATAATGTCCACTCCGTCAGCCAGTTCAACCATTTCTGTATCCGATACATTGGACACAATCCGTCCGAGCCACCCTTCAAGACCAAGACCGTTTACGTAAAACACATCTGAATCGCTTACTTTACGAAAATCGCTTGGCACGGGCTCATATTCGTGAGGCTCTTCGCCGATCGGTACAATGTACTCTACCGAGCCCCGGTCACCGATTACCTCTTCAATAATATTGTTTAAGACGGAGAAGCTTGTGGTAATTTCAAGCCCTTCTCTTTCTACAGCGTATTCTTCCGCACCACAGGCTGCTACTGCAAGCGTTCCGAGTACAAGCATTGCAGCTCCCGTTATTTTTTTCACAAAATGTGTCATCCTTTTTCCCGCTCCCTTCACCTTTACAAAGCACTATATGTATACCTATTACTGAACGTGCCGTATTAAAACTATTTTTCCTGTAGGTTATTATTTTTTACCTGACTCAAAAAGTTTCCTTAAGGAAACTTTTTGAGCACTGACCACATTATAAAGAAATGGATGTGTATTTGTCTACCCATATCCTTAATTTTTCGTAAAAAAACAGGCCGGGAACGCGTCCCGTCCTGTTGTTCATTAATCCCAGTATTTCGGTTTGCCGTAGTGCTTGAACAATGTAGTCTCGAGCTCCCTGTCAATTGATTTTTCTTTTACATATTCAGGAGCATTTTCAATCTGCTCTTTTGTTACGTTAACACGCACAAAATTTTCGGCCCAGTCAACATCATCGATCCAATCAGTGGAGATGAGTACTTCCTTCCCTCCAGGAAGCCACCTTTTCGTATCTGCAACAATGTATCTGATCGTATACGACTTATCATCTACAATCAGATCCTTCACTTTTCCGAAGCTCTCAGCGGCGGTGGCAAGCTCTTTTCCTTCCACATCTTTTACACTCAGTACGTGGGAATCACTTTCGTGAATCTCCTGTACTCCTTCGTACCCTTCGCTCGTTAAATCCCGGGGCATCATGCCTGCGCCCCAGAGGCCGCCTCCCATCCAGTACGGGTTCAGGTTATAAAACCGGGCAAATTCACGTTCAAACTTTCTGGATACGGGCTCATTTCCGGGAGACGGACTATCTTTGGCTTCTTTCTCGGATATGGACACATGGAGTCTCTCTTCCTCAATGGAGTAACCCTGTATACTGGCGGGTGAAATGAACAGTTCTTTTCCATCAAACAAACCCCCGGTATCTGCAACAATATAGCGTACCGTCCATCTCAGATCGTCAAAATACAGATCACTTACAGATCCGATTTCACCCTCCGTTCCAATTACATTGAATGGTTTCATCATTCTCCTGTAAGACAAAAGCATTGGCAGCACTCCTTGTGTTTTGGATGATGCTATCACTTTACCCTGAAGGCCCTATTGTAAAACGGCACAGAAAGAGGCTGACCCGAAAGGACGTTTCTACCTTTTGGATCAGCCTTGAAGCCTTTGCCAATCTGCTTTTTGATTTAAGAGAATCCCTCTCTGAATTTAAACTTTATAGACTGCAGCTTCAAACGGACGAAGCCCGATGGACTCAGGAAGCTCACGCACAGCTTCGTTATCATAGTTACTGATCAGAAGCGTACCTTCTTTTCCGGCATAATGAGATGGTACCTCAAAGCTCGTTTCTTCACCGTAGAAATTGCAGACGACGAGGAGCTTTTCCCCATCCAGCGTACGTTCGTAAGCGAAGACACTATCGTCCTTTTCAGCCAGAAGGTCATAACCCCCGTAAACAATAATCTCATTCGTATGGCGGAGATTAATCAGCTTTTTGTAATAATGAAAAGTTGAATCCGGGTCGTTAACAGCCTGCTCTGCATTGATTTCAGTATAGTTCGGATTCACCTTCAGCCAAGGTGTACCGGTTGTAAACCCGGCATTTAGCCCGTCGTTCCACTGAACCGGTGTGCGGGCATTGTCACGGCCTTTTACGTAAATCGATTTCATAATGTCCTGGTGGGAAACGCCTTCTTCACGTTTTTCTTTATACATATTCAACGTTTCGATGTCTTCATATTCTTCAATCGAATCAAACTGTACGTTCGTCATGCCCAGCTCTTCCCCCTGAAAAATAAATGGCGTTCCCTTCATCATGTGAAGAAGAGTGGCCAGCATTTTAGCAGACTCCACACGGTACTCTTTATCATTACCAAAACGGGAGACCATGCGGGGCTGATCATGGTTGTTCATATACAAGCTGTTCCAGCCTTTTTCTTCAAGGGCTTTCTGCCATTTGGTGAGGTTTTCTTTTAAGTCACTGAGTTTTAACGGACGAAGGTCCCATTTCCCACCCGGACCGGAATCAAGGTCTACGTGCTCAAATTGGAACACCATGTTCACTTCTTCCCGCTCCTCGTCTGTATACTTACGGGCAATTTCCGGAGTGACGCCAGGCATTTCTCCCACCGTCATGGCATCATAGCCTTTCATTGCTTTTTGATTCATTTCATGGAGAAATTCATGAATACGCGGGCCATTCATAAAGTACTCTCCGCCTGATGCATACTTTTTTCCTTCCTGAGGCTTTCCATCCGGAAGTCCTTCTACTTTGGAGATGAAGTTTACAACATCCATACGGAAGCCGTCGATCCCTTTATCGAGCCACCAGCGCATCATTTCATATACTTCTTCACGAAGGGTCGGGTTTTCCCAGTTCAGGTCAGGCTGTTTTTTTGAAAAAAGGTGAAGATAATATTCATCTGTAGCTTCCTCATACTTCCAGGCAGAACCACTGAAGGCAGATTCCCAGTTGTTTGGCTCAGAGCCGTCTTCTTTACCAGGACGCCAGATGTAGTAATCACGGTACGGATTGTCTTTTGATTTCCTCGATTCTGCAAACCATGCGTGCTCATCGGAAGAGTGATTGACAACCAGGTCCATAATGAGACGCATGCCCCGGTTATGGATTTCTGCCAGGAGTTCCTCCCAGTCTTCCATCGTACCAAACTCGTCCATAATAGCCTTGTAGTTGCGAATGTCATACCCGTTGTCATCGTTCGGACTGTCATAGACAGGTGAAAGCCAGAGGACATCTGCGCCAAGTTCATTTAAGTAATCAAGCTTTTCCGTAATTCCTTTTAAATCACCGATCCCGTCTCCGTTACTGTCATTAAAGCTTCTTGGATAAATCTGATACACAACACTTTCTTTCCACCACTGTTTTGTCATTTACAGTTCCTCCTCATTAAACTTTCTGACTGTTTTTCTTTCTATAATGGCATGGTTCATATGACTTTCGCCCTGCCGGTTTTCAACCAGTGCCAGAAACGCGCGAGCCCCCATCTCATACAAAGGCTGGGCCACTGTAGTCAACGGCGGTATGGCCATCTCAGCTGCAAGTGTATTGTCATAGCCCATAACTGAAACATCACCCGGTACTGAAATTCCGGATTCATATGCTGCATGAAGAACACCTACCGCCATTTCATCACTTGTTGCAAAAACAGCGGTAAACGAGGCCGGACCCCGGAGCAGGTCCAGCATTCTTTCTTTCCCCGAGTTAAAACTGAAGTCTCCCAGCTTGATAAGAGCCTTATCAGGAATCAGGTTCCTTTCCTCCAGTGCTTTCAAAAACCCCCTGTAGCGGGGCTTACCGGCAATCGGGTCATCCAGATCTCCTCCGATAAAGGCGATTTTTGTGTGACCTTTAGTAAGAAGGTACCTTGCGGCGTCATACGCTGCTTTTTCGTCATTCACTTTTACATATGGAAAACGCTCATCTTCCGGTTTTGTGGCTGCCATTACGACAGGAATACCGAGTTCGTGAAGAGCCTTATTTTGATCGTCTGTAAGCTCCCCGCTGCCGTAGATAATTCCTTCCACACGTTTTTCTTTCAAAACATGCAAATAGTCGATTGTCCGCTTGCCGGCGGTACCGGTATTACAGACAACAACGCTGTACCCACGCTCTTTTGCAGCTGCCTCAATACCTTCAAGAAGCTTGCCGGCAAAGAGGCTTGACACGTTCGGAAGGAGTACGCCGATCGTTCTTGTGGGCCGGCCTACGAGACCACGGGCCAAAGCATTGGGACTGTAGCCAAGTTCCTTGACGGCCTTCAAGACTTTGTCTTTTGTCTCCCTTGAATATCCGGTCTGATTATTGATAATCCGCGATACAGTAGCGATGGAGACACCTGATCTTTTTGCCACGTCTTTAATTGTTACAGCCACCCTGGTCACCTCCGGAAACGAACGTAAACGTTTACGTATACGATTTTAGCATAGGATGCATGCGCTTTCAAACAGTATTTCACAGTGCGAATTGATTGAAGGTTCAGACAACGTCCATTATACTTAAAACATTCGGATAAAAAGGAGATTTGATAATGAAACGGCCCATCGAGATTGAAGACTTAAAAAAAATAACAACATTAAATGAACCTCAGCTTTCTCCTGATGGTGAAGCAATTGCGTACATAAAACAGACAATCAGTGAAAAAGACAAATACGTCTCTCAACTTTTTGTTCAGAAAACGGGCGAAAAACAAGCTGTACAGTGGACATTTGGAGAAGAGCGGGTCAGCTATCCCCGCTTCTCTCCGGACGGAAAGTGGATTGTTTTTCTATCCAACCGCGCTGAAAAGCCCCAGCTTTTTCTGCTCTCTACACACGGCGGGGAAGCCAAACAGCTTACTACCCTGAAAAACGGGGCAATGCAGCCTTCTTGGTCACCGGACAGTCAGCGCATTCTCTTTACAACTACCCTTGAACCCGGGGAAGACCTTCTCTCAAGACCTGAAGAAAAGCCTGAGGATAAAGAAAATGAGCCTCTTGTTGTGACCCGGCTCAAGTATAAATCCGATGCAAGTGGTTTTCTGGACAGCAAAACCAAGCAGCTTGCCTGCTACAGCCTTGAATCTGACGAAGCCATTCTCCTTACTGAGGGAGATTATAATCACGAGCCCGGCTCTTGGTCACCAGACGGCACAAAGGTGACGTTTTTTGCCAACAAAAAAGAGGATCAGGATTACCACATCATTTCAGACTTGTATGTTCTGGATGTAGAGTCAAAAGAAGAAACCCTCCTCACCGATGGAGAAGGGATTTATACGTTCCCGGTTTTCAGTCATGATGGGGCTAAAATTGCCTATTACGGCCACCGGAAAGAGTATTCAGGTGCCACACATATGAAGCTTTGGGTAATGGACATGTCTACCGGTGAATCAACCTGTCTGACAAAGGACTGGGATGTAAACCTTGGGGATACCGCTATCGGTGATCTCCGCTCCGGCCACCCGAGCCCCGGCCCGGTGTGGGATCTTGGAAACCAGAAGCTGTATGTTACAGCGAGTGTATACGGAAGTACGAACCTGTACAGTGTCACACTGGACAAAGAAGTTTCAGAGCTCGTGACAGGGCATCATCATATATACGGGTATGATATTTCACCACAACACCAGAAAGCTGTTCTTGCCATCAGCACTTCTGTGAATCCAGGAGATGCGTTTTTAGTTGACCTCTCCTCTGGAGAGCAGACACAGCTGACCGATGTAAACCGGACTTTCCTTGATGAAGTCCATATTTCAGCTCCTGAGGAAGTGAACTTTAAAGCAGATGACGGCTGGAACATTCACGGATGGGTAATGAAACCGTACGGATTTGAAGAAGGTAAAAAATATCCGGCAATCCTTGAAATTCACGGCGGACCTCACGCCATGTATGCCAATTCATTTTTCCATGAGATGCAGTTCCTTGCAGCTAAAGGATATGTTGTTCTTTATACAAACCCAAGAGGCGGCCACGGTTACGGACAGGCATTCGTAGATGCCTGCCGCGGTGATTACGGCGGAAAAGACTATACAGACCTTATGAGTGCAGTGGATCAGGCTGTGGAGCAATTTGACTATATTGAGGAAGACCGGCTCGGGGTAACCGGCGGGAGTTACGGCGGGTTTATGACAAACTGGATTGTCTCCCACACAGACCGCTTTAAAGCCGCAGCGACTCTCCGCTCCATTTCCAACTGGATTAGTTTCTACGGCGTTAGTGACATCGGCTATTTCTTTACAGAGTGGGAGATTGGTGCTGATCTCTTCACGGATCCTGATAAAATGTGGGATCACTCGCCGCTGAAATACGTGAAGGATATTAACACACCTCTTCTCATTCTCCACGGGGAACGTGATTTCCGCTGTCCTGTAGAACAGGCTGAGCAGCTTTTTGTTGCTTTAAAGCACCAGAAAAAGGAGACACGCCTCGTCCGCTTCCCGAATGCAAACCACGAGTTGTCAAGGAGCGGTCCGCCAAAGCTTCGCTACGCCCGTTTAAAAGAGCTTGAAAATTGGTTTAACCAGTATTTATAAAAAAACAGCAAAGAGCGCTGCAGTGCAGCGCTCTTTGTCTTAAGCTTGAGAAAAGTATCCGGTTCCCAGCAGTTCTTCAGTAAAAGCAGCTTCATCCTCGCCCTGCACGTCTACTTCCACTGTCTGATCCGGCTGAAGCGAAAGTGCCAGTACGCCCAGCAGACTCTTTGCATCGACCACCCAGTGGTCTTTTTTAATAAGGATGGTTGACGGATACTGGGACGCCAGATTAACGAGTGTGCTTGCTGATTCTGCAAAAATCGGTTTGTTTACTGTAAGTTTCATCGGTTTCGCCTCCTCCATTTTCTAATTATCATTATAATTTGCTTCAATTTTAATTACAATTAAAAATATAGCGGCTGTTAAAGGAGCATCCCTTTGTCCTTTATACCCCGAAGGAGAAGACCTCGGGACTTCTCTTTAAAGCCCCCCTTTTGATAAAATGAACGTATATATACGAAATTTAACCTGTTGTTATTTCGGCACCATCATTCTATCCACCTGCCTGTTACTAAAGCTGAACATAAAGGAGTCCGACATGTATGAAACCTACAAGCACTAATATCAGCGCATTCTTTCGTGACAGAAAGCCCGGTCTTCTTGACCAGGAGCATTACCGCTCATTTGCATTATTTGTACCGATCATCTATAAAAATGACGAGCCTCACCTGTTGTTTCAGGTACGGGGAAAAAATATCAAACAGCCGGGAGAAATCTGCTTCCCCGGGGGGAAAGTAGACCCGGATGATAAAAGTGCAGAAGATGCTGCCGTCCGGGAGTTGGTAGAAGAGATTGGGGTCACTTATGAAGATGTAGTCGTCTACGGTCCCCTTGATTATATGATCACCCCTTACCGGTTTAACATTTTTCCATTCATAGGTGAAATCCACCCTCAAGCAGAGATGAACATCAACCGCACTGAAGTCGAGGAAGTCTTTACGGTGCCAGTGCAGGCTCTAAAGGACATGGAAGTGAAAACATACAACATTTATCTGGAAGTACAGCCGGAAGAAACGTTTCCCTATCACCTCATACCAGGAGGAGAAAACTACAACTGGCGGACCGGCGTTGTTCACGAGCATTTTTATGAATATGAGGGGCGGATCATCTGGGGGCTCACTGCCCGGATTTTAAAACATGTTCTTCATTTCTTACCCTAATTGCTCCCTTTGTCCTTTTTCGGCAGAGAAACAATCAGCCCGATACTGATTAAGGCCATGATAAACACCCCGAGATACACACTGTTCAACGCAAAGGCAATCCCGTCGGAGAGGACGTTTAATTCCTCTTCAGAAAACCGTCGCCGTTCTACAGGATCTAAAAGGAGATTAGCTGCATCAAGAGTCTGGGGAAGGTCAATTCCGGCGCCTTCCTCCTTAAGATAACCTGCAAGCCGGTTGTTTAAGAGACCTCCGAGCATAGCAACACCAAGGGCACTTCCAAGGATCCGCATGAACATGTTTGAAGCTGTCGCTGTTCCTCTCACGTTCCAATCAACCTGACTCTGGATTGACACAATAAATGTTGTTGTAGTAAATCCCATCCCTCCTCCGATAAAAAACGAAGCTGCCCCTGCCCAGAGTGGTTGCTGAACATAGGACAGAAGAAGAAACATTGTCGCACCGATCAATAGACTGCACGCGCCGAGCATGGCTGTTTTTCTCGAGCCAAGGGGCACAAGCAGCCGCCCTGCGAGTGTTGACGATATCGGCCACCCAACACTCATCATAGTGAGCGTAAATCCTGCTGTCATTGCCGACTCTCCCAGTACAATCTGCACATAGGTCGGAAGGTAGCTCGACACACCGATCAAAACGGCACCGAGAGTAAGAGAAGCCACATTCGCCGTCGCAATTAACCGGTCATTCCAGATTGAAAGAGTCATAACCGGATCCTTGGCCCGCTTTTCCTGACGGATAAACATCAGGAGACTAAAAACGAACACCCCCAACAGGCCTCCAGTCTGAGGAGAAGCCCACGCCCAGGCTGTGCCGCTTTGGATAAAGACGAGCATAAGTGCTGTGATCCCTACAAGAAGGTATCCTGTTCCCGCATAGTCGATCTGTTTTTTCTCCTTCTTTACTTTCTCTTTCAGGAAAAAGATAATTCCAGTAACAGAGATAATACCGATTGGAATGTTAATCCAAAACACCCACTGCCAGTGGGCAAACTGAAGAATCAGTCCCCCGAGGACAGGTCCCATAACGGCAGAAATTCCCCACACACTTGCTAAATAACCCTGGATTTTTGCCCGTTCTTCTTTTGTATATATATCCCCTACAATTGTCGTTGCAATCGGCTGTACAGCCCCAGCTCCGATTCCCTGTATCACCCGGCTTGCAATAAGCCATTCAATGGAAGGAGCAAACCCACACATAACCGACCCGATGAGAAAAAAGCTTACACCGGTGGCGAAAACGATTTTTCTTCCGAACATATCTGAGAGTTTTCCGTAGATTGGAATTGTCACGACCTGCATCAGTAAATATGTAGAAAAAATCCAGCTGAATAACGAAAAACCGCCAAGATCAGCGACTATACTTGGCATTGCTGTTGAAACGATCGTGGCTTCAACTGCACTCATGAACATCGCAAGCATGACGCACGCCAAAATAAGAGGCCTTCTTTTACTGCTCCCCATAATACCCCTCCGACAGACTATTCTTTTTTAAGTTTGATTATATCATGTCTTCTTCAATGAGCAGTACAGACGGGTTTTGTCCAGTAAAAATAAACATTTGGCAGATATAGCGATTCTTTAAGGCTCCTTTGAAAAACAATTAGGAAGCGTGTTACTAGCCTTTATTGAAATTCAGCTTCGTTGAACGGAATACAGTGTCCTTAAAAAGCAAAAGATAGCGTTACTGGTAGAGGAAGAAGCAGGTAAACCCTTCAGGAGGCTCACCTGCGCCTTCACTGCAATGAGAGTAAATCTACACGTGAGGTTAACAGAGCCTTCTAAAAAAAAGAACGCCCGAAATGGACGTCCTTTTATCACTTTCCTATTCATCTTCATGGAGCTTCTTCTTTGTACCCATTGCAATTCTATGAAACACAACGGCTGCAAGAAGGGCTGCAACGTTCATTCCCATCAGAATGGGCTGGTGTTCTGCCGCCAGCGCTTCATTGGGAATAAGAATACCGACAAACATAAATATACTTAACGCCAGCATCACAAAGGCGTATCGTTTATAATCCGTAACCTTGGCTTTCAATGTTTCAACCTGCTGTTGTGACATGGAGCATCACCTCACGAATAGAGTAACTCTCTCTTGCAAAGCAATTCTATTATATCATGAAGGTGTGCGGGATCTGGTTAACAATTCCCACCAAATATGCCGGTTTTTTACCGCTGTTGTCTGATTTCTTCTAGCATAGCAATGACCATTCTCGCAGAGTTTACAGATGCTGTTTCCAAAAATTCATCATAGGATACTTTCGCATCTTTCCCTGCAATGTCAGACAGAGAACGAATGATGACAAACGGGCATTGGAACTGGTGACACACCTGCGCAATAGCCCCTGCTTCCATTTCCGAACAATACGGGTCGTTGAACCGCGAGCGGATATTTTCTACACGCACATGATCACTCATAAATGAATCCCCTGATATGATTAATCCTGGAACAGAGCGAACCCCTACTTCTCCGGCACATTTCTCAGCAATCGTCTTTAACTCCTCATTCGGCTCATAGAACGCTGGCATTCTCGGTACCTGGCCAAACTCGTAGCCAAACACAGTAGCATCTACGTCGTTATAACGGACTTCTGTAGAAATGACCACATCTCCCACAGCAAGCTCTTTATGAAAGCCTCCGGCAGAACCGGTATTAATAATGGCATCGGGATGATAAAGCTGATTCATAAGTGTTGTACAAATCGCAGCATTGACTTTGCCGATTCCAGATTTAGAAACAACCACTTCAACACCCTGTAATTTCCCAAAGTAAAACTCACAGCCTGCAATCACTTGTTCTTCTCTGATATTCATCTTTTTCTTCAGAAGTTCAACCTCTTCTTCCATTGCACCGATTATTCCAACTATCATAAGGCATTCCCTTCCTTTTATCCAGGCCGCAGCCCTTCACTTATTCACAACTTTTATCATAGTACAGGAGTGGTGCAAGAACAAGATACTATTTTCTTCCGAAGTATAACAAACCGAATAAGAGCCAGCCAATCGTAATAATGGTAGCAAAGATTAATACTGCAACCGGACCGAACTGGAATATCAGCGGCAGCGATGCGGCGGTAAAGAGTCCCCCTCCTACAAACGGCTCGAACATTATCTGTTTGTACCCAAAACCTTCAAGGGCCGGGGTTTTGTTATCCGGGTCTGCCACTTTCATTAAAAGTAACCCAGTGGCTGTAATACCTGTTGCCTGTCCAAAGTCACCAATACCTCGTTCAAACCAATATTGAGGGATCATTTTTGGTGCAAGTACAACAAAAGCAAATACGTTCCATACAACACCTGCAACAGCAAGTGTGACAAAGGCAGCCAGGTTGTCCCCGATGACTGTAAGAGAAACCGTTGCAAGGGCACTCACAATTAACACATCAAGTGAAAATCCTGATATCCTGTTAATCATCTTACGGTCAATCAGACGGAATTTATCGTATTTATCCGAAATAAGCTGTGTAATAATCCCCCCGACCATGGCAAGGGGGAAGAGTGGAACATAAATCATCAGGTACGTGTCTGTCCAAGGTCCCCAAGTGAATGCTTCCAGCAGGATTAATCCTTCAAGAAGAATAAAACCAATAAAGATTGCAATTCCCACATAAGCAATGTGCAGAGACAAAGGTTCAATTGATTCCGGACGGGTCGTCAGCTCTCCTGCGCTGTCGCGGTTTTCAAGTTCAACGATTCCGTTACGTCCGTTACTGGACAATCCCTGCTGACCGCCTACTTCCTTGGCGTATCCTTTTCTTGCTCCCCAGTTAATCAGGATAATACCGACAACCACACCGGTTAAAATACCGATTGTGGCAAGACCGATTGCCAGGTCAGCACCCTCTTCAAATCCAAGATCTGCAAATGTACCAGACAGACCGGCGGCGGTACCGTGACCACCGACGAAACTGATTTCAATGAGGGCACCTGCCATCGGGTTTACGCCGAATACCGGCGCCAGCAGGAAAACAGCTAAGAGCAAACCGACAACATACTGTCCCCAGGAAACCATCTGACCCATAACGACCTGCGGACCCCCGATGATCCATACCTTCCTCAGGCTGGGCAGTGTCTTACCCAGAAATAATGACGCAAAAACGATATTAATAAACAGTCCGGGCAGTTCGGACCAGACTTCCACCACTTCAGGCGGTACAAATCCGTTTGTAAGTATATAATCATCTGACGTAAACAAAGCCACAATCCGCCCTAAAATCTCCGGCCCTAATACTAATGCCAGTAATCCTGCAATAATGGATGTTGGCAAGAACAGCTTCTGCAAAAGTGGTGAAAAAACGCGGATCCACTTTCCAATAACAATAAACAAACCTAATAAGATAAAACTAAGACCAATCATTTCCGGTGACATGGCTGTCCCCTCCCTCGACTACTAGTGATTCCAATCTCTAAGATGTATCGAAATTATTCTTTTACTTTTTGGCCGTTCTCTTGTTGTTTGACTGCAACGTTTAGTATGCTTAGTATGTAGAAAATTAGCAGGGGTGTGGAACATGTTCTTACATACAGAAGCGTTCAAAGACAAAATTGAATTTTTTGAAGCGGGCAGCTTAAAAGCACTCGAAAAACAAATCCAGCAGAAAATAGAGGACAACCAGGCAATTATGCTCAGTGTGCATCACGTATCACATCAGGTATCAACTCATCCTAAGGGCTACTTAGTTTACACCGCAGTTGTCCACTTTAAAGCTCAAAATTAAAAATGATTACTAGTGTGAACGCCCGCTATGAAAGACATAGCGGGCGTTACCATTGAGTTATTAATTATAAGGATTCGACGATAGCTGATCCACAGATACAGGCTTCCATCCTTCATTCTCTACCCATTCTATCCGGACTTCAAACGGGGTGTTTGCTTCAGATGATTCGCTGATTACGGCTACTGCGCTCTGAGGGTCTCCACCGTTCTGGATACGCCAGAGGGTGACACCGTCGCTTCCTTCATTTAATCCTGTAGCCTGTTCAACAGCCTGCATCATCTCGCCCCAGTTTACGTGGTCACGGCTGTAATGTTCACTTGTCATCGCAAACGGTTCACTCTGCGAAGTTCCTACCGGACGAAATTCTCCATCGTCAGAAGACGTATCTTCTTCAGTTCCTTCGTCTTCTGTACCCTCTTCTGATGATGATTCTTCTTCTGATGATGATTCTTCATCTGCTTCATTGGAGTCACCATCTTCATTGCCTGCTTCGTCAAGGTCGGAAGAATCGGCACTCTCATCAAACTCACTGTCACTGCCTTCTTCAGCTTCCTCTTCTGTTCCATCCTGCTCGGCATCTTCTTCTGATTCAATGTTGAGATCACCGTTGTCTGATTCACCTGTGGTCTGATCTTCTTGCTCTTGTTGTTCCTCCGTCGTTGCCGGAGATGATCCTCCGCCAAAAATGGTCATCCCTGCCACAACAAAGATCGTGATAACTACGACGCCTATTGCTACGTTTAACAAACGGTTAATACGTTGCTTTTTCTTCATATCTGCCCTGTTTGGGCCACCATAATTCCCGTATTGAGCCAATTACAAGACCTCCTTATTCACATACGCTCAAATTACACATGGATATTATAGCCCATTTGCTCTAATATTTCGAGGTGCAATTCTACTCTTTGGCGGTTCTAATAGAGTTTTACATAATGCTGAATGCAACAGCCGAGACTTTTTCGCTACCCTTATTCGCTCTGCACTCTCATCTTCTTGCAAAAAACATCCTTAAAAAAACACAGTCAGCGTTATTACACGCTGACTGCGTATTCTAAATTAGTTTACTTCGAGGATCTCAACTTCCATTTCTCCGCCCGGAGTCTGTACGCTGACTTTTTCGCCAATCGTTTTACCGAGAAGGCTCTGTGCCATAGGTGAGTCGTTTGAGATTTTCCCCTCCATCGGGTCAGCCTCGGCACGGCCGACGATCTGATAGCTTTCTTCTTCTCCGTCAGGAAGCTCTTTGAACTTCACGGATTTACCGAGGGATACGACACTGGAGTCAGAAGCATCTGCTTCAATGATCTCAGCGTTTCGGATCATTTTTTCAAGTTGATTGATCCGGCCTTCTACAAAGGCCTGTTCTTCTTTTGCAGAATCATACTCGGAGTTCTCAGAGAGATCTCCAAAGTCGCGAGCTACTTTTATACGTTCAACGACCTCTTTACGCCGCTCTGTTTTCAAGTACTCTACTTCTTTTTCTAACTTTTCTTTACCTTCGTGAGTCATATAGTGTTTTTCTTCTGCCATGTCTTTCACTCCTCCAAACAATTTACTCATTTAGCGAACGCTTTCATTTGTTTAAGGCTGGTTAATCATGATCAATGGGCGATCCGTTAAAGGACAAAGGATTGTAACTAAGTCATATGAACTAAATGTGAAAATATGATTACATAATCAGGTAACGATCCGCCACTCATTCATTATGAATACGTATTAATATATAGGTATTGAAGCCAAAACGCAAATATTATACGAAAAGCCCGTCCCTCTGCCATATAAAGAAACGCCCAGTGCCCGGAACATGGTCAGTACCCGGACACTGAACTTTTAGTCGCTTGCCAAATGATTCCTTATTTTCTAATCCTATTATAAAATAGCTTTTTCTTCAAGGATGGTTTTAATTTTTGTGACCATCAAATCAATGGCTACCCGGTTCTGGCCACCTTCTGGCACGATCACATCTGCATAGCGTTTCGTAGGTTCAATAAATTGCAGATGCATAGGTCTGACTACACTCGTGTACTGATCAATGACACTGTCAATCGTTCGGCCACGCTCATTGATGTCGCGCATCATACGGCGGATAATCCGGATATCAGAATCTGTGTCGACAAATAGTTTGATATCCATCATATCACGGAGGCGCTCATCTTCCAAAATTAAAATACCTTCAAGAATGATAACATCTCTCGGTTCAACAGGAATAACCTCTTCACTTCTTGTATGATTTTTGTAATCATAAACAGGCTTATTCACAGGCTCTGAGTTTTTCAGCTGCTTCAGATGCTCAAGGAGCAGATCATTATCAAAAGCGAGAGGATGATCGTAGTTGGTCTGCAATCGCTCTTCCATCGGCAGGTGGTCCTGATTTTTATAGTATGCATCCTGTTCAATCATAACGATGGACTGGTTCATAAACTGACGGTAAACCTCGTTTGCCACCGTTGTTTTACCGGAGCCGGAACCCCCTGCTACACCGATGATGATCGGCTTTTTATCCATTATAATACTCCCTTTCTCATCATATTATTAGGATAAAGAGGTCGATCAACTTTAAAGCGCACAACCTGCAGCGGATGTCTTGCTGCATCTAACTCTTTTCCTTTATCATTCCAGACGGTACCTACCTTCTGGATGAAGTTCTCTATCTGCGGTCCGAAAAACTCTATTTCATCACCGGGCTCAAAATAGTTCCGTTGCTGCAGTGTCACCATTTGGGTTTCTTCATCATAGTCAAGAACAAGCCCTGTAAAGTCATGTGAAGCCTGTTTTTTATGATTTGTGAACAGCTGCTCTTCGTACCCCGGCGTATTTTCAAAAAATGCCGGTGCAGCAGGCCGGTTTGCACATTTTGCAAGTTCAGTAAGCCATTCTTTTTTGATATAAAAGTTATCAGGGTCAGCGCAGTACGCATCGATGACCTTCCGATATACACTGACTACTGTTGCTACATAATGAATCGATTTCATACGGCCTTCTATTTTCAGACTGTCAATACCTGCTTCAACGAGCTTCGGAATGGCTTCTATCAGGTTTAAATCCTTCGGGCTCATGGCAAATGGAGCATCTCCATCATTAAACAGGGCAGTTTGATCTGCAGATTCAGCGTCCCCTTCATAAAGGAAGTAATCCCAGCGGCAGGACTGACAACATCCGCCACGATTGGAGTCCCGGGCTGTCATATGGTTACTCAGCACGCAGCGTCCGGAATATGCGATACACATAGCTCCGTGAATAAACGTTTCAATTTCGATATCCACGTTTCGCTTCATCTCCAGCATTTCTTCCAGACCCACCTCACGGGCAAGAACGACACGTTCAAGCCCTTCCTCTTTCCAGAAATTAACTGCCTGCCAGTTTGTGAGTGACTGTTGGGTAGACAGGTGAATCTCCAGTGTCGGAGCAGCCTGCTTGCACGTTTCGATGATTAGAGGATCGGCGACAATAATACCGCTGATACCTACACGCTCCAGTTCCTTCAAGTAGCCCTCAAGCCCGTCCATGTTTTCGTTGTGTGCAAATATATTTGTCGTTACATAAATTCTGGCGTTGAATTTGTCTGCATAGGCAACTCCTTCTGCCATTTCATCAATGGAAAAGTTACCTGCATTGGAACGGAGGCCAAAATCCTGTCCGCCGATAAAGACTGCGTCCGCACCATATTCAACAGCAATTTTTAATTTTTCAAGATTTCCTGCCGGTGCAAGAAGTTCCGGCTTTTTTGTAATGACACGCTTACCATCCGCTGTTTTAACTGATATCTCGGCCATACTTTTTCCCCCTTAATACACGGTTTCCTTAAAGAAGAAACCAGTATCCAGATCCCTGTTCTCAGGTTGAACTTCTTTAGCACGTAATAGAAAGTCTTCTTTTTTATCAAAGTAAGCATCAGCATCCGTCGCATACAGGTCGATTGCTTCCCTGTAAAGCTTTGTGACTTTCACAAGGTACTCCGAACTTTTCAGGATGCCTTCAATCTTAAAGCTGTCAATCCCTGCATCCACCAATTCGTCCAGTTCATCAATCATACACATATCTTTCGGGCTCATAATGTGAGTTCCATTCTTGTCTTCCCAGACGGGATATTTGTAATCACGCTCAGGATCGAACAGGAAAAGACTGCGGTCTTTACTCTTTCCTTCCACCTTCAGATCCTTCCCCTGGAAGTCCATATAGTTTCCAATCAATGTGCGTTTAGACTGGAACATACAGCTCATCCCGTGCACTTGAACTTCAATCTCAACCTCTGCATTTTCCTTAATTTCCACCACAGAATCAAGGTTCAGTTCCCGAGCGAGCACAGCACGGCGGGCACCTTTTCTCCCCCAGTAATTGGCAGAATACCAGTTTGTCCCGGTTGTTTCCGTACTCCAGAACAAAGGCATATCAGGTGCTGATTCCCTGGCAACCATCAGTACACCCGGATCTCCAAAAACGACAGCATCCACGCCGGCTTCGTTTAAAAAGGTAAGGTATTCCGGGAGCAGAGGCAGCATCTCATTGTGAAACAGAGCATTCACAGCTACGTATACTTTAGCTCCTCCTGCGTGAGCAACTTCGACAGCTTTTTCTACTGCTTCTTTGCCAAATTCACCGGCAAGCCGTAGGCCAAAACGTTCTTCACCAATCAAAAATGCATCCGCTCCAGCTTCCATTAAAGGAGAAATATCTTCAACACGAGCAGGTGTTATAAGAAGCTCCGGTTTTTTTGTCATATCTGCACCAGCCTTTCTTATCCGTTGTTACGGGGTTCTTTTATACTTACCATCAATCCGTCTCCGATAGGATAGATCATGCTTTGAAAACGGCCGTCTGCCATGCGGGCTTCATTATACTGCTGCAGACGTTTTACCATCTGCTCCATACGCTTTTTCTCAGGTGTTCTTGTACCCGGTACAAGCCCCTTAAAAAGGATATTATCGGAGAAAATAACTCCTCCCTCGTTAACCATCGGCTCATAAAGCTCAAAAAAACGTTCATATTGCCCTTTAGCCGCATCGATAAACAGTGCATCGAACGGTCCAAGCTGAGAAACCTGGTCCGCTGTTTCCAGAGCATCTCCTTCAATAATCGTGATCCGGTCCTGTGCATTCGCTCTCTCGTGAAACGCTCTTGCCTGACGGATACGATCCGCGTCCCGTTCAATTGTTACGACTGTCGAATCCTTAAGACGGTCTGCCATTCTGAGAGAAGAATAGCCAATTGCCGTTCCAATTTCCAAAATCTGCTTAGGCTTGTGAAGACTCATCATCAAAAGCATCGCTTCGAGTCCTGTCTGTTCCATAATCGGCACCCGTTCTTCACGGGCCAGAGATTCCATTTCAGATAAAATCCCGGTTCTTTCCGGGAGTAAAGCTTCTATATAGTGTTCTGTTTTCTCTTGATCGTTCATAAAAAAAGGGCCTCCTTTTTTGGGTGCCTTCGATTATAAATTATGCGCATTCAGTTATAAACACCGACTTATTTTAACATAAAAATAAAGGAAATGCACGGGGCATTCCCTTTCTGAAGTCATTTTAATTGTTGTCACGGTGCTCCCTTAAAACATCCTGATGATCTGAATACGTTTCAGAGAAGAAAGACTGTCCGTCTTCTGAATGATAGAAGTATAGATAGTCGTGATCTTCAGGATTAAGGGCAGCGATAATCGAGTTCTGGCCCGGGTTGTTAATCGGCCCCGGAGTAAGCCCTCTGTTCACATACGTATTGTATGGGTGATCTGTTTGTGTATCATCCCTGGTTGTACGTGATATATGCTTATTTTGGGCATACGCGATCGTAGGATCCATCTGCAATGGCATGTCATCTTCAAGGCGGTTATGAATAACACCTGAAATGGTCTCACGTTCCTCATCGCCAATCGATTCTGCTTCGATGATGGAAGCCATCGACAATATTTCATGAACAGTGTATTCACTTGCTTCAATTTCATCAGCCATGTTAGCCAGAATTCCCTGGGTTCTGTCCAGCATGGTTGTAAGGATTTCTTCCATTTCAGGGTTTTCTTCTGTAAAGTCATACCGTGCCGGGAATAAGTACCCTTCAAGCGGATGACGGATGTCTTCGTCTTCCAAAATCTCTTCGTCCAGCATGGCATACTCATCAATGAGTTCCCTCAGGTAATCTTCATCAGAGAGGAGCTCCATAAACTCATCGTACTCATGCTCTGTGTTTTCGGCAATGTGGTTGATAATTGTCTCCAGCCAGCGGCCTTCAGGAATTGTAAAGCTGAACTCATAGTCCTGATATACCCGGCCTTCTTTTAATGCCGCAATAATTTCATCCATATCCATGGACGGAGACAGCTCATATTCTCCCGCCTGAAATCCGCCTTCATTTTTATAACGGACATAATAGCGGAATATGGTTGCGTTACTGATAAGTCCTTCGCTTTCCAGGATGTTTCCGATACCGGAAGTCGAAGAGCCGATTGGAATTTCAACTGAGGTTGCTTCCTCAGCTTCTTCATCCACCGGTCCAATTGCATTTGTAATGTAAACATATGTACCCGCTGCTGCACCTACTACGGATAGTAAAATTACAACAAAGCAGATCAGCACAATCTTTCGCACCAAACTCGCTTCTTTTTGTTTTTCAATTAATTTGCCGCTTATTTGATTTTCTTCATGATTGTGTTGGTCTTTCTTATCGGACAAGATCTTTTTCCCCCTTCCATACGTTCTCTATTATACTATAATCCGACAAATTATCGATGCTTTTGCGGTATTTTATCTGTTCACTATGGCTTTGGTCGGTTGCAGCATGGAGCGGGAAGGACCGGGTCATGGAGTCATGGAGAAAGTAAATCCGTTTGAGGTGTTATTTTGACGGATTGAGTTGTGTATGTGGCTAAACGTTGAAATTCAAATCCTAAACGTAAAAATTCAGAGCCTAAGTGTAAAAACAGCCGCGCTGTCCCGGATGAAATCAAATATCCCTAGGACTGAATTTATAAATAAGAATGGGAGGTCCTGCATAACCGTATTTGATTCTTATTTTCACCAGCTTATATTCGACAGATCTATTCGTCCGACTCGGTGGTCTGGCTGTATGACAGCAGCAAACATAGTATTCAAATTAAAAAACCGCCCTGCTGGGGCGGTTTTATGATTATTCCACTTCGTCTTCTTCAGCTGTGAATGTGTTCAACAGTTCTTCAACCATTGCCCACTCTTCTTCTGATTCAATTGGGAAAAGAGCGATGTCTTCGCCTTCCGGCTCTTCGTATTTGAACGCATGAACCTCGATTTCTTCGTCGTCTGTCTCGTAAGCGCCCGCCGGGGCAAGGACGATGTAGGAGTTGCCTGTGCTGTCTACATCAAAGCTGAACAGCACTTCAAACAAATGCTCTTCCCCTGTTTCATCCGGGATTACGATTTGTTCTTGTTCTTCTGGTTTTTGCATACGAAATTCGCTCATGTAAAACCCTCAATTCTTCTCATTTTTAGGCACAACTTGTGCGCTTGAGTTTACTTTGCCGACTGCTGGCGGTCGAGATACCCTTGCAGGATCATCACGGCTGCCATTTTGTCGATTACGTTTTTTCTCTTTTTCCGGCTCACATCCGCTGAGACGAGCATACGCTCAGCAGCTACTGTGGACAGACGCTCGTCCCACATTGTAACCTCAAGTCCGGTTCGTTCCTTTAATTGATCAGCGAACTCAAGGCACGCTTCTCCCCGTTCACCGACGGTTCCGTTCATGTTCTTTGGTAAACCTACTACAATGGTAGATACGTCGTATTCAGCAATAAAATGTTCGATCCGTTTAATGGCCGATTCTTCATCACCTTTTTTCCACCTGATGGTCTCTACCCCTTGAGCTGTCCAGCCAAACGCATCGCTGACTGCTACACCGATGGTTTTCGTACCTACATCAAGTCCTAACGATTTCATTACTTCTCCTCTTTGTGCTGTGATAAATAGGATTTCACCAATTCCTCGATTAATTCATCCCGCTCAATTTTACGAATTAATGATCTGGCATCGTTATGCCGGGGAATATAAGCCGGATCACCGGATAACATGTATCCTACAATCTGATTGATGGGATTGTACCCTTTCTCTTCCAAGGACGCATAAACCGTAAGCAGAACTTCTTTTACGTCAGCATCCATTGAGTCATCGTGAAAGTTAAACTTCATTGTATTATCCATTGAACTCATCACAAACACCTCTCCAGTCTCTCCCACTTAAAGTGGAGAATTTACCTAATTTCATTGTACACGAAACAATCACGATAAGGAATTTCTTTTTACAAGCTCCGGTACTGCCTGCAGAGCTCCTTCAAGCTTGGAAGGATCTTTACCGCCGGCCTGGGCCATATCAGGACGGCCACCGCCTCCGCCTCCGCAGCGCGCAGCCACTTCCTTGACGATATTGCCTGCGTGATACCCTTCTTTGATCAGATCTTGTGAAACAGAGGCTACAATGCTTACTTTTTCACCTTGGTTCGTTCCTAACACGAGGATACCCGATCCAAGCTTGTCTTTCAAAGAATCTGCCATCTGGCGAAGACCATTCATGTCAGATGCGTTTACTTTTACACTTAATACTTTAACCCCGTCCACAGTCTGAATATCGTCCAGTACACTGCTTGCTTCCATGTTTCCGAGCTTGGCTGAAAGGGATTCGTTTTCTTTTTGCTTTTCTTTCAACTGTTTTTGCAGCTGTTCGATACGCTTTGGAACGTCCTGAAGATTCGACTTAAGGCTTACAGCTGCTTCTGTCAATACATTAACCT
Organism: Alteribacter keqinensis; assembly: GCF_003710255.1. Classification (NCBI taxonomy): domain Bacteria; kingdom Bacillati; phylum Bacillota; class Bacilli; order Caryophanales; family Bacillaceae; genus Alteribacter; species Alteribacter keqinensis. The sequence goes on along the minus strand of NZ_RHIB01000001.1, from coordinate 427,874 downwards.
GACCATTCATGTGAATGTAGGCATTCTTCCCGGTTACTGCTTCGATTCGACGGACACCCGCTCCGATTCCTGCTTCAGAAACAATTTTAAACAAACCAATTTCAGCTGTATTGTTTACGTGACATCCTCCGCAGAGCTCCAGGCTGTAGTCTCCAACTTTAACGACGCGTACTTCGTCTCCGTATTTTTCGCCGAATAAAGCCATGGCACCCATTTCCTTTGCTTCGGCTAAGCTCTTATACATCGTGTGCACCGACAGGGCATTCCATACTTTTTCATTGACAATTTCTTCGATCTCCTTCATTTCTCCTTCCTGAATCTGACCAAAATGGGAGAAATCAAAACGGAGTCGTCCTTCTTCAACTAGGGAACCTGCCTGGTTTACGTGTTCACCAAGGACATCTTTAAGTGCCTGATGGAGAAGGTGTGTAGCTGTATGGTTTTTAATAACACCGATGCGGTTTGTCTGATCGACCTTGGCGTTCAGTCCCATATCGAGCTCAAGAGTCCCTTCTACTACTTCAACCGAGTGAAGGTTTTGGCCGTTTGGAGCTTTTTGAACGTCCAGTACGTTCACTTTAACACCCTCAGTCTCGAATGTTCCTTTATCGGCAATTTGCCCGCCGCTTTCTGCGTAAAACGGTGTGCGGTCCACGATAATTTGTGCCTGTTCACCGGCCTTTACTGTTTCAGCAAGCTGCTTGTCTTTGACAATCACTTTTACGACGGACGGAATGTCAAGGACATCATAGCCGATGAATTCGCTTGGCTCTTTGATGTTGCCGAGTACTTCATCCTGAGTCTGCATGGACCCTGAAGATTGTCTTGCTGCACGGGCACGGTCACGCTGCTTTTTCATCTCAGCTTCAAAGCCTTCAGTATCAACCGTAAAGCCCGCATCTGTCACATACTCTTCTGTGAGGTCCACAGGGAAGCCGTACGTATCGTAAAGACGGAAAACATCTTCACCTGAAATTTCGGAAACACCATTATCTTTAGCCTGATCCATGACTTTATTAAGCATTGCAAGCCCGTCATGAAGTGTCTCGTGGAAACGCTCTTCTTCGTTTTTAACGACCTTTTGAATGAACGCTTCTTTTTGTTTCACTTCCGGGTAGAACGGCTCCATAATTTCACCGACTACCGGCACGAGTTCATACATAAACGGACGTTCAATTCCGATCTGCTTTGCATAGCGTACCGCACGGCGTAAAAGTCGGCGTAGAACGTAGCCGCGGCCTTCGTTGGACGGTAACGCGCCGTCAGATACAGCGAATGTAACGGTACGGATGTGGTCTGCTACTACTTTAAATGCCGTATCTGTTTCTGAAGCGCTGCCGTATTTTGTATCTGCAATCGCTTCTGTTGATTCGATAATCGGCATAAACAAGTCCGTATCAAAGTTCGTACGGGCGTCCTGAATCACGCTTACCATTCGCTCAAGACCCATACCCGTATCAATATTCTTCTTCGGAAGAGGCGTATAGCTTCCATCTTGATTATGATTGAACTGGGAAAAAACAAGGTTCCAGATTTCGAGGTAACGCTCGTTCTCGCCTCCAGGAAACATTTCCGGATCGTCCATGTCATTGCCATAAGTTTCACCGCGATCATAGAAGATCTCAGTGTTTGGTCCACAAGGCCCTTCACCGATGTCCCAGAAGTTTTCCTCAAGACGTATGATCCGCTCTTTTGGCAGTCCTACTTCTTCGTGCCAGATTTGGAAGGCTTCATCGTCGTCAGGATAAATGGTCACGGCAAGCTTCTCGGGATCAAATCCGATCCACTTCTCATCCGTAAGGAATTCCCAAGCCCAATGGATGGATTCCTTTTTAAAGTAATCGCCGATCGAGAAGTTACCCAGCATTTCAAAAAAAGTGTGGTGGCGGGCTGTCTTTCCTACGTTCTCAATGTCGTTTGTACGAATAGACTTTTGTGCGTTCACGATCCGCGGGTTTTGCGGAATCACCCGGCCGTCAAAGTACTTCTTCAGTGTTGCAACACCACTGTTAATCCAAAGAAGTGATGGATCTTCGTGAGGAACAAGGGAGGCACTCGGCTCCACGTCATGTCCTTTTTCCTTAAAAAAGTCAAGATACTTCTGTCTTACTTCTGCAGATGTTAATCGTTTCATGTTTATTTCCTCCTTCATATTAATCACTTGGTCTTATCTGACTTGGATCATGTAATGCTGACGCTCCTTCGCTCTCCGTTTTCGCTGGAGTGTCGTGCATTCGCTGCAATCAACATTTTAAAAAAAAGATTCTTAAAAACACAAAAAACTCCCGCCCCTGAAAATCAGGGACGAGAGAGTTCTCACGCGGTACCACCCTGGTTACAGACTTGTTGTCTGTCACCTCGCAACACAATAACAGTGTGTCAGCCGGCAGGGATTAACCTGCTCTCCGGAGTAGCCGACCGTTACTCTTCATCGTGGTCCTCTTTCAGCCTGGGAGGTACCTCTCTTTGTGATGGGCTGTAACGATTCCGTTCCTTCAACAATTTTTCATGTGGAATCACTTGTCTACCTGTCATTATAGAAATCGGTTAAGGCTTTGTCAATATTCCTGGCGTTCGATCACTTCTTTTTTTTCTCGTAACAGCTTACGAATATGAATAATAAATACTTTCAGCACAGCCAGTAACGGAACAGCTACGATAAGACCGATGATTCCTGCAAGCTCACCGCCTACTACGAGGGCAAAAATAATCAACACCGGGTGCATATGAAGAGACTTCCCTACAATAAGCGGGGCAAGGATATTTCCTTCAACTAACTGAACGATGATGATAATTGCCAGAGCGAAAACCACCAGGTTTATGCTCTCTGTGAGAGCAATTAGCAAAACAGGAACTGCACCGATAACCGGCCCGAAGTACGGAATGATATTCGTAACGGCAATAAACAGGGCAATTAAGGATGCATAAGGCAGTCCGATGATCCAAAAACCGATAAAAGCAACCAGACCTACTCCAAAACAGACAAGCAATTGGCCGCGGATGTAATTTCCGAGAGACTCATCTACGTCTGCAAGAAGCTGTTTCCCTTCACTCCGAAAACGTCTCGGTGTAAAATACCAGACTACTTTATGAATCAGTTTAATGTCTTTTAAAAGGTAAAAGACGATAAACGGAATAACGATAAACAAAAACAGAAAATCAAGGGCGGTTCTCAGGAAATCGACCAGCCCGAGAAGAGCATCCGCAGTAAAGGCTTCCCCCTTTTGAAGCCACGCTTCTGCTTTAACCTGAAAGCTGTCAGGGAGCCATTCCGTCTGCTCATGAAAATCAGACATAAACCCCCGGTATGTATTTGCGAGCCCCGGAAGCTGATCGAGAAAGTCCCTGCCTTCCTGAATAAAATACGGTGTTGCTTTAACGACGGCAGTGACAAATACAGCTAAAAATAACCCGAAGATGAGAAGAATCGAATAGGGACGGCGAACGTTCCTCTGATCAAGCCACACCACAGCCGGGTGAAGTAAATATGCGATAAAAACAGCAAGGAGAAATGGGAGAAAAATTCGCCCGACTTTTATCCAGAGCTCCTTAAGCTCAACAACCATCATATAAAGAACTGCAATGATGACTAAAAACAAAACTACAGCCCCAAGCTTAACGAGTCTTCTCACATACCTCTCGTGCATCGCATACACCCCCTCATCCATTTAGGGTGCATCCAAATCCATCCTTTTAGTCACAAAATTGTCGGGGGTCTGTCCCGCACAAAATTATGCGGGGACAGACCCCCGACAATTTGAAAAACCGGCAGGAAAGTCTGCCGGTTCTTGTTTTACGAAATTGCTTTCTTTAAACGTCGCTGGTAACGTTTCATCTGGCGTTTGCTTGGGATGTAGTCATCCAGGTCAAACTCCTCCAGGAAGTTTACGTTCCCCATCCGTTTTTTCCATCGTCTCCGGGTCTTTTTGTCCATGCTCATGGCATAGGCAGCAGCACCGGCACCGATGGCCATTAAAGATAAATACCTCATTCGTCTGTCACCACCAGTCAGAAGTCTGTTTCGACACGACGTTCCTCTTCTGCAAACAGGTCATCAAGAGAACTTAAACTCCCGTCTGCTTCTACTTGGTGTAATGATAATCGTCCGTTTGACAAGGTGAGTTCAATAAAACAGTTCCAGCAGTAAAATTGATTTGAACCGATTTTTCCAATATCTTTGCCTTTGCAGTTTGGGCAACGCATTTCGCTCTCCTCCAAGCATTAACTGTGAGTCCGCAGCACCAGCTGGTCCTTTTCGACTCTGAGAGGACAGTCAGTTTTTACAACATGCCTGCCTTCAGTAAAGTCCGAAATAAAACCATTGGTCACTTCATACCCTACAATCGTGCCCAGATCGTCAAGAAAATATACATCTTCCAGAAGCCCGGTTACGGCCCCGTCTTCCGTTAACAAGGGCTTTCCAAAAAGATGATTTTTCCCGTCATGAAAGCGGAAAAGCGCTTCAGGTGCAAACGACAGATCTGCATCACTTTTTATATAAATCGCTGCAGTCTCTGTTTTTTCAATGGTATCCAAACGCAGGAATTTACGTCTTTGCCACCATTTCCTCCCCGCTACCCAAAAGCCGGTCACACTGCCGCTGTCATCAACAAAGAGATCGCTCACTTTACCAATATTCGATCCATCAGCCAGTAAAAAAACGGGTGTTCCCTTGACCTTTTGAAATGTTCGCAAAGTGCATCACACTCCTTGAACACTCCTTAGTCTTTGGTAACACCCGTTTTATCATGCTGGTGAGTCACTTCCATAAATGCCGCTTTCAGCTTTTCACGAAGGGTCGTGTTCCGCCCTGTCCCTTCTTCACGTCCAACAGCATTCTTAAGGGCCTGCCATTCCCCGCACATTAACAAAAAGTCCCTCGCCCTTGTCACACCGGTGTAAATCAGATTTTTACGGAGCATTCTCGCATAGCTCCGCACAATTGGCATAACAACAATAGGGAATTCGCTTCCCTGTGATTTGTGAATGGAGCAGCAGTATGCGTGGGTGATCTGATTTAAGTCCGACTTTGAATAAGCGACTTCGATTCCATCAAATGAAATAACGATCATCGTCTGGTTCTGCTCCGTTTCTTTTGGTGTGAAAATCGCAACTATCTCACCTCTGTCCCCGTTATATACGTTCTCTTCGGGATTGTTAACGAGCTGAAGAACCATATCGCCATGCCGGTAGATTACATCTCCGTAGGCCACTTCCCGCCTGCCTTCTTTTTTTGGATTAAACAGCTCCTGAAGCATTTCATTCAAAGCTGTAACACCTGCGTCCCCACGATACATAGGAGCCAGGACCTGAATGTCTTTCGGGGTGTAGCCTCTCACTATTGCTCTTTCACAGATTTGTTTAACCGCATCGGCTGTCTGTGACATCGCACATGGAATAAACCGCAGATCGCTGCTTTTACGGTCTACCTCTGCAAGGTTCTTCCCTTCTTTTATAGCATGGGAAAAAGTAATGATGCTGGAGCCTTCAGCCTGTCTGAAGATGGCCGTCAGCTGAGCAGACGGCAACAGTTCCGTTGACAGGATGTCACTCAGAACCTGACCCGGCCCTACCGAGGGCAGCTGATCTTCATCTCCTACAAACAGAACCTGCATGTCGTCAGGAATCGCTTTTAGCAGCTGATTGCAAAGCCAGGTGTCCACCATGGACATTTCATCCAAAATAATCAGGCTTCCTTCAAGCTGATGATGATCACCATATTCAAAGTCGTCCTGATTTCCTTTAAAGCCAAGAAGCCTGTGAATCGTTGAGGCAGGAAGACCTGTAGACTCGGTCATCCTTTTAGCCGCACGCCCTGTTGGGGCGGCGAGAATAACCGGGAACTGATCGTCTTTTTTATAGTCATCAGGATTTACCGAAACACCCTTTAATTTTCCGTAAACTTCAACGAGACCGTTTATCACTGTCGTTTTTCCTGTTCCTGGTCCCCCGGTCAGAACCATTACGGGAGAGGTAAGAGCCGTCTGGATGGCTTCCTTCTGAGTAACTGCATATTCGATTCCCAGTTCTTCTTCTACTCTGCCTAGAGCTTTTAAAAACTCGGATTCCGGGAAATCCTCTACTGATTTTCCACGGCTGATCAGCCGGTGCAGATTGGAGACAATCCCCTTTTCAGCAAAGTACAGGGTAAGAAGGTACATCCGTTCTTTTTCTACCATCACTTTGCCTTCTTCACCCATCTCAATAACCGCCTGGGCAATATCTTCTTCATCCACACGTTCTCTCTCACTGAGAAGCCTTTGAGCCCCGGTCAGAACAGCCTTGACGGGCGTGTAAACATGACCTTCATTCATCGTCTGTTCTGTAAGTACATAAATGACGGCAGCTTTGATACGATCTGGATGGTTTCCTCTGAGGCCACGCTTGTAGCCGATGGCATCAGCTTTGGCGAATCCGATTCCTTCCACGTCTTCAATCATTTTATAAGGGTTCTCTTCAATGATTCGCATGGCATCAAGTTTATATGCCTGATACACTTTCATGGCGAGCTGCAGTCCGAAGCCGTAATCATATAACGTTAACAGGACCTGCTCTACGCCTTGCTCCTCAAGGAGAGTACCGTAGATCTTATCAGCCTTGTCCTTTTTCAGTCCCTCCACCTGGTAAAGGCGGGTTTTATCCTCAAGAATGGCCGTAATGGCCTGATCCCCAAGTGTTTCAACGATATTTTCAGCGGTTTTGGCGCCTATACCGGGGAACCGGTCACTTGATAAGTAATGAATAATTCCCTGTTTCGTCTGTGGGACTTCTTTACGGAACTGATCAGCTTTAAACTGCTTTCCGAAACGCGGATGGTCTTTTATTTCTCCATGAAAAAGATAGGTCACATCATAATCGAGTTTAGGGAGAATCCCCACCACCGTAAGTTCACGGTCCGGAAGATCCAGACTCGAGTCTGTGACCTTTATTTTTGCAACTGTATACAGACTTTCTTCATTGTGATAAATCAAATGAAGAAGTTCCCCTTTTGCATAATTTGCTTCAGTTGATTCGCTCATCATAAGCAGACCTGCTTTCCGGAGCTTCTATCGCTTCTGGTCTTGATCTTTCACCCTTAATCAGCTTAATTTCCATTAAGCTGAGCTTCAATTTGCTTTTTACCATTGTGGCTCAGCACATGATCCGGCTGGATGGCTATAGCCCGTTCGAACATCTTAAGAGCTTTCTCCGCTTCGTCTTTATACGCATAAGCAACACCCAGGTTGAAGCAGCTGTCAGCGTGCTCAGGGTCCAAAAGAAGGACATCATTAAAAGCTTCAACCGCCTGATCCACAAGTTCCAGCTGGGCAAGCGTAAGAGCATAATGAAAGTTAGCATCAATATCCTTCGGGTTTAATTCAATCGCCCGCTGCAGACTTGGCAGAGCATGTGATAAATCGTTCATCTGGTAATAGCTGAGACCGAGCATATAATAAACATCGGACTCCAAAAGGCCATGCTCCAATGTCTTCTGGTAAGCCTCAATTGCTTTTTCGAAGTTATCCTGGTTAAAAAAGATATTCCCTTTGCCGTAATGGGCCGCTGCTGCATTTTCATCGATGGAAATCGCTTTTTCAAAAAATCGAAGGGCTTTCTCATCCTCTTTAACTGCAGCCAGAAGATTTCCGAAGTTCGTATATGCAACCGGATCTTCAGGATGCTCCTCTATCGCTTCGTTTAATAGTTTCGCTGCAGCCTCAAGATCTCCTTCCTGCATTTCCTTTACAGCCTGCTGATTTTTGTCTGTCATTGTTGCCTCTCCCCTTGTTGAATGATTACTTTGTAATGACTTCGTCTATCGTTCCACCGCCCAGGCATACGTCCCCATCATAGAAAACGACAGCCTGTCCAGGTGTAATCGCCCGCTGTGGTTCTTTAAACGTCACAGTTGCTTCTGTGCTGCCGGTCAGTTCGATCGTTACTTCCTGGTCCGCTTGTCTGTATCTGAATTTCGCTGTACAGCTTAACGTCTTCCCTTCTACAGGCTCAATCCAGTTGATTTTAATGGCCTTTAACCCATCTGAATACAGGTTAGGGTGATCATATCCCTGTCCTACCAGGAGGACGTTTCTCTCCAAGTCTTTTCCTACTACAAACCACGGTTCTCCGGCTCCGCCGATACCAAGGCCGTGACGCTGACCGAGAGTATAATACATTAAACCATCATGGGTCCCTTTTACTTCCCCGTCTATGGTCTGCATTTCACCTGGCTGGGCAGGCAAAAACTCACTGAGAAATTCCTTGAAATTGCGCTCGCCAATAAAACAAATACCTGTGCTGTCTTTCTTTGAAGCTGTGGCGAGGTTCGCTTCTTTTGCAATTTCACGGACTCTGGGCTTTTCAATTTCCCCTACCGGAAACATTACATGCTGAAGCTGGTCCTGGCTTAAAGCATTCAAAAAGTACGTCTGATCTTTGTTATCGTCTATGCCGCGGAGAAGCTGGACTTTACCGTCTTCTCTTCCGATTCTGGCATAATGTCCTGTTGCCAGATAATCAGCTCCCAGTGATAAGGCATGATCCAGGAAAGCCTTAAACTTAATTTCCTTGTTGCACATCACATCCGGGTTTGGGGTGCGTCCCGCTTTGTATTCTTCAAGGAAGTATGTGAAGACCTTGTCCCAATATTCCTTCTCGAAGTTTACAGCATAATATGGAATTTCAAGCTGATTACAGACGCGGATAACATCTTCGTAATCTTCAGTTGCGGTACACACGCCATTTTCATCAGTGTCGTCCCAGTTTTTCATAAAAATGCCGATTACATCATAGCCCTGCTCTTTCAATAAATAAGCCGCTACAGAGGAATCTACTCCGCCGGACATTCCTACAATTACCCTGGTATCTTCAGGTGCTTTTTTTACTTGTGCCATCGTGTGCCACCTCCTGTTGTTTTACTAAACGCTTTACTGTATTTGCTGTCTGTTTTGCAGCATACAAAACATCTTCTTCTGTTAATCCTTCACCAAAGCTGAAACGGATGGCCGACTGACTTCGTTCCGGATCATCAGGGAACATTGCTGAAAGTACATGGGAAGGCTGAACCGATCCAGCTGTACAGGCAGAGCCGCTTGATACAGCCACCCCTGCTATATCAAGATTTGTGAGCATTGATTCAACATTTGCTCCCGGGAAGCTCACGTTTAAAATATGAGGCATACGGTCATCACTGCTGCCGTTAACATAGAAAGTAAGATCTTGCTCTTCAAAAGTATTTAAAATTATATCCCGGTATTTTTCGTACGTTTCACGTTTTTGAATCCGTTTGTCCAATGTCAGCTGTACGGCTTTCTTCATCCCTGCAACAGCCGCCACGTTTTCCGTCCCGGCACGGCGTTTACGCTCCTGTTCCCCGCCGTAAAGAGCCGGGCTCACAGACAGTCCTGCTTTTAAATACAAAAAACCGATTCCTTTTGGTCCGTTAATTTTATGAGCCGACACACTCATCATATCGACGTTCAGCTTCCTTACATCGATTTCTTCCATTCCAAAAGCCTGGACCGCATCTGTATGGAAAACAGCCGTATGATCTGTCAGCAGACGCCCAATCCCGAAAATTGGCTGGACTGTTCCTACTTCGTTATTTCCAAACATAACAGAAACGAAAATGGTGTCTTCTCTGAGTGCCTGCTTTACCTGCTCAACAGTAATCCTTCCTGACTCATCCACGGCCAGGTAAGTAACCTCAAACCCCTGTGTTTCCAGGTACTCAAAAGCATGCAGAATCCCGTGATGTTCGATTTCAGTTGTAATCAGATGACGGCCCTTTTCCTTATGGGCTGTCGCATAACCGATAACAGCAAGGTTATCCGATTCTGTGCCGCCGCTCGTAAATATTATCTCATCGAACCGGGCATTGATTGCGGAAGAAATACTTTCCCTTGCACTGTCCAGCCCCCGTCGTGCCTCTCTGCCGAAATGATGGATACTTGACGGGTTACCGAATGCTTCCTTGTAATAAGGCATCATTTCTTCAACAACTGCAGGTGCTACCGGGGATGTTGCTGCATGGTCCAAATAAATTCTCTTCAATTTTAATCACCTCTCGAGCCGATAAATCGTCCCTTTACTCATAACAAAAGTGAGGGCTAAAAACAGGCCTCACTTTAGCCGTACATTTCACTATTCCTTCTGACAGTTACTGCAGAAAAGTCTCTAAATGTAAAACATATAGTATTCCTGATCTCCCTGATCTTCATATGTGGCAAGGTCGTGGAGAGTCGTATTGTCCAAAACATCTTTTACAGCGTCCCGGATCTTTATCCAAAGGTCCCGCTTTGCCGGTTCTTCATCGTCGACAACTTCAACCGGGCTGATCGGCCCTTCCAGAACCCGGATAATATCACCGGCTGTAATGTCCTGTGGTTCTTTTGCCAGCATGTATCCCCCATATGCCCCCCGCACACTCTTAACGAGCTGGGCATTTCGAAGAGGTGCTATGAGCTGTTCCAGATAGTGTTCGGATAATTTATGGTCCTTTGCAATCGATTTTAGTGAAATCGGACCTTCACCGTATTTTTTTGCCAAAGCCATCATAATAGTGAGTCCATATCTTCCTTTAGTGGATATTTTCAACGCTAATCCCTCTTTCCATTCTCCGGTCCATCCAGGTCTGACACAAAACCAGGCAGTGTCCCGTAACCGGTCCGATTGTTAAACTGAATATAATTGTTCCGATAAAAACAGGGCCTCCGAGATACCAGCCAAAAGCTAATACAACGATCTCCATTAAGCCTCTGATACGCGAGGCCGTCATTCCTGTTTTCTCAGACACAGCAAGCATAAAACTGTCTCGCGGACCTGCACCGCAGCGCGGGCTGATATAAAGACCAATCCCAAATCCCATAATAAGAATTCCTGCAACAAGCATGAATCCCTGCCCAATAAGGGTACCAGGTGTAGTCAGGATGAACAGGTGAATATCTACAAAGACCCCGACAAGGATCATATTCAAATAGGCTCCTGCTTTCGGCCATTCTTTTGTTAACATGGTTGCCGTAATAAGCGTAATAAAACCCATAATTATTGTCCAAGTACCAATTGTAAGGCCAAATTGATTGGTCAGTCCGATATGAAGTACATCCCACGGTGCACTTCCCAGATCTGCAAGAATTGTTAACGATATGCCCAGGCTCATAATGATCAACCCGATAATATAGACGGACCACCTGAAAAACTTCTGGTCCGGTACAGATGTCTTCATATTCTGCTCCTCCCGCCTGATAAAAAGAAACACTATCCATTCTTTTCAGACAGGTTTACTTGTATTATCATTTATCTTTCCTATATTATAGCACATAAATGTTCAATAAAAGGCATCCGTGGTATGATCAGACTGTTGTATAAACGTACTTGCAAAAGGCCTGAATACCCTTTACAGCCACTAGCATTTTAACGGTGTTTGAAGATAATTGCAATCATTAAATCCTAGATACAGGGGGAAAAATCATGGACTTGTTCGACTACCCTGAAAACAGTAAACCGAAAGGCCCTCTCGCTTCCCGGATGAGGCCCAGAACCATTGATGAAGTCATCGGCCAAAAAGACATTATCGGAGAAGGCACTTTACTCCGCCGTGCCATTCAGGCCGACCGTCTGACAGCGATGATCTTTCACGGTCCCCCGGGAACAGGGAAGACAACATTGGCAAGGGTCATCGCCAATTCCACATCTGCCCGTTTTGAACAGTTGAACGCCGTTTCAGCCGGAATTAAAGATGTGAGGGCAATTGTTGAACGGGCAAAAGAGCGTCTCAAATATGAAGAAACGAAAACCATTCTGTTTATTGATGAAATCCACAGGTTTAATAAAGGACAGCAGGATGCCCTTCTTCCATTTGTTGAAGACGGGACGGTCATTTTAATCGGGGCTACTACGGAAAACCCTATGTTTGAAGTTAACCCCGCCCTTATATCCAGGTCTCGTCTTTTCAGATTATCTTCTCTGGAGGATGCCGAAATCGGGAATGTGATCGATCATGCGCTGGGTGACAAGGAGCGGGGATTTGGAGAATATCAAATCACTCTCGACCAAAATGCCCGCGATCATTTAATTGACGTAGCCAACGGAGATGCCCGCACGGCACTCAACGCTCTTGAACTGGCCGTCCTCACAACAGATCCCCATGAAGACGGGATCATCCGGATTGACCTTAATACAGCTGAAGCATCTATACAAAAGAGAGTCGTTCACTATGATAAACAAGGGGACAATCATTACGATACAATATCTGCTTTTATAAAAAGCATCAGAGGTTCTGATCCTGATGCCGCATTATACTGGCTTGCCAAAATGATTTATGCAGGAGAAGATGCGAAGTTTATTGCAAGACGTCTTTATGTTCACGCTGCTGAAGACGTGGGACTTGCGGACCCGAACGCCCTTCTGATCGCACAGGCGGCGGCACATGCTGTCGAGTTTGTCGGATTGCCTGAAGCACGGATTCCATTAGCAGAAGCTACGCTGTATCTGGCCACCGCCCCTAAAAGCAATGCCGTCATAAGCGGCATCGACAGTGCTCTTCAGGCTGTGGAAAAAGAAAAACGCGGTGATGTTCCTGTTCATCTTCGTGATGCTCATTACAAAGGAGCTTCAAAGCTCGGACACGGTGAAGGATACAAATACCCTCACAATTACGAAAATCATTATGTACCGCAGCAGTACCTCCCCGACCATCTTAAGAACAGGATATTTTACACACCTTCTACCAACGGGTATGAAAAAACGGTACAAAAACGTCTGGATTACTTTGAAGACCGTAAACAGAATAAGAAATAAAAGTGTTTAAAGATCGCCAGTTTCTTAACAGGGCGGCCCACAGGGAAGATGTTTCCTTGTTGGCCGCCCTGTTTGCTGTTCACTAGAAGGTGAAAGCTACCATATTGGAAGAAGCTAGTAATTTTTAGTGAGTCTGGTATATTTACTCTTTTATATGACCATGTTAGTAGTAAATCGTGAATCTTAACCAAAGAAAGGATTGTGCAATCATGAAATTAAGACAAGATGCATGGTCAAAAGAAGATGATCTGCTGCTGGCTGAAACTGTATTAAGACATATCCGTGAAGGAAGCACCCAGCTTAACGCATTTGATGAAGTAGGGGATGCCCTTAACAGAACATCAGCTGCCTGTGGCTTCCGCTGGAACGCTGTTGTGCGTAATAAATACGACGACGCAATCAAACTAGCAAAAAAACACCGGAAAGAACGTAAACGCCGTTTGGCTCACGATGCCAAGCCTGTTACAACCCCTTCAGTTAGTGAACCTTCAGCTATCGAAAAAACCTACCGCCCCGAAGAAACCTATCAGGTGGCAGAGGAAGCTGAATTGGTTGAAGTGACTCTTCCGCCGGTTACACACCGTAAACGGGAAATGACTCTCACTGACGTAATCGAGTTCCTTGAGCGCATGGCACAAAACAACTACATGTCTGCTACTGCCAAAGTGGAAAACGACAGACTTGTAAGGGAAAATGACTTTCTTAACCGTAAAGTAGCCGAGCTGGAGGATCGTTTAAAAGAACTGGAAGAAGAGCATAAAGTGGTCGAAGAGGATTATCAATCCATTATACAGATTATGAACCGTGCCAGACGGATGGCTCTTCTTGAGGAGGAAGTAAGCGAAGATCGCGCAGCTCCTGCATTTAAGATGGATAAAAACGGAAATCTCGAGAAAATTGCAAAATAAAAAAACTGCCCTTACAACAGGGCAGTTTTTTTGCAGTTAAAATCCCGCTAATATTAACGGGAGAGAATTCAAGTGGATAAGGATCCCGGTATAGCCGTTTTTTCTACTCTTGTTTTGAACCTGCAATAGCAGGTGGGTGCTTTGTCTTTCGCTTCACGCTTCCTCTATGTACTGCAAGGCCTGCACTCCACGCAAGAACGAGTAAAGCTCCCTATGTTCTTGTGTTGGCTCAAAACGTTGAGTTACCACGGTCAATCTAGGACCCTTATGATTAAACCTCGTATGTGAGAGATTCAACCTTTGTCTTATTATATGTAGTACCCTCTCAGATCATGAATAAACACTTTTTTCTGACTTTTTTTATTTCAGGACTATAGTCGCAGTGTGATCTGTTTTTATGTTCTAAAAAAATTTAGGATCCCCCTGTTAGGCAGGGTGCTAAACCCCTCCTTTTATTTCGGCAGCTTCGTTGAACGGAATACGCTCCCTTTCCGCGACTCGCGCCGAGCCTTCTCGGGGCTTTTCCCCTGCGGGGTATCGCCTTTCTCGCACTTTTGCAGGAGTGTCGCGTATTACGTTCAACTCCGCACGATGCGCTGTAAGAATCAGAAGATATAGAGACCACAGCCGAATAATACCGCAAACAAGTTTGCAAACGCCATGGTGAGAATTAATGTTCATGAACGTCTGTTTTCATAAGGATTGTTGCTCTAGCTAAAAAAGTATTGAAGCCGAAGTGCCTGAGACTCCTGTGGCCGCGGGGGCCAGGCAAGACCCCGTAGAGCTTTAGCTTGAGGAGGCTTGCCGGTACCGCCACGGAAAGCGAAGAGCACGCAGGCTTCATCTTTATTTCTGTACTCTAGAAGAAGTGCGAATAGCAACGGTTTGGACGAAAACAGCTAAAGAAAGTATAACGAGAGTATTTAAAAAAGGGCGAAGCGTAAGGTACCTGCCTTACGTTTCGCCCTCTTGCTTATAAATGTTCCGTTATTATTCTTTGTCTTTTTCCGGCTTTGGCTTAACAGAGAGGTTCAGCTCATCAAGCTGTGCATCACTCACACTGGCTGGCGCCTTCGTTAAAAGACAGCTCGCACTTGCGGTCTTAGGGAAAGCAATTGTTTCTCTAAGGTTTGAACGGCCTGCAAGAATCATAACGAGCCGGTCAAGGCCAAGGGCGATTCCCCCGTGTGGAGGCGTACCGTATTCAAATGCATCGAGAAGGAAACCGAACTGGCTTTTCGCTTCTTCTTCAGAGAAACCGAGTGCACTGAACATTTTCTCCTGAAGGTGACGCTCGTAAATACGCTGGGATCCTCCACCAAGTTCATATCCGTTTAATACAAGGTCATAGGCTTCAGCACGGACATTTTCCGGCTCACTTACAAGCTTCTCCTCGTCTTCTTTTACCGGACGTGTGAAGGGGTGGTGCTCAGCCACATAGCGGTCTTCATCCTCATCGTAAGAAAGAAGGGGGAATTCGGTTACCCACAGGAAGTTAAATTTTGACTGATCGATAAGGTCATGGTCTCTTGCAAACTTCTGACGAAGGGCGCCTAAGCTGTCCCATGTTACTCTCACTTTGTCTGCAACAAAGAACAGAACGTCTCCTTCTTCTGCTTCAAAAGAACTGATTATCGCTTCACGTTCAGAAGCTTCAAAGAACTTGGCAATCGGTCCTTTTAATTCACCGTCTGCTTCAACTTTGAGCCAGGCAAGTCCCTTTGCCCCGTAAATTTCAACGAACGAACCGAGGCCATCCAGGTCTTTTCTTGAGTACTGGTCAGCCACACCTTTTACGCAAATCCCTTTAACAGCCCCGCCTTTTTCAACTGTGGACGCAAAGACTTTAAATCCGCTGTTCTTCCCAACTTCAGATACGTCAACAAGTTCCATACCAAAGCGGGTGTCCGGTTTGTCTGATCCGTATCGGTTCATTGCGTCTTGATAAGTAAGTCTTTGGAAAGGACGGTCGACTTTAACGCCTTTTACCTTTTCAAGAAGGGAAACCATCATGTCCTCCATCATCTCAAGCAGGTCTTCTTTCTCCATGAAGGAAGCTTCAATATCCACTTGAGTAAACTCCGGCTGACGGTCCGCTCTTAAGTCCTCGTCACGGAAACAACGTGCCACTTGGTAGTAGCGCTCAAACCCGGAAACCATCAGCATCTGCTTAAACAGCTGTGGAGATTGGGGAAGAGCGTAGAATTCACCATGATGCACACGGGAAGGAACGAGATAATCACGGGCACCTTCAGGCGTACTTTTCGTAAGCATTGGTGTTTCAATTTCCATAAAGGCCTCTTCATCGAGGAAGTCACGGATAAACTTCGTCGTTTTGTGACGAAGGTACATCGTCTCCTGCATCTTTGGACGACGGAGGTCGAGGTAACGATATTTAAGACGTACGTCCTCTGATACGTCTACTTTATCTTCAATGACAAAGGGAAGACCTTTTGCTGCGTTTAATACTTCTATGCGGTCAACCATAACTTCAACGGCGCCGGTTTCGATCTTTTCATTTACGTTTTCAGCATCCCGGCCAATAACTTCCCCTTCTACTTCAATTACATATTCGTTACGGACTTTTTCTCCTGCTGCGAAAGCTTCGGGATTTTTTTCTCCGTTAAATACGATCTGTACAAATCCTGAACGGTCACGTAAATCAACGAAGATGACCTGTCCGAGGTCACGACGTCTTTTTACCCACCCTTTCAGGCGGACCCGTTCACCTATTAAATTTTCCAGCATTTCTGAGCATATATGTGTTCGTTTAGCCATGTTATTCTTCCCCTCTCTTGCTTTCAGTGATCTTCAATATTGCTTTATCTAAAGACAGATTTTCCTGTTCACCGGTGTTGAGATCTTTCAGTACGATGGTTTGCTGTGCGAGTTCTTCATCCCCTAAAATAAGTGTGAAGGAAGCATTTTGCCGGTCTGCGGCTTTAAATTGCGCCTTCATTTTTTTGCCCATATAGTCCGTATCAACTACGATGCCTTCACTTCTCAGTTTGTGTAAAAGACCCGGGGCTTTCCTCTTCGCTTCGTCTCCCATCGTAATCAGGTAAGCATCGATCGAGCTTTCCACTGGAAGGGCGATCCCTTGTGTTTCCAAAGCCATTAATAAACGTTCCAGGCTTAGAGCAAATCCGATACCCGGTGTTTCCGGGCCTCCGATTTCTTCGACAAGACCGTTATAACGACCACCGCCTGTAAGAGTCGTAATTGCTCCGAACCCTTCACCGTCAATCATAATTTCAAATGCAGTGTTGTTGTAATAGTCCAATCCTCGAACCAGACCAGGGTCAACTTCAAATGGGATGTTCATGGATGAAAGGTACGTTTGAACGTTTTCGAAGTACGCTTTTGATTCGTCGTTTAAATACTCAAGTATGGACGGTGCCGAATTCATCAGCTCGTGATCACGATCTTTTTTACAATCGAGAATTCGGAGAGGATTCTTCTCCAGACGCTGCTGGCAATCACCGCAGAATTCACTTATTCTGGGCTTAAAGTGCTCAATCAACGCATTGCGGTGATTGTTACGGCTCTCTTTATCACCGAGGCTGTTGATCACCAGCTTCAATCCTTTAAGGCCAAGTTCCTGGTAAAAGCTCATGGCAAGTGCGATTACTTCTGCATCGATTGCCGGATCGTCACTTCCCATGGCCTCTACGCCGAACTGTACAAATTGTCTCATACGTCCGGACTGCGGTCGTTCATAACGGAACATCGGTCCGATATAGTAGAGTTTCACAGGCTGACCAGCCCAACCGAACATTTTGTTTTCAACGTATGAACGAACGGTAGACGCCGTTCCCTCCGGTCTCAGGGTGAGGCTTCGGCCGCCTCTGTCTTCAAAGGTGTACATTTCTTTTTGTACGATATCTGTTGTATCACCAACACCCCGCTGGAACAGTTCAGTCTGTTCAAACATCGGGGTACGGATTTCTTTATAGTTATAGCGGCGGCACAAATCGTGGGCTTTTTGCTCCACATACTGCCACAATGCTGATGATTCAGGTAAAATATCCTGGGTTCCGCGAGGGATTTTAAAATTCATCTTTGTTTCCTCCTTGTTTTTTCTATGTATCAGACAGCTCACCAGATTGGGGAAAGGCGTTTAACCAGAAATACAAAGGTGCCTGGAAAACCGAAAACCGGTCCCATGCAACTTTTAAAAACACAAAAAACTCCCATCCCTGTCTGAAACAGGGACGAGAGTTTATTCCCGTGGTACCACCCTAGTTGAGATTTGCTTAGTCCTGATGGAAAGTCAAAAGCAAACTCCGCTTTCATTGATAACGCCATTCTTGGCGGCTTCTTCTAATGGGATCTCATGATCCGTTCAAAAAAACACCTACAGAGTGTTCGTTCATTGAGGTCTTTGAAAAGTGCTTTCAGCCTGTGGCACTTTTTCTCTGAAACAAAGGGATTCTCAACTACTTTGCTCTGTCGTCGGTTGTAGTTGTGTATTGAATTTAGGATGAATCTATCATACGAAGAGAAAAAGGTCTTGTCAAGAACATCTTCATTAATTTAATTTCTACCCATTTTCTTTTTCAATGTTTTTACGTCGTGAAGGGAAAGGCCAAACTCACATGCCAGCTCAAAGTTTGTCTGTTCCTCTCCGTGCTCTGCAAACCTGTGCAGATCCACGTTCATGTATTGTCTTGTCTGGTGCTGTTTCTCCCGTTCACTGTGTCCGTTTCTCATCTGTCAGCCTCCGTCCGTCTTCTGCTTTCTTTTAGCATGTCCAAAAGAGAGCACATTTAGACGAGGGCTATTCTTTTCGTAACGCTGTTTTCGCATAGATTGAAAATGAAGCCTGCGTACCCTTTGCTTTCCTTGGCGGTGCGGGCAAGCCTCCTCGGACTGCGTCCTGAGTGGTTTTGCCTGGCCCCCACGACACAGAAGTTTCGGGCACTTCGGCTTCATTATCTTTTTCAGCAAACCCAAAAAAAACAGCTATTCTTTACTGTCGATGATTAATGTAACCGGACCGTCATTCGTGAACGAAACATCCATCATAGCCCCAAAAACGCCTGTTTCAACGTGAAGGCCGTTATTTTTTAACCGGTTGTTGAAAGCTTCATAAAGTTCGTTTGCCTGGTCGGGCTTCGCTGCTCCCATAAAGTTCGGACGGCGTCCTTTCCGGCAGTCCCCATACAAAGTAAATTGGGAAACACTCAAAATCTCTCCTCCGGCATCTATGACACTGTTGTTCATTTTGCCTTTTTCATCTTCAAAAATGCGCAGATGACTTACTTTGTCTGCACAAAAAATAACATCTTCCTCCGTATCCTCGTGAGTAACACCAACTAACAGCATAAGACCTTTGTCAATCTTACCTGTAACCTCACCATCCACGACGACACGGCCCTCTTTAGAGCGCTGGACTACGATACGCATTTTTTCACTCCTTATGTAGGAAGCCACTGAAAAAGTAAAAGACCGTACTTTTTCAGTACCTTCATGTAAGCACAGGTGTCCTGAACAAAGTCAGAACACCTGCGGTTTAATGCATTACCCGGCGAACAGCGTAGATATCCGGGATTTGTTTAATACGATCCACTACCTTTTGAAGGTGGGCAACATTTTGAATTGAGATTGTCATGTCAATCGTTGCCATTTTATTTTTATCTGACTTCCCTGAAACTGCATTTATATTGGTTTTCGTTTCAGCCACTGCCTGGAGAACTTCGTTAAGAAGGCCCCGGCGGTCAAATCCTGAAATTTCAATATCCACATTGTAGTTCTTCGTTTTCTGCTGATCCCCTTCCCACTCTACCGGAAGGAGTCTTGTTTTTGCTTCGCTGTTATCGATATTCGGGCAGTCGCTCCGGTGGATACTTACACCGCGCCCTTTCGTAATATAACCGATGATATCGTCACCAGGTACAGGGTTACAGCAGCGGGATAAACGAATCAGAAGGTTGTCAATGCCTTTCACTCTGACACCAACGCTTCCTTTTTTCGGCGTTGAGTAAGACTTAAGGTCTTCAACCGCCTCTGTAATTGTCTGATTCTCTGCTTCTTCTTCCTGCTGTTTACGGATATTATCCGTCAGACGCGTAACAATCTGCGCTGCAGTAATGCCGTTATACCCAACTGCCGCATACATATCCTCGTCAGAAGTAAAGTTAAACTTATTTGCAACGCGGCTAAGGTTTTCAGTGGTGAGCACTTCCTTCTGCTCGTACCCTTTCCGGTCGATCTCACGCTCGATCAGATCCCGGCCCTTTTCCACGTTCTCTTCCCTGCGTTCTTTTTTAAACCACTGTCTGATTTTATTTTTCGCATGGGAACTCTGCGTCAGTTTAAGCCAGTCCTGACTCGGACCATAGGAATGCTTGGACGTGAGAATATCAACAATGTCTCCTGTTTTTAACTCATGATCAAGAGGGACCATCTTTCCATTCACTTTCGCACCTATACACCGGTTTCCAATCTCTGTATGAATCCGGAAGGCGAAATCAAGTGGAACCGAACCCTTTGGAAGCTCAATGACATCCCCTTTTGGTGTAAATACGAAGACCATATCAGAAAATAGATCAATCTTAAGGGACTCCATAAATTCCTGAGCATCGTTTGTGTCATTCTGCCATTCAATAATCTCTCTGAACCACGATAGTTTCGTTTCAAGAGATTCATTGTTATCATCCACGTTTTTCTTTTCTTTATATGCCCAGTGCGCAGCCACACCGTATTCAGCTACTTTATGCATATCTTCCGAACGGATCTGAACTTCAAGGGGATCCCCTTTCGGTCCGATCACTGTTGTGTGAAGAGATTGATACATGTTTGCTTTAGGCATGGCAATATAATCTTTAAACCGCCCCGGCATCGGCTTCCAGTGTGTATGAATAATGCCGAGTACCGCATAGCAGTCTTTAATATTTTTTACAATAATACGAACGGCAAGCAAGTCATAAATTTCATTAAACTGCTTGTTCTGGAGCGCCATTTTACGATAAATACTGTAAATATGCTTTGCCCGCCCGTTAATCTCTGCTTTCACACCTACGTTCCCGAGACGCTCGACAATTTTATTTTTCACCTCGTCGATATACGTTTCACGCTCGGCGCGCTTTTTTTTCATAAGGTTGACAATCCGGTAATACTGCTGCGGATTCAAATATCGCAGAGCTGTATCTTCAAGCTCCCACTTAATAGCAGAGATACCGAGACGGTGAGCGAGTGGTGCAAAGATCTCAAGTGTTTCATTGGCGATCCGGCGCTGTTTTTCCGGTGGCAAATGCTTCAAAGTACGCATATTGTGAAGACGGTCAGCAAGCTTGATTAAAATCACACGGATGTCTTTTGCCATGGCGACAAACATCTTCCGGTGATTTTCAGCCTGCTGCTCTTCTTTTGATTTGTATTTAATTTTACCGAGCTTCGTTACACCATCCACGAGCATGGCAACTTCATCGCCGAATTCCCTGGCGATTTCTTCGAGAGGCACATCCGTATCCTCCACTACATCGTGAAGGAATGCTGCTGCGATCGTGTTCGGGTCCATTCCAAGATCTGCGAGAATTCCGGCAACCTGAACAGGATGAGCAATATAGGGCTCACCGGATTTACGGAACTGGTCTTTATGTGACCTTTCTGCCATGAGGTAGGCATTGCGTAAAAAAGTCACATCCTGCTCGGATAAATATTCACTTGCTATTTGAAGCACTTGTTCACTTGTCATGAAATCACCTTACATCTAAAGATTTCTTCCATATCAAAGCAGAAGGATATGAGAATTTTGTCGAATAAAAAAATGAAAGAAAACCCGGCTAATGCCGAGTTATCAGCAGAAGTAAGAATTGGTTTATTAACCGAGACGTCTTCCCCTGTAATCTATTCAAAGTTTTTTACTGTAATAATGAATTGCCATTATCTTAACATAGTATATAAGAAAGTGTAATTTTTTTTTAGTAAATATGTGAAAATAATTAGGAACATAGGGTGAATCCAGATTTAAACAGGGCTTCAGCCTGGGTAACCAGCTCTTCTTATCCCCTTGAATTTACAAGGATACGGTTGGAGCAACTGCGCTATGCATTTGCAGAGTAGCTTAGATTAAGTGCTGATTCCTTCAGAGGCCGGCTCATAAGATGGAATACAATCTTATGAGCCGGCCTCTTTATGTTTGCCCTTTAGTATTGAACTAATGAGTACACATTGTAGTTTTTCAGTTTGTCACGGCCATCAAGGTAGGAAAGTTCGATCATGAAAACAATACCTGCTACAACGCCGCCAAGCTCTTCCACCATCTTGATTGTAGCTTCAATGGTACCCCCTGTTGCGAGAAGGTCGTCAGCGATAAGAACTTTTTGTCCAGGTTTAATTGCGTCTTTATGAATGTTCAGGCTGTCTTTGCCGTACTCAAGGCCGTAATCAACTTCCAGTACTTCACGCGGCAGTTTACCGGCTTTTCGTACAGGAGCGAAGCCTGCACCCATGGAATAAGCAATCGGACAGCCGACTACAAACCCCCGTGCTTCCGGTCCGACAACAACGTCGATGTCTTTTTCTTTAGCAAACTCAGCCATTTCGTCGATGGCTTTTTTGTATGCCTCTCCATTTTCCATCAACGTAGTGATATCTTTAAAGCGAATTCCTTCTTTCGGGAAATTCTCAACAACCGTAATATACTTTTTGAAATCCATCTCTTTGTCCTCCTGTAATCTCATGAACACCTAAACATTAATTTCTGTTACATTTTTTTGAATAAACGGTTCGAACCATTGCTTCAACGCACGGTAGGATGAATAAACGAGCTGATTTTCCAGTTCTCCCTGCTTCACTTGTTGCTGGTAAAGCCGTGAATCTGCAAGGGATTTTTTTGATGGCTTACTCTGAAGCGTTACAAACCCATTGTCCATTGTAACAAAATCCAATTCAAAAAACACCTTACTCATGAAAACGACCGTATCCTTTGTCCACCCTTTATGTTTCGCAAGGTCCTGAGCCTGCTTTTCGAGGTTAAAGGATCCGCGCTTTGTCAAAAATGCATAGTACCATTTGAAATGGTCCCTTGTGGGGATAGTCTGGAAAAACGTGTCATCCTCCTGGGCAAATACAGCATAAATCCGGCTGGGTACTCCACTTTCCAGAACAGCAGGAATATCTGTTTCACTACATGGAATGTCACCAAAAATCACAAAGGCCTCTGACAGGTCCGGTTTTTCCTGATCTCCTCTGGACAGATCATAAACAGCCACACCATGATTTTTCAATTCATTTGGTAATGTCGTTTCTTCTCTGAACTTTACATATACAAGGCGTTCCCCGGCAGTCTGTTCAATAAAGGAAGACCAGTTCACATGCTTCCCTCTCAGGTCAAATAACTGCCAGTCTTCTACTTTAATATCTTCAATAATCAACTGGGGCTTTACGTGTCCGTTCCACTCATTAATGGATACGTAACCAACAACGGATACCCTATCGAGCGGTGTAATATGTTCATACAGGTCGCCAATTCTAAATCCAATGCCGTCCAGCTTGGTTCCGTTATTTTCAAACGTCACTTTGAGGTGATCTTTGTTTGAGCCAATCTTTTTATATTGGTCTAGCTGAGTATTGGCTATCATTACTTTTGGCGACGGATGTCCGACTCCGAAGGGTGACAGCTTATGGAGGTCCCTGATGGCGTCTACCGTTATTTCACCTAGTTCTGCAACAATATCAATTTTCCTTGTGGGGATGAAATCTCCTTCTGTAAGGACTTCATCAGCCAGTCTGCCCAGCTTCGCTCTCAGCTTGTCGATATTTTCAATCTCCATTGTAAGCCCGGCTGCCATTGGATGACCGCCGAAATGGGGAAGCCACTCATGACACTGGGAAAGATTCTTGAACATGTCGAAACCTTCGATACTTCTGGCAGACCCTTTCGCCAGCCCTTTTTCAGAGTCCAGACTCAAAACGATCGTAGGGCGGTAATATTTTTCAACAAGTCTGGATGCTACAATGCCGATAACCCCTGCATTCCAGCCTTCCTGACCAACAACGATGACAGAGCCTGCCCCTTTGCTTTCCACCTGGGCGATGGCTTCTTTCGTAATGTCATTGACGATCTTCTGCCTGTCTTTATTGAGTGCATCAACTTCGTGAGCAATCTCCTCTGCTTCTTCCGGATTTTCAGTAATAAGCAAAGACACGGCCGGATCTGCTGAATCCAGTCTTCCTGCAGCATTCAGACGCGGTCCGAGGGCAAATCCTACGTGCTCTTCTGTTACTGCGTTTGTATCAACGCCGGAAAGCTCCATCAATGCCCTCAGCCCCGGACGATTTGTTTTGGCAACGGCTTTCAGTCCTTTTTGTACAAGAAAACGATTTTCATTAACAAGGGGAACAAGGTCAGCAATGGTTCCCAGGGTAAACAGATCCAGATACTCTTCAGGAAACCGGCCGATAAGAGCTTGTGAAGTTTTAAATGCAACCCCTACACCTGCCAGATCCTTAAACGGATAAGGGCAGTCATCCTGTTTATGATTTATGATGGCAAATGCGTCCGGAAGTTCCGGAGGCGGTTCATGGTGGTCGGTAATTATTAAATCCATTCCCAGTTCTTTGGCTACTGATGCTTCGTGGACAGCAGATATTCCAGTATCCACCGTTACGATCAGGCTGACACCGGATTCCTTTGCTTTTCTGAAAGCACCTTCATTTGGCCCGTAGCCTTCAGTAAACCTGTTAGGGACATAGTATCCCACGTCTGCGCCAAGGCTCCCGAGTGTCTGAAACATAACGGAAGTACTCGTAACACCATCCGCATCATAATCTCCAAAAACGAGAATTCGTTCTTTATTTTCAACCGCCTGTTTAATCCGGTCAACAGCCTTGTCCATTCCTTTAAATAGAAACGGATCATTCAGAACCGTTTCGTCCATCGTTAAAAATTGTCGTGCTTTTTCTGTATTATTCCATCCCCGCTGAACGAGTAATCTCGCAGCAAGAGTTGAAAGGTTCAACTCTTCTGCCAGTCGTTCAACAAGAGGTTCTTCTGTTGTTTCAATGTTCCATCTGGCTTTTGATTTCAGCATAAAAACACCCCTGACCCACTCATTATACAAGAGGGAAACAGGGGTGACAACGCTCAAATCATGTTTGCCCTGAATCGGACACACCTTCTTCTTTTTTCGCTTTCTGACGCTCCTTTACACGGGAGCGTTCACTCGAATCCGGTTTCAATCTCTCATTTTCAGCCTCGAGTTTTCTTACACGCTGCTGAAGGCGGTAAATTTTATAAATACCTACACTTCCCACAATCAGGCCGCCCATAAGAACAGAACCGATAATGACCAGTACAAGGGGCCACTCGTTTTGCCCGAACAGATAATTCACTTCCACGGGATCTACATTGATGACCGCAAAAATGGAAATAACCAGTACAACAATAATGCCGATAATCAATCCCCATTGCCCTTTCACAATCCATCAGCTCCTTTTATTTACTGTCTTTGGAATATGGATTAATATGCACACGTACATCCTGGACATACTCATCAGTCATGAGTTGTTCTTTAACCCTTTTCCCGATTGCATGACCTTCTTCAACAGTAATATACGGATCCACTGCGATTTTTATATCAACAATCACATAATGCCCATGCTCTCTTGCAAACAGTTCATTTACTTCCATAACTCCCGTTACCTTACTGGCTTCTTCGTACATTTCCATAGTGTCTTCTTCATGAAGAACGTGATCAAGTGCATTATGGATGGCTTCACTTCCAAGTTTCCAGGCCATTTTTACAATAAGGATGGCTACGAAGAAACCTGCAACAGGATCCGCATAAACAAGCCAGTCTATTCCCATATTACCGCCGATTATCGATGCACCAATCCCCAGAAGGGCTGCCACTGATGAAAACACATCGGAACGGTGATGCCAGGCGTCTGTAATTAATGCATCACTCTTGTATTTTTTACCCAGATGAATCTTATATCGAAACATTAACTCTTTTGTAATGATCGAAAACACAATCGCATAAATTGCTGCTGTTCCAGGTATAAAGATAGGTTCAAATAGTGCCTTTACTGCATTTATCGCAATTTCCAGACCTACAACGAAGAGTAGAACAGCCACAATGATCGCTGTAATTGTCTCTGCTTTTCCGTGACCGTAGGGATGGTCTTCATCCGGCGGCATCTTAGCTGCCCTGACACCAACCAGAACCGCCACTGACCCTACCACGTCTGACGCTGAATGAACGGCGTCAGCAACCAGTGCACGGCTGTTTGCCATGATACCAACGATGGCTTTTACTGCAGCAAGAATAATATTACCGATAATGCCGACCCAGGCTCCGGTTCTTACTTTTTTATACCGTATGTCCTGATCTGTAGCTGAAGTGCTCATGGCGGTCTCTCCTCCTTATATGTATCCTTATATTCTACATGAATATGACAAGAAAAATTATCGGACTTTCGTGTTTTTATCGTTTACTTCCATCCCGGTTCTCATGCGAAGGGATTTTGAAAGCGGGCCGATTATTAAAAATCGTAATAGACGCAGCCGTAATGTCCTTCGCTTTCCGTGGAGATACCGGCGATCCTCCTCAGGACTTTGCCGAAGTCTCTGAAAAGACAGTCAGGGTTCGCTCCAATCAATCTTTTTAAATGACCTTTGGTACATCATAAAACCAAAGCCCATTTTTGCTGCAATCAGAGCAGTGGTGACGTTATTATCAGACTTTGACTTTTTCAGGGCCCTCGCTTTGCCCCTCTAGAGTCTCGTATGTCTGATACTTCCAGACGAGTGCCGCATCAACTCCGCACGGTGCACTGTGATAACAAAAGATACAGATAACTCCGCCTGAACATATTTCAAGCCAGTTTTCATACGCCATGGTGAGAATATCATGCTCATGAACGTCTCTGTTAAACTCTGGTGTTGATTTCCGCTTTAAAAAGCTCAAAAGAAACAGAGTACCTCCTGCTCCGGTTACACAAAAGCACTCTGCTCAAAATAAGCAGAGTGCCTTTATTTGTTTAAGCTTCACTTTCACTTTCCTGAAGCTGCTTTGATTTAAAGCGGGCTCTTTTAAGCTGGCGTGTCTTAAAAGTGAGCCATAACTGGGCAGCGATAAACAAGGAAGAATATGTTCCTGCTATGAGGCCGACCACAAGAGCCAGTGAGAACGTGCGGATACCTTCTCCACCGAAGATGAGAAGGGCACCTGCAGCGAACACAACAGTCAGGACAGTGTTGATGGATCTTGCCAGTGTCTGAACAAGACTTTTGTTCACAATACGTGCAAGATCTTCAAAGCCTCTTACCTTTTTCTCCAGCTTCATGTTCTCACGAATCCGGTCAAAGGTAACGATCGTATCGTTAATCGAATAACCGATTATCGTGAGAACTGCGGCAATGAATGGAATGTTCACTTCCATTTGAATGATACTGAAGAAGGTTAATATAAACAGTGCATCGTGGAAAAGGGCAATGATCGCTGCAATTCCATACCAGAATTCAAACCGGATCGATACATAAATGATAATCCCGACAGTAGCAATCAGCACACTGATAAGGGCATTTCGCGCAAGCTCCTCACCAACGATCGGTGTGACGCTGCTCACCGTCGGTGTGTTACCGTAAACATCTTCGAAGTGACGCTGTGCTTCGAGGACTTCAGACTGGCTGAGAACCCCGATAAAACTTGCACGTCCTACATCGTTGTTATCTCCGGCTAAAATGATGTCATCCGGAGTAAGTCCGACTGATGCAAATTCTTCTGCAATCTCTTCTTCAGTTACCGTATCTTCAGCCAGGACGTCCATCGTTGTCCCACTGCTGAAGTCAATGCCTAGATTCAGTCCGATTGTTGACAGGAGAATGATCCCGACAGTAAGCAATGCCGCTGAAAAGAGGAAGAACTTCTTGCGGTGTTTAACAAAATCCAGCTTTGTCGCTTCATGTTCAAAGTTCACTGATTTCACTCTCCTTTACACCGAACAGCTTTGGCTTCTTATTAAGAATACGGCTGTTCACCCATAAACCGAGCAGGAGTCTTGATCCGTAAACGGCAGTAATAAAACTTACCAGGATACTTGTTATAAGCATAACTGCGAAACCTTGAACGGCACTTGTACCGAAATAAAACAGAACCCCGGCTGCAAGAATGGTTGTAATGTTCGCATCGAGTATCGTCGATAATGATCTGCGGCTTCCTGCTTTAAACGCACTCATCGTCGACTTCCCGGAGCGCAGTTCGTCTTTAATCCGTTCATAGGTAATGATATTTGCATCAACAGCCATACCTACACCTAGAATCAAGGCTGCAATACCAGGAAGTGTAAGTACCGCATTCATCCAGTTGAACACGACTAATACAAAGTAAATGTATACGGTCAACGTAATCACCGCGATGATTCCCATAAAGCGATAGTAAAGAAGCATGTAGGCAAAAATCAGTGCTATTCCGATGAAGCCTGCAGTGATGGCTAAATCCATCGCCCGTTCACCCAGTGAGGCACCTACAGAGTTTGAATAAATTTCTTCAAGCTCTACAGGAAGCGCTCCCGCGTTTAAAATCCCTGCGAGGTTTTGCGCTTCTTCAATAGTGAAGTCTCCTGTAATCATAATATCTGTTGTTCTGAGTACTTCATCAACATTGGGTGCCGAGATAATTTTCGAGTCTTCCTTCATGATCTCTTCATCAAAGGAATCTTCCTCATCATAGTCCAGCCAGATCGCCATTTGGTTATCAGGCCTCATTTCCATGATTTCTCTCGTTACATCCCCAAACAGGTTGGCATCCTGAATTGTAACTGTAACAATCGGTCGGTTTGTGTCCTGATGGAAGCTCTGCCGGGCTCCACCTTCCACGAGATCCGATCCATCGAGCATCAGATTATCGTTAACATCACGAAAGGACAGTCTTGCTTCTGTAGATAGAAGTTCCCTCGCTGCCTGTTGGTCTGTTACACCGGCAAGCTGCACCCGGATCCGGTCGTCTCCTTCAATACTCACATTCGGCTCGGATACCCCAAGCACGTCGATACGGGCATTAATCGCACTCACCGTATCGGTCAAAAGTTCCCTGTCTATTTCCTGATTGTCACTGATCGGTGTGACTTCATAAAGCACTTCAAATCCGCCTTGCAGGTCAAGGCCCAGTTTAATATCATCTGCGTGATCCATGACGTTTGCAGCAATCAACCCCGCCAATGCTGCAACAATTGCAAAAAACAGTGCAATCCGCCACTTCTTGACGCCCCTTTTCTTTTTCATGCCTGCTTGTCCTCCTTAAGCTCAGAAGCTGACTGAACGAGACCGGCACTTCCCGTTCGTTCAACGGTTGGTATGGTCCTGTTGAAAATCCAATATTTTCATTATAGCGATTTTAAAAATTCAATGTCAATCTCATCTTACTTTTTTGAGAAGTCTTCCACGTTGAAATCATCGAGACTGAAAGCTCCTTCAGCTTCCTTTTCGAAGTAGTTTGGCGCCTTATACGCTTCGATGGTGAGAAAATTCATATACTCCGAAGATTTAAGGCTGAACACATCACCGATAAGTCTGTGTACACGAAAAGGTTCCTCCAGATCTCCTCTTTTAATGTCCTTCTGCCATTTTACCGTGACACACTGCCAAACATCTTCCACTGTCACTTTTTCATAACCGAGAAACTGCCATTCTTCGGCTTTACTTTCAAGGGCAGGCATCAGTTCATCTTTCCATTCATCGAAATTTTTACTCATGTTCTCCTCTCCTCTCCGTATGTTAACCGAATAAACCGTATGTAAAAGCTGTTACTCCTACTGCGGCAATAAGAACTCCCGAACCAATA
The DNA here is from genome assembly GCF_003710255.1 of Alteribacter keqinensis. Taxonomy (NCBI): domain Bacteria; kingdom Bacillati; phylum Bacillota; class Bacilli; order Caryophanales; family Bacillaceae; genus Alteribacter; species Alteribacter keqinensis. Next base: position 398,398 of record NZ_RHIB01000001.1, on the reverse strand, counting down.
GCAATAAACGCCAGACGCGTAGGGATAAAGAACAGAATCGCTGCTAAACAGGCAGAATAAGCCCCTGTGGTTGGAAGAGGTACAGCAGTAAACAATATGAGTCCCACGGCTCCATACTTTTCAACCTTGTCGCTTTTCTTCATTGTCCGTTTATAAAGCCAGTCGTAAAAACGTTTGTAAACCGGTACACGCATAAGGAACTGACTGATGGGGCGGAACAAAATCAGAATCGGAAGAATTGGTAATAAATTTCCTATAATGGCATACATAAATGCTTCGTACCATGGCATTCCGAAGCCCAATGCAGCTAAAGGAATACCGCCTCTCAGTTCAAGAATCGGCATTGCCGAAACGAGCACAACAAGAAGCTCCGGGGTTAAAAATGAAAAGTTCTCTACAAAAAAATCTGTCAATCTCTCTTTCAATGACTGTCGCTCCTTTAAATTAAACGGTGTATTTTATTAATTTACTGACTACACCGATCTTTTTCAATAGCTTATATATGTACTCTTAATACCTTTGACGATGCAGACAAGTTGTCATGCCTGGCCCCCTATTCAGCATATACATCTTTAAGGAAAAAATCTACATCCTCACGTGAATTTTTCCAACAATCTGAAGGCTTACAACACGTGATGGCTTTTACCATAACCACTTCTCTCAGGATCAGAGACTTCGGGATCGCAGAATTATACCTCAGTGGTTAACCAAACAAAAAGGCAGGGGCTTTTCATGACTAAACAGTCGTTTCTAAAAGGGGCATTCATCCTCATCATGGCAGGGTTGATTACACGAATACTGGGATTTGTAAATAAGATTGTTGTAGCACGGATCATGGGGGCAGAAGGCGTCGGTCTTTACATGATGGCGGTACCTACCCTCCTGCTCATCATAACACTCACCCAGCTAGGGCTTCCCGTTGCGATTTCAAAGCTCGTAGCCGAAGCAGATGCCAATGGGGACAGGACGAGAATCAAACGGATTCTCGTTGTCTCCATTGCGGTAACAGCTGTGCTGAGCGTGATTTTTACGACAGCCATGATTGTAGGTGCTCCTCTTATTTCTGAGACGCTGCTCACGGATTCACGGGCATTTTATCCTCTTGTTGCCATTTCACCAATTGTGCCGATCGTGGCACTGTCTTCAGTTCTTCGCGGGTATTTCCAAGGGCTTCAGAATATGAAGCCGACAGCCTACTCACAGGTCATTGAACAGGTTGTCCGCATTACCCTTGTAGCTACATTTACTACGGCTCTTTTACCTTATGGAATTGAATACGCTGCAGCAGGTGCCATGATTTCAGTCGTAATCGGAGAACTTGTCTCTCTTCTGTATATGATTTACCAGTTTAAAAGAAGAAAGAAATTCAAAGTCCGTAAGCAGTTTTTTGACTATGTCAAAGGCTCCAAAACAACTTTCAACAATCTTATGGCGATTGCTTTACCTACAACGGGCAGCCGCCTAATCGGCTCTGTGAGTCTGTTTTTCGAGCCAATCGTAGTAGCCCAGAGCCTTGCGATTGCCGGTGTTGCGACTGCCGTTGCAACTGCTCAGTACGGCGAACTGGCTGGGTTTGTTATTCCGCTTCTGCTTCTCCCGACATTTATTACCTATTCGTTAAGTGTTTCTCTCGTACCAGCAATAAGCGAAGCTGCGTCCCAGAAGCAATACGGCATTATTCACCACCGGCTCGGCCAGGCCTTGCGCCTGGCACTTGTATCGGGTGGCGGTGCTGCCGTAATCTTATATATGTTCGCAGAACCGGTGATGACACTTATGTACAACGCCCCTGAAGTAGCAGCATATGTCGTAATCATGGCCCCTTTCAGTATCTTTTTATACTTTCAGGGCCCTCTTCAGGCAGCTCTGCAGGCCCTCAATTTAGCTAAAGCTGCTATGTTTAACAGCCTCGTTGGTGCTGTAGTGAAAATAGTTGCGATTTTTGTTCTGGCCTCAAGACCTGAGCTCGGTATCATGGGAGCAGCCCTTGCGATTGTTACAGGCTTTATACTCGTTACTCTGCTTCATTTTGCCACTCTGGCAAAGACAATCAGCTTCACGGTAAATTTGCGGGAGTTCGGTAAAGTACTGCTGATCATTATCATGTCAGGAGCCGTTGCATATGCTTCACTTAAGTATGTCACAATAGAAAGCAGTCTTTTGTGGCAGACTCTGGGTCAGATCGGGCTTACAACGATCACCTACACAGTGCTGCTCTTCTTGTTTAAGTTAATCAAAAAAGAAGAAGCAAGACGCCTTCCGGTAATTGGACGGTTCTTCTAGTGCTCAAATGTTATCAGGGACGTTTGCGGTTTATGAGAAGCGGTCTTGAATTCCCAACATTCATCCTGGAAGTTTTAAAATCAGGCTCTTTACTTATGGCGGTGTTAAAGAATATTGTTGGTTTATTAATAAAATTGATTGCAGCGAATGTACGACACTCCTGAGGGAGCGATGAGGGGTTACACCACGAATAAGCTGCGAGTTGCTTCGACGCACATATCTGCACAGTGTTTCTGGTACAGAAAGAAGCAGTCTTAAAGCTCCTGGAGACTCACCGGCGCCCCTGCGAAGAGGGCGTGCGGTGAGTGTAAATCTACACCTGAGTTTAACAGATCTTTTCGTATAAATTGTTGCTATTTTCAAACCAGATAAGCCCTGCCATTTCCCAACACACAACAAGATGCCTGTTTAAGGACCAACAACCTTAAACAGGCATCTTAGAAGTTTTTTTCGTCAATATAAAACGTTTGATTGTCGGTCATAATACAATAGGATATTTTCTTCACGTCCCTGTAACCGAGCTTTCTCAGTTCCTGTCTCAGCCAAAGGGGCGTCTTCCCCATTTTTTCAAGATGGGCCTGCTGCACCTTTCCGTCCAGAATCAGAGGAAGGGGCAGTTGCACCTCTTTTTTCTCTTCATTTTCCTTCTTTTTTATTATGGACAGGTCCCCTGATGGTTCCAAAATGGCGAATTCCACATCAGCAGGTGATTGGACATCGTTCTGCCTCAGCTGAGTTAAAAGATCATCGAAATTGTACCGTTGTTTTTTCATCTCTTTTTCATCAATTTCCCCCCGGCTAATGAGCAAAGAGGGCTTACCGTCAATCAATTTACGCAACCGCTCACTTTTCAGTGATATATAGGCCAAACTTACTTGAATGACCAGCAGAACAACCATGGGAAGCACCTGCTCCACCATAGGTACCGTTGTGTTTTCGATGGATACAACGGCTAATTCCGCAATCATGATCGATACGACAAAATCAACTATTGAAAGCTGGCCGATCTCACGTTTTCCCATCATTCGTAAAACGAGAAGGATGACAAAATAAATGACGATCGTCCTGGCTGCAATCGTTCCAATATCCACAACTCCCGCTCCTCGCTAAACGAACTTCATTCAGCCTTAGTTTCACCGAAGCTCACGATTGTGTACATTGTAATAGTTGGAAGAACAAAACGAATAGGTTGACCTAAGGTCGTTTTTTACCTTTGGATCAACCTCGAAGCAATGAATCAAACTGCTTCGCTCTTTTAAAAGCCTGCAGGAGTAGTTTTTTTACAGCCGTACGAGCATCGTGAGCAGCCATTGCCAATTTACTTTATCGTTTTAAGACACCTTCTTCTGATAATTTCTACAGATAAATAAGATACCTGAAGTAAATATAGATACTCGAAATCACAAAGGACACAATTGCAGCAGGTGCACCTATTTTCAGAAAATCAATGTAGGTGAACGGCTGCTTCGCCCTGACCGCCATTCCCGCGACAATTACGTTTGAACTAGCACCGATCAGCGTGCCGTTCCCCCCAAGACATGCCCCAAGTGCCAGCGCCCACCAAAGAGGATCAAGGTTGGTCATACCATATTCCTGAAATTCAAGAATAACAGGGATCATGGCCGCAACGAACGGGATATTATCTACGAACCCGGACAATAAACCTGATACCCACAAAATAAGCATAGCCGTTTTTGGAAGGTCCCCGTCTGTATAATGAATAATTGAACTTGCAATCTGGTCAATGATCCCCACCTCTTTCAGTCCGCCCACAAGCATGAATAACCCGACAAAGAAAAACAGCGTTACCCATTCAATGGACTGAAACACCTCTTCTGTCTGCTGCTCATCATGTGTCAAAAACATCAGCAGAAGAGCTCCCGCCATGGCTACACTGGTTAATTCCACAGACATTAGGGGCTGCAGTAAAAAACCAAGTGTTGTTACAGACAAAACAAATACGGATTTCACAAGAAGCCTTCTATGCCGTAAAAAATCGGCCGGTCTGAGAGCCATGAGGGCTTTTCGTTCTTCCAATGACACATGAAGCTGCCCGCGGTAAAGAAAAGTTACCCAGCACATGATCACGATAAAAATAAACAAAACGACCGGTCCGAGGTGAATAAGAAAAGCATTAAACGTTAAGTGTTCAACAGCCTGACCAATCATCAGGTTTGGAGGATCACCAATGAGCGTTGCAGTACCTCCAATATTTGAAGCTAAAATCGTAGCCAGTAAGTATGGAATTGCAGATATTTTAAGTAATTTAGTAAGTGTGAAAACGATGGGGACAACGAGCAGAACTGTTGTAACGTTATTTAAGAATGCAGAACCAACCGCGGTTAACGTAGAGACCATTATTAACAATGGTAAAGGACGGCCTTTCACAATCCTAGCCAGAGATATCGCCACGTACTCAAAAAAACCACTCTGACTTGTAATCGATACAAGTATCATCATTGACAGTAAAAGAACAATCGTATGCCAGTCAATATGTTCCATAAACGCAGTATTTAAATCGAGCACACCGGCAAACAGCATAGCCACGCCCCCAAGACAGGCTACGAGTGCTCTGTTATATTTCTCACTGATAATAAACACGTAGCTGATCACAAAGATAACAAACGTGAGAATGAGATCCATTCAGACAGCCCCTCCCTCTTTTCAGTTCATTCTATGAACCTGCATGGACAATCATGTTTACTCACGTAAATTGCTCGTCTAAATTTGTACAAGTTGAATAGAATTTACTAAACGCAACTATAAGAGGAGGTATGAGTTTATGGAACAAAGACAAATATTCTCAAGTGCCCTGTACGGTATCCTGGCCATTTTAACCCTTGTACTCGCAGCGAGCTTTATCGTTTCGCTATTTTTACGCTTCAGTTCAATGGAAGAAAGTTCAGTAGCCTGGTTTCTCGTGTTGTTCTCCTTTCTTGCTGTGTTCATTGGCGGTTTTATTGCCGGCGGGAAAGCAAAACGAAAAGGCTGGCTAGTTGGAGGTGCTACAGCTGTCCTGTACACCCTCGTCATTTTTCTCGTTCAGTTCCTGGGATACAACCAGCTCTTTGATTTGCAGCAGTCCCTTATGCACGCCGGTTACACCGGTGCCAGTGTGTTGGGAGGGATTCTCGGGGTCAATCTGATAGGAGGGAATTTTAGGGAATAGACGATGAAAATTCGCAACGAAAAAACCAGCCCCAAAAGGAGCTGGTTTTTTAATTAGTCTTTGTTTGTTACGTCACGAACGGCCTGGCGGTCGAACGTAAGTTTACTTCCATTATCAACAACGACGATGATGCGTTCGTCATCAAGAGCATCAATCGTTCCGTGCAAGCCGCCGATTGTGATAATTTTATCACCTTTTTCAAGAGAAGAATGCATCTGCTGAATCTTCTTCTGGCGTTTTTGCTGCGGACGGATCAAAAGAAAATAAAAGATCGCGAACATAAGTAGTAATGGTACAATTGCACCTAACATATCCATAAGTTTCACCCCTTTCAAATCAATCCCGATCAGTATATATGATCATTCATAAGAGATCTTCCTCTGTTACTGATTGTTGACTCTCCCGTACTATTGTAGACAATTTTATACGTGAAAATCAATGAAAACATGTAAAACATACGAAAATGTTTGAATATAAACATGTTTTTAACCATTTAACGGGGAAACTCTCCCTGTAAGTTAAAAATTCTTCGCATCTTTTTTGTTAAAACCATATGCCTCAAAGAACTCTTCTCTGAAATCAAGCAGCCGGTCCTCCCGGATTGCCTCTCTGACTCTTTCCATGAGATTTACCAGGAAAAACAGGTTGTGATAGCTTGTCAGTCTGAATCCAAATGTTTCATTCGCCTTAATAAGGTGACGAATATAGGCTCTGGAATAATTTTTACATACATGGCATTCACACCTTTCATCGAGAGGTCGGAAATCGCGTGCATACTTTGCATTTCTTACAACAAGACGTCCTTCACTGGTCATAAGCGTTCCGTTTCTTGCTATACGGGTAGGCAGCACACAGTCAAACATATCCACTCCGCGAACAGCTCCGTCAATTAAGGAGTCAGGAGATCCTACTCCCATAAGGTAACGAGGTTTGTTTTCAGGCAGTAGAGGTGTTGTGAACTCAAGGGCCCGGTTCATAACGTCTTTCGGTTCTCCGACACTTAACCCTCCGATAGCGTAGCCGGGAAAATCAAGAGACACAAGATCCTCTGCACTTTGTCTGCGTAAATCTTCGTATTCTCCTCCTTGAACAATACCAAAAAGCCCTTGCTCGCCGGGGCGCTTGTGGGCTTTGAGACACCGCTCTGCCCAGCGGGTCGTTCTCTCTACAGAAGCCTTCATATAATCATGTTCTGCAGGATAGGGAGGACACTCATCAAAAGCCATCATGATATCAGGGCCAAGGGCATTCTGAATCTCCATCGCCCCTTCAGGGGAAAGGAACATCTTCTCCCCGCTCAGGTGGTTCCGGAACTCGACCCCTTCTTCCGTAATCTTTCGCATATCACTCAGACTGAACACTTGAAATCCGCCCGAATCCGTCAAAATCGGCTTATCCCAGTTCATGAACTTATGAAGCCCTCCTGCTTCTTTGACAATCTCATGTCCCGGACGGAGCCAGAGGTGATAAGTGTTACTCAGAATAATTTCCGCACCAAGCTCCTTTAACTCATCAGGGCTCATCGTTTTTACAGTGGCAAGAGTCCCGACCGGCATGAAGACCGGGGTCTCAAAAGAACCGTGCGGGGTATGGACGATGCCAAGTCTGGCCCCGGACTGTTTACAAGTTTTTATATGTTCATATGTGATTGGTGGCATTTCATTCACTTCCTTAAATTAATCCTTAAATCAACAGCATGGCGTCGCCGAAACTGAAAAACCGGTAGTCTTTTTCAACCGCTTCGTTGTATGCCTTCAATACGTTCTCACGGCCTGCAAAAGCACTTACGAGCATGACGAGTGTGGATTTTGGCAGGTGAAAATTGGTTAGAAGACCATCGAGTGCCTTAAACGAAAAACCAGGGTAAATAAAGATATCCGTCCATCCTGAAGAAGCAACAAACTCTCCCCCATGGTCACGGGTAATGGTCTCGAGGGTCCTTGCTGACGTAGTTCCTACCGCGATGATACGGCCTCCTTGCTGCCTTACGTCATTCAACTTACGGGCAGCTTCTTCATCCATCTGGTAAAATTCCGCATGCATTTTATGAGACTTCACATCGTCCACTGAAACCGGTCTGAAGGTGCCAAGGCCCACGTGAAGGGTGATGTTGACGATTGTTATACCTTTATTCACCGCTTCAGCGAGCAATTCCTCTGTAAAGTGAAGCCCGGCAGTAGGTGCTGCTGCCGATCCACGGTGTTTGGCATAAACAGTCTGATATCTATCTTTTTCATCAAGCTGAGTCTGAATATAAGGCGGGAGCGGCATCTGACCAAGCTCGTCCAGAATTTCGTGGAAGATACCATCAAAAGAAAACTGAATTTCTCTGCGTCCCTCCGGCAGTTCTTTCACACATGTGCCAGTCAGCTTACCATCACCAAAGTTCACCTTCGTGCCCACCTTGAGTCTTTTCGCAGGCTTTACAAGAGCTTCCCACGTGTGCTCACCTTTATCGGTTAACAATAACACTTCGATTTTTGCCCCTGTTTCTTCCTTCATTCCCAGAAGCCTTGCCGGAATAACACGGGTATTATTAATGACCAGGGCATCTCCTTCCTGCAGGTAACTCAGCATATCAGTAAAAGTCCGGTGCTCAATCTCACCAATTTTTCTGTTCATTACAAGGAGACGGGATTGTGTCCGGTCTCTTAACGGCGTTTGCGCGATCAAACGGTCCGGAAGGTTAAAATCAAACTGTGAAACGTCCATAAAACTACCTCTTCTTTCCTACAAAAAATATATGCCTACTTAGTATAGTAAAAACAAGCCTCAACCGCCACTTTCTTTTTCAGGACCACAACCCTGTATCAATTTTCCATGATGAGGGAGACTTTTCTGTACACAAATAAAGCGAACCCGGAAATCCGGGTCCGGTAACTTACCTCATACGGCCGATAAAATAGAAAATCAAAGAAAGTACAATACTTATTACAATAGATGTAACGATTGGAAAATAAACGGTTGTATTTCCCCGGGTAAACAGGATGTCTCCCGGCAACTTTCCTAAATTAACAAACCGTCCTCCCACCTGCCAGATAAGGCCTGCTATAATCAGGACTGCTCCAAGAGTGATGAGCAGCTTAGGTATACTTATCAAAGCTTTGGCACCTCCAGGTTAAAATGATCGTAAACTCTGTGTGTTACCATTCTTCCCCGGGGAGTCCTCTGTAAAAAGCCAATTTGTAACAAATAAGGTTCATAAACATCTTCTATGGTGTGAGATTCTTCGCCAATGGTGGCCGCAATCGTATCGAGCCCGACCGGACCGCCTCTGAATTTCTCAATCATACCTCTGAGAAGTTTATGATCAATGTGATCGAGTCCTTCTTTATCCACCTGCAAAAGCTCAAGCGCCTGATTTGTGATTGCATCATTAACACTTCCGTCTGCTCTCACCTGGGCAAAGTCCCGTACGCGCCTGAGAAGCCTGTTGGCAATTCGCGGCGTTCCCCTTGAACGTCTCGCAATTTCAGCACTGGCATTGACATCTATCTCAACCTCCATTACATCAGCTGTCCTCGTTACAATTTCGGACAGTTCCTCATGTGTGTAATATTCAAGCCTGGATACCACACCAAACCGGTCTCTCAGTGGAGCTGACAGCATCCCCGCCCGTGTCGTTGCCCCAACCAGGGTGAAAGGAGGCAGATCAAGCCGGACAGACCGTGCTGAGGGGCCTTTACCGATAACAATATCAAGACAGAAGTCCTCCATTGCAGGGTAGAGTACCTCCTCCACAGCTCGGTTTAACCTGTGAATCTCATCGATAAACAGCACATCGCCGGGCTCGAGGGCTGTGAGGATGGCAGCCAGATCTCCGGGTCGCTCAATGGCAGGACCCGCAGTCGTTCTTAAATTAACGCCCATTTCATTTGAAATGATCGTTGCCAGGGTTGTCTTGCCAAGTCCGGGCGGTCCGTAAAGAAGGACATGGTCGAGTGACTCCTCGCGCATTTTTGCCGCTTCAATGAATACTTTTAAATTTTCTTTAACCGTCTGCTGACCGATATACTGGGAGAGTCGCTGAGGTCTGAGGGACAGCTCTGCCCACTCTTCCTCTCTCTGGGTCTCTCCGCTCACAATCCGTTCTTCCATTTCGATATCCTCCGATCCCATATGAACATAAGCCTAAACTTTCAGCATTAATTTTAATGCCTCTTTTATATATGCGTCGGTTGTCAGGTCTTTATCTTTAAGGACTGGCATTGCCCGGTTAATTTCTTTATCAACATATCCCAGAGCTTTCAGTGCTTCCACGGCTTCATCAAGCTCTTTGTTTCCGGCTATTCGTTTATGCCCTGCTTCATTAACAGGATGGCCGTCATGATCCAGAAGGGATGGCATCCATTCCGGGAGTTTCCCTTTAAGATCCAGTATAATCTGACGGGCTGTCTTTTTTCCTACACCAGGGAACTTCACAAGAAACTTTTCGTCTTCCTCTTCAATTGCTGAAACAACACGTTCCGGCGCTCCGGCAGCAAGGATTGCCAAAGCACCTTTCGGGCCGATTCCCGATACCTGCAGAAGTTTTTCGAAAAGTCTTCTCTCTTCGCGGTTATGAAATCCGAATAATTTTAATGCATCTTCACGAACATGCTGGTATGTATACACAGTAACCGTGCTGCCTTCATGTTTTTGAAAGCTGAACGGGTTTGGACAATAAACAAGGTATCCGATGCCATTAACATCAAGGACCATATATTCTGTATCAATATAACTTAATCTTCCCGTAACAAATTCAATCACGAAATCTCTCCTCATGCGAACATATATTTCTATATTAGCATAAACAGGCGCAAAGAGGGAGGGATAAAAAACGAGAGGAAAGCAGTAAAAGTGTTTTGAAATTGGTTTTTACTAATAACAGTCGCTTTACTATTCCCGAGCTCTTTTTCTTTTGGATTATTTCAGAAGATCAAAAAAGACCACCTCCGCTTTCACTTCAGAGATGGCCGTTAGTTTACAGGTCTGTTTTTGCGTATTTTTCATACATCTGGATCACATCCAGATACTGATCCTTGGTAGACACAGGGATCCCTTTTTGAAGTTCACTTTGAGCCTGACTTTTTAATCGGTCTGTATGGATTTGAAAAAATGACTGAATGACCTCATTATCCTCAGGCCTGCCGTTGAAAATACTGAGGGTCCCTCCTTCTGAAAGTCCGAAGTAGCCATTCAGTTTAAGCAAAGGAGAGATATCATTCACTTCCTGTTTAAAAACAACCTGTTCTGCCGATTGACCAACAAGCTGCCAGTCACTATAGAAAGACCAGAAATCTTCCATGGACCAGATGACTTCTTCAACCGTTTCTTCACTTATTTCGCCATCGAGGTATTCCCTTTGCAATACAACTTCCATCGTTAACGGGCCTGTTACTTGATATGCCCCTGTATCGTCATTTTCTTCAGCGACACTCTCAGGCTGGGAAATAAACAAAACAAGACATAATAAAGGTAAAAGAAACAGTATTGCTTTCTTTTTATGTAATTTTACCGGACCTACTGTAACAGCAAGCATGGCAATCCGCCTCCTTACAAACACCCGGTTCAGAGACAAAAAAAGTCCCATCCCGTAGCTACACTTAGTGTTTCCCAGGATGAGAATGTTTATCCGTACTTTTATAGAATTTCAAGATTATGATACACACTTTGCACATCGTCATTGACCTCAAGGGCCTCAACAAGGCTCAGGACCTCTTCTGCTTCTTCTTCAGTAAGGAAAGTTTTCACATTAGGCACCATTGCAATTTCAGATTCAGGGGAGTGATATCCTTATTCATTAATGGTTCCATCACGTCATGATAGGCCTCCGGTTCAGTCAGTACTTCTACAAAACCGGGGTGCTCAACCACATATTCTGCACCAGCTTCAATCGCATTAAGGGTTATCTGCTCACCCTTTTCCTCCCCTCTTGTTTCGATGACGAAGAAACCTTTTCTCTCAAACATAAAAGTCACACACCCACTCTCACCAGGCTTCCCCCATTTTTGTTAAAGGCAAGACGAACTTCTGCTGCTGTAGGGTTTTTGTTGTCTATGAGCCCTTCAATATAGACAGCCACCCCGTGTCGAGCGTATCCCTCGTATGTAATATCTTCATAAATGACACCATCAAGGTTACCAGTCGCTTTTTTATCGTTCGCTCAACGTTATCATTCGGCATATTAGCCGCTTTTGCTTTCGCTATCGCTGCTTTAAGCGATGCATTAACTGATGGATCATCACCGCCTTTTCGAAATGTTGTAAAGATCTCTCTCGATATTTTTGTGAATACCTTCCCCTTTTTCACATCCTGCCTTCCTTTTCTGTGCTTAAGTGGAATGTCCGGCCATCTTTTCCCCATCTTAAACTAAAATCAATTATAGAATAAATTTTCAGAAGAGAGGGCGTCTGGCAAATAAAGAGGCAGATCGCCTGAGCAACCTGCCTCAATCCATATTATCGTGAACGTTCGAACGGTCGTTGAATGGCTCTTCCAAGATCTTGAACCATATCATTAAATGTAGCGCCGACTTCTTCAAATGGTTCTCCCGCTCTGAGACGGTCATCCATCGAACGAACCCGGTCCATCTGCTCCTGCTCTGTTACAACGTAGACGTCCATATCGTCGTCCATTTTAGAAACAAGCCTGCGGACTTTTTGTTCTGTTCTCTGGCTTTCACCACGTACGTCCAGACCAACGACAACATCATTGCCATTTACAATAACGCGGCAGTCTTCAACATTGTCCATGTCTTCTACACGGTTGGCAATGCGACGTGCTTTATGACCTTCTTCACCGTCATAGTAGCCTGAGTAGCGGTTACCTTGAGAAGCTTGTCCTTTTGTGGAATAACGCTGGTGATTGTCATAACCGCCGAATCGGTTGCCCGTTGCCTGGAATCGGTTAAGGATCCCGTTGTTATCGACCATGCCAGGTCTGTTGTTACCAACGATACCTCTTCCAGCGCCACGCACTGTATTACCGCGCATACCAAAGCCGGTATTTCGGTTACGGTTTAATCCAAGGTTTGTGTTACGGTCCACACCTCTGGCGCGGGTTTTGTAACCAGTCATTGGATTACCGTAGTTGGAAGCTCTTGTTCCATAACGCTCCGTTTCACGGCCACGGTTCATCCCATAGTTATTATAACCATAGTTCTGACCGTAGTATGTGCCAGTCATACCTTGACGGCGGTTAAGGTAGCCTCCAGCATCCTGACCAGTTGTCCGGTTATTGTAACCTCTGGTGAAGAAGCCTTCCTGCTCACCCTCGTCATTCATATCACCATTACCGCCACAGCCTGTTAAACCTGCAACCAGCATGACAGCTGCGGTTAAGCTCATAAACCATTTCTTCATATTTTTAACCCTCCTTTCACCACTTAGGATGTGGCTCTGGAGGAAAAATGATTCTGTTAGTTAAAGGAAACAGCTCCTGTCTTACAAAGGACAAAGGCCTGGAATTATAAGGGATTTCAGGAGGTGATTCGAAGAACAACAAGAATAAAAAGGCACCCATAGAGCATCCGCCTATGAGTACCTTTCTTCACATCTTATTGATTTTCATCTTCCTGACTCTTTTGATTCCAGCCCTGATAATAAGGTTGCTGGCCCATGTGGTATCGGTTCATCATACCGTAGCCATTGGCACCATACCAATTCGGATTTTGCATAAATTGCTGCATCTGTTGGGGCTGAAACTGCTGTTCAGTTAAGTCTCCATACATATGAGCCATGTCACCAGGCTGGTAAAGACCTGCTGTATCCATATCATCTGTTTCAAAATCATCATCATTCAAGAGGTCATCGTGATTCATCATCATGTTCTCATCCATCATCATATTCGGCATCATTTGCTGCCCCATTACCTGTGGCATCATCTGATTTGGCTGTGCCTGCATACCCATTACCTGTGGCATCATACCATAGCCCCCCTGACATGCACACCCTGGCATAACAGGACTGATCGGATATGGGTAACAGTGATGATGCGGCATCATTTGCTGGCCCATCACCTGTGGCATCATCATATTGGGCTGTGCCTGCATACCCATCACCTGCTGAGGCATCATCTGATTCGACTGTGCCTGCATACCCATCACCTGTTGTGGCATCATCTGATTCGACTGTGCCTGCATACCCATCACCTGCTGAGGCATCATCTGATTTGGCTGTGCCTGCATACCCATCACCTGCTGAGGCATCATCTGATTTGGCTGTGCCTGCATACCCATTACCTGCTGAGGCATCATCTGATTTGGCTGTGCCTGTTTAGGAGCCTGCTGCCCTTTCACCTGTTGAGGGGCTGTTTTAGGCTGCTGCTTTGGCTGTTGTTTCGGCTGCATTTTTGGCTGCTGTTTGGGCGCTTGCTTTTGAGCTGCTTTTTTAGGCTCTTCTTTTGCAGCTGGAGCTGCTTTTTTCGGCTGTTCTTTAGGCTTAGGCATTTTCGGTGGTGCCGCTGCCTTCGGATATTCCTTTTTAGGTTCCTGCTTCTGCTTGTAAAAATTGAAATTCATCTTCTGTTGCAATTTATAAGCCGGTTGTTGAGGAGGTGCAGCCTTTGCTACCGGCGCTTCTTTTTCTTCCTTAATTGAAGGTGCTTTCTTTTGCGGGGCAACTGGTGCTTCTTTAGGTGCTTCTTTAGGAGCCTCCTTAGGAGCTACAGGTGCTTCCTTTGCTGCGACAGGCGCCTCCTTTGCTGCTCCTGCTATCGGCGCTTCTTTTGCAGCACCAGCAACTTTAGCCTGGACTCCACCTGAAGGAACTTTTATCTTCATTCCAGGCATGATGAGATCCGGATTTGACAGGTGACTATTTGCGGCTTTCAACTCCTCGAAGTTAACACCGTATTTTTGCGAAAGCTTCCAGAGTGTATCACCTTTTTGAACAATGTGTATTTTCACTTTCTGTGATCCCTCCCATACGTATTCATTACATCCTATGCAAGGATGGGCGAATGGTCACATCATCACCTTAACAACCGTACAGTCCTTTTCTTCACAATTTTATGATAAAAATACGGGATGTATAACCAGTGAATAGTATTGGAGTTCGTTGTTTTCGTATAATGCTCCTATTTTCCTTTTCTTATAAACACGAGTCCGCAGACCTATCCTTCGCTTTTTACAGGATGCGGGTAAGCCTACTCAAGCTCCTAAACGACACTGAACAAGGCCATTATTAAAACAGCTTTGTTAAAGTGAGATATTGATTTGCGCGCATTCGCTCCAATCATCACTTTTATAAAATACAATGATTTTTAACACAGCACTAAAGTGGCGACGTTATTTTCAGCGAAGACTTTTTCAGTGCCCTTCTCCTAGTTGCGGGGTCTTATCTTATCTTATCTTATCTTACCTTGCCGTCCCCTCCCGCAGGAGCCTTCGGGTGTAATAGCTTCTTTATCCTTGGTGAAAACAGCGTTGAAATCAAATAAAAAAGAAGCTGTCCTTTAATAACCTAACAGGACAGCTTACGCTTTATGCTTCAACCCTTATGTTTTTTGCAGATAACAAGGGTAGCTCCCAAGAACTGATACTCCGCATCCAAGGGCTTCGATTTCCTTAATCGCACCCGGAAGAAGGATGTCGTCCAGTTCTTTTTCCACATCAATAATAAAGAAATAATTTCCGAGCCCCGTTTTCATTGGACGGGATTCAATTTTTGTCAGATTAAGCCGCCGCCAGGAAAATGCCGACAACACCTGATGAAGGGCTCCTGAATGGTCTTCCGGAAGCGTAATGACGAGGGTCGTCTTAATACCTGTTTGCGAACAAGTCCTTCCGATAGTGCGCTTCGTTGTGATTGTTTTTTCTGACAATGCTACAAAACGGGTATGGTTGTTTTGGTAATCATTAATTCGATTCTGTACTACATCCAACCGGTAAATGCCTGCTGCCCCTTTGTTGGCAATTGCTGCAACAGGTTCATCCGGGTGTTCACTTACGTACTTTGCCGCAGCAGCTGTTGAATCGATGTGCTCCACTTTTGCATCAGGCAGGTTTTTACGGATAAATAAATGACACTGCGCCACCGCATGTGGGTGTGAAAAAACGGTTGTAATCTTGTCTTGCCATGAAGAACTCCAGTCAGGGTGCACCATAAGATGCTGATCAATCGGTATTGTTAATTCTTTTATTATTTCGAGCTTTTGATAATGCAGGATATAATCAAGTGTTATATTAACGGATCCCTCAATGGTGTTTTCAAGAGGGACCACAGCAATATTTATTTGACCTTCTTTTGCAGCATCAATGCTGTCGGGAATGGTGGAGTACGGTTTATGCAAGGCATCCGGAAAGAGTGTCTGGCTTGCCACATGAGAAAAAGACCCGGCAGGTCCTAAAAATCCAACGTTCATTGTCTGATGCCACCTTCTGTAATCTGATACTTAAGTTCCTGAGCCGATAACCTCGACTCTTTCTATATACTCAAGTGTTTCAATTCTGTATACCAGTCTGTTGATATTGGAGGTCATGGCAGCTGTTTCAATTGACAGGGTAAGGTTAGCGCGTCCCTGAAGAGGTATGGTCTGGTTAATCGTCAAAACGTTCCCACCTTCTTCTGCAATAATGGCCAGAAGCTTTGAGAGGGCACCGGACTGGTCCTCAAGATGGATGGAAAGGGTGACGATCTTTTCTTTTACCATCGCATGAAATGGAAAAATACCATCTTTATATTTGTAATAAGCACTTCTGCTCATGTCAAGGAGCTCTGCCGCTTCACTCACATTTTCTACTTTACCGCTCTCCAGAAGTTTTTTTGCCTCGACCGTCTTCAGCATCGCTTCTGAAAGCATATCTTCCCTTACTAAATAAAAATGATCTGTTTTTCGTTTCACCAAGATCACCACCTTCATGCTCTCTGATGTAATATTCTTTATTATAATGGCCTTTGTCCTGAAAAAGAAAGAGTAAAAATGAATTTGGATGTACCAGTTTTTCAAGAATTGCTGGTTGGATACTTTGTTAATGTGCTTCCCTCCCTACCAGTGAAGTACAATTTCCCGTTTCCCAGCAGGTCGGATGGTTTGAGGGGACGTTATGGAGAGTTTAAGTAAATTTTTTAAGAGTTGGGACGGGTTTACGGGGAACTTTCCACGGGTTATGAAGACTCTTGGACGATATAAAGAGAAAGAGAATATACTATACTCCGGCCCCGCCATCACCTCCTCGATCTAGAAACATCCTCTGTCAAGAGAACACCCTCAATTGTGCGGGGACAGACCCCCGAACTTTCCTCTTTCGTCCCAACACATCTCTTTGGATAAAGAAAAGGGCCTGCAGTCTGCAGCCCTTTTGTATAAAACGTTATTCAACAAATTCAAACTCATAGCGAAGAATACGTACTGTATCTCCGTTTTCAGCACCTTTCTCCCTCAATGCATCATCAATTCCCATGTGACGCATTTTACGTGCGAATCGGCGAACGGAATCGTCACGGTTAAAGTCCGTCATCTTAAAGGCCATTTCAATGTCTGCCCCTTCTATGATGAAGGCACCATCGTCATCACGACTGATCGTAAACGGTGCTTCTTTCTTCTCGAACTTATAAAGAACGCGCTGTTCTTTTTCCTCCTCATCATAAAGAGGGAACTCATCGGTTGTCTCAATTTTATCAGCGATTGCATGCAGAAGATCTCTAAGCCCCTTCTTCGTTACTGCTGAAATCGGGAAGATTTGAACGCCTTCTTCTACTTTTTCACGAAACGCTTCCAGGTGCTCCTCTGCTTCAGGAATATCCATTTTGTTTGCCACAATAATCTGCGGGCGCTCTGTGAGCCTCATTTTATACTGCTTAAGCTCTTCATTAATGGTCAGGTAATCCTCATAAGGATCCCTTCCTTCAAGTCCTGACATATCAATGACATGAACGATTACCCTTGTCCGCTCAATATGACGAAGAAATTGATGACCCAGTCCCACGCCTGAGTGGGCACCTTCAATCAAACCAGGAAGGTCGGCCATAACAAACCCGCGTGAATCTTCTGTTTCAACTACACCTAGGTTCGGTGCAAGTGTTGTGAAATGGTAATCTGCAATTTTCGGTTTAGCAGCCGAAACCACACTTAACAGCGTACTCTTCCCGACACTTGGAAATCCGACTAACCCTGCATCTGCCAGCACTTTCAACTCAAGGGTCAGGTTACGCTCTTCCCCAGGCTGTCCGTTTTCAGCATGCTCAGGGGCCGGGTTTGCAGGTGTGGCAAAACGGGAGTTCCCTCTTCCGCCCCGTCCGCCTTTGACGACCACATGCTTTTGTCCTTCCTCTGTCAAATCAGCAATAACTTTTCCTGTATCCTGATCTACTACAGTTGTTCCAGGAGGAACACGGACAACCATTTCTTTTCCGCCTTTACCGTGCTGGTTTTTCGGACGGCCATTTTCTCCTCGTTCTGCTTTAAAATGCCTTTGATATCTAAAATCCATCAGCGTACGAAGACCCTCGTCTACGACAAAGACCACATCTGCACCGCGGCCTCCATCACCACCTGCAGGGCCGCCATCCGGAATATACTTCTCACGACGGTAAGCCACGATCCCATTCCCGCCGTCTCCTGCTTTTACATAAATATTAACCTTATCTACAAACATTCTGCTTCACCTCTAATTGTTCAAAGCCGCTCTTCAATAATAAAATGGAGTCTGATGAAACATTCTTCCTGTCCCATTGCCACCTCTTCTATCTCCACTTGTTCCCCGGGACCGACTGCCTGCTCCAGGTCACTGATCGAAACTGATTCAGTAATCAGTTTACCCTGAAAATCAAACTCAATTACAGGAACTCCCTCTGCCTCATTTATGACAAAAATAAGGTGGTTGTCCGCACCAGCATAGCAATGGTGGTCAAACCACTCTAAAAGACGTTCTGTAACATGAAGGATTTCCATTTCCTTAGTATCAAGATGACAAGAATCCGTTATCACTTCAAAACTCAGACGGAAATTGTGAGCCTCCCAATTAAACGTGAGCAGTCGCTCTGCGAGAAGGCCTCCATTAATATTAGATAACTTGCTTTCATTTTTAGCCTGCTGAATAATTTCATCAAGTAACACTTCTACACGCTCTGTTTTCCCAAGAGCAAGGTTTCCTTTTATCAGTTGCAAATGATTCAGCCAGTCGTGCCTGTAATGCCTTAAAAGGTCGACCGGGTCCCAATCTCTATTCACAAAAACAACACTCCTACTGAAGCGTGATCAATCTGTTATATATTCTTTTCTAGCAAGACTACATTTTATCATAGCATATCATTTTTTAAAAAACACGCTTTTTCCAGATTCTCAGCCGTAGGGAAGACAGATTTCAAAAGTGGTTTTTTCTTTGCCGGATACACATTGAAGTGTCCCGCCATGCTTTTCAATTATCTGCTTACACACACTCAGCCCCAGACCCTTTCCTAATTCTTTCGTGCTTACGAAAGGATCAAAGATCGTTTCCAAAAGGTAGTCGGGTATTTTCGGACCGTTGTTCTCGATGTAGATTTTATTGAGATTATCCTCCAATTGCCCTCTGATAAAGATTGTCCGTTCATGATTGACATACATGAGGGCATCCACTGCATTATGAATGATTTTCATTACAGCGAGCCTCAGTTGTTCTTCCGATCCCTTTGTAATTAACGTATCGGATATTTCAAGTGTCAGTCTGATATCGTTTTCAGAACAAACTGGTCTGAAAGCTTCAGTTACTGATAATAACAGGTGATGAAACCAGATTGTTTCTGACAGTTCATCCTGGTGATTTTTTGTATTGGACAGCATGAGAAATTGATTTACATTCTCCTCAAGTCCTTCAATTTCGTGATTGATATAGTCAATGTATGCTTTTTCATGCAAGTCTTCAGGCATTCTTCTCTCCAGAAGCTGCACGAATCCTTTAATAGACGTCAATGGATTACGGAATTCGTGGGCAAAACTGGTGGAAATTCTTCCGAGTATCTCCATCCTGTCTTCTTCTAGAGAATGCAGGAGTTCTTCTTTCTTTTTTAATTGAATATTACTCAGGTGAGCCGAATGGAGGCACGTCTGTTTTTGAATTAACAGGAAGAATTCGTTGAGCCGCAGCAGCGCTTCATTCTTTTCACTTTTTTCAATGGGCAGTGCTTCTATATATTCCGCAACAACAAACCTGGTCTCATCGAATGAATTAAGAAACTCTTCAAAGTTTACACCTTTGTCTTCACGGAATTTTGCTACATCCCGCCCGCAGGCAGTGAGATTATCGTCTGAGATTCCATCTAAAAACTCCATCATAGTGTCAAAAAGTTCTGATAATTTTTCCTTTACCCGTTCGTCCTGAGCATGCCGGTAATAAGGTAGTTTTACTAACACAGACTTTAAAATACTTCTCTTCTCTTCAGCCAGCAACAAGACAACTGTTTTTGTTTTTGTGCATTTTGTGTCCATGACTATTCCCCTTATTTTTTTTACCTTTACTAAGTATAAGGGATATTACTTTACTTGTCCCACTGAATTTACCGACAAATCAAATCCCTCTTCCCCATATTCCGCGGTCACTTCTGTCATTTCGACATATTTTGACACCTGTTGTCAGGTAAGGATCTATGCATGTTCAACTTGAAACCAAATCATAATAGGAGTGTTACTCTTAGTTACTCCATTGTTGCAGAAACGTAAAAATAATAAAATGATGGTTTTTCCCTTAGACGGAACGGCTATATTTAATAAGTAACCTTAATTTCCAAGGAGGCTCTGAACTATGTCTGAAAAAATGATCTACGGTAATACACCCTGCTTTTTAGGTGCAAAAAACCTCGTAAAATCTCCTGAATCTGTTAAAGACGTTGACGCCATCGTTTATGGTGTTCCCTGGGAAGGAGCTGTCACCTGGGGCGATTATACGGGGTGTGAACTCGGCCCCAAAGTAATGAGGCTCTCCTCCGGCAGGTACAGCGGATACCTCCCGGAACTCGATCACATTGATGTGTTTGAACATGTGACACTCGGTGACATGGGAGATGTTGCAGTAACACCTGCCGAGCCGGAGGATACGAAAAATAAAATCAAAGAGTTTGCCAAAAAAATCTGGAGTACAGGTGCTTTTCCTATTGCACTCGGCGGTGACCACGGCATTACCTATCCGATTATTGAAGCGCTTACCGAGTCAGCCGGCAAGAAGGTCGGCATCATACACCTTGATGCCCATTATGACAACAACGAACATTCTGTGGGCGACCCCTACGGACGCGGGTCACCTTTTTACAGGTTATATGAAACGGAAGGCGTCCGTAACGAAAGCCTTGTACACCTCGGTATACACGGGCCGAGAAACAAAGCAGAAAACGGGAGGCTTGCAAAAGAAGTCGGAGCCACCACTCTCACTGTAAATGATGTCCGTGAGGCAGAAGACCTGCGGAAATTCGCAAACGAAGTGTATGACATTGCTGCAAAAGAAACCGATGTTGTTTATTTGAGCATCTGCAGTGATGTCCTCGACCACGCCTTTAATCCGGGCGGGCCGGCAGATGGCAACGGGCTCACATCCTATGAACTCCTGACAATCATTTACGAAGTATGCAAACGTGGTGTTGGCGGCATGGACTTTGTTGAGGTTTATCCTCAGCAGGACGCAACAGATTTCAGCTCTCATTTCGCATCCTGGATTGTCCTTTATGCACTCGCAGGAAACATACACTTCAAGAAAAATAACTAATTTTTTTCAAAAAAAGGTTTAGACTTGTTTAAGCCGGGTATATAACTACCATAACTCCCCCACTTTCTCATATTTCCTCTCCCTGTAAGGAGCCGTACGCGTGTAGCGTACGGTATTTTTTTTGAACTGTATATTCGCTCTCGCTCATTCTCCGGTATTTACACCAGGAAATCACTACTCACAATATGGTCCGAAATAATCATTGAATAGTCTGACTATCTCAGATAAACTGTTATCTAATATCACGTTAGCAGCATCTTCCAACTGAATATCGTTTCTTTTTATCAAGAGAAGTGGAGGGATATGGCCCTGTGAAACTTCAACAACCTCAATCCTCAATGGAATTGAAAGGTGTTAAATCCATCGGAGAATGCTCCGGAAGATAGGAAGAGTTGAACAGTCGGGCGCATTCCCGTACTTACACAACCCTCTTCTTATTTGGAAGAGGGTTTTTTATTTTACTCGTATGAAAGGAGATAAGCGATGTCATCTTTTTGAAATTAAACCAAGTATACATATGAGAATAATTAATTCAAATTATAAAAGGAGTTTTTAACAATGACCAGACAAATCATTTTAAATGCATTTGACATGACGAGTGCGATGCACAATTCTCACGGACTTTGGAAACACAAAGAAAGCAGAAGGCACCGGGAATACACGGATCCTGCTTACTGGGCGGAACTAGCCAGGCTTCTTGAGAAAGGAAAATTTGACGCTGTATTCTTCGCTGAAGTATTGGGCGTATATGATACTTACCGACAAAGCGGTTCCCCCTCCATCCGGGACGGCCTTCAAGTTCCGGCAATAGATGCATCCTACGTGGTTCCGTTTATGGCAAGTGTGACCGAGCATTTATCTTTTGCCATCACCGTGAGCACAACTTATGAACAGCCCTTTACTAACGCCAGGAAATTCTCAAGCCTTGACCATTTGACCGACGGACGCATTGCCTGGAACGTGGTCACCTCTTACCTGCCCAATGCAGCAAGGAACTTCGGCCTGAGCGACATGGTCCGCCACGACAAACGCTACACGATTGCTGACGAGTTTTTGGAAGCGTCCTATAAGCTCTGGGAAGGAAGCTGGGAGGACAATGCGGTTGTTGAAGACTCGGATAACAAGACACTTGTGGATCCAGAAAAAGTTCATCAAATTAATCACCAGGGAACGTTTTTCAATGTTGCCGGTCCCCATTTAAGTGCTCCTTCCCCTCAGCGGACGCCGGTTCTTTACCAGGCGGGCACGTCGGATAAAGGCCGGGCATTTGCCGCTAAACACGCCGAATGTATTTTTGTAGGAGGACCGACACCGGAAAAAATCAGGGAATACATTGACGATATTCGGGAGCAGGCCCGCCGGATTGGACGGAATCCTGATCACCTGAAGTTCTTCTCCTTTTTAAATGTCGTAGTTGCCCCTACCACAGAGGAAGCTGAACAAAAATTCGCTGAGTACGATCAGTTGTGGAGTGTCGATTCTGCGAAAGCCCAGTTCTCAGGAGCGAGCGGGCATGACCTGGCTTTCTACGAATCTCTGGATCAGGATCTTCCCTTTGATTTCAAAAAAACGGAACACGCTCACTACAAACAAGCAACCGTGGACCGTAATCGGGATAAGAAACCGACCATCCGCGAGGTTCTAAGCAGGTTTGAACACATTGACCGGGAGACCTGCATTGTCGGGAACCCAAAAGAAGTAGCCGATGGAATTCAAAAACAGTTCGAAGCTTCAGGAGTGGACGGCTTTAACCTGAACCACCTTGTTTCACCTGGTGATCTTCAAGCGTTTGTTGACCTCGTTGTTCCTGAACTCCAAGCAAGAGGGCTTTATAAAACAGAATATAAAAAAGGCACTCTGAGAGAAAAGATTTTTGAACACACCGATGCCGACCTGCCCGAAGATCATCCTGGCTATGCTTATAAAGTCACGAAAAAAGATCTTAAATTGAAAGGAGAGACGGTCCGATGATAAGAAAACACGCAGGTATTTTAGCCACATTCCTGGCAGGGGCAGCACTGCTGGCCGGGTGCGGCGAAGATGAAAGCGCAGGTAAAGAAAGAAAAGAACTCGTATTAGGGGGAACCGTTCCTTATACAGAGATGCTTGAATGGGCCGTTCAACCCACGTTGGAGGAGATGGGATACGATGTGCGCATTGTCGAATTCAGTGACTACGTCCAACCAAACTTGTCCTTGGACGACGGGTCTCTCGACGCCAATCTCTATCAGCATGAAGTTTATCTATCGGCTTTTACCGAAACCCGTAACATGGACTTGTCTCTTGTCATTCCTGTTCCGACAGCCCCTATCGGCATTTACTCTGAACAATACGATTCACTCGGGGAGATTGAAGAAGGAAGTACGATTGGCTTGGCCAATGATCCGACAAATCTGTCCAGGGGACTGACAGTTCTTCGCGATGCCGGCCTGATCGAAATCAGTGAAGACGCAGACCCGATACGTGCCTCACCGGCAGATGTAACCAGCAACCCTTTGAACCTGCAGTTTAAAGAAATTGAAGCCGCGAACCTGCCAAGGTCCCTCGATTCTCTTGATCTTGCGGCAGTAAACGGAAACTTCGCCCTTGCTGGAGGAATGGATCTGAACGATGCCCTGGTTGTAGATAATATGCCGCCGGAAATTCAGAACCAGATTGTGGTACGGACTGAAGACCTTGACGAACAGTTTGTAGAAGACATAAAAACTGCCGTTCAATCAGACGCCTTTAAAAAAGTCATCGAAGAAGACTTTGAAGGGTTCAACCGCCCGGACTGGATGGAAGATTGATGCTGTGAGGATGGACTTTGGGCCACCTCGCTCAGGCAAACGTTAACCAGATGAGCTTTTATTATCGAATGGCTTATTTGAGGTTATTTCAACTATGGATAAAAATGAAGGAGGACACCCCGATGGCAATTGCAGATACGATTCCTATTTTACGAAAAGCAGAAGAACTATCCAAAACATTCAGCGACCGGGCTGCTTACTACGATGAGAACAACCTGTTCCCAAAGGAAAACTTCAACGACTTAAAGCAAGCCGGCTTTTTAGCTCTTACCGTACCTAAGCAATACGGTGGTGAGGGCTTAACTCTCAGGCAGTTCCTTGAGTTCCAGGAGCTGATCGCGACCGGGGACGGCGCTACTGCCTTGTCCCTCGGGTGGCACCTCGGTGTAATTTTGGAAGCCGGGGAAAAACAGAACTGGCGGGGAAGGGCTTTCGAACAGTTATGCAGAAAAGTCGTAAATGACCAGATATTATTGAATCAGGCCGCTACTGAATCAATAACGGGAAGTCCTTCAAGAGGAGGGTTGCCATCTACAAGTGCGGTCAAAAAAGACGGTGGATGGGTTCTCAACGGAACAAAATCGTTCACTTCTATGGCTGTGGCACTTGATTATTCTCTTGTCACAGCCCGAATCAGCGGGACGGATACGAAAGGTACGTTTCTTGTTGATCACAGGCTTCCAGGCGTAGGCGTCAGGGAAACTTGGGACACAATCTCCATGAGAGCAACTAAAAGTGACGACCTTTACCTCGATCACGTCCATATTAAAGGGGAAGATCTCTTGTTCACACACTCTGGGAAACCTTCACCTGAAAGCTGGTATTTGCAAGTTCCCGCTGTATACTTGGGAATTGCCACTGCCGCACGAAATGAAGCAGTTTCGTTCGCACAAAGCTTCAGCCCCTCCACTCTGCCCGGGCCGATCAAAGACACACCGGAAGTCCAGCGGAAAATCGGTGAGATCGACCTGGAGCTTTTTACATGTCGCCACGTGCTCTATGGCACAGTGGATAAGTGGGAACAGAAACCGGAAAAGCGGCCTGAGTCAGCATCCGAACTTGCCGCAACAAAGTATGTAGTCACTAATAGTGCAAACCGTGTGGTGGACCTGGCTATGCGTGTCATCGGTGCCAGAAGCCTCTCAAGAACAAGCCCCCTGCAGCGACATTTTCGTGATGTCCGGGCCGGGCTGCATAATCCGCCGTCGGATGATATTGTACTTGTGAATATTGGACGGAAAGGGTTGGGATAGGAGACTCCTGGGACGGCTCTTCTCCTTCCCCGGCTAAGAAGACGTTTAAAAGCAAGTCGATGAACAAAAGAGCAAACTCGATCAACAACGCCCCTAATTCGACGAACAATGAGCCGTAATAAAATCAACATCTCGGTTTTACATCGCACAATACAAAAACCGCCCTGCGCATTTACTTTCAACAGGGCGGTCTAATAATTTAACGGTCTGTCTCTTTTAATTTTTCTTCAATCACTGTAGCCAGGCAATCTATGAATTCCGGCTTAGCATTCGGCATTTCCGGACGATAGTAGGACACGCCCAGTTCGTCTGTAACGACTTTACATTCGAAATCGTTATCATACAGAACCTCGAGGTGGTCGGCTACAAATCCTACAGGACAGTATACAAACGCTTCGTAGCCTTCTTTTTCATAGAGGTCACGGGTTAAATCCTGAACGTCAGGTCCAATCCAAGGATCAGGAGTATTCCCTTCACTCTGCCATCCGATCTCATAATTCTTAATTCCTGCTTTCTCAGCAATCAATCTCGCGGTTTCCTTAAGCTGATCCGGGTAAGGATCACCGTTTTGAAGAATTTTTTCCGGCAGGCTGTGTGCCGAGAAGATGACAACACTCTTTCCACGTTCAGCATCGTCCATAGAGTCCATTGTTTTTTTCACCTGATCAACCCAGTAATCGATAAACTTAGGCTCATCATACCAGCTTTCCACGCTTGAGATCACCGGGCCGTCGATTTTCTCTGATTCTTCTTTTGCACGGCCGTTATAAGATTTTACACTAAACGTGGAATAATGAGGCGCCAGCACAATACTGACCGCTTTTTTAATTCCGTCTTCTTTCATCTGATGCACTGCGTCCTCAATAAAAGGATCGATATGTTTCAGACCCTGATACGCTCTAAACTCGCAGTCACTGAAACGTTTATTCAATTCTGCTTCGAGCTTTTCTGTCTGTTCATCCGTAATTTTTGCGAGTGGAGAAATTCCGCCGATAGCTTCATAGCGCTCTGTAAGGTCATTAAGAGCCTCTTCTGAAGGCTTTCTCCCACGCCGGATATGTGTGTAATAAGGCTCTACTTCGTCTAAACTTCTAGGAGTACCGTAAGCCATTACGAGCAAACCGTATTTTTCTTTCATTGCCAACGCCTCCAACAATTAGTTTGATTTGGATAGTTTGTCTGCTGAATACTCATGGACAAAGCGGGTCAGGCGCTTTAATGTTTCCGGCTTGATTTCCGGGAATACACCGTGACCAAGGTTAAAGATAAAACCTGGCTGCTCAAGACCCTGATCCAGTACTTCACGGGCTCTTTCTTCAATAACATCCCATGGAGCAAGAAGGATCGATGGATCAAGGTTACCCTGAACGGTTTTTGTAATACCGTCTTTTCTTGCTTCAGCAATCGGGTAACGCCAGTCAAGGCCAACTACGTCAACGGGAAGATCATGCCAGTCTTTCGTCAGGTGACGGGCTCCGACACCAAATGTAATAACCGGTACATTTGTTTTTTGAATCTCTGTGAAGATCCGTTCCATTACCGGCTTAACAAACATGCGGTAGTCGTTAATATTAAGCGCACCTACCCAGGAGTCAAAGATCTGGATCGCCTGTGCACCGGCATCTACCTGTGCTTTCGTATAGGCAATAACCATATCACCGAGTTTGTCCATAAGTTTGAACCATGCTTCCGGCTGGCTGTACATCATTGCTTTTGTTTTATTATAGTTTTTGGACGGACCGCCTTCAATCATATAGCTCGACAGTGTAAACGGAGCCCCACTGAAACCAATTAATGGAACATTCAGCTGTTCACGGAGAAGTTTAATGGTCTCAAGAACGTATGGGACATCCTCTGGCGCATTAATTTCACCAAGACGCTCAACGTCTTTCATTGATTCTATCGGATTGTAAATTACCGGGCCTATACCTTTTTTAATTTCCACATCCACACCGAGAGCAGGAAGAGGAGTCATAATGTCTTTATAGAGGATCGCAGCATCGTTATCGTACTGGTCCACAGGGAGCTTCGTGACCCGGGCACAGAGTTCGGGCTGTTTCGTAATTTCTTCCAATGAATACTTCTCTTTAATTTTGCGGTATTCCGGCTGGGACCTTCCTGCCTGTCTCATATACCAGACTGGTATGTGGTCCACTTCTTCTTTTCTTGCAGCTTTTAAAAACCGATCATTAAACATAGGGAGCACCTCTCTTATGTAAACTCTTTCGTCTATTTAGCACAATTTTAAAATTACAGTCGTTACAAATATACTAATGGTTTGACAAAAAGTACAGTTCAAGGGCTCAATTGTCATAAATTCGCTAAAGAAAACCTACTTTGTCCAGTTACTTTTTGTATCGTCATACGTATTTGGTACCTGCGGCCGTTTCTTCTGGCCTGAAAGGGGGCTTTTGTAAAATAAATCTGCCCAGTCTCTGATCCGGATAGGAGCAAACGGACTCATATAGTAGTTCCCAAAACTTTTCAAACTTGAAAGGTGAATAGTAATAAAGATAAAACCGATAACAATACCATACAACCCAAATCCTGCAGCTATAATCATTAACGCAAAACGAAGCATCCGAAACGTAATACTGACGTTATAGGATGGGAGTGAAAAAGATGAAATGGCTGTAAGTGCCACAACAATAATCATAATCGGGCTTACGATCCCTGCCCTGACGGCGGCATCACCGATAACAAGCCCGCCTACGATCCCGATTGTCTGACCGATCGGCCTTGGCAATCTTATCCCCGCTTCCCTTAAAAGTTCAAGGGTAAACTCCATGGCAAAGGCTTCAATAAAAGATGGAAAAGGAACACCCTCCCGGGTTCCGGCTATGGAAACAGCAAGTAATGTCGGTATCATACCCGGATGATAAGAAACCATCGCGATGTATATGGCTGGCAGAAACAGCGCAATAAACGCTGCGACATAACGGAGCAGGCGAACAAGCGTCCCAATCTGCCATCGGTCATAATTATCTTCCGGTGATTTAAACAGGAACTGTAATGTCACCGGAGCAAGAAGGGCAAACGGTGTCCCATCCAGAGACACGACAACGCCCCCGTTCATGAGCGAACTCACTGTTTTATCCGGCCGCTCTGTTCTGAGAACCTGCGGAAAGGGCGAAAGTACATTGTCTTCGACCAGCTGTTCGATATTTCCTGACTCCTCTGTATCGTCCGTGTCAATACATGAAAGTCGGTACCTCATTTCATCTACAAGTTTAGGGTCAACAATTCCTTTTATATACATAAGGGCAAAATCACGTTTCGACCGTCGGCCGATCTGCCCAAACTGACAGACGAAATTCGGATCCCTCACACGCCGTCTTACAAGCATGACATTCGTATGAAGAACTTCATTAAATCCTTCTCTCGGCCCCCGTACAAGAATTTCACTTTGAGGTTCTGAAAGCCCCCTCTGTTCAAACTGGCGGGCATCGATAATGAAAAATGTGCGAACGCCGTCGATTGCAAGGAGTGACTGACCGCTCATAAATCCAAGAATTGCTTCGTCAATGCTTTCTGTGGTTTCAGCCTCGGCAAACAAAATGGTATCCTGCATTATTTTCTCGATAAACTTCTTGTCGTTCTTTTCTTTGGGAAGTTCTTCATTGAAGTTTATCAGAGGCCGGATTACACCTTGCTCAAGTGCGTACATGTTCGTCATTCCGTCAATCGTGTATACTATCGCTCTGCGCTTTTTGGCAATCCTGAATTCCTTAACTAC
Organism: Alteribacter keqinensis; assembly: GCF_003710255.1. Taxonomy (NCBI): domain Bacteria; kingdom Bacillati; phylum Bacillota; class Bacilli; order Caryophanales; family Bacillaceae; genus Alteribacter; species Alteribacter keqinensis. The sequence goes on along the minus strand of NZ_RHIB01000001.1, from coordinate 369,513 downwards.
GACATCATCGCTTTCTGCTATGATCTTATCGAGGGTCTCTTTTGTTTCGTCAAGGTTATCAGTTATCTGGATATCATATTCATCGCTTGCTCTGACATTATCTTCATTCAGCTTTTTAAACAGTTTCTTAAACAATTAGGCACCTCCTTTCTTAAAAAGCCCGTTCTTTTGTCATAAAGTGGCGGATTCGTGCATCTGCTGAGATATTAATTTCTACATCCTTAAAATGCCCTTCAGGACCTTCCCACTCATCTTTCAACTGCCGCCACAGATCAAACTCCTGAATCCTGAGTTTTTCACTGAACCCTATGAAGTCAAGAAATAGTTCTCCCTGTACTTTTTCAATAAATGCTTCTGCTTGTGAAACCATGTATTTTTCTATGGCTCCTTCCATCTCTCTGAAGCTTTCCTGAGTTACAGAATCTTCCCTTTCGATCCAGCTCTCTACCAGTGCTCCCTCAGCTTTAAGACTCACATTGTATACAACGGGAGTATTCTCTTTACCTGCCTGCACATCCACTGAAGCCCTCATTCTCCCTGTTTCAAATACAAACATTTCTTCTGGGTTGTCGAGAGACGTTTGTACAATTCCATTTTTCATATCCCCTACTAGTATGTTATAGCCAACGGCCATCTCATCCGTAAGCCACCCTCCATATTCACCATCTCCATTGAAAATCGCTCCCCCCCTTATCCAATAGGAGGTATCCTGTCTTTCAATGATTCTGGGCACCACAAAACTGCTTTTGGACAGAAGGCTGTTCGTGATGTCTGAAATGGTTGATTTCTCGATCATGGACAAGTTGCTACTATCATTTTCCACTATTCTTTGAAGAGCAAGTCCAGTCAGAGGGTCAGGGGGCCGGTCATCATACAGCACTTCGTCAGCCTCTCCTTCGACTACGAAAATCTCTGTATTTCTTCGCATTGCGTGATCTCGTATATAAAAATCAAGCGTATATTTCAGCATATCTTGTTGAACCAGATCATCATCCAGAAGAAGGACCTTCAAATGTTCAAAAGTCAGCCGACGGCTCCTGCGTGAAGGAATATTTCTGTTTGAGCTGAAGTTTGTCTTCTCCGTTGTTTTTATTGTGAAAAACGGCTTTTCACTACTTTCTGTTTCTTCTGCACCTCCAGCCATCCGCCCTGGTATGGCAATTTGATAGGTTGTAGCAAGCTTATCTGTACCGCGCTCAAATTCCTCAGATTCCTCGTCCACACTGTTTACAGCTGCGGATATAACAAAGCCCAATTCTTCAATTTCCGTTCTGTCCCAGCACCCTGAAAGCAACAGGAGCAACACATTAATGACGATCAGCTTTTTACCCATTCATCTCACTCCCGGGGGTGGTTTCAGATGGAGGGCCTTTAGTGGTTCGATTATTCTTTTTAACCACAGCAAACCCTGTAATCAAAAGCAGCGTAATGATTCCAATCCCCCCGTACCCGACCCAGTTGGAAACAGACAGCACCTGCATCAGTGAGTCAGGAGAAAAGCTGAGTATGAACGACAAAAGCCCAAAAATAAAGGCAATGGTGTTGGCGTTACTTTTCGGCGTCCATTGTGAATGGAAAAGGTCAGCAGCAATAAACTGAAGGATGGCCATTGTGTTAAAAATAGTCATGATCCACATCACAATCACAAGGGGCTCAAGGCGCTCAATCAATCCCTCCAGGACCTCCACTTCTTTTGATAATTCAATGGTTGGGAACGGAAGTATCTTTGTAGCTTCGACTGTAAGAACCCCAAACGAGAAAACGGAAACTGCAGAATATAGAAGTACAACCACCAGTACTCCTGCCAAATAAATCTTAAGAGGTTTATTCTTCTTTTGCTTTTTCCCGGTGGCATCAAGGGGGTTTACATACTTGAGGAGAAAGAAAAAGATTTCAAACCCGAGAAAAAAGTAAAATAAATGCCTGATATCAAACGCTCGGACAACTTCACTCCCTATGAAGGGCCTGAGCTCATTTACTTCAAAGTTTCCCAAGTTCATGAATACAACAATACCGAGTACCAGAATCACAAAAGGAAAATACATCAGGCTGATGTGAACAATTCCTTCAATTCCCTTACTGCAGGCGTAAGTCGTTGCAAGAAGCATCATGAGAAAGATGACTTCTGAAGGCGTCTGATTGAGAAGATAGATGTGAACAACGTTTGCAAGAATACGCCCTTCAATAGAAAAAAAGGAAAGAAAATAGACGAAAAAGGCCAGAGAGAATACTTTTCCGAGCCACTTCAAGTGACGGGACCGCTCAAAATAGTCAAACAGAGATTCTTTTGCAAGGCGCTTGTGAAGGAGGACAATCCCCGTCACAAACAAAGCCATCAATAACCCGCAAAACAGTATGGATATCCACCCGAAAGAGCTCTCCAACACTGAAACCAGTGCTCGAGGCAGAGTCAGAATACCTGCTCCGATGGTAAAAGAAACATGAGTCACAGATAATTCTAAAGGAGACATCGTGTAATGATCGGATGATTGTGTTTTCATTTTTTCTCCTCCATCTTTTTCATCTTCTCCCGAAATTTACGATTCTCTTCCTTCTGCCAAGGAAGAGAATAGGATGATGTCATTTTTTCGGAGATTTTTAACGAAGAGTAACAGACAATACCGTACACAGCTGCTGAAATAAGAGCTCCTCTTGCCGGAAGAAAACCTAAAAAACGATCCATCAGTTCCTGCCACATTGTTTTTTCCTTTCAATTTAACGATGATTTTTCCTTATTTTTCACAGAATCGCCTTTTTTATGAGTTAAGCGCAACGAAAAAAGAGGCCGGATCATAAGGTAAAAGTTCCACCTTATGATCCGGCCTCTGAAAAATACATTCGATATTCTATCAATCTATTTATGATGCGTCCCTGGAAAAGAGACTCCAGCTTACTTCTGTATGATTTGAAGGCGGTCCTTCAAGCTGTGTCTGAGGACTGTATGGAACGACCACATACTCATTAGTAGAGAAAGGATTCACACGTTTTACAGTAAATCGGCTTTCCCCAACGACTGTTCCTACTTCTTTCATACTGGTCCCTTCGATTTCATAAATGCGGTAGTGCAGCCTCTCATCGTCACTTTTTGTCCAGTTGAGCTCAACATGAGCACCGCTCCAGCTCACGGCTATTTCGGCATTAAGGTCGTGAATATCAACAAAACGAATCGGCTCTTCAAGGTCTTCCAGTCCTTCAGGCAGTTCAAATGCATGGTTTTCCATGATTCCTGTCTGAGCTGCTTTTGAAAGCACTGATTTAAAAAGGGTAACCGGCACAGCACTGGAGTCGGTAAGGTAATGATTTTCATTCGTATTGTCATACCCCATCCACAGAGCACCGGTGAACGCCGGTGTATAGGCTGTGAACCACAAGTCTCTCGCAGCCCCCTCTGCACCTGTAAAAGAAGTTGTCCCTGTTTTCCCCGCAAGAGCTCCGTCATATTCACCTGCCGTCGCCGTCCCTTCAGTTACGACTGCTTCCAGCATACGGGTAAGGTGCCATGCGTTTTGTGCTGTTAACACTTCTTCACTAAAGAGGTCCGATCCCGTAACTTCTTCATCGTTACGATCGAGAATGGTTTCGATATAGTATGGTTCATAATAGGTTCCCCCATTGGAGAAAGGAACGTATAGGGATGCCAGTTCAATCGTACTTACCCCCTGATGGAGTCCCCCCAACGCCACAGCCAGTCCATCATCATCCAGTTCAACCTGCTGTCTTTCCAAATATGCCTTCGAAGCGGATAGGCCAATCTGGTCAAGAACAGATACCGCTGGTACGTTTGCTGAATGTCTGATTGCGTCATACATACTCAGGTTTTCTGAATACTTGCCTCCTGCGTTTTGCACCGTATACCCGCTAAAGTCCACATTTTCTTCATTTTCGAGAAGACTGTACGGTGTAAACTCCCCGGTCTCAAGGGCAGGGGCATAGACACCTGGAATTTTAAAAGTCGAACCCGGCTGTCTTTTTGAATTTACCCGGTTCAGCCCCTGGCTCGTGTAATCCCGACCTCCCTGAGCAGCAATAACGCCGCCTGATTCATTATCAAGAAGGACAAAGGCTCCCTCGACTTCCTGTTCAGCCCCGCCTTCCGGAAAGAACTGATCGTCCCGGAATTGTTCATAGGACACTTTCTGCATATCTTTATCCATCGGGACGACAATGGTATAGCCTCCTCTTAATACTTCCTCCTGTGAGAGGCTGAACCGTTCCTGTGCTTCTTCCAGTACAAGGTCCACATAGGAAGCGTAGGCGGGATCCCTTGTTATTGTGTGTGTTGTCTCGGGAATGGTTTTTCCTTGAAGGCGGACCGTTTCATTTGCCGTTAAGTACCCTTGTCTTTCCATTAAGGCGAGAACAAGGTCCCTTCGCTGTTTGCTTCTTTCAGGATTGTTAATTGGTGAGTAGGCATTCGGCCCTTTCGGAAGTGCTGCCAGCAGCGCCCCCTCATCTACGGTAAGCTCACTCACATGCTTGTTAAAATACATCTCACTTGCTGCCTGAATCCCATGGGCCCCATGTCCGAAATAGATTCTGTTCAAGTACATTTCCAGAATATCTTCCTTTGAATAGCGGGACTCAAGGTTGACAGCAATGAGAACTTCCTTCGTTTTTCTCATAAATGTCTTTTCATGATCAAGGAATGTGTTTTTGGCAAGCTGCTGTGTAATTGTGCTTCCGCCTTCCACTTTGCTTCCGGCTGCAATATCACGGTATAAAGCTCGTCCGATTGCTCTGAAGTCAATACCCTGATGGCTGTAAAAACGCTGGTCTTCCACAGCTATAAAAGCTTCCTTTACATGATCGGGAATTTCTTCTTTTGTTACAAGCTGCCTGTTCTCTTCAAACAGTTTCGTAATTTCATTGCCGTTTTCATCTATGAGTACACTTGCTTCATTCATAACAAGCTTTTTATTATCGATGGCATAATATCCGTATATAAGTATGGATAAGTACATTGTCAGTCCCAGTGCAATCATGATGCAGAGCCCCATCGCCGCAAGCGTTATGGTCTTTTTGATTCTCCGTTTTCTTCTCAATGCCTCTCCCCCTTTATGTGAGATTTGGTGTTTTATAGTATTTACTGTTTTTTTATGTGTTATGAGAGCTGAATTAAGTAGTTTGTCACGGTTTATTACACCATTATATACGCGTTTTGGCTTAAAAGGTTTCATCAGGAGGATTTCAGGGAGTGTAGTAGGGGTTTTTTTAAGTAATATGAAGTTTATGCAGAGTTTCGGAGGATTTATGCAGAGTTTAAGGCGGGATATGCAGACTTTTGAACCGTTTATGCAGAACTTTAGAGTGTATATAAAGAATTCGTCAAAAATCGACACCTCTGCTCCTGATTACCATCTGAAACAAAGACCGCCGGTTCCCCCGGCGGCCTTCTCACTTCATTATAGTAATTTAGCACTCTCGCGGTTGAATGCCGGGAGATCATCAGGTGTCCGGCTCGTAACCAGATTGCCGCAAACGACTACTTCTTCATCAAACACATTGGCTCCTGCAAGCTTCAGATCCACTTGTATCGATTTAAAACCGGTTACTTTTCTTCCTTTGAGTACATCGGCTGTAATCAGAAGCTGCGGGCCGTGACATATAGCAAAAATCGGTTTGTCATTGAGAACAAAATGCTTTGCAAAAGTAACAAAGCGATCATCAGCTCTTAAGATATCCGGGGAAAAACCTCCTGGTATAAACAGAGCGTCATAATCGTTTGGGTTTGCATCTTCAATGGCTATGTCCGCAGACACCTTTACTTCCCCATTCTTCCCTTCAAAGCTTTTCCCCGCTTCAGGACCAATCACAATGATCTCATGACCGCCTTTTTCATACTCCTCTACCGGTGAGGTATACTCGGAATCTTCAAACATACTTGTAAGTACACAGGCAATTTTACTCATTCTCACTTCACCCTTTCTTCTTAAATCATAGTCACGGTTTACCCTCTCAGTTACGCACCAAAACATTCCTTGGTAATTCCAACAATCCTGTGACAAGGTTTATTAATGATTGTAAAACGAATATAATGAGATAGGATAAACAGGAAATTCACCTTGACGGAGGTTTGGCATGACTATAAATGAAGTTAGTTTTCTATCGATGTGGATTGCGCTTTTTGCAGGAGTTATTTCGTTTCTTTCTCCTTGTGTATTTCCACTCGTTCCCGCTTTTCTCGCCCAGCTCACCGGAGCGAATATAAATAATAACGAAATTGCAGCAGACCGGAAGTTAATCCTCTCCAGAAGTATTGGTTTCATCATCGGGTTTACGTCCATCTTCCTTGTGCTCGGTGCTTCTTCTACATTCGTGGGCCGGATCTTCATCCAGAATATGACTCTTTTAGAACAGCTGGGGGGCATCGTAATTGTCCTCTTCGGTCTTCAGCTTACAGGCGTATTCAGCTTTTCTTTCCTTATGAAAGAAAAGCGGTTTCACCAGCCGAAGAAGGCCGCAAGTTTTCTGAGATCCATTTCTTTCGGGCTTGTTTTTGCAGCAGCCTGGTCACCTTGTATCGGACTTGTGCTCGGATCTATCCTTGCCCTCGCTTCTTCAAGCAGCACAATGTGGGGTGGAATGACACTGCTTCTTATTTATTCAATAGGATTAGGCATTCCATTTTTACTGGCAGGTCTGTTATACTCTAAGTCATTAAACAAAATGCGAAATGTGAACCGCTATTTGCCTGTTATACAAAAATCGAGCGGAGTTGTTATGATTATCCTCGGAATTATGCTCTTCACAGGCCTGTTCAACCGCATTTCTGCGTACCTTGCAAACTATATTCCTTTTGGTATTTAAGTAAACTGCCTCTGTCCAAAAGACAGAGGTGTTTTCATACCTTATTTTTTCTGAACATTCTAAATTGAGAAAGGGGATTTTTAATCAATGAAAGAAATATTTCAGGCACTTGAAAACCAATTTGATGAAATGGTGGAGATCCGCCGCCATTTACACAAATACCCGGAGCTTTCCTTTGAGGAAGTAAAAACCCCGCACTACATTGCAAATTATCATGAAAAACTCGGTTTGGAAGTACAGACAAAAGTCGGCGGACGCGGGGTGGTTGCAACATTAAAAGGAGCTCACCCCGGCCCTGTTGTCGCTCTTCGCGCTGACTTTGATGCCCTCCCGATTGAAGATGCAAAAGATGTGGAATACCGGTCAACTGTCCCTGGCGTTATGCATGCCTGTGGTCATGACGGTCATACGGCAACCCTGCTCGTACTTGCTAAAGTGCTGTCCTCACAACAAAATGAACTCCATGGTACGATCAAATTTATTCATCAGCACGCTGAAGAGCAGGCTCCAGGCGGCGCCATTGCCATGATAGAAGACGGCTGCATGGAAGGTGTTGATGTTGTTTTCGGAACCCACCTGTGGGCCACTGAAGAAATCGGAAAGATTCAGTATAACGAAGGGGCGTTAATGGCAGCAGCTGACCGGTTCGAGCTTACCATTCAAGGAAAAGGCGGTCATGGCGCACAGCCCCATGATACGAAAGATTCTATTGTCATTGGTTCCCAGCTCGTACAATCCCTGCAGCAGATTGTAAGCAGACGGATTGATCCATTATATCCTGCTGTCGTGAGTGTCGGGTCTTTTGAAGCTAAAAATGCATTCAACGTTATTGCAGATTCCGCGAAACTTATCGGAACTGTCCGTACTTTTGATGCAAACGTCCAGGAGCAGATACAGGAAGAAATAAAGAAAATTGCTGAAGGGACTGCTCTGAGCACCGGTGCTGATATCTCTTTTCACTATGCTAAAGGATACCCTGCACTGATTAATCATAAAGATGAGGCCCGTCTGGCGGCACAGGTATTACAATCTGTTGATGGAGTCACTGAAGTGGAGCATGCCAAACCGCAAATGGGCGGCGAGGATTTCAGCTACTACCTTCACCACGCAAAGGGAGCTTTTTTCTTTACCGGCGCCAAGCATCCTGATACGGAAAACCCGTACCCTCATCACCACCCTAAGTTCGATTTCGATGAGAGGGCAATGGTAATTGCAGCGAAGTCACTTGCTACACTTGCTTTTCATTATGTAGGGGCTGACAAAAAAGCCGTGAATGTATAAGCCCCTCTGCATTTTCAACAGTACTCGTTCTGATTTGACCTATAGATTTGATACTACTATTATGCTTTCGCTTTCCACGGAGCTCGCTTCTTTTGAAAGGGAACACTAATTAAGGAGTAAAAATCAACTTCAGGGTATAAAAGAGCCAATTAAAAAGGCAGTATCCTCAGGTGACGTATCACCTCTGGATGCTGCCTTTGATGCTTTATTGGAGCTTTCCATTTAACAGCCATCTTTTCCTGTATGCATGCTGTGCGTTATCAGCGAGCAGGTCCAGAAAATGATAGTTTGCCCAGGCACCTGCAATGGCTCCGAATCCCGGGATGAGCTGAAGCGTTTTTGGCAGGTCAATAAAATCTCTGTATTCAAGCTGAAACGTCTTCCAGTCAAGAGCCTGATATGATTTCCCTCCCACCTGGAGTTTCTCCGCTTCTTCTTCCCAGTTCAAAAGCCGTTCATAGCATTGTATTCGCGATTTCTCTTTTGAAAACGCCAGCAAAAAAACATGAAGCAGATAAAGCCGTTCTCCATAGTCGTTTACGTCGTAACCGTAAATTTTTGCTGCATCAAATAAAAATTTCATCTTAATACTTAACAAAAGTGGAAAATCGGCTAAGCCAAGCAGAATCCCCCCTGCCCCTGTTCCGGCTCCCTCAACTGCAGCTGTTCTTTTATACATTGTTTTCCGTTCTTCAAGAATAGCCTCACGCTCTTTCAAACTGGCCGATGTTACGAGCTTCTGATCAGAAAGATAAGAAGAACCAGTCAGGGTGGCCCGGATCATATGTCTGATACTCTCTGAAACAGTCTGGTGAATTTTTTCCGGGATTTTATTATTCACTTTCCCCTGCCATTTTCTGGCCAGCGCTTGCGGCATGGAAGGCTTGCGGTAGATTTTTCTCTCAAACCGGTCCATCTCGCGGGTAACCTGATCAATGTAGGACATATGGGGTCCGGCTCCTTTCCAAGAGATTCAATCCTCTTAACTGACTAAACGAACACTACTGCACCGCATCCTGCTGCTTTTTCAACAGAACGTTTGGATACAGAAATGCCAGTACTCCCGTTGCAATAAGTACAGGAACCGCTTCTTTAGGGCCGTGGGCAGCCATTGTTACACCGAAGAATACAATAACCTGAAAAGCGAGTAGAATATTCATCAGCGTAACATGTGCCCGGCTCTTATTCTTAATGGCTGCAGGATAGAGATCGATCATCTGGTTTGTTTTAAAGTGCGCTTTTAAGGTTTTGAGCTGAATCCCCGTCATATAAATAAATAGGACGCCTATCAGCCAGATTCCCCACGACAGTGTCACAATGGACAGGAACAGGCTGCCGAGGAGCGTTAGCCTGACAAAAATGCCGAAGTAGTCATTCGAGCGCACAAACGATCTGCTGTACATATAAAGATACGTATTCTTTTGATTATATTTAATACCCCCAAAAAGAGCATTAAGATAAGCACGGGGACGAATCGTCTTCTTAAGCTGCGGGACATCTGTAAAGGAGTTTGCAACTCTGTAGAATGTCATCACAGTCCGGTCCTCAATTTCTGCAAGACGGTCCCATTTGACAGCGTGAGTCTTATTCACTTTATTAAAGTAAAGAACATACAGGACGATCAGGATTCCGGCAAGTCCAGCCACAATCCATACAGGCTGGAAAGAAAATAAAGCCACAACAGCGCTGAAATTAATCACCGTCCGCAACAGTGTATGAATGATCACCTTTCCGGATTCCTGAAATCTTTGTTCTTCAAATCCTGCGGCCAGGTTCCAGAGTTTGAGTCCGCTCAGCAAAAGGAGAAGCGTAAGCAGGAGGGTCCCCGAATCTGAAAGCCGGTGAAAGAAGAGAGGCGCAAGAATCAGCATAGGCAAAGCAAGCCAGAAGGTTTCCATCATCCAGCTGTAAAGAATGGAAGACCTGAAATAAGGCTTCATTCTGCTTTCCAGCGGCGGCAGGTAGACAAGGTCAGCATCTCTTACAAATGTTCGGACCCGTCCTCTCGTTACAAGCCATGTGAATAACAGAATAAATACCCATACAACAGGAAAGTCCTCAGGCAGCCACATAAGGAATTCTCCGTAATAATAGCTTCCGAAAATAAACAGGAGGTAAATCGTAAACAAAAATCCACTGTTACCTATGAGCCTTAAGTATTTTATTGCCATTCCCCAATATTCTGCACGCCGGCTGCTCCACAGCTCCTGTACATTATTCATGGCGGCCTTCCTCGGTCACAGCAACATAGATATCATCAAGATCGGCTCCGGGAAGGTTCAGCTGCTCTCTCAGCTCTTCCATCGTCCCTTTCACTACGATCCGCCCCTCGTGAAGCAAGATAAAGCGGTCACAGTATTTTTCGGCAGTAGCAAGAATATGAGTGCTCATTAAAATGCCGCACCCTTTCTCCTTCATGTCCGTCATATGGTCCAAAAAGGATTTGATCCCTAAAGGATCAAGCCCTACAAACGGTTCGTCAGCTACGTACAGTTTCGGGTTTACCAGAAAAGCACACATGATCATGACCTTTTGGCGCATTCCTTTGGAAAAATGACTGGGGAACCAGCGGATCATTTTCTCCATCCGGAATTCTTTTAACAGCCTGTCCGCTCTTTCCTTGAACGCCTTCTCTTCAATCCCGTAAGCCATGGCTGTCAGCTCAAGATGCTCCCATAATGTCAGTTCTTCATAAAGAAGAGGAGTCTCGGGTATGTATGCCATCCGGCTTCGGTATTCTTCCATGTTCTCTGCCATTGTCTTACCCTGAATCCGAACTTCTCCTTTATGGGGTTCCATCAACCCCAGAATGTGTTTGATTGTCGTACTCTTGCCTGCTCCGTTCAACCCGATAAGCCCCACAATTTCATGGGGACGTATGTTGAAATTTATATCATGTAAAACCGGCTTACTTTTTTGATATCCCCCTGTAAGCCCTGAAACTTCCATCACTTTTTCCATGACCAGTCTCCTTTAATTATTCGATCTGTTCTATCCTTTACTATATCGAAACTGAACCTTCGAGAAAAGCATTTACCTGAAAAGAGATTCCGCCACAGGTGCAGGAGCAGTCCCTTCTTCTCCATTCTGTTCTAATAGTCCCATAACCATAACTACAATCATGAGCACAATCCATGCAATAAAATAAGGAGAGATAAAATCCCTGACCATTCCCGCAACGAAAGGGCTTGTAATTGTACCCAGGGAAAAAATAGCTGAAAGTAATGCAAACCCTCTCCCCCTTGCTTCTTCCGGGATCCTTTCGGTTAACATTGTCATCATAGCCGGAAAGACAATGCCTGTACCCGCACCGAACAGAAGGAGGGGCCCCGCAACCGGGATGTGACTCGTATAAAATAAAATCCAGCCGAAACTTATGCACATCATGGCCAGACCAAGAAATATGCGTACATAGGGACTAATCCAGTGAATAAAAAACAAAGCGAGAGAAATAAGGGTCCCGGCCCCGACCATACTTACAAGAATTCCTACATCCCCTTTTGAAAAATCCGTTTCCACTGACAAAAAAGGCAGCTCAAACATAAGTGTTCCTTGTGCATACATGATGCCAAAGGCTGTTATATAAACCGGAAACAGCCTTAATTGAATCAGTGACTGGTAGCTGGGCTCCTTCCTATACGACCTGATAATCAGATTGGACTGTATTGTCCTCCCAGCAAGGAAGTAAGCCGCAATCATCACAAATGAAATCGCCACGAATGTCCACGATGCCCCGAACCATTCACCGATTTTTCCCCCTATGAAAGGTGCAACCGCCATGGCAACAGTCACCATAAGCGTGTTGACGGCCATGTTTTTACTCTGCTCTCTTCTATTGTCAGCAAATGACGATAAAAGTGTCATACATGCAGGGGTAAGAAAAGCGAGAAGAAAACCGTTTATCATCCGGAGAATAAACAAATGCGTTACATCAGCCACAAAAAAATGAAGAGCTAAAGATACTGCCAGGAGCAGTAAAGGTATAATGATGAACCTCCTTGGTCCCGCTCTGTCTATAAAAATACCGGCAATCAGATTGCCTCCCAAATTAACAAAAGAAGTAGCACCAAGCATAAGACCGATCATGAAACTCGTAGCCCCCAGGCTGACGGCGAACGGGGTTAAAACCGGAAACTGCATATGCATACTTGTAAAAATTAAAAAAAGGAGCAAAAAGAGTGCCAGCTTCTGTTTCGTTTTCGATAAAGTCATATTCCCCACACAAATCTCCCCCCAATTCCAAATCTATGAATCAGATCACTCACTTAGACATGCCCTTTTTGGTTTGTCCCTTTTCTGTGTTAAAATAATCTCAATCTGTACATACACACCTGAGATCAGTCCCAGAAACGGATCAGATCATTATCTTTGAAAGGATGAGAGATATGCCTCACACAGTTGACGATTGTATCTTCTGTAAGATTATCCGGGGAGAGATTCCTGCAGCAAAAGTGTACGAGGATGAGAATGCAGTTGCTTTTTTTGATATCAGTCAGGTTACAAAAGGGCACACACTTGTCATTCCCAAAAATCATGTAGAAAACATTTTTGAAATGGAAGCAGAAACGTCAAGCACCCTGTTTGCAACAGTCCCTAAAATTGCTAATGCACTTAAAGCGGAATTTGAGCCTGCCGGACTGAACATTCTTAATAACAATGGAAAACAGGCGGGACAGTCTGTCTTCCATTACCACCTTCACTTAATTCCCCGCTACGGAAAAGGAGACGGGTTTGGTGCTGTGTGGAAAGAACACGGAAGTGAATACTCCCAGGAGAAGCTTGCCGATATGGCAGGGAAAGTGAAACAGCGCGTAGATCTTTCCTGATAGTCAAAGAAGGTTCTGTGCGTGATTGCACGGGACCTTTTTGTAATCCTCTATCTAAAAATTGAACACACGCCCCCCTGCGGAAAGCGGATTTTACCCAAGTTTCATCAACATTAACCCTGTTTTGAGAACTCTGTTTCCGGAAATATAGTTGCTTTTACAAAAGAAATCATGAAGCCGAAGTGCCCGAGACTCCTGTTGTTGTGGGGGCTGGACAAAACCCCGCAGGACGAAGCCCGAGGAGGCTTGCCAGTACTGCCACAGAATACCTATCTTCATTTTTTCACCATGGTGCGTGAAAAAGAGTAAAAAGCTTATGAAAAGAAACATAAAAAACCACATGGAAACTGACTGTTGATTAAAGGATTTATCATAATTATGAAGAATCACATATCGAGAGAGATCAATGAGCGAGGGAGAGTGTTAGTATGTATAATTTTAACCCGGGGCCTGCTGCCCTGCCTGCAGAAGTCAAAAGAAGAGCAAAGGAAGAAGGCTTCTCACCTGATTTGGCTGTCATGGAAATGAGCCACCGGTCCAAAGAATATGAGGATATTCATTTCGGAACAAAAGAAAAGATAAAGAAACTGCTCTCCGTGCCGGACAGTTATGATATTTTATTCCTTCAGGGTGGTGCAAGTCTTCAGTTCGCCATGCTTCCTATGAACTTTTTAACACCTGGTAAAAAAGCAGGATATGTTCTCACAGGAGCCTGGTCCGAGAAAGCATTGGAGGAAGCCAGCAGATGCGGAGATACATACGTTTATGCGAGCAGCGCTGATAATCAGTACCGGTCCATTCCCCAAATACATACGTGGGAGCCTGAAGACAACACCGCATACCTTCACCTTACATCAAACAACACCATCTACGGCACACAGTGGTACAGCCTACCTGAGCACCACCATGATTTTCCTGTATGCGTTGATGCGTCCAGCGATATATTCAGCCGGCCCGTTAACTGGTCAAAAGTTGACCTCATGTATGCGGGAGCACAGAAAAACGCAGGTCCTTCAGGCGTAACCGTTGTTATCGTCAAAAAAGCCTGGCTTGAGGAAGCCGAAACCGGTATTCCAAAAATTCTTCAATACTCGACCCATCAGAAAAAAGACTCTCTTTATCATACTCCCCCCACCTTCTCCATTTTTACTATGGGGTTAATGATGGACTGGCTCGAAAAGCAGGGAGGCGTGGAAAAGATCTATGAAACGAACGCGCAAAAAGCAAGTTCCCTATACAAAATGATGGATGAATCGGATCATTTCTATCAGCCTCACGCTGATACACTGAGCCGATCCACAATGAATATCACGTTCAGGCTGCCATCTGTTGAATTGGAGCAGGAGTTTTTATCCCACGCACAAAAAGAAGGATTTATTGGGCTTAAAGGACACCGTTCGATTGGCGGATGCAGAATTTCTCTTTACAACGCTGTTACACTTCAATCCGCCAACGCATTGCATGACTTCATGATCAGCTTTCGTCAAAACCATTCCTGTTAAATAAAATTATAATAGGAATGTATTTACTCCCTTATCATATATCAAGTTTGAAAATCATCCTTTTTTAAATGACGGTAATACACCCAGCCGGATGGTACAGTACAATCCGGTTGGGTCTTTTGTTAGAAATTTGCCATACTGTCCACCACAGCAGTCCCTGAGGCCATACAAACGCTGTTTTATTATCCCCGCCCCAGTCCGTCGGTGATAATTTTCAGAAAATACAGATACGGTATTGTTAAACAGTTTTCCTCTATGTTATGATTTAGATATCATTTTCCTAAAAAAATAATGAATTTTTAGAAAATAACTATTTTCTTATGGATTTTCTTGAAGATGGAGGGGAATTATGGATACTGAAGTATCACAATCCATTAAACAGTCCATCATGTTCAGTCATAAAGTGGCTCAATTAAGCAAAGCACTTTGGAAGTCGATTGAAAAGGACTGGCAGGCATGGATTAAACCTTATGAATTGAATATTAATGAGCACCACATCCTGTTAATTTCATACCAACTGGAAGGCGCCTCCATATCGGACATTGCAAAATTCGGTGTGATGCATGTATCTACAGCCTTTAACTTTTCCAAGAAGTTGGAAGAAAGAGGACTACTTACATTTTCAAAGCGCCAGAATGACAAAAGAAACACGTATGTCTTCCTGACAGATGATGGAGAAGAGCTTCTCCTCAAAACACTGGAAAACTACAATCCCGAAAGCTACGGGGTATACAGCGGATCTCTGCCAATTAAAGAGTTATACGGAAAATTCCCGGAATTTTCTGAGATTACAAGCATCGTTAAGCATATTTACGGTCCCGATTTTATGGCGATCTTTGAGAAATCACTTTCAAAAATCGAAAGTGACTTTACTGAAGTTGATGGTAAACTCGCTCCTGTAGAAAAAAACGGTGAAGCTGCTGTTAAACATCAGAGTACATCCACATAACCAACGACTAATTATACTTATCCGGATATCCGAACCGCTCCTTTTACAGGAGCGGTTTTTACTGTTTTAAGAAGTAACCGGCGCTTTACAAAAATCAAGTGATATTTTTTTTAAAAACCCCTTGATTTTCTTTGCTCCAGGGCTTAAATTACTAGAGTAACATCAAGAGGAGGTGAGCAGATGAATTGCTGGAAAACAGTATCGATCACGCAGGACATTGGCCGTTTCAGACTATGGATCTTATCAGGTATGATGATGCTTTTTTATTTCCTGCTGTATTTTCTTGTTTTTAAAACGTTTATTACTGAAGTGCCTTTAGTGGACTACGGTGCCCCGGTTCTTATTCTTTGTCTGGGAGCCGTGATTCCCCTTCACATGGTTCTTCACTGCATTCCTGTTTGGATGCTTGGGAAAAAAGCCATTATGGGAATCAGAATGAACGAATGGCCTTTTTTATACTTCGCTGTTAAACAGCCACTGCCTAAGCGGGTATCGATTTTAGCAATCTGCTCCCCGGCGGTTTTTATTACAGCCGGTGCGATTATGGTATCCATTCTTTTTCCGCACCTGCTTCATTACGCAGCACTTATGTCTGCGTTTAATATCGGGATATGTATGCACGACTTTCTGTATTTCAAACACATCCGGAAAGCACCGCGTCATTCATTTGTAGAAGAATACAATGATGGCTTTCACATCCTTTGTGAGAACCCTGCACTGACAGACAAAAAAGCCTCGTAACCTGAGTTACGAGGCTTTGACTTTGCCTTAATTATTCGCTCTTTTCATCAGCCTATTCTAAAAATAGAATTAGGAAGAATATAATAACCATTCATTAACATTCAGCTTGGTTGAACAGTATACACTCCGTTTCCGCGGACTCGCACATTACTCAGTCAAAAAAGAAACCATTCCTTTTTTCATGCACTATGGTGTAAATAAATTAGAATGGGCGTCTGTTTTCGTAAAGGTTGTTGCTTTTACTGACAAAGGTAATAAAGCCGACGTGCCTGAGACTCCTGTGGCAGTGACGAGCATTTACATCTCGAATGAGCTTCGATGTTGCTTCGAAGCAGATAGCTGCGAAGCGTACCCGGAAGAGGGAGAAGCATGGTGATTTCTCCAGGCTTGTCGGCACCGCCACGGAAAGATAAGGGCACGCAGGCTCATTATCTGTACTCTGAAGGAAATGAAAATAGCAACAATCTATGCGAAAACAGCTTAATTATTCCATCCCCTCTTCCGGTTCTCCTTCTCCGGTTAAAAAGATCGTAAAACGGATCCTGTCGTCTTCAAGATTGAATTCCTCTACTTCCACAAGAACATCCTCCGATACCCCTTCCTGAAGCTGAATATAAATCATCGATTCATTAGGGTTTATATAGACAAAATCGGGAAGGTCAGCCATAGAGTCCATCATCCTGAAGACCTGAGCAGAAGGAAGTGATATAGAGCCGATTCGAAATGACGTCTCCTGGAGTATGATGTTTCCATCATCGGTTACTTCCGGTGCTAAATTCATCTCAACAGGGACCTGGCTGCCGAAAACACTGAATGAGGCACGGAAGTGAACCTCATCTTCCAGGTAAATGTCGTATTCACGGCCAGGGTCTTCTTTATCCAATTCCTGTTGAATCAGCCGGTTCAGGTTACCTTTATCGGCCTCAAGTACAAAGGATGGATATTGCGACTCCCAGTCCCCTCTCTCCACTTGAGTCCACTCAGGGTCGTCAATGGGCCCAAACAGTCGTAACAACATAAACATGATGAAAACCGTGATTAATGTTACAATAGTAAGCAAAGAGAAAAAGGCTGTTTTCCATTTGTTCTGATTCCATTTCACAACGAATCATTCTCCTCTCTTGTAATAAAGCAGCTGGATGTACGTATTTTTATCTATAATGGAAAAAAGCCCTTCCCCGTTTATTTTAAAGCAACGGGCTTCAAAATGGGAACAATGTGATTGATTTACTATGATTTTTGACTTTCTTTTGATAAAGTTAAACAATGAACCTAAGCTATGGGGGTTACTTGATGATTATTCCATTTGTGTTATTTGCAGCGCTATATTTATTCACAATCAATTCGATGACTAATACATTATGTATTCAAAAAGAAATTTCAGAAGAAAAGCAGCCGAAAGTATTTCGGACAATTAATGTTCTGATTATGATTCTGCTTACTTCTTCCTTTGTTCGGATCTTCTTTACGTAAATACTGCGACTGAAAAAACGGAAAAATCTGACTCCTTCGGTTCACAGCCATGCGAGTCAGTTTTTTTGTTGTTCAGGTTATATTCATCTCCGTTTTCACTCCATTCTCCCGGAACCCCGTGCGCTCGCGGGAAACGAACCGCAAAAGCCAACTAAGCCTTTCGCCGCTATGGGCGAAAAGCCAAGTTTTTTTATCAAACTCAGATAACGTGCTTTTTAATACCAGGATGCTCCGACGATAACGAGCAGGATGAAAAGTACGACGATTAACGCAAATCCCTGACCATGTCCTTTATGACTC
Source organism: Alteribacter keqinensis (assembly GCF_003710255.1). Lineage (NCBI taxonomy): Bacteria > Bacillati > Bacillota > Bacilli > Caryophanales > Bacillaceae > Alteribacter > Alteribacter keqinensis. The sequence goes on along the minus strand of NZ_RHIB01000001.1, from coordinate 351,634 downwards.
ATAAGCGTTACCCCCTTTCGCCTATGTTAAAAATATGGCACTAGTAAGCCCAGACCGCCCCAATGATAACCAGCAAAATAAACAATACGACTAGCAATGCAAATCCATTATCGTAAGAATGTGACATGGTATCCCTCCTTTTCATCGTTCATTACATACTATTTAAAAATGGTTTGTTTGTTTGGACGTTTGTCACGAGTTCTTTGATAATTTTCCCCCTCAAGTACAAAAGCGAAAGCGCCTTGGTCACGAGCGAAAAAGAAGAATTGGCTTCTCGCCATGATGACGAAAGCCTTAATTGCCCTTATCCTTTAGTCACAAGCATTTGAGGGAGGCCACCAGATTGAAGCCGTTATGCAGGCTTCAGCTACGAGCTTCACCTTCCTGATAAACGGCGAGTTGCTTCATATACGGAAGAAGCAGATGATAATTGACCTCGAGCTCGCTGGCGCTGCAGCGGGACTCGGAAAATTCCAAAAAAAAATTTATCACATGTTAGGGATTACAATTTCAAACAACGAAAATAAGATTGTTAAATCCTTCTTCCTTATACAATCGTTTCAATTTACCCCCTGCTGTGCTATAGTATATGTGATAAAAACAGCTTGGTTTATAAGCACAGGGGAGATGGAGAGGTTGAAGAAGAAGTGGGTTTTGTTTGCCTCGTCAATGGTACTTGTTTTAGGTGCATGTACTAATGACGATGCAGGCGACGGGGAAGAAAACAGCCATAATGGCAATGAGTCCAATGTTGAAGCTAAGGAGAGCGATGAACAAATCGTGGTTGAAACAAGTGCCGGTAATGTGACTGAGCAGGAACTCGTAGATAAATTAAAAGACATGTATGGAGATCAGGTTCTTCAGGAAATTGTACTCACAACAATTATGAACAACAAAGCCGAGGAATTAGGCGTTACAGATGAAGAAGTAAATGAAGAGATTGACTCCATTAAGGAACTGATGGGCGTCGAATCAGACGAAGAATTCTACAATGCAATGGAGATGCAAGGTGTTTCTGGTGAAGAGGAACTCCGTGAACGGGTCCAGCACCACATTGTCCTGCAAAAGCTTGCAGGTGATGAAGGAGAACCGGATGAGGACGCACTTCGCCATGAGTATGAGCGTGGTGAGGAAGTAAAAGCCCGTCATATCCTTGTAGAAGACCAGGAAACTGCTGACGCGCTTTACGATCGCCTTATGGATGATGAAGACTTTGCAGAACTTGCAAAGACGTATTCAGAGGATCCAGGTTCCCGTGAAGATGGTGGTAACCTTGGTTTCTTCCGCCGTGGAACAATGACTCCTCCTTTCGAGGAAGCAGCTTTCAGTCTGGATACAGACGAAATCAGTGAGCCTGTCAGCTCTGATTTTGGCTTTCATATTATTCAAGTAACCGATCGCAATGAATTTGAAGATGACTTTGAAGAAGTTGAAGATCAGCTCAGAAATACCCTTAACCAGCGTATGATGCAGAGAATGGGTCAACTGCAGCAGGAAGTGATTGACGAAGTTGAAATTAATGTTATTGACAGCCGATTCGAAGGGTTGTTTGACCAGTAAATATATCCGGGAAGCACACTTATGTGCTTCCCGCTTTTTAGTTTAGTTACCCGGAAAAAGAATTGATATTCAGCTTCGTTAAACGGAATACGCTCCCTTTCCGCGGACTCGCGCCGAGCCTCCTCAGGGCTTTGTCCCTGCGGGGTCTCGTCTGTCTCGCACTTCCGCAGGGAGTCTCACATATTCCGTTCAAATCCGCACAACGTGAATCCTCTCATTGTATTATCATGATAGATTCCTTTTGCATAGAACACCATCCCTTTTAATACCAGTGCAGTAAAAAAGATAGCAGAGGAAATGGGTCCCTGCTATCTTTAATCTTAGTAATCATGAAGGCCGCTTATCTATGCGCTTCTTTCCAAGATGTCATTGATTTCATTTTTATATAAGTCTGATTTTCCACCAAAGACTGCCTGTATGTTTTTGTTATATTTCATAACACCCGCAGCCCCCAATGCTTTAAGCTGTGCCTCATCAATCTGCTCCGGATCGATTACAGTGACCCGTAAGCGTGTAAAACAGGCATCCACATGCTCGAGATTCTCTTTTCCTCCAAGAGCAGTGAGAATTTCCTTAGCTGTTTCACGGTACTGGTCTTTCTTTGCTGCAGGCTTACTTCCTGCTTCTTTTTTTTCATTGTAATCTTTCCTCGTATACAACTTCGCTTCCTGACCGGCCCTTCCCGGTGTTGCGAGATTCCACTTTTTAATGGCAAAGGAGAAAATAAAATAGTAAAGAACAAAGAAAGCTGCCCCCATCACAAGGTTCATCCACCAGTTCGGTGTACCAGGAAGTGCGTTAACTAAAATATAATCGATTAACCCCGAGCCTCCAGCCCAGCCAAGCTGAACATTCAATATATAGGCAACAGCAAAGCTGAACCCGGTTATGACAGCATGTATAACAAACAACAGAGGTGCTACAAATAAAAACGTAAATTCGATCGGTTCGGTTATTCCTGTAAGAAAAGCAGTACCTGCAGCTGCAATCAGCATACCTTTTACAACCGGACGGTTTTTCTTATCCGCCTGACGATACATTGCATATGCTGCCCCAAGCAGGCCAAACATAACAATCGGGTACTTACCAGCCATGAAGCGTCCAGCCGTTACTTCTTCTCCTGCTGCAATTTGAGCAAGGAAAATATACTGGTCACCAGAAACCATCTGTCCGGCAACTTGAGCTGTTCCCCCAAGCTGCGTCCACAAAAAAGGTGCGTACCAAATGTGATGTAATCCTGTTGGAATAAGGACTCTCTCGAGGAAGCCGTAAAGTCCTATATAAGCAGGGTTTGTGGCATCTGTTGCGATTATATTCGCCACTGCATTAATCCCCGTTTGAATCGGAGGCCAGACAAGCATAACCAGGAACGCCAAAATAATGGACATAAACACCATTACAATCCCAACAGACCGGTCACCTGCAAAGAAACCGAGCACTTCAGGAGGCTGAAAACGTTTAAAGCGGTTATAAACCCATACGGCCAGTAACCCGACAATGATACCACCCAGCACACCTGTCTCAAGGGAAGCAATGCCGAGAGTCATCCCGTATTCACCGCTCTCTTCTGCCATTTGCGGTGTGATGTTCATTGCCAGTGAAATCGTTGTATTCATAATAATATAACCGAGCAATGCTGCAAGCGCCGCTATACCAGATCCCCCGGTCAGACCGATAGCCACTCCCACTGCAAATATAATCGGCAGATTTTGAAAGATACTCAGTCCAATTGTCGTCATTCCATTACTTACAGACTGCATTGAATCCGCTTGCAAAAATGTTAAATAATCAGCAAGAGGACCGTTCATCGCTGCTCCGATTCCAAGTAAAATTCCTGCAGCCGGCAGTAAGGCTACGGGAACCATTAAGGACTTTCCAAACTTCTGCAAGCTTGCAAAATTCATGATGTTACCCTCCCTGTTTTACTAATCGTGATTAACGAAACGGGGCTGGAAAGTTACCAGCCCGGCTTCCATCTTTATTTTTTTGCCAGCTCCGGCCAGAATTCTTTATTTTCTTTAATCAGATCATCAAGGATCGCACGCGCACGTGGAGCATCAACTACTGTACGATTCAACGTAAGAGCTTGGAGAAGCTTGTTGTAATCTTTTTCGTACCAGGCATCTACTACAAGCTTTTCGAATGCCAGCTGACCTTCAATGAGTCCTTTTTGGAACGTTGGAATACTTCCGACAGCAAACGGTTTTGGACCCCGGGCAGTTAGTGATGCAGGAACTTCGACCATGGCATCGTCCTGAAGGTTGGAAATAATCCCGTTATTTTCCACAATTACGATAAATGTATCACCGTTGTTGTAGGCAAGGGAGGCCGCTACGCGGATCATATAACATCCATGAATGTCCACTTCAAGATCTGCATGCTCCGTTGAGTTGTCACGGATTAATGTTTCACACTGATCATGAACACGCTTTTCACGGCCATTAATGACCTGGCGGGCCCTCGTATTTTCCACGTCTTCTTTTTCCACCATCTGTGATGGGTAAAGGTAATATTGCAGATAAGTATTTGGCAGGTAGTCAGGAAAATCATTTAGCATCGTTTCTACTTGTTTGAATGTCTTTATCCATGAAGGGTCATTTATAATTTCAGAGTCTTCCGGAAGGAAACCATTATCTTTAATTGCATTTTTAATGTCATCTGTAAGTTTGTTTCCTTCTTTATCATAGATGTCAGTAAACCACCCAAAATGGTTGAGTCCGAAGTATTCGGGTACCAAATCCCAGATCTCTTTTCCTAGAATTTTAGCGTAGCTTACCATAATCGCTGCCGGCATATCACAAATGTTTAAGATCTTATCATCTTTTGGAAATTCTCTTCTCAAAGCCTCTGCAACAATTGCTGCAGGGTTTGTGTAGTTAAGAATCCATGCATCCGGTGCGTACTCTCTTACATCGTTTACAACCTCGATCATATCTTTAATGGAACGAAGACCGTACGCCATGCCACCCGGCCCGCAAGTTTCCTGACCAACTGCACCATGCCGGAGGGGAATCTGCTCATCTTTTTCACGCATCTGCAGTCCCCCTGTACGGATCTGAACAAATGCAAAATCCACATCAGAAAAAGCTTTCTTTCTGTTTGTCGTATAGTTGAATGATTCCAGTTCAGGGTATTTCTCTTTTAAAATGACTTCTGTTGCTTTTGCAATTTTTTCCTGCCTTTCAGCGTTTGTATCATAAAAAGTAATGGATTTAAGAGGGAAATTTTCCTTTTCTTCAATAAGACTCATAACCATTCCCAGCGTATATGTACTTCCTCCACCTACTACTACAAGATTTTGCTTTTTCATGATGTCGCCTCCCAAAAGAATAATTTGTATATTATTTGTATTAATATATTTATAATACAAATATAATACATTCAAATGTAAGCGTCAACAAAAATCTGTTTGCTCATTAAAAAAATCTGGCGTATGCTATAGAGGAGTGATACAAATAAAACAACCCATTGATGAATGTGAGGGAATTATATATGAAAACTTCTTCTCCGCTATACAGAAATATCGCCAGTCAAATGAAAGAAGAAATACATAAAAAAGCATGGAAACAAGGGGAAGCAATCCCTACTGAAGCGAAACTGTCTGAATCATTTAACGCCAGCCGTGTGACAGTCAGGCAGGCTATACAGCTACTCGTTCAGGAAGGGCTGCTTTATAAAATCCAGGGCAGCGGTACATATGTAAAGGAAGCAAAAATTGAACATAACATCTATTCCCTGCGCAGCTTTACAGAGGAAATGGAAGCCTACGGAAAAACGATTTCCAATCACGTGGTTGACTTCCAGCTGTTGGAACCCGAAGAAAGTATCCGCCAGATCCTAAACTTGTCCGATGGGGAAAAAACATTTTACGTAAGAAGGCAGCGTATGGTAGACAACATCCCTTTTGTCCTCGAAGATACTTACCTGCCCGTCCGTTTATTTCCTGACCTCTCATACGAAATCATGTCAGGGTCAAAGTACGATTATATTGAGAACAAAAAAAAGCTGAAAATTAAAGACAGCTTCCAGGAAGTAATCCCTCTCCTTCCTGAAGAAAAGATCCAAAAGTTGCTCCATCTTTCAGAAGCCATTCCGATCCTGAAAGTTCAATTATTCTCCAATCTAACCGATGACCAGGTATTTGAGTATAGCGAATTGTACTTTAAGAGTGATGAATACAAGTTTACGATCGTGGCAAACAGAAACTCCTGACGAGTATTACTACAATAATAAAAAGAGGGAGCCTCATAAGGTGGAATGCCACCTTATGAGGCTCTCTCTACTCTGTAGCAATGAGCTGCTCCCCTCTGATGAACCCCGCTGTGAGTGGTTTCTCGTCGTGGGCTGGGAGTTGGTGGATCCATACTTGTTTTGGCCCTTTTAAGACACCACCATCTTTTCTTTTTAAAGCATGAATATGGCCACCTGAATTTTGTATATATGATCGGGATTTCCACACAATGCGTCTGTAAAAGCAGATCATTTGGACTCTTTATCAAGTCTGCTTTCATAATTTCCTTAACTTTCCTTTTATGAACCGAGCTTCCTTTTTTCCCTCTCATCCCGTACTTTTTTCATAATGATTTCGCCTTCCTGTTCAATCAGTACACGTTCTTTTTTACGGTCATCTCCGATAGCTTGTACTGCTTTGTACCCGCAGAATATAACTCCCGCGTACAGAAAGTAAACCCAGCCTGGTACTTGAAACAAAAATGCTCCCACAGTTGTCATTGAGAGAATTCTTACAACAAATGCAGTGAATATGATAGCGAGAATGATTGCTACAATTTTAATCCGTTTCACGATTCAACCATCCCTTTCTTTTTCTTTTCTCTACTACTAATATGGTCCGGGAGAAAAAATATGATAGTTTGTGTTTTTTTCCAGCTTGATTCGGGAATAGAAAAATATACTGACAAATCACCGGAGGGTTATTTCATGACTAAACAGAGACTATCAGATTTAACATATGGCCAGTTTCAGGAAGAATTGATTAGAATCACCCTAGCAGAGCTTGAAGGAAAGAGGGAGAACTCTCCTCTTGTTTATTTCCCTATCGCTCATGAGAAGGTAGAAACATTCTTACTCGCCTACTGGCAGGAGGCGTGGGGTAACTGTAAGGAAATGACATGGGATGAGTGGTATCAATCGGATTGTTATAACTGGTTCGAAGACGAAGTAATTAAGGAAGTTCTTGCAGAAGCTGTTATTGTTGATCAATCGCGTCCTCTCCAGGAAGTCCGTTCATCTTCAATCAGGAATTCTAAACGCCCTGACCAGCTTTAAATCTGAGAAAATCCTATAATTAACCAGACGGACGGACTGTTGTCACGTTCGTTTTTTGTGTGGAATGAAGCGGGTTCTCGGAACTCATTCGCCAGACGCCTTGGTCTGTGCCAGAAGCGATAAATAGAGTGCGAGGGGGTTCAATTAATGGAGCAGAGTACATGAGGTTTGGTGTGGGATCAGTTTAGACACGTTGTTCATCGACTTCCTCCCTTTATTGAACGTTTGGCAGCTTTGATCGTCAACTAGGATCCTTGACCTTGGGCTCCCCGACGTTCTTCATCACCTTGCACAAATTGTTCATCGTCTCCCGAAGTTTGTTCATCACCTTGCCTTCATTAATCTTGGACTCCTCCCAACATCCTCTTTCCACATAAAAATACCCCCTTACAGCAACTGCTGTAAGGGGATGGCTTCTTTTTATAAGTCCAGAGGTTTGTCATGAAACAATGGCTTGTAGAACGTGCGGTTGTCCATAGGAAAGATTCGATCACTGAACTCTCCGGGCTGAACGCCTTCAAGAGCTCTGTCCATCATATTCATCTTCGCATCCAGGTTGTCAATATGGTGGAGAATTTCCGCTTCTCTGATCAGAGGCGGTTTGGGGCTTCCCCATTCTCCTTTGCCATGATGACTCAATACCACATGCTGAAGGGTTAGTACTTCTTCGCCTTCAATCTCCAGTTCTTTTGCAGCCTCTGCAATCTCATTTACTACAATTGAAATATGACCGAGAAGCTTCCCTTCTTTTGTATACTCGGTAGCGACAGGTCCGGAAAGTTCATGAACTTTCCCGAGGTCGTGGAGGATAACACCTGAATACAGAAGATCCGTATCAAGTGTAGGGTAAAGGGCAGAAATGGATTTTGCCAGATCGAGCATACATACAACATGATAAGCAAGCCCTGATACATATTCGTGATGATTTTTTGTAGCTGCCGGGGCTTCCATAAATGATTTTTGATGCTTCTTCATAAGGTGCCTGGTAATTCGCTGGATTTTTGGGTTCGTCATCTCAAACAGGTACTGGTTAATCCTCTCCAGCATTTCATTCGGTGGCAGAGGAGCTGATTGCAAAAAGTCCGCCGTATTAACCTGATCCATATCGGAAGTCGGCCGGATTGCTTTAATTTTCAGCTGGCGGTTTCCCCGGTATTCGTTTACTTCTCCATGGATATGTACAATTGCTTTACCGATGAAAAGTTCTTCATCTTCAGGTGAACAGCCCCACAGCTTCGCTTCAATTTCTCCACTTTGGTCTGCAAGCATGAGTGTAAGAAACGGCTTCCCGTTACTCGCCACCCCTTTTTTTGAACTTTTAATCAGCAGGTAGGATTCTACCGGTTCCCCAATTTTATGGTGCTTAATTCCTTTTTTCATCTTCTCCTCCCTCTCCATGTATCGTCTCTTTTTTTGACAAGTATAGCATATTTCTTCAAACATGTGTTCTATGTCCAGCAGCTGCTGGTTTCAGGTGCAGAACATGTAACGGACTATCGTTTAATGAGATTTCGCCTCGTGATTAATAACCTCAGTGTTTTCCTGCCTGCTGCCAAGCCATAGAAGCGTTGCCGCGAATGCAGAGAACATGACAAATGCACCGAGCCCGAACGGCAAAAACATATTCCACGCGAAAAAATTACCGGCAATCAGTGCACCTGCAACATTTCCAAGGCTTACAAATGAATTATTTACTCCCATAATCAGTCCCTGCTTGCTTCCCGCAAGTTTTGAAATCATCGCATTTACAGATGGACGGAGCAGAGAATTCCCCAGGAAAAACAGGCACGTTGTCAAAATCAGGGTGGCATAGTTAAAGGCAAGTCCCATAAGAATAAATCCAGCCCCGCTTAAAAGGAGTGAACCGAGTGCCACACGTTCGTCACCAAAACGCTTACTAAGACTTCCTATCAAGCCTCCCTGGGCAACAGCTCCGACCAGCCCTACAATCATTACGATCGTTCCCACCTCGGCAGGATTATAAGAGAAGCGCTCTAACGCATACATACCAAACACGGTCTGAAAATTAGCAAGGCCGAAACTTAATGCGAAAACCAAAGCAATCAGAAAGCCTGCCGGGCTTCTTAAAGCTTGCCACATATCCTGAAACTGGTTTGTTTTCAGACCTGTATCCTCTGTTTTACGTTTTTCTGCGGGGTGGGATTCCGGCAGAAACAGGATTGAAAAAAGTCCGGCAATTGATGCTGCAATTCCGGCAAATAAAAACGGTGTTGCAAGGCTGATCTCAGCCAGCCATCCGCCGATACCCGGTCCAAATACAATCCCCAGAGCCATCGCCATTCCGAGAAGTCCCATACCTTTACTTCTTCGTTCTTCAGTTGTTGTATCAGCCACGTACGCCATCGCTGTTGGGATAACAGCAGCTCCGAATGTTCCTGCAATCATCCGGGAGAGATAGAGCATCCACATTTGGGTAGCAAATGCAAAGATAAATTCTGCTGCTGCAAACCCAAACATTCCTATGGCAATCAGAGGTTTCCTGCCAATTTTATCTGATAGTTTTCCCCAGAACGGGGCAAGAAGAAACTGCATAAATGCAAACAGAGCTATAAGCATTCCCAACTCTATTGAACCGGCTCCAAAAGACTCCACATAATAAGGGAGGATCGGAATAACTAGCCCGATCCCCATCATTACAACAAACATATTTATCATAAGAAGCAGAAACGCTTTTTTACGCTTCTTTTCGGAAACACTCATGATATTCACTCATTTCAGCGCCTCAGGCGTTAGTTAACTATTTATTATTTATAGGCAGATGAATGGAAAAACAAACCCCGCTGTCCGTGTTTCTTACGTAAGATTCACCTTTATGAAGCTCAGCAATACTTTTTACTATAGCAAGACCGAGTCCGAACTGACCTTTATTCCCTTTTCTGAAGGGGGCAAAAAGATGCTCCAATTCTTTTTCAGGAATCTTTTCTCCGTCATTTGTTACACGGAGAATAATTTTATCTTCTGTTTCTTCGGCGCTGATTTCAATCATTGTTTCTGCATATCGAAGAGCATTTTCTACAAGATTTTCAAGGAGAATCTGAATCTGCTCCTTATCTCCATATACATTGACCTTTTCTCCAATAACAACGATGTCCACATCTTCCCGCTGGACAAAAAAGCGTTCACGGATCTGGTAGGCAAGAGATCCGAACGGGAAGGTCACTTTTTCCATCGTCGTTTCTTTTAATGAGTCAAGTTTTGTGTAATACAGCATATCTTTGACTCTTTTTTCCATACGCTCGCTTTCTTCAAGAATCACATCCATTGTGGAAGGAATATTCTCCCGTGGCAGTATTCCGTCCTTTACAGACTGAGCGTAACTTTTCACTACCATTATCGGTGTCTTCAACTCATGAGAGGCGTGCTGAATAAACGTGCGCTGGGCACGGTCATATTTCATGAGGTTCTGCCTCATGGACTCAAACTGATTGGACAGCTTTTCAAAGTCGTCGTCACTTTCCCAATGAAAAGGCTCTTTCCAGTTCCGCTCGGCAATTTGTTCAAAGTGATTACCCAGGCTGGTAAGTGGAACCTTCAAATAATTCTTCAGCCAGAATGCAGGAATCAGGCTCAGAAGCCCTGCCATAACCATAATGTAAAACAGTCGCGACCACAATCTGTTCACCATCTCGTCACGATACGTATCCCACATATACGTAATATGGTATTCCTCTCCTTCAGGCCTGTACGATTTAAAGACAACATAAAACAATGTCGCGTCATTATATGTCAGTTCGTACCTTCCGCGGCGCTCCACATCCTGAGCACGCTGGCCCATTTCAACAAGGACTTCGGTCGGTACAGGATCGCCAAAGCGCCTTCCAAGCTGGTTGCCTCCAATGACAAGGTGACCGACAGACCGGGCAGCTTCACGTCTCTCAAGAAATTCTGCTTCGGACGTTGCCGGTGCCGGGTAATCTCCATTAGGCCGCATAACTCTGGCCTGTTCCTGTTCAATGATCCGGTATGTCTCTTCGGTGAGCGTACTTTTAAGTGATATTGGATAAATAATTCCAATTAATAACCCGACCATCAGGATAATGGCTATAAAAGAGAACCAAATCCGCTGTGTCAGATTGAGCTTGATCATGATGACAGAACCCTGTACCCGTATCCATAAAGGGTTTCAACATGAATACGCGGCAGCTTTTTACGTACACGCCGGACTACATCGTCCACCGCCCGCTCAGAACCGAAATAGTCGCTTCCCCATACATATTCAATGATGTCTTCCCGGGACAACGCATTTCCTACATTGCTCGTAAGAAGAATGATGAGATCCATTTCCTTCGTCGTCAATTCGATTTGTTGTTCGTAGTCATGCACTGTTCTTGAATTCGTATCAATGGTATAACCGTTGAGTTCGATTTTTTTATCTTCCTGTACCTCAGTCTGGTAGACGCGCTTTAACAGTTTTTTTGCACGAATGACAAGTTCCTCAGGCATAAACGGCTTTGCAAGGTAATCATCGCTTCCAAGCTCAAGGCCAAGAACACGGTCAAGATCTTTATCACGTGCAGAGATAAAGATTACCGGTGTATCCTGATCCGCTTTAATTGCCTTAAGAAGCTGATAGCCGTCCATCCCGGGCAGCATAATGTCCAAAACCCATAAGTGCGGGGCTTTGGAAATGTTGTCATGGGCTTCCTTTCCGTCCGGGAAAATTGTAACGTCCCAGCCTTCTTTCTCCATATACGCTTTAATGACTTCTGCCAGATTCTTTTCATCTTCTACTAAATAAACTTTATAGTTATCCATATGTCCACATCCTTAATAGTGGTGTATTGTAGTTGAACTAATCACATCTGTTGTAGCTATTTTATAATAATTTCAGGTGAAAGAACAAGAAAGGCAGAGAATATGTACAAATATGTGAGGTTAAGGAAAAAATGTAGAGGTTTTATTACGGGGCCGTCGTCGCCATAATTAAAGATTTCAGGCTTAAGTTGAAGTGAATTCATTAAGAGATTTAACTTAACTGCTCTTCATTGCAACCTGGCCTGTAATAGAAGCCGTAGTACCCTAGACCCCCTGGGGCCGGGCAGGACTCCTCTTTACTTAAACGCGAGGAATCTTGCCGGCACAACCGCAGGAAACCATGGCCACTCAGGTTCTCACTACATTTTACCTGAAAGTGTCCGCGCATACGGAAATAGCTTTTTGAAAAAATCACCTTTGGCTGACCGTTTGTCCAAGAAGAATCTTATTCATACTCCCTGACTCCTGGATCATATGATCGTGACATGTAAAATACAAAACCTGATGCTTCGTTGATATTTTTTTTACGGCTTCCATTACGCGCTTTCTTCGTAGAGCATCGAAGTTCACAAATGCTTCATCAATGATAATCGGGAACCGTTCCGTTTGCTGATACTGTTCTGCAAGAGAAAAACGGAGTGACAAGTATAACAGCTCACATGTTCCCTGGCTTAAATCTCCAGGGCTGAAGCGGACACCATCCTCTCGTTCAACAATGAATTTCGCTTCTCCCAGAGGTGCAAAAAGCTTTGTATACCTACCCCCGGTCAGCTGTCTGAAGTAGCTTTCCGCTCCTTTAAGCACAGCAGGCTGCCTTTTTTCTTCATAGATCTGTTTTGTCTTATCAATAATATCTTTTGCCAGTGCATAGCGTGCCCATTCTTTGCTGAGGGATAAGAGCTTCTGACGAGTCATTTCATAATGCTGGAGACAATCTTCATAAGACTGTCCGTCTTCAAGCTCCTTCAACAAATGCCGGTACGTTGTAATATCTTCTACCAGCTGCCTTGCCCGTTCTTCGTTAAGCTTTTTTTCCTCCAGCACCTGCTCTATTTCTTCATCAATTGTTATTGAGATTTCATCGCACCGTTTCCAGTCACTCTCCAGCCTGTCTGCATGAGAGATGGCTTTCATCTGTGCCAGTATGGTCCGTTCCTCCTCTTGTTTCTGTCTCTCCATCTTCCATTCGGCCTCTTTTTTCCTGAAGCTCTCCTCAGTTGAGACGCCTGCTTCCTCGTACAGCTTTGTGATTTCTTCGTCCTCTTTTTTAATCCTTCTTAGAATCGCTTCTGATCTTGCAGCCAGCGAGCTGTATTCCTTATCCAGGTCAGATAGCACAGCTGTGATTTTAGTTTGATTTCGAACCCATTGATCAAGTTCGTAGAGCATGGCACCAGGCTCGTCGCGTTGAATAATACCAACAGGACGTGCTGTGCTGGATACTTCTTCTATAAAGCTGTTAATCTGCTTCGTTACAGACATCAGTTCGTTTTCAACGGACTCTTCTTCAATCATGAGTGACTTCCATTTAACTGTATCGGCGAACATCTCCTCATACTGCTCACCAGTATATCCCGGGTCAAAGCCTGAGGTTACAGCCCAGCGATGGAGCTCATCGAGTGCTTCATTACTTCTTTGCTGATAATTTTCTTTCTCGTTTGTCAGTCCATTACATACCCGGTTAAGGTTCCGGAGTTCTCTCTCTATTTGATTTTTTTGATGCTGAGCCTGTTCGTGTAAGGTCAGTTTTATTTTCCAGTCAGAAACAGGCCAGTTGTTTACTTTATTTTCAACTTCTATCCATCCGGAAACTTCTTTTTGAACCTGATCCAGCTCCATCTCCAGCGTGCCCTCTGCTTTGTTTTTTGACCTCGTTACTCCAATAACGATGGATACGATTCCCAATAAACAAGTCAGTATTCCTGGAAACAGGCTTCCTGTCCAAATCGTCCAGATACCGGACAGAAGAAGTAACCCACCAATAACGGAGAGAAGCATTGAGAGGTTATGATTATCTTGCTGCTTCGGGGAACCCTGCCCTCTCAGGACTTCAAGGCGGTGCTGGAGCATGGAAAGCTGAGGCTTAAAGGCCTCGTAATGTTGAACTGTTTTCAAGTTTCCCTCAATTTCCCTTTTATCCTGATCATTCAAAAGGTTTTTGTTTGATTCTGTTAATTCATACTCCAGGCGATTCCTGTCTTCATCTAACCGGATTTTCTCCTTTTCAATACGTTCGAGTTCCTGATCTGCTTCTGTGAATAAACGGTTCAGCCGGATCAGTTCTTCCTCTGACTGACGGGTAGTATCTCTGTGTAGAAAAATTCGTTCCTCTTCTATGCCCCAGTCAGTTTCAATTCTCTTCTTTTGTTTAATAAGAGGAGGAATTTTCTCCGAAAGCGTTTGCTTATTGCGCAACTGTTCAGAATAACGCCCCTCCTGTTTGTTCATCTGCCGGACCTTTCCTTCTACCTCTTTTACATTATATGAAGATTGGTTCTCCTGACAGTTTTTCCGCTGTTCATCAAGTTTGCTCTTTTTTTCATGGAGTTCTGTCAACTGGAGCTCAAGCTCTTTTTTCTCTTTCAGCGACCTCTCGAGACGGTTCACCCCGGATTCGGGAAACGTCATTTCCCCATTACCTTTTCGTTGTGCCAGGATGATTTTATAGTCAGCGTAAAGTGGAAGCAGCTTTTTCAGGCGATCAAGCTCTGCCTGTTTCGAGTCCAGCTTTTCTTTTATGCCTGCCGTTTCTTTTAGTTCTTTCTCCGCCAGTTCAACCTTTCCGGATATCTCTTCATAGCCGCCCAGCTTACTTCTCCATTCGTTGACTTCCTTTTCGATCTTCTGTAAGTCTTTCAGTGTCACATTGACTGGTGTTACTTTTCCTCTAGGTTTAAATAGAGACTGCATTTTCTCGTCTGCCTCTTTTTCACCTGAAAGAAGGGAAGGTCCTCCACTGATCGATGTATCGTAGAGAAAGCTGTTGATTTCCTCGGCGTTCATTTTTTCAAGCCCCTGCAGACCCATGAGGTCAAATGAAAAGATTCCACGGTAAACCTGTTCTGTATACCCGTCCAGAATTTCCAGAAGGTCATCTTCTCCCCCGGTTTTTCCCGACGAATATTTAACAGTCACATCCCCTTTTTTTCTCCCTTTCCTAACCCGTTCAATCATAATATCGCCGTCTTCTTTTGTACTGATCACAACAGATCCACCGTAAGTTGTGTGATGAAGCGGCTCATATGATTTGTGGTGGTCACTTTTCTTTGGGAAGCCAAAAAAGACAGCCTGGATAAATGACATTAATGTAGATTTGCCAGCTTCATTTTCTCCGTAAACGAGCTGAAAATGAGGGTCAAGAGTGAACGACTCATTCGTCCATTTTCCAAATCCGTAGACATTAATCTCTTTGATTATCACTTATGCTTCCTCCTTTAATAGACGGGAGACGAGCCATTGCTCCGTTTCACCTAGAAGCTCTGCCTTTTCTTTCTCCGACAGGCTGGTCAGATACTTGCGGATGGTTCTGTGCCGGTAGAGATCCCTGAGAACCCCGTCTTCAATACCGTCCAGAGTATACTCATCAATTACAGTCAGAACATCACCGAGTACATCCGACTGCTCCTTCGCCTTTTGACGGTCAATGTCGGGACTCGTTTTCAAACTGAAGGTTTGAACCCAGATAAAAGGGGCGAAGAGGGTTTCTTCATCGCCTCTTAGTTCTTCCAGAAAATCCTCCATTACCGCCGGATCGTTCAGCTCACTGTGCAACGGTCCGCAACCTGTAAAACTCAAATGTACGAGTCCGCACTTCCCTTCGGCCACTGCTTTATCCAACGCCTCTTCAGCAAGGGAGAGTAACGCTTCAACAGAATCCACCCCTGCAATGGAAAGGGTCACATTGTGCCAGTCCACTTCGGAGGTATCAAGAAAGGTGAGCTCTCCCCCCTGTTTTGTCAGCTCTACATAAAACGCCCCTTTAGGTCCCTCTTCATTCCGATGCCCCCCCTGAATATTCCCCGGGTAAACGACCAAAGGCTCCCGGCTCAAAATCTGACGCTTGTGAATGTGTCCGAGAGCCCAGTAGTCAAACGGTGAGTTTGTCAGTTCCTTTAATCTGAAAGGAGCGTAAGGATCGTGCTCAGGCTGTGAAAGTTCCTGGCCATGGAGTAAGGCAATATGAAACATTGCATCATCTCTTTTTTCCTTAATGTACTCTTCAATCCTGTTAGCTGTAACACTTCTATTCTCATAGCTGAACCCGTATAACCGGACCCCTTTATTGGTATGTAAAACACTGGTTGTCCTCGGCCCGAAAACAGTCACATTTTCCGGCAGGGCAACAGACTTCGTTCCTTCTGTGAGAGGATCATGATTTCCATGAACAATATAAAGAGAAATTCCTTCAGCTAAAAGCCGTTCAGCCTGCTTCTTCACAAACAGCTGTCCTTTCAGACTCCGGTGCTCAAGATCATATAAATCCCCACTGATTAAAACAAAATCCACTTCTCTCTCAATTGCCTGGCTGATCAGTTTTTCAAATGAATAATAGGCACTCTTTTTTAAACGGTTTACGATTTTCTCCGGTAGTTGAGAGGTTTCATAGGGCCGGTCCAAGTGCAGGTCCGCACAATGAATAAAACGGATCATATCCATTATCGAACACCCTTTCCCGATTTTTTCATCATTATATCATAAAAAGCGATCATCTGTTCGGGACACAAGTACAAAAAGAGCACTTCAGAAAGGATAAACCCATCTCTCCTGAAATGCCCTTCTTGTTTATATTGTTTTGCTGCAATTAACTGTTATGAATCAACATATCCTTTAAACATTCTTTAATAGTATGGGAGCAGTGAAATTGCTGCTAAAGCTGCAAGCGGGAGAATTAATCGCTGAAACCTTCTCCGCGGACCGTAATAATACGGAGGGTAATAGGGAGTATAACCGTATCCTCCATAAAATCTGGCATCCTGTCTCAAATGCTGGCTGTCTCCCATCTCTCCGACTGGAACAGCCATATACAAATAATCATCATCCACGTTTTCAACTATGCCATCATACTGCATCTGATCCTGTGTAGTAACCAAAACGTAGCGGTACAAGTGGTCTTTACATAAATGATGCATTTCCTGGTGATTCAATTCGGTCCCCTCCTTCAATGCCCATTCTATGCACAATCGGGCTAAAGGTGAGTCGGTCCGGGGTTATGATTCCTTCTTTGAAAGAGCAAGTGCCTGCTTGATATCTTTTAAGGATGAGACTTTGCCGTACATCAGTACTCCTCCTTTATAGATACGTGCACCGATAATAGCAAAAAGTACAATAGAGGCAACCATCACCGTAATCCCCAATGCAATCTCCCAGAATGGCAGTTGAAGCATCCCCACCCTGAGGAACATGACCATGGGTGTAAAAAACGGAATATAAGAAGTAACCGTAATAATCGCCGATTCAGGTGCATTCAGACCAAACATGGAGATCAGAAAAGCAACAACCACAATTAAGGTAAGTGGTGTAATGACAATGTTAACCTCTTCTGTCCGGCTGACCAGAGAACCCAGGACAGCAGAAATCGTAGCGTAAAACAGGTAACCCAGCAAAAAGAAAACGAGAGCGTAAAGCATTAACACAACAGGTACCCCGGAAAACATGTCTCCGATCATGCCATCTGATTCCATACTGCCTCTCATGGATAAATAACCGATGAGAATAATGAGCATGTACTGAACAATCCCTAAGAGACCTATCCCGAATATTTTTGCGAACATCTGTTTAACAGGTGATACACTGGAAACAAGGATTTCCATAACCCGTGACGATTTTTCCGTAGCCACTTCCATGGCAATCATATTCCCGTAAGCAAGTACAGAGAAATAGATCACGACTACAAGGGCATTTACGAGAAAGCGCGTCTGGGTAAGTTCCTCTTCAGACCTTGCTGTATCACTCGTTGCCTCAGTCTGGAAGGACACCGGAGCATATATTCCTTCAACAGTACTTTCATCAAGCCCCAAGCGTGCAGTAGCCACTTCAACTTTTACCTGCTGAAGAGCCTGCTCTATAATCTGGGGGGCACGCTCGTTTACGACCGTTTTTGCCCGATAAACAGCGTCAGGCATTTCATCAGACCCTGTAGTTAAGGAAAGGAGCCCGTCAATTTCCCCATTATCGAGCCTTTCCATCCCATCTTGCTCTGAACCGGTGAGAGGGGTGAGCATGACCTGATCTGAAAAAGGCTCAAGATGCTCTTGTAAAAGACTGATGTATTCATCCTCTTCATCGTAAACACCAACGACTTCAGTCTCTCCTCCTCTGTCTTCAAAAGCTTCAAAAATCCGGTCTATGTTTGCAATCCCGGCTACAATAACTGCTGTAATGATCGTAGAGATAATAAAGGACTTTGATTTCAGCTTGGAAAAAAACGTATGAAACAAAATAATAAAAAACTTATTCATAGGAAGCACCGACCTTTTCAATGAAAATATCATTCAGTGAAGGTTCTTCAAGAACAAATTTGCGCACAGACCCTCGGCCGGAAAGGGCTTTGAACACATCATCTGCCACTTCTTCACGGGTAATCACAAGCCGTGCGCCCCCGGAATACAGAGTACAGGAAGTTACACCTTCGATATCCTGCAGGTAGGATAATTCAAATTCCGCTTCCACTGTTACTTTCTTTTTTCCATAAGAGCGTTTTACTTCTTTTAAAGGCCCGTTAACGACCGGCTCCCCTTTCTGCAGAATACAGAGGTATTCGCACAATTCCTCCACATGCTCCATGCGGTGTGAGGAAAAAACAATCGTTGTTCCTTCATTCTTCAAGTCAAGAACAGCCTTTTTAAGCTGTTCAACATTAACAGGATCAAGACCACTGAATGGTTCATCTAAAATAAGCAACTCCGGCTGATGAATGACAGATGCGATAAACTGGATTTTCTGCTGATTCCCTTTAGACAGTTCATCAATCTTTTTGTCTATGTAATCAGGTATATTAAACCGGTCGAGCCATTTTTTCAGTTCTATTAGTACCTGACCTTTCTTCATCCCTCTCAGACGCCCCAGATAGACGAGCTGGTCGGATACTTTCATCTTCGGATAAAGCCCTCGCTCCTCTGGAAGGTAGCCTACCAGATGACTGGACTGATAGCCGATTTTATTTCCCTTCCAGCTGATTTTCCCATCAGTCTGGTCAATGAGTCCGAGAATCATCCGGAATGTCGTCGTTTTACCCGCTCCGTTTGCCCCCAGCATACCGAACATTTCTCCTTTTGGAATCGTCAGGCTTATGTCATTAACTGCAGTAAACGCCCCGAATTTCTTTGTTACATTCCTAAGCTCGAGTGTCATAGCTGTGCTCCCTTCCATCATCTCTCCTTACTTTACCAGAATATGTGTTATTTTTCTCTACCTGTCAGGCTATTTGAAAGGTCATTGCTGATAAATTAAAAGTGTGGGTTGGAGCAAATGCCGGAAAAACGAGTTCCGGGGGAGAGCCTGGAAGCGCAAAGTGCTGGGGATCAAGCTACCCGCGGAAAATGTAATGAATTCAATACCTGAGTGAAATATGACCACCTTCAAAAAATATGGCAGATGGTTTTCTTGCTTTTGTAAACCCTTACAGATAGAATAAAGTTAGTGATTGCTCGAAAATTCAGATAACCGCGGGGTGACCAGGAATGGGAAAATACTTTTTAACTGCCTACAGTAAAACAGGTGAACACCTGTTAAACGAAAACTTTGAAGCAAAAGACGATGCAGAAGCAAAGAAAATCGGAGAACAGAAGCTGACCGAGAAAAACCTCTCTGACAACACCAGCCGTCTTGTCCGTGACAGCGGCGGCCTCGTCCTGTTTCACGTGTAAAAAAATCGTTCTTACATTCATAAAAGGCTGCCTGGGGCTGAATTTCCCCCTGGCAGCCTTTTAATATCTGTCTTTTTTCATGTAACTGAAGCTTCTGCAACCGTTAAATGGTTACCTTTAACTGCTTACGGAAGACTTCCCTGACCATATAACCGACGCCATTCTGGTCATTGGAGCGTGTTACCCAGTCTGCTGCCTCCCGTAAGGGTGCCGGGGCCTGCCCCATGGCCACTCCGAGTCCTACCTGTGCGATCATATCCCTGTCATTATCAAAACTTCCAACTGCAACCATTTCATGAAGTCCGATGCCGAGCTTCTGTCCAATGATCTGAAGACCCCGGGCTTTCGAAACTGTCTCGTCGGTAATATCAATGCTTGATTCATCGGATGATGTGAGTCTGATCCCCGGCACTGCTTCTTCCAGTTCTTCGAGGGCATCCTCTCGTTCTATGTCGTTCCAGAAATGAGCCTTGATTTTAGGTACTGTAATCGGTTGATCAATAATGTGATGGCTGAGGGAGTCCACGAAGTTTACTCCATAAAAGAGCGGATCTCCCACCCCCATATTCATCCTTGCAACAAGATGGTTCTTCTGCTTAATTTTGTTTGCGAGAGCGTACTTTTCATGCAGCAGCCTTATATGACAATGATAGTTTTCAAGGATATCGACTACCTGATACGTACGGTCTGAGTCCAGCCGTCTGACAAACATTGGCTCTTCAACGGATGAACCTATAAATGCACCATCATGAGTGATAAGCTCATGATCCTCAATTTTCAACGCTTTCGCTACTTTTCTTGCCGAAGGATACGTTCTCCCAGTGGCCAGTGTTACATAGACCCCTTTATTCCGAACGTATTCAATTGCTTCTTTCGTTTCCTTTGTAAGTTTATGATTCGTTTTTAACAGGGTTCCATCGATGTCCAGCGCCAATAAGCGATATGTCATGCTTGCCTCCCCCTTCGTCTTCCGGTCGTTGCTTCATTCTTATGAATAGGAAAAAGGCTTTAGAACAGGAAATGTCCTTCTTTTGAGACGGGGTAGGAGGTGAAGTGTATGTTGATTTTAGGGTTGGGATGGCAGAGGGGGTGACTCGTTTTCCTGTTCTTCATCATCTTTAACAGTTTGCTGATCGGGTGGGGGGGTTATTCATTTACTTGAGACGATTCTTTACAAGGCATTTTCTATAACCTTCATAATATGGACATATGATTTTTTGGCGGTTTACCGACCCTTTTCCCACGGCCTGATTCAGGTTTCTCCTCAATGTGTCCGCCTCTCACGGACTGTCCTCCCACTGCACACATATCTACCTTTTTTCTTAATTTATCTACCATTTTTTGCTCCCTTCCCTTCCCTTCCTACCTCCACCAATACCGCACAAAAAAGGCGTCCTCATTAAGAGAACGCCTTGACCACGCTGATATTTATTACTGCTGCTCGCCTTCGCCTTCAGCACCGTAAAGCTCTTCAAGTGGCTCAGTGATGATTTTGTTGATGTCACCGATCACCTGGCTCATGCGCTGTTCTGCTTCCATGAGCTTCGAGATTGTTTCGTGCTGCTGAACAAGTTCAAATTGCTTTTGAGCATTTTGAATTTCTTCTTCAGAAATCTGCTCACCTTGCATTTGTTTTTGTTGAAGTTCGATTTGAACTTTACGGAAGTTATCAAGCATACGCTTTGCTACGTCGTCACTGTTTACAGTGTCGTGAAGCTCTTTAAGTGTGCTGAATTCTTCGCTTTCTTTTAGAACGCGTGCAAGTTCATGCGCTTTGTCGTAAGGGTTAGCCATAAATAAAAATCCTCCTAAGTGTATTGTGCGCCAATGACGATTTGAACAGACGCACTAATGCTTCTTTATGACTATAACATACATGGTTGGGTGAGTTCATCCGCTAAGGCTAAACTTTCTCTTTTTCCACTCTGCTATAGGATCATAACTGCAATCAGGCCTTGGACCAGACCTACGCTGGCCCCAATCAGGGCACCGAGTAGTGTAATCATCTTCAGCTCATTTTTCGCTATGGACAATATCACTTTTTCCAGTTTTGGGAGC
Source organism: Alteribacter keqinensis (assembly GCF_003710255.1). Taxonomy (NCBI): domain Bacteria; kingdom Bacillati; phylum Bacillota; class Bacilli; order Caryophanales; family Bacillaceae; genus Alteribacter; species Alteribacter keqinensis. Next base: position 330,089 of record NZ_RHIB01000001.1, on the reverse strand, counting down.
GGAAAACTGTTTACCTGATCTTTGACGATCTCATCAAGTTTCAGGTTCATAAGCATACGCTGAAGGTTTCGTTCAATGATTGCCGTTAATGTTTCAAGAACAGCCGGCATGAGTGTATCTACAAGCTGAGTCTCATAACGGTAGGCCCATTCAGACATGGGACGGTCCCATTCACCGAGCACCGGTACTTTTCGGGCAATCTCTACAGCCATTTTTTCTGCACGGCCCTCCCAGTCTGCAGCAGGGAACAACTGATCCAGACTTTTCTCCTTAATCTCAGCAAATTCCTTTCTCAACTGGTTTTCAATGAACTCTTTGGATTTATAGTCATCCAGGAGCCTTAACAATTCATATTGGATACGGCCGGTGATCGGAATATTTGTTACGACTCTTCCGACCATTCCCCCGAAACTGCCTTTCGTTGAGAAGTAACGGGAGACCATTTCCCCTATTTTTTGTTTTCCTTCTGCTGAACGCACATAGACCTTGGCTTTATCGAGCAGCAGATCTGCTGTTTCAGGAATAAGAGTGTCACTTTTTTCAAGAAGACTCTCCGGCAGCCAGTCACCAAGTGGTTCACTTCTGTATTCATCGGCTGTTTTTACAAGCGTATTGGCAACCGAGCGGGTGAAACGCCCTTTGGTTTTTTCAGATGACCAGTCTCCACCAGATTCATTACGCCACCATTCCTCCAGGGTGGAGTCGCTTGATGAAAGATCGTGTACTTTCTTTTTAAACCAGGTGCGGATTTCCTGTAGAAGATGCTGATCGAAGAGCTTGCTTTTTACACCTTCTACCGTAATCAGATGACTGACTACCAGATTACCCAGCTGTTCTGCAAGTTCATTTCTTCGTTTCGGGATCAGGCCGGGAGTGAACGGAAGCTGCCACTCTCCTATTTTTACCGGGTGAAAAGGTCTGAACAGCATTCTGATTGCGATCAGGTTGGTCAGTCCCCCAATGAGAGCCCCGATAAACATCATAAGTATTACAAGTGTGAATGTTTGCATTTGCATCACCTTCGTCTGTATTTGCACCAATAAATTCCGGATTTCATAGTATAGGGTATCTGCCCGCCCAATAAGACCAGTGTACCATCTTCAATGAAGCCTTGTGCCGGCAATCCTCCGAAGCGCGGCGGGATCTGGTATAGCCCTTTAATGGACGGCACTCAGGCTTCATTACATTTTCATAAAAAGCCTGAAACAAAACAGGTCGGACTATCAGAGGAATCGTTTGATTCTTTTTATCATATAGAGTAACAAATGAGGGATGTCCATGTCATTCATGGCTGATCAGACACTGATCCGGTTGCGTTTTATAAATGAATTAACAAATACCATTACGGTCCCGGACCGGTTCGCCCGGGAATATGGCCTTATACCTGGAGATGACGTAACTGTTCGGTTTGGATCGTGGCAAAAAAAAGCTGGCATCAAAACAGATTCAGAGAGCGCACCTGATACTATCGGGGTGTCTTTCTCTCTATTCCCTTTTAAGGGGTTATTAAAAGCCGATACCCCATATTATTTGAAGTTTCCAAAGCGTGATACGTGGCAGATCGGTCCTCTCTTTGCCATGCTGGTCAACGAAGGAACAGAGGATTTAAGTGCCCCATTCGGAGCGATCAGTACTTTTGCAAGAGAACTGGCTGAATACGCTTCTTCTGTCTGTGCTGCATTTGTCGTTATTCCATTAAAGCAGCGTCTGGAAGACTCAGACCTTCAAGGCTTTTATTTAAAAGGTGAAACGTGGACTTTTGGAGAAATTCCGTATCCGGATGTTATTTACAACCGCATATCAACACCAAAAAAAGAGAGCTCAAAAAAAGGAAAGCTTATTCTCGGGAAAGCGCGGGAAAAAAACATCCCCTTCTTTAATGACCGGTTTATTCATAAATGGGAGATGCACCAGATTTTATCTGACCAGGAGACTTTACGTCCCTACCTCCCCGATACTGTACTTGCAAATGACCGTGAAGGTTTTTTTCAGTTTACAAAACGGTACAGTCAGCTTTATTTAAAACCTGTTTGGGGCCGTGAGGGGAACGGCATTTTGCGAATAACGTGCCACGACCATTCCATAGAGGCAGAGTACCCTTCCGATACAGCTGAAAAAAGCGTCCACTTCCGTTCTTTTGACCATTTTTATTCAATGTTGCTGCCCCGTTTTAAAGAAAAAGGATATCTTGTTCAGGAAGCCATTCCTCTTCTGACCATAAACGACTGCCTTATTGATATCCGGGTTCTTACTGTAAAAAGCGAGAGTGGCTTATGGGGGGTGGCGTCAAAGATCGCCCGGTGCGGTGTCAAAGACCAGATTGTTTCAAATGTAGCCAAAGGCGGCGAACAGAAAAAAGTGATTGAAACACTCGAAGGCTTGTTTCCGGAACTTCATACGTTTCATCTCATACGTTTTTTAAACGAGCTGGCGGTTGAAACAGCCTTCACTATTGAAGAGGCACTCGGTGAAACAGGGTGTTACGGTGAATTCGGAGTCGATATCGGTATCGATTGTAACGGCCACCCCTGGATTCTTGAAGTGAATTCGAAACCGTCAAAATCCTATGATAGCCCGGACCAGGATAAAGTCCGTCCTTCGGTGAAAAGACTTCTATCTTATTGTCATTACCTCAGTCCATTTGATTAAAAAAGAGAAGGTGATTGCTTTGTCATCAGTAACATTCGGCATATTGCAGCTTGAGTATGACCAGGAAAAAGAATATGTTACCCAGATTGCCCTTGAAGCTTCTTTAAAGAATGTGACCTTGCATTTGTTTACTCCCTTTGACTGGGATGAAGAATCCAATGTTGTTAACGGGATGAAATTTGACAAAAAGAGCCTCAGCTTTATGCCTTCAACCTTTCTGCTCCCAAAAGTAATCTATGATCGCTGTTTTTACGGGAGAAGTGAACTTGCCAGAAAAGCCGCTCCACTTGTCCGTGAAATCAAAGATAAGTCCTGTTTCCTCGGGTACGGTCTTCCTGACAAATGGAAAGTGAATGAAATACTGAAGCTGGACAGCTCATTATGTTCACTGCTTCCCGAAACGAAACTTCTTCGGCCATCGACTCTCATCAGCATGTTAAAAGAACATAGGGACGTTATTTTAAAGCCTGTTGCAGGCTCCGGAGGGAAGGGCATTCATCTCATTACAAGGAAAAAAGGAATGTTCGTCTGGACGAATGCTGCTACATCAAAGAAGGTTGTTCATGAAGTCACACCTGTCCGGCTGTATGAAGAATTAAAGCGGAGGACCGGCGGCCTTCCTTATTTGATACAGCCCTTCCTTTCCCTGACTGATAAAAATAACAGCCCCTTTGACCTTCGGATTGTTCTACGGAAAAACGCCAAAGGGAAGTGGACAGAACTGGGACGGGGAATCAGAACCGGCGCCCCAGGCACGTTCGTTTCAAACCTTGCATCGGGTGGTTCGATCACTCCTTACGAGGGTTGCATCGTGACTGAAAAGCAAAAAGAAGTATTGGAAATGGTGATTTCTAAAATAGGTTTCCACCTGGAAGAGTCGCACCCAAGGTTATTCGAGCTTGGAATTGATATCGGACTGGATAAAAAAGGAAATGTCTGGATATTGGAAGTGAATTCAAAACCCGGATTTCAGACTGTTTTATTTACGAGCGATCAAAATGGAAGAAGGGCTGTTTACCAAGGTCCGGTTGAAAGTTATCTGAGAATCAAAAAGCAAGTTCTTAATCAGAAGAAAAAACGTAATAAAGGGGCTGCCGTGACAAATGACTAACATCATTTCCGAGTGGATCATATCACCGCACCAGACGGAAACTGTGTACGTTCCTCATTCATTTCTTAAGCAAACCTCTTTTTACGACGGGGCTTTTGTAACGTTTTTGTTCGGAACAAAAGAACGCCATGTAAAGATCAGGGAAAGTGCAGCAGAAGACTGGGTTATCAGTCAGGATTTGAAGGATGAGCTTTACCTTCCCCATACAGGCCCTTACGGTGTTCACTTCGATGAACACACGATTGCAATCGGACCTCATATTGGCATTTATACAGCAGGATTTACCCAGTCCCTGCTCCGCCCTGTCGGGGAACGCTCCTTTTTATTTGCAAAATACATCACCGCCGCCAAGAAACTCGGTGTGAGCTGCTTTTTGTTTGGAGCATCACACATTAAATGGGAGGAGGGGCTTGTAGAAGGGTTCTTCTGGAATGAAAAAGGATGGGAGAAAATCATCACACCTCTTCCAAACGTGGTTTATGACCGGATTCCAAATCGGAAAACAGAGTCACACCCCGGTTATGCCCAGGTGCGGGAGCGGCTGCAGAATGAATATGCTATTCCCTGGTTTAATCCGGGCTTCTTTGACAAATGGCTGATTCATAAGGCACTTACCGATTCCAGAGTAGATCATTACCTTCCTGAGAGCACATTATCACCTGATGTTCAGACCCTGCTCGAATATTTAAAAGAACACAAACAAATTTATATAAAGCCGGCAAACGGAAGCCTCGGTATAGGCATCCATCAAATTATCTATGTACCGGAAGAGAACATGTTTTACTGCCGGTTCAGAGACCGGGAAAGAAACCGGCTGAGAAGATACAGCTCTCTCCAGCGTCTCGTGAAAAAGCAGTTTCCCGCCGGCCTCTCCCAGATGGTCGTTCAAAAAGGAATCGATTTGCTCAGTTATCAGCACAAACCGATTGACTTTAGAATTCATACGAACAAGAATGCCCAGGGAATCTGGCAGGTAAGTGCATTCGCTGCAAAGGTAGCTGGAATCGGAAGCGTGACCACCCATGTGAACAGCGGCGGCCAGATCAAATCGTTAAGTGAGTTAAAAGAAGACTTTGTCTTGTCAGAAAAGGTGTATCTTGACCTTAAGAAAGCAGCCATTGTTTTAAGTGAATCAATCGATGAGCAGATTGAAGGGTGTATCGGTGAAATCGGCTTTGACTTCGGTGTAGACAAAAACGAGAAAATCTGGATGTTTGAAGCCAACTCTAAACCGGGACGGTCCATCTTCAGTCACCCCCGACTGAAAAAAGAAGAAGCACTCACAAGGCATCTCCCCTTTCAGTTCGGGATTTACCTGTTCGATCAATTGATGCGCAGCTCACCGGTATATATCAGATGATGATCTTTTTTGATACCGAGAGAAAAAAATGGTCAGGGGATCCCCTCTTAAAAGGATTACACTTTGGCGACATGCCTCTGTCCTCTGTGGGCAGTCTGGGGAACTTGTTGTCCTTTTCTGTGAAGGTGAGTTCTGATGGTGTCAAAGCCGGTCCTCTCGTTGCCGTACTCACTCAATCACATCGAGTAAAGCCTTTCACAGGAGATGAAAGGCTTTATTTTTCCATTCACGCATCTCTTCAAAAAGCCGGCGGGGTCCTTGCTATTGTGCCGATGTCCTGTATTGGAAACGATTTTCAGATGACAGGGTTTATTTTCGATCCCCATAACCGGCAATGGGTTCAAGCACCAGTAGGTAAACCCGATGTCATTTATAACCGAATCCCCTACCGGAAACAAGAAAAGCTGGAATCCTTTTTACGTGTAAAAGAAGCAGCAGCCAGGGACAATATTCCATTCCTCAATCCGGGATTTCTCTCTAAAAAAAGAATCTGGCGTCTTCTTTCAGCAGATAAAGAGCTTGCTCATTCACTTCCCGATACCGAAGAACTCTCGTCGTTTAAACAATTGATCAACTGGGTTAACCGCCACCCGCAATCTTTGATTAAAGACAGCAGCGGGTCTAAAGGAGAAGGAATATACCGTTTAGCGGCTGAAAACGAACATTCATATCTTTTATCTGCACAGACAAAAATCACGCCTCCCCTCTCTATCGAGTCTGTCTGGAAATTACTCCGGCCATTATTAATAAAACGGACCCTTCTTCTTCAGGAGCAAATTGATCTGACACACTGGAATGGCCGCCCTTATGATTTCAGGGTTCTACTCCATAAAATAAAGAACATCTGGGAGTGTTCAGGTGCAGGAATCCGGGCAGCAGGGGACAACCGTTATACGACCCATTCTTTGTACGGGGGCAGTCTTCTCGATCCCGTTGAAATGGAGATTGACACGCAGCCTGTTCAAAACCTTGCAAAACATACCGCTTCTCTCCTCCCCGATTCCTTTTTTGAGGTTTCGATGGATATTGGGTGCAGCACAGCGGGGCAGCTTTACGTTTTTGATATTAACAGCAAGCCGATGGTTTTTGACGAGCCCTCTATTCAGAAGGCAGGTGCAGAAAATCTGGTCCGAATTTTCCACGAGCTGACCCGTTTTTCCCAACCACTGTGATGACTGTGCAACTGTATGTTAAAATGGGAAAGAAAACTCAGAATTTTTACCTTAAAAGCTCTGTTAAACTCAGATGTTGATTTACGCTTACTGCACTCCCTTTCCGCGGAAGTGCTTCCTTGCATATGAAGTATCCCTGCTTCTTCCCCTGCCAGTTATGCTTCGGCGCATACACTGCAAAGCTTTACCAGAAGAGGAAAAAGCAGGTTCGACAGGCTTGCCGGCACCACCAGGGAAAGCGAAGGGCACGTAAGCTTCAACCGTATTTGCAATGTTTCTTTGAGTGACTAAAATAGCAACAATCCTTACGAAAACAGCTTTAATAAATCAACAATGATCTTTAACACAGCCAATATGAAAAGGACGGGAATCTCATGCTTTCTCATTTTCACTACCGTGAAATCAAAAACAATATGATTAACCAGGAATGGGATTTTGATTTTTACTACAAACAAAATAAATACAAAGGCAAGTATTTTAAAGATGGCAGTATTACCTGGTATCATCAGGGAGCCGGGGACATGGAGGAAAAGGAACAGAAATTCCTTGAAGACTGTGTTCACGACCTGATGCTTTACCATGTATATGAAGAGCATTAATGACTGCATGTTTCTCTTCATTTACCCTCATACTACGGGTTAAGCCACTAAAAAAGTAAAAACCAACTTTTTCAGTGCCTTTTATTTAAGTTGCAATGGCTCCATTCGGTTGCTCGCCTGTTACGAGAAACCCAATCATAACAGGCTTTTAAAACATGCAACCGTTCCGCTCATTGCTTAGAAGGCACTGTAAAAAGTTAAAGACCGAACTTTTTCAGTGCCTTCACAGGTAAAAAGGAGGGACATATATGGAACGAAAAGATCTTGAAAATCAAGGACGGGCTGAAACATATCTGGACGTGGACCGCATGACCAGCGAAGGCTTGGCCGGCGGGAGAGATCATTTGGCATACGGAAAAAGGCAAATTGATGAATCTCTCGATCTTCATGACGAAGAGCGGCCGCACGAAGCAGGTAAGCCGGAAAAAAGATAAGGTCCGACACCAAAGTAGAGGTTTTTCAATTCAGGTTTCACAACCCTTATTGAAAAACCTTCTTTATGTAGCGGCCCCGGCATCCCCCCGGAAAGGAATCTGTTATGTTTGAAAAACTCCGAGAAAAATACGCCCATGCTCTCACTTCTCCAGGAAATACAGAGGAATCCCTGTTTATTATCCAAAATGACCAAGGAGAAAAACTTTACTTTAACAATACCCGGCTTACCAAAGAGGAAAAGTCATTACTGAGTACCCTTTTTGATCAGGTTGAACCGGAATTAAATCAGCCCGTCTCAGCATCTTACAGGATGTGGACACAGCTGTTATTACATAATCAATTACCAGATAAAGATATCTTTACCCCCGTGCGTTTTATCCATTTTCACGTTAAAGGCTCATTGACGGATATCGAAGGATTTACTGAAGCTGTAAACAGTCTGTTTTCTTCGATCGAAACCCTCCTTTGGCCAAGTCCGGGAGAAGGTGTGGTGATCCAGCGCCTGGACGAAGAATTTGATGACGAACAGCTTGATGACAGCGCAGTATCAGCATTAACAAGTGATTTTTATGTCCAGCTTTCATTTTTAGTCGGTTCTCCACACACATCTGCGGCCTCTGTAAGAGATCGGTTTAAACTGGAAATGGAAATGTTTAAGGCAGCCAGAAACTACTCTCCTTCTCAGACGATCTTTCATGAGCAGGAGGCACTTTCACACTGGCTTCTGAGCAACCTTGAGCACGATGTGGTCTCGACGTTTCGGGAGCTTTTAAAGCCTGTTCAAAATGACCGTGAATTACAGCAATCGGTAAAAACATATCTGGAATGCAACCTGAATACATCAATGGCCGCAAAAAAAATGTTTGTTCACCGGAATACGCTGCAATACAGAGTTGAAAAATTCATAGAAAAAACCTCATTGGATATTAAGCAGTTTCCTAATGCTGTTGCTGTGTATCTAATGCTTCTTGTCCAGAACTCCAAAAAGGCTAACCATGACCGGTGATGCATCTAAGTAAAGGCAGAACTAAGTTGTTTAAACTAATATCTAACCTGTTTAAAGCCATTTTTAACCTGTTAAAACCACTTCTCAATTAACCAAAACAGCCTTCCCCTTTTTCCGGGAAGGTTGTTTTTCAGGCTGCCTGTATAAGCCAGGTACAACAACATGAAAACGTTTGCACCTTGCACAAAATTGCCGAAAAGTTTTGTGCACGTTTACAATAGCTACTTCTCATGCAAAAAAGGTACACTGTACTTACAGAAGAAAGCGCTTTTACATACTACTTAGTGGAGGGTGTTACCTATGGCAGATATTAGTTTTAAGAGTTTATACAAAATTTATGATGGCGATGTACAAGCCGTTACGGATTTCAATCTTGAAATCAAGGATAAAGAATTTATTGTTTTCGTTGGTCCTTCTGGTTGTGGTAAGTCTACAACCTTAAGAATGGTAGCTGGTCTTGAGGATATCTCAAAAGGCGAGCTTCACATTGGAGAAGAGCTTGTAAACGATGTGGCGCCTAAAGATCGTGATATTGCGATGGTATTCCAAAACTACGCACTTTACCCGCACATGAACGTATATGAAAACATGGCATTCGGACTTAAACTGCGCAAGTTTAAGAAAGATGAAATTGACCGCCGCGTGCGTGACGCTGCAAAAATTCTTGGTCTAACAGAAATGCTTGACCGTAAGCCGAAAGCCATGTCCGGTGGTCAGCGTCAGCGTGTAGCACTTGGACGTGCTATCGTACGTGACCCTAAAGTATTCTTAATGGATGAGCCTTTATCCAACCTTGATGCGAAACTCCGTGTTCAGATGCGTGCTGAAATTACAAAACTTCACCAGCGTCTTCAGACGACTACGATTTATGTAACGCACGATCAGACAGAAGCCATGACAATGGCTACTCGTATCGTCGTAATGAAAGACGGATTAATTCAGCAGGTCGGCCGGCCGAAAGACATTTATGACTATCCTGAGAACGTCTTTGTCGGCGGCTTTATCGGGTCCCCTTCAATGAACTTCCTTTCTGGTAAGCTTGTTGACGGATATGTACACATCGATAATATGAAAGTTAAAGTTCCGGCAGGTAAATTAAAACTTGTTGAGAGCTACAACAATAAAGAAATCACTCTTGGGATCCGTCCTGAAGATATCCATGATGAGCCTGTATTCCTTGAGTCGTCAAAGGAAACGCAGCTTGAGGCTAAAATTGATGTAGCAGAACTGATGGGTGCCGAGACTTTCCTTTACTCTAAAATCGGCGAACAGGAATTCATTGCCCGTGTTGACAGCCGTACGGATGTAGCAAGCGGACAGGACATTAAACTTGCTTTAGATATGAACAAAGCGCATTTCTTCGATCCTGAAACAGAACTGCGCCTGCGATAATTGTGTAACCCCCCCTTTTATAAGACGCCACTCTTTTAATCAAAAAAGAGTGGCGTCTCTTTTTCTGCCACTTCCTCAATTAATACAATACTTTCTTTGTGACAGTTTTCGCAGTAATACAAATGAGGGCATAACCCTTCTGATTGATCGTTTTTAATATTGTCTGTGAGTTTTACTGTATCGATTTCTTCATAAGCACTGTAGTTATCAAAGTAATCGGTATATTTACCGAAATCCTTTGCTTTTTTACCACACTGTGTACAGTTTTTCCCGATTACTCTGAAACCATTACAGACAGGGCATGATCCTCTCATAGCAGCCTCCTGACATTAAAAAGGGAAAGGTTTCCCTTCCCCTTTACAGCCATGTTATTCAGTTATTGATTAGCGCTGTCCGAATTGCTGTTCAGCTTGTTGTACCAGACGCTTAGTGATCTCTCCACCTACAGATCCGTTAGAGCGTGCAGTAGAATCCGGGCCAAGTTCTACACCGAATTCCTGAGCGATTTCGTACTTCATTTGGTCAAGGGCTTGTTGTACACCAGGTACAACAAGTTGGTTTTGGTTTGCCATGTTTCTCACCTCCTCTGTACACATAGTTTGGTTTAAAAAACAATGTCTATGTGTAAAGGAAGATAGCAATTTAAGGAATAAATTTCGGAGTTTTAAAGGGGGAGAAATGATGTTGCAAAATAGGTGAGATATAAATGGTCTCATTGGTCCGTGGGTTTGTTTTACCCATGCTGGATATTTTTTCGCGTATTGCCTGAGAATTTTTCGCATGGCCCGAGGGTTTTTACGTTTAGACTCGCGTTTCTTACACTTAGCGACTGCCTTTTTGCACTTTAAGGCTCCGTTTTTACACTTTGACAGCATCTTTTACGTTTAGCTCGGTTTTTACTTTAGACCCCCCTTTTCACACTTTGACTCACTTTTTTTACACTTAGCCGGCACCTTTTTACGCTTGGAAGTCCTGTCAGTCCTGTCACTTTTACTTCCCAGCCAAAAGAAAAACCGGCTCCTCAGCCGGTTTCCTGTCATTTTAAGAATGCTGTTTCTTTAGCTCATCATCAATAATCAAAGTAGGTTCAGTTGCTTTTTGAATATCCTCGACTGAGTAATCACCAATAATCTCTTTTAACACAAGGCCTTCTTCCGTCACATCAAGTACTGCACGGTCTGTAATAATTCGGTTGACAACCTGTTTTCCTGTCAGAGGAAGGGCGCACTCCTTTAGAATCTTAGGCTCTCCGGCACGATTGACGTGTTCCATGATCACGACTACTTTCTTCGCTCCGTGAACAAGATCCATCGCTCCGCCCATCCCTTTGATCATTTTACCCGGGATCATCCAATTTGCCAGATCACCGTTTTCAGCAACTTCCATTGCTCCCAGAATCGCAACATCAATATGCCCGCCGCGGATCATGGCAAAGGATTCTGCGCTGCTGAAGTATGATGCTCCTTTGATAGCAGTCACGGTTTCCTTACCTGCATTAATCAGATCGGCATCAAGTTCTTCCTCTGTTGGATAGGGCCCTATTCCCAGAAGCCCGTTCTCAGATTGAAGAACCACCTGTTTGTTTTCCGTAATATAATTGGCTACCATCGTCGGCATTCCAATTCCTAAATTTACATAGTCACCATCATGAATTTCTTTTTCTGCACGTCTTGCTATAAGCTCTCTTACTTTGTGGCGGTCGACTACACTCATATTTGTTGCCTCCTCTCTTTATACTTGAGCCAATGTCCGTCTTTCAATCCGTTTTTCCTGTTCTCCAACGATCAATTGGTTCACATATATGCTTGGAGTGTGAATTTTCTCAGGATCGAGCTCTCCAACCTCCACCAGCTCTTCCACTTCAGCAATTGTCACTTTTCCTGCAGCCGCAACAAGAGGATTAAAGTTTTGAGCAGTTTTTCTGTATACCAGGTTTCCATGTGTATCACCTTTGTACGCCCTTACCAGGCTGAAATCAGCTGTGAAGGCCTCTTCAAGTAAATACTCCTTGCCATTAAACGTGCGCACTTCTTTACCCTCTGCTACTTTCGTTCCTACCCCTGCGGGAGTATAGAATGCAGGTATTCCTGCACCACCGGCACGGATCCGCTCGGCAAGGGAGCCTTGTGGAACCAGTTCCACTTCCAGCTCTCCGGCCAGCACTTGACGTTCAAACTCCTTATTTTCCCCAACGTAGGAAGCGTAAATTTTATCAATCTGCTTGTTTTCGAGGAGCAGGCCGAGACCCCAGTCATCGACACCGCAGTTGTTTGAAATAACTGTTAGATGTTTTGCTCCGTGTTCCCGTAATGCTTTGATTAAATTTTCCGGAATACCGCATAAACCGAATCCGCCAACAAGAAGTGTGGCTCCATCTTTAATTTCACTTACGGCTTCCTCAAAAGAAGAATGAATCTGTTTCATGTTCTTTCCCCTCCTTAAAAATATGATCTGGTAAACTCTGGTACTGATTTCCGCTCCATTGCGTTCCCTTTCCGCGGGGGCGCCGGTGAGCCTCTTCTATCTGACTTGAAATTCATGAGCAAGAATTAAATCGAAGTCTACACTGGATAAACCGGGTGCTTTCGGTCGGTAAATACCTGGTTTTTTGTGCGGTAAAGGTCGAGACGCTGCTCGAGTTCTTCTCTTAATTTATTGGCAGGGACAATTTCGTCCACAATTAACTCTGAAGCCAATCGGTAAATATCAATGTTTTCCTGATATTCTTTGCGCTTTTCCTGGATGAATGCCGGGCGGTCTTCAGGCGCCAGTTCAGCAATTTTATTTGCGTATACGGCATTTACGGCAGCTTCCGGCCCCATCACGGCAATTTGTGCAGATGGTAAGGCAATACAGCAGTCAGGTTCAAAGGCAGGGCCTGCCATGGCATAAAGGCCTGCTCCATATGCTTTTCTTACGATGACACTGATTTTTGGGACAGTCGCTTCAGACATAGCAGAAATCATTTTTGCACCGTGGCGGATTATGCCTGCTTTTTCAACCTTGGTTCCTATCATGAATCCCGGCACATCGGCAAGGAATAAAAGCGGAATATGATAGGCATCACAAAGCGTGATAAAACGTGCTGCTTTATCAGCAGAATCGTGGAACAGCACTCCGCCTTTCTGACGAGGCTGATTGGCAATGATACCAACAGCCTCACCGTTAATGCGGGCAAACCCCGTGATCAGCTCTTTGGCGAATAACGCCTTCATCTCAAAGAAGCTACCTTCGTCCGTAATGCGTGCGATTAAATCCTTCATTTCAAACGGTGCGTTCTGATTTTTGGGAATCAGCTCTTCCAGGCTTTTCTCAAATTCAGGAACAGGCTTTGCCTTCACAGTCTTCGTCTTATTTTTATAGTTGCCTGGGAAGTAGGATAAGTACTGTTTGGCTTTCTCAATGGCTTCTTCTTCAGATGCAACGAGAATGTCACCGCAACCGGAAACCGAGCAGTGCATTTTTGCCCCTCCCATTTCCTCAAGTGAAACTTTTTCGCCGATAACCATTTCAGCCATTCGCGGGGAGCCAAGATACATGGACGCATTTCCATCCACCATCATTACGACGTCACAAAACGCCGGAATGTAGGCTCCGCCCGCAGCAGAAGGTCCGAACAATAGACAGATTTGAGGCACTTTTCCTGACAGCTTCACCTGATTGTAAAAGATTTTTCCTGCTCCCCTGCGGTTTGGGAACATCTCCAGTTGATCTGTGATTCTTGCACCTGCAGAGTCTACAAGGTAAAGAATCGGCACTTCAAGCTTTTCCGCAGTTTCCTGGATACGGATGATTTTTTCTACTGTTCTGGCACCCCAGGAACCGGCTTTAACGGTTGAGTCATTTGCCATTACACAAACTGTCTGACCGTTAATCTTACCTGTTGCTGTAACAACCCCGTCTGCCGGAAGCCCTTCTTGTTCTGAGTTTGCAAACAGTCCGTCCTCCGCCCAGGATCCTTCATCAAAAAGCATTTTGAGTCTGTCACGGACAAACATTTTTCCTTTTTCTGCGTTCTTTTGATGGTATCTTTCACCACCGCCACGCTCTATCTGTTCTACTTTTTCCTGCCACTGCACTTCATTGCTCATAAACTTACTCCTCTCTCCCTGCTTATCTGCCTGTATATTGCGGTTTTCTTTTTTCTTTAAATGCTTCAAGTCCCTCTATACGGTCTTCTGTCGGAATCGTGATTTCATATGCTTTTGCTTCGATGGCAATCCCCGTTTTCAAATCCGTTCCGGCACCTTGATTCATGGCAAACTTCGCCTGCCTCAGTGCCACAGGACCACATCTCACCATTTGATCTGTAAGCGCTTTAACTTCTTTGTATAATGAATCAGAAGTACTTACACTGCTTACGAGACCCCATTGTTCTGCAGTTTGTGCATCGATTTTTTTACTGGTGAAAATCATCTCTTTTGCCCTGGACATGCCAATGGCTCTTGGAAGGCGCTGTGTTCCGCCTGCACCGGGGATAATGGCCAGGGACGTCTCAGTAAGAGCAAACGTTGTATGAGGAGTGCAAATTCGGATATCACATGCAAGGGCCAGCTCAAACCCGCCACCAAAGGCCGGTCCATTTAATGCACAAATTGTAGGCGCGGGGAAATCATCCACAAGATCAATCGTCTCTCTGATCCGTTTAACTGCAAAGGGAACTTCTTCCACCCTCAGTTCTCTCCGCTCTTTTAAATCTGCGCCGGCACTGAATACTTTTTCACCGGCAGAGGTTAATACAAGAGCTCTGACTTTTGGATTTAACGAAAGCTCCTTAACATGTCCCGCAATTTGATCAAGGACATGTTTATTAAGAGAGTTTGCAGCCTCCGGACGGTTGATTTTAAGCCATGCAATATGATCGTCCCGAAGTTCCAGGTTCACTAAACTCATGGTATCCACTCCGTTCTGTTAGCTTGTTTGTTCCGCTTTTTGTGCTCGTGCTATTTCCATTTGATGACTGATCAGCGGCTTTTCAAGAGACGTTTCAATAAAATGGCCGGCATTCACCAGAGAGCCAAGGTCAATCCCTGAATCAATGCCCATCTCACTGAGCATGTGAATCAGGTCATCGGTAGCCAAATTTCCCGAAGCACCTTTAGCGTACGGACAACCTCCCAGGCCGCCCAGGGATCCGTCAATCGTTGTAATCCCCGCACTCATTCCTACAAGGGTATTGGCAAGAGCCATCCCTCTTGTATTATGAAAATGAAGGGCCAGGTTCTCTTTAGGTATCGAAGCAGTCCATTGATTCAGATTGCTCTCAACCTGACGGGGGTTTCCAACACCAATCGTATCTCCCAGCGAGACTTCGTATACACCCATCTCAAGAAGCTTTGTTGTGACTTTTTCTGCCTGCTCGGGAGAGACGTGTCCTTCATAAGGGCAGCCGAAGACAGTGGAAAGGTAGCCTCTTACTTTTTTGCCTGATGCTTTCGCTTCCCGGATCGTTTCTTCCAGTACAGGAAACGTTTCTTCTATGGATTTGTTAATGTTTTTCTTGTTATGTGTGTCGCTTGCTGACATAAAAACAGCGACTTCGTCTACGTCTGCCAGAAGAGCTTTCTCGAGCCCCTTCATATTCGGGACCAGGGCAGCATAGGTTACACCGGGCTCCCGCGTTATTCCCTTTGCTACTTCATAGCAGTCAGAAAGAGCAGGAATCCACTTTGGGTTAACAAATGATGTGATTTCGATATAGGATAACCCTGTCTTTGATAACTGATTGATCCAGTCGATCTTAGTTTGAGTCGGGAGGAACACCTTTTCGTTCTGCAGGCCGTCCCGGGGTCCTACTTCTTTTATGAGTACTCGTTCAGGATAGTTCATTGGAACCTCCTCTAAAACAGTTGAGGCCACTGAAAAAGTACAAACCAACTTTTTCATTGCCTTTTATTTAAGTGACAATGGCTCCATCCGGTTGCGCGCCTGTTACGAGTAACCCACTCGTAACAGGCTTTTAAAAAATGCAACCGCTCCGCACATTGCTCAGAAGGCACTGGAAAAGGTAAAGACCAAATTTTTTCAGTGCCTTCAACAGTTAAGGAGCAGCAACGTTGCGACTCCTTAACATGTGATTTGATTTGATTTTATTTTAATGTAAGTAAAACGTCATCTTCGTTAACGAAGCTGCCTTCTTCTACTTTCACTTCTTCAACAGTACCGTCTTCTTCAGCAGTAATCGGAATTTCCATTTTCATTGATTCAAGAATGACAACTTCCTGTCCGGCTGTTACTTCGTCTCCTGCTGCTACTTGAACTTTCCATACGTTACCTGCCATATTTGTCTTTACTTCTTTCATTCGTAACTCACTCCTATGCTTATACTTGTGTACGGTTCTTCTCAATCACGTATTTTTGTACGAATTGAGTGGTGGCGTTTCCTTTTTTGAACACATCGTGCTGCAGTGTTTCCAAAAGCATTGGAATGTTCGTTTTAATGCCTTCTACCTCAGCTTTTTCAAGACAGACGGCCAGCTGCTCAACAGCATCGCTTCTTGAATGACCTTTTGCAATTACCTTCGCGAGCATTGGATCATAGAACGGAGTCACCTGAATGCCTTCTTCTACACCGGAGTCATAGCGGATCTGGTCCATATCCGGGAAAGACCAGCGCTTCAGTTTACCCGGTGAAGGGAAGAAGGTTACTGGATCTTCAGCATAAATCCGAACTTCAATCGCGTGTTCATATGACACATTTCGCTCTTTAAGTTCTGAAATCCTCTTTTTTTCAGCAATTCTTATCTGCCATTCGACAAGATCGATACCAGTGACTTCTTCTGTGACCGGATGCTCTACTTGCAGGCGGGTATTCATCTCAAGGAAATAAATATTCTCCTGCTCATCCACAAGGAACTCGATTGTTCCAACATTAGTGTAGCCGATATCTTTTGCAGCTTTTTCAGCATAGGCAAACAGCGATTTTCTTGTTTCTTCACTCAGGTTTGCTGCTGGTGCTTCCTCGATGATTTTTTGATTTCTCCGTTGAATTGAGCAATCGCGCTCCCCTAGGCATTGAACGTTTCCAAATGTATCTCCCACAACCTGTGCTTCAATATGACGTGGATTTTCAATAAATTTCTCTACATAAAGTTCTGCAGAACCGAAGAACGTTTCTGCTTTTTTGATTACAGAAGGAAGGACCTTAATAAGTTCATCCTTATGGTCAACCCGCTGCATTCCGATGCCGCCCCCGCCGGAAGCGGCTTTGATCATGACCGGATAACCGATTTCCTCACAAACAGCGGCTGCTTCTTTCTCGTCAGCAGACACAAGGTTTTTACCCGGTACGACCGGAACGTCAGCCTTGATCATGGCTTCCCGGGCTGCGATTTTATTGCCCATTGTTTCCATAATCTCTTCGTTTGGACCGATGAATGTAATCCCGGCTTCTTTTACACGCTTACTGAATTCAGGGTTTTCGGATAAAAATCCGTATCCCGGATGGATGGCGTCAGCACCAGTCTCCTTGGCCACTTCAAGGATTTTATCCATGTTCAAATAGCTTTCCTTCACACGGGAACCGCCAACCCAGCGGGCTTCATCGGCTGCTCTTGTATGAACACTCGCTTCATCTGCATCTGAAAAGACAGCAACTGTCTTAATCCCAAGTTTCTCACATGTTTTAAATATACGAACGGCAATTTCGCCTCGGTTTGCTACTAATAGTTTTTTAATCATGCCTTGTCTCCTTCCCCATTCTCGTTTTTATCCTCTTGGGCAGCCGATCTCACGCGCAATGACGAGACGCTGGATTTCTGAAGTGCCTTCACCGATTTCCATCAGCTTGGCGTCTCTCAGGTGGCGTTCCACTTTATACTCTCTCATGTACCCGTATCCACCGTGAATCTGGATCGCCTGGTTACACGCTCTTGTTGCTGCTTCAGAGGCAAACAGCTTTGCATATGCAGATTCTTTTTTAAACGACTTGTTATTGTCCTTAAGCCATGCCGCTTTATGAACCATGTTTCTGGCAAGATCCAGTTCCATTGCCATGTCGCTCAGCTTAAATTGAATCGCCTGGAAGCTTCCGATTGGTCTGCCGAACTGTTTACGTTCTTTTGAGTATGCAAGTGCTGCTTCATAAGCGGCCTGCCCGATACCGACAGCTAAGGCAGCAATGGAAATCCGTCCCCCGTCAAGGGTGTATAAAAATTGATTGAATCCTTTATCAGGATCACCCAGAATGTTTTCCTTTGGCACTTTCACGTCTTCTAGGTGAATTTCGGTTGTGTTTGATCCCTTGACACCGAATTTTTCATAATCACTCCGGATTGTGACACCTGGTGCATCAGTCGGCACAATAAAAGCAGAAATTTTCTTTTTCCCTTTTTCATCCGTTCCGTTTACGGCAGTGACGATGACAATACGTGAATATTCGGTGTTTGTAATCCAGCATTTTTCACCGTTTATAATGTAATGGTCTCCCTGCAACTCAGCCCGTGTCTGGGTGCCTCCTGCATCTGAGCCTGCATTAGGTTCCGTCAGACCGAATGCCCCGAGTGTTTCACCGCTTGCAATAGGAACGAGGTACTCCTGTTTTTGTTCTTCTGTACCGAAATAATAAAGAGGAGACGCACCCAGTGATACGGCTGCAGCATAGCTCAGTCCCGTTCCTCCGCATGCTTTTCCGATCTCTTCAACAGCGAGGGCATAAGAGATCGTATCTCCGCCAGATCCGCCGTATTCTTCCGGGAATGGGATCCCAAGAAGGCCCAGTTCTCCGATACGTTTGAATGTTTCTTCCGGGAAACGGGCAGTGCGGTCGACTTCATCTGCTTTTGGTTCAATTTCCTTTTTAGCAAAATCTCTTACCATTTCTTTAATCATCTGTTGTTCTTTTGTTAGTGAAAAATCCATATGATCCTCTCCCTGTATGGCTTCTAATTACTCAAATGTAAAGGCTTTCATTTTTCTGTTAGCTTTTTCAGGAAAGTTGCTGGTTTAGGGATTTCTATCTTGTTGAAGAACTCTTGATGTTTCCGAATTCCTTTGCTTTCCATGGTGGTGCCGGCAATCATCATGCGAAGGTCCGCCGCCTCTTCAGTGAGTTACTCGGTACAGCTCAAAGCACCGCTTTTCTGCAGCAATGGTTACACAATCAGCCTTTAATGACAATAAGGCCGCCCTGACTGAGCAATCGTTCAGTTTCATTATAGGGAACTGTTTTTGAATTGTAAATAAATTTATACTATTTAAAATTATGTGAATCATTGAGCGTGAAAAACACCCGAAGAACTCACGGCCTCCGGGTGCTGTTTTAATTTCTTTTACTGAAATCAGGAAATGCAAACTGAACAATTTTTCAAACTAACGCCAGCATCCGTTCCAAGGCCAGCTTCCCGTCTCCGGCGACGTCCGCCGGGACATTGATCGTGTTAACGGGCTTGTTTTCCGCCACACATTCAAGTGCCCAGGCCAGGTGGGGAAGATCGATACGGTTCATTGTGAGACACGGACACATAAGTGGATTCACAGATACAATATCCAGGTGAGGGTTGGCGTTGATTAATCGTTTTACAAGGTTCATCTCTGTACCGATTGCCCATTTGCTGCCATTGGGAGCTGTCCGGATTTTTTCAATGATGTAGCTTGTAGATCCGGCATAATCGCTTGCCTGTACCACATCCCAGGTACACTCAGGATGCACGAGGATGTTTCTGTCCGGCTCTTCCTCACGAAATTTCCTTACATGGTCCATTCTGAAATTTTCATGAACGGAACAATGACCTTTCCATAAAAGAACCCGTACCTCATCCAGTCCCTTCTGATCCCCCTCAAGCATCTTTGTACCAGGATTATAAACGCGCATCTGTTTGAGAGGAATTCCCAAGTCAAATGCCGTATTCCTCCCCAGATGCTGGTCGGGTAAAAATAAGATTCTTTTCTTCTGTTCAAGTGCCCACTTTACGATCTGTTTCGCATTTGAGGATGTGACACACGCTCCCCCATGCCTCCCGACAAATGCTTTAATCTCCGCTGTTGAATTTACATAGGTAAGGGGAATGATCGTATCGCCGTATTGGGATGTGAGGACACGCCATGCCTCTTCCGTCTGAGAATAGTCGGCCATGTCTGCCATTGAACACCCTGCCCTCATATCCGGCAGAATGACCAGCTGGTGACTGCTTGTCAGGATGTCTGCGGTTTCAGCCATGAAATGCACCCCGCAAAAAACAATATAATCAGCCTTTCCATTATCTGCGCTCAGCTGCGCGAGCTTCAGAGAATCTCCCGTATCATCTGCAAATTGAATGACTTCATCTTTTTGATAATGATGACCGGGTAAATAAAGGCGGGATTCCATTTCTTTTTTTACACGTTCAATTAATTCAATTAGTTCCTCGTCAGACTGCTGTTTGTAAAATTCAGGTATGACCGGGTGCTGCTGTAAAAAACTTTCGAGTACACTCACTTGAAATCACCACTCTTTTCATGAAAAGTAAGACTGATATCAAAGGCATTAACCGAGTGGGTTAACGCACCCATAGAGATCATGTGTACGCCGGATTCGGCGTAATCTTTAAGCACTTCCAGGGTAATGCTCCCTGACACTTCTGCAACTACATGATCAGGAATAAAAGTCATCCATTCCTTCGCCGTTTCGGGAATGACATTATCAAACATGATTACATCGGCTCCAGCTTCCAAAGCCTCAGTGAGTGCATCAAAGGATTCGACCTCCACTTCAATTTTCACCATGTGACCTGCCGCCTTTTTTGCCCGTCCGATCGCTTCTTTAACAGAACCGCATGCTGCAATGTGATTGTCTTTAATCATCACTGCATCATCGAGGCGGAAACGGTGATTCTTTCCGCCCCCTGCTTTTACTGCTGCCTTTTCAAGCATACGGAGGCCCGGCGTCGTCTTTCGTGTATCACAAACAGCTGTGTTGTATCCTTCCAGTTCCAGAACCGCTTGATTGGTTGCCGTTGCAATACCGGAAAGACGCTGAATAAGGTTTAACAGCACCCGTTCTGACATGAGAATGTCCTTGACCGATCCCTTAACCGAAGCGATAATGTCTCCTTTTACCACACGTTCGCCGTCTTGTTTATATACAGTAACGTCCGTTTGAAGACCAAGCTGTCCGTAGCCAGTTTCAAGAATCATTCTCCCGCAGAAAATCCCATCATCTTTTGCAATGTAGTCTGCTGACGCTTTTTCCTCTGATGAAAAGATGGCATCGCTTGTAATATCAGCAAACCCTATATCTTCCTGCAGCCATCTTTCAAGCATTGGTTTCAGTATCCATTGGTTCATATTCGGTACTCCCTTCTGTAAAACAAGGTCTGATCAGCTTTTCACTGATGTGACGTATGACTTTCTTTCCTTCCCACTGCTCCGGATTCTGCACGGGGCAGTCGCTTCGATAATGACTGCCTCTGGATTCAGTCCGGATCAGAGATGATGTGGCGATGAGCCAGGCTGTAATGAGCATATTACTCACTTCAACCTCTTTTAACTTCCAATTTTCCCTCAGGCTATGTACATGCTGTTTCACTTGAAACGTCTCACAAAAACCTATGAGTTCCTTAAGGTCATCTGGATTTTTTTCAATCCCTGCCCCGTGTGATACTGCTTTGATAACAGCTTCCTTTTCGGGAAATTTCAAGGGTTTTATGTCTGCTCTACGGGTAGCTGAAGTGTTAATATTCCGGGGACGGACCGTAGCAGCAATATGCGATGCAGTTCTTTTTCCAAACACAATCGTTTCCAGCAGAGAATTGCTCGCAAGCCGGTTTGCCCCGTGAACCCCGGTACAAGCTGCTTCTCCTGCCGCGTATAGCCCTTCTACAGACGTACAGCCGTTTATATCTGTTCGGACTCCGCCTATTGAGAAATGGGCCCCTGGCCTGACTGGTATTTTACCTTTATATAAATCCACACCAGCTCTTTTACAAATTGCACTTACGGTTGGAAACCGTTTTTCCATATCAGTTACGCATTGAATATCGAGAAAAACAGGAATGCCTTTTTTCACATTTTCATAGAGTGTACGGGCAACTACATCTCTGGGAGCCAGGTCTTTTAACGGATGCCAAGCCATTAAGCGCTCGTTTTTCCCATTTACCAGCACAGCCCCTTCTCCTCTTACAGCTTCTGAAATAAGCCCGTGACTTTTATTTTCTGACCAGAGCAGTGTTGGATGAAACTGCGTAAACTCCATATCTTCCAGTTCAGCTCCTCCCCTGTAGGCAAGGGCTGAACCTTCACCTGCAAGGGATTTGTCTGCAGAGGAAGAGTCAAACAGCCCTCCATACCCCCCGGTTGCAATTACAACGGCGTCGGCAAAGACATGCTCAATCCCTCCATTACGCCCTTTGACCGTAACCCCTCTGCAAGACCCTTCATTTATGATCAGATCAACGACCTTCTTGTCCGTGAAAAGGTCAATTGTAAGGCAGGTTGACAGGATATGCTCCATCATCCGCTTACCCGTCTGGTCTCCACCGGCATGAAGAATACGGCGCACCGAATGAGCACCTTCAAGGCACCGGGCAAAGTCTCCGTTTAATTCTTTATCAAACGACATCCCTTCTTTAATCCATTCGTGAACAGCCCTGACACCGTCCTGGACAAGGGTCTTCACAGCTCTTTCATTCCCATGACCCGCGCCTGCATATAATGTATCAGCTGCATGGTGTTTTACATCATCCTCATTCACCGCCGCCGCAATTCCTCCCTGTGCTTTCCAGGAGCTTGCTCTCCCAGTCTTTGTGAAAATAATCACATTACAGTTCACAGACAATTCCCTGGCAGCAGTCAGAGCAGCCAGACCACTGCCCAGTATAATCACATTCAATTTCCGCATATGTACACCCCTTTTTAAAAATTTACAGGTGTCTTGACACATATCTTTACATAACTTTACACTTAATACAACTGTTTTTTTTAAAGGAGAGGATTTTGTGATTTTTTTAGATCATGCTTCAACAACACCGATGAGCCAGACCGCACTGGCTGTCTATCACGAAACAGCCTCCCGATTTTATGGGAATACAGCAAGCCTTCATGAGGGTGGTTACGGGGCCTCGCAAATCTATGAAGCTTCCAAAAAGGCAGTTGCAGGAGCACTGGGAGCAGACCCATCAGAGGTTTATTTTACAGGGGGCGGTACAGAAGCCAACGACAGAGCGATTCGTTCTCTCACGGCCCCTTATAAGGGAAAAGACAAGCATGTGATCACGACAAAGATTGAACACCCCTCCGTCTTATCTTCTGTTGAATTGCTTAAGGAAAACGGGTTTTCTGTTACTTTTCTTGATGTGGACAAAGATGGCAGGGTCCCCCTTTCTGTTGTTATTGAAGCAATCCAGGAAGATACGGTTCTCGCTTCTATTCAGCACGGAAACTCTGAAATCGGGACAATTCAGGACATAAAGGAGATTAGTCACATTTGTCATGCAAAAGGGGTTTTATTTCACACGGATGCCGTACAGACTTTTGGAAAAGTGCCCATAGATGTAAAGGAGTTAAACGTGGATGCTCTCAGTGTTTCCGCACATAAATTGTACGGTCCAAAAGGTGTAGGTGCAGTATACATAAAAGAAGGTGTGAACTGGCAGGAACTCGATTACTTTACAAGCCCCTCACACGAAAGAGGGTTTCGTCCCGGAACGGCAAATACACCAGGGATTGCGGCATTTGCCAAAGCCGTTCTGGATTGTGACCCGGTAAAAGCAGAAGATGAACTCCACAGACTCCGGGAATTTTTTATAAAATGCTTAAAAGCACGTGTTCCAAATGCAGTCATTGAAGGTCACAATACGTCGGTCTGTCCTCACATAGCCGGTTTCCGCCTTCCCGGAATAGAGGGGCAGTACATAATGCTCACGCTGGACCGTTACGGAATTTGTGTGTCTACGGGAAGTGCCTGTCAGGTTGCCAAACAAGAAGCTTCCCATGTATTATCATCTATAGGGAAATCAGAACAAGAATCTCGTGAATTCGTCCGCCTGTCTGTTGGACTGTCAACGAGCAAGGAAGACCTTATCCGTGCGGTTGAGGTAATCTCAACCATTACAAAAAGAACGGAGGAAGATTCGGATGCCAAAAAAATGGCTCGGGGAAGAACGCAGAAACAAAATTCACACCATGCTTAAAGCGGCCGGCAGTCCTTTAACAGGTACACAGCTTGCTGACAGGATGAATGTAAGCCGCCAGGTTATTGTCCAGGATATCTCCTTACTTAAAGCAAGGGAAATTCCCGTCATGGCAACTTCCCAGGGGTACGTCCTGGTAGACCGGGAACCCGGTTCTCCAAACCACCGGGTTGTTGCCTGCTGTCATAAACCTGACCAGACGAAGGACGAGCTTTTTCTTCTCGTCGACCACGGAATAACAGTTAAGGATGTCACAGTCGAGCACCCCGTCTACGGTGATCTGACTGCCTCCATAATGGTAAGCAACCGCGTAGAGGCAGAGAAATTCGTTGCAAAGATTGAAGCGAATAATGCCTCCTATTTGTCAGAACTGACCGACGGTGTCCACCTTCATACTCTTGAAGCACCGAGCCCTGAGCTTTTGGAAGAAGCGATTGAGGCCCTGGCTAAAGAAGGGTTTCTCCTTAATGAGTAGGCTTTGAACTGCGGGATCTGTGAAATCATCATATGGCATTAAAAACGGGCGGCTCATAAGGTGGTGTTATGTGCCGTCCTCTTTACTGAAACTAATTAAAAGCTACTGTGAAAATGTAATTGTTGGGGATTTCTCAATCTCTCATCGATGTTCCAGGCTTTGTTGAACGGAATACACTCCTTTTCCGCGGACTCGCGCCGAGCCTCCTCAGGGCTTTGCCCTGGCGGCGGATTGCAATGAGCAGGAATCAACAACTTGTTTTTTACCAAAACATCGAGATGTCCAGAATTCCGATGGCAATCATCACTACACCTGCTGTGCGCTGCACAATAAGGCCGAGGCGTCTTCCTTTTTTCATCACAACACCACCTGCTCCCAGGTAGGAGATGACCCCGATTACAATAAGAAATGGGATGGCTGTCCCTACTGCAAATATGGCAGGAAGAACAAATCCTGTGGCACTCGTAAACGTTACAGGCATAAGCAGCATGAAAAACAACAAAAACATTGTCGGACAGAAACCGAGAGAAAAGCTGAAACCGAGCATAAACGCACCCCATTTCCCCTTTTTCCCACTGGATCGATGACCTGGCTTTTTCCACAGCCTCACCGTCCACCTCATTGTGAACAACCCAAGCATATAAATACCGATTACAATAAGCATCGGGCCTAGAATACGCCGGATCCATGGAAAATACTGAGTCAACTCCCTTTGGAATTCCTGACCCACTATCCAGACAATGCTTCCAATCAAGGTAAATGCAACGACTTTTCCCAATGTATAAAATAAAGAGTCTGCCCAAGAAACACCGTGATTTACAGATTTTGATCCGTAAAGAGTGATCGCACTCAGGTTCCCTGAGAACTGGCATGGAGCAAGAGCCCCCACCAGACCAAGAAGTAACGCAAATAAAAGGGGAATCGACTCTGCACGGTTGGCTGCATTCATAAACGGTTCCCTCAAAATGGCACTGATTCCTTCTATCATTTCAAACATAATATACTCTCCCAGTCAAACAGTCTGTATCCATATTATAACGTGAAAAAACAATGTTGAAAATTCGTTAGCATCACAGCCGCTATGGACGGTTTACTTGGCACTGCAACTGTGAGAAAGATATAATAGAGCAAAAATCAGGAGGACGTTACCATTATGAATATTTTACTCTTTGGAGCTACCGGAAGAGTTGGAAATCACATTATTAAACTGGCTGCTGAGAGCAGTCACCTTTATACCCTTTTCGTACGCTCACCTGAAAAACTTGCGTCCCCACTTCCTCCTAACATGAGGCTGTTTCAAGGTAATGCCGTTGAAAAAAGGGACGTTCATAAAGCACTTCAGGGACAGGACGGGGTTATTTCCTGTCTTTCAACAGATAAAAATAACGTTTTGTCTGCCTTCACCCCTATTCTTTGTGAGGGAATGGCCGAACAAGGAATAAAGAGGGTCATTACGGTGGGTACAGCAGGGATCCTTCAATCCAGGTCTGAACCAGGTACATTCCGATTTCTATCAAAAGAATCGAAGAGAAAGACAACCATTGCTGCACAGGATCACCTGAGTGTATACAATACTTTCCGTAAAACAAACCTCGATTGGACTATCATCTGTCCTACTTACCTCCCAGAGGGAGAGATAACCGGCCTGGCCCGGTATGAGAAAGACATGCTGCCAATCGATGGCAGCCGGGTCACCACCGGGGATACAGCTGCTTTTACGTATCATGAATTTTTTAACCAGGCATTTGTCAGAACCAGGGTTGGTTTGGCGGAATAAATAAAAGATCGGACTGCTGCGCATCCATGTAGGGAGGATTGTCCTCACGTGAACATATAAACCATTTTTCATTATTTATCTACCATTCTCCCTTGTTCTCCTGCAATCGCAAAAAAGACCCGCTTTCGCGGGTCTCCCTCTATCCGGCTGTTTTCTCAATCCCCTGCTGAAGCTGATACATGTGGTGGTAAATACCACCCATTGTCATAAGTTCATCGTGGCTGCCTTGTTCTGAAATTTCTCCTTTGTTCAGAACAAGGATCTGATCAGCTTTACGAATTGTTGACAATCTGTGTGCGATTACAAATGTTGTCCGTCCTTCTTTTACCACATCAAGGGCTTGTTGGATCACAGCCTCTGTTTCCGTGTCGATGTTTGCAGTTGCTTCATCAAGAATGAGTATCGGCGGGTTAAAGACAAGCGCCCGTGCAAATGAAATGAGCTGGCGCTGCCCGGAAGAAAGTGTACTCCCTTTTTCTTTCACTTCTTCATCAATCCCGTTCGGTAGATCATCGATCATCTCTTTTGCGCCTACCTTATGAAGGGCATCCAGTATCGCTCCGCGGGAAATACCCGGGTCGTTCAGCCCCACATTAGAGGCAATAGTACCGGTAAATAAAAACGGATCCTGAAGTACAATGGCCATGTGCTCGCGGAGTGCCTGCTTTGAGATGGTGTGTATATCGGTTCCATCAACCGTCACGCTTCCTTTTTGATGATCATAAAACCTGAAAAGGACATTCATAATAGAGCTCTTTCCTGAGCCGGTGTGGCCGACAAACGCCACTGTTTCGCCCTGTCTTGCCGAAAATGATATATCCTTTAATACGTACTCATCTTCTTCGTAGGCAAAAAACACATGGTTAAATTTGATGTCTCCTTTAAAACGGGGAACACTCCCTTTGGACAGCGCTGTACCTTCTTCGTCCATAAGCTCAAACACCCGCTCTCCGGCAACTCTGGCTTCTTCAAGCTGAGCCAGCTGATTGACGAGATTGTTAACCGGTTCAAACAGGCGGTTCAAGTAATCGACAAAAGCATAGAGTACACCAAGAGAAAAGACGGCCCCAACACCTACCGAAGCGCCTCCGAAGTACCAGATTAGGCCCACAAAGGCTATGTTTCGAAATAAGTTTACAAGATTGAACGAAGTAAGGGCATTTAAGGATAGGAGTTTATTGTTGTAGCTGAAGTGTTCGTGATTTAATTTTTCAAACTCATCACTTACTTCTTTTTCCCTTCCAAATGCCTGGATCACGGGCATCCCCTGAATATTTTCATTTATTTTCCCGTTAATATCACTTACCCGCTCCCGGATCACATGGTTATACTTCGAGGCCACCTTCCTGTACAGCATAGCCCATATAACAAGGATTGGGAGCAGGACAAGGGCAACCGTTGCAAGTCGGGGCTCAAGGAGGAACAGAGCAATGTAAATCCCCGTCAGATAAATAATACTTGTAAAGAATGTCGCAAGTACCCTGACATAAAGCTCCCTGATCGCTTCTGTATCATTTGTCACACGGGAAACGATCTTCCCTGCAGGGTGCCGGTCGAAATACTTGATAGGGAGCTGCTGTACTTTATTAAATACATCTGTTCTCATTTTCTGAATGATCTGGTTCGCTGACCGCTGCAGCAGAAAACTCTGGTGATAGTGAAGAAATGCTGCTATTAAAACAAGGAGGAAATAGCCTCCCATGAGCATAAGGAGATACTTGACTTCCGGACGGAAAAACGAATAAACCTCCTCTGCTGTTAACCTGGCAACGGTATACTGAGCAGATTCGTCTCCCCTGGTAACGGTAAGTACGTTTCCTTCAAGGTTCCTCTCTCCTTCAAAAGCAAGAGGTTCATCAGCTGCCACATAGGTTAACCCAACCTGGAGAACCTGAAGGACGGATCCCGGGTCGGTCCCGTCCCCGTGCCGGTCGCTTCTTATATACTCACGGTTATCGTAGCTCACTTCCCCGCCTTCATTTACTTCGTACCACGGTCGCTCAATCCCCATAATGTGATTGTCAATCATATGCTTTGCTATAAACGGACCAGTAAGCTCTGCTGCTGCAGCTATCGTAAGCAGAAACAGTGCGAATAAGATCGGCCTTTTAAATGCGAGGGCATAGCGTATTAGTCGTTTTGTTGGTGTCATTGGCTATGCACCTCCCTTCCTTCTTCAATGTTTTCTTTGATCTGCTGGGCAGTATACTGCTCTTTATACCAGCCGCCTGAAGCCATAAGCTCCTCGTGAGTCCCCCGCTCGGTAATTCTTGCGGAATCCATAACCAGAATCTGGTCTGCATGACTCACAGCTGACATCCGGTGAGCTGTAATAAAAGTGGTTTTTCCTTTTCGTTCATTTCTTATGTTCGTAATAATCGCGGCTTCAGTTTTGGCATCTACAGCCGATAAGGCGTCATCAAGGATCAGAATTTCCGGATTTTTTAACAGGGCTCTGGCAATAGAGACCCTCTGCTTCTGGCCTCCCGACAAGGAAACACCTTTTTCCCCCACCATGGTTTCAATCCCTTTTGGAAACGTCTCGATATCTTTCGTGATAGAGGCCAGATCCAGCACCCGGTAAAAATCATAATCCGAGGCGTCCGGCCTTCCAAAACGGACGTTTTCTCTGATGGTCTTAGAGAATAGAAAGTGGTCCTGGGGTACATAGCCGATCCAGCTTTTAGTCTGATCAAGTGCAATACGCTCAACTTCCACACCAGATATTGTAAAGCTCCCTGTTCCTGACGGGTACTCACGGAGAAGCTGCTTTAATAACGTCGTTTTTCCAGAGCCTGTTTTCCCTACAACTCCTATCGTCTCGCCCCGTTCAACCTGCAATGAAATACCGTCAAGGACGGCTGACTTGGAGCTGGGATAGGAAAACTTTACGTTATCCATGGCAATTGTTTCAGGAGCGTCTACCGAAATGGTGTGAGGCAGATCCTTAACGTCTGCTTCATACGCAAACGTCTCGTTCAACCGGTCAAGAGAGGCATTTCCCCGCTGCATAATGTTCATTAACTCTCCAAAAGCAAACATCGGCCAGATAAGCATACCTAAATAAATATT
This sequence comes from Alteribacter keqinensis, assembly GCF_003710255.1. Taxonomy (NCBI): domain Bacteria; kingdom Bacillati; phylum Bacillota; class Bacilli; order Caryophanales; family Bacillaceae; genus Alteribacter; species Alteribacter keqinensis. The sequence continues at coordinate 300,936 of NZ_RHIB01000001.1, read as the reverse complement.
GAAAGAAACAAGCTGCCCGAGGGTGATTTCATTATTGAAAACGAGGAACGCGCCGTAACCAAGCCCGATCATGTAACTCAGTCCGACAAGAATTTTAATCGTAGGCTCAAAAAGAGCGTCAATTCGTGCTACAGCTATGTTCTTTTTCAAAACATCATCTGTAGAGGTCTTAAACCGTGCCTCATCATCGTTCTCTTTTACAAATGCCCTCACTACTCTTACTCCAGCAATGGACTCAAGAACCTGATCATTCAGCTCCCCAAAAGAGTTCTGTGCCTTCGTAAAACGTTCGTGGATGACTTTTCCGTACCGTTTCATAAGCCAGGCCATAATCGGAAGTGGGAGAAATGCTGCTATTGTCAATTTCCAGCTGACGAGAAACCCCATCATAAACAGGATAATGACGAGAAACACGGTGGCATCAACCAGTGTCAGAACACCAAACCCTGCTGTCATGGAGATAGCTTTAAGGTCGTTTGTGGCTCTTGCCATTAAGTCACCTGATTTATTTTTTTCATAGAATGTCGGTGTCATTTTCATCAGGTGTCCCATGAGGCGGGACCTTAACAGCCGTTCAATAACGAAAGCGCCCCCGAACAGCTGTCTCATCCACGTATAAGTGAACCCGTAGATCACAATCATCAACCCGGCCATAATACCGATAAAAAGCATCAATCGATCTCTGGTCATCACTCCCTGATGAATATCATCAATGACGATACCAATCAGGCGCGGCGGGATGACCTCAAGAAAACTTACAAATATCAATATGGACAGAGCAAGAGTATACCTCTTCCACTCTGCTTTAAAAAACCATAATAACTTCTTTAATACTGAAAACATTACGCGTCACATCCTATTCTGTTGTCTGAGCATACAACTGTATCGCTAACCTCCACCTGTCTCCTGCTCTTTTGTGTGAAGCCTTCTGAGTTTTACCATCTTAATCATTGAAATCCCTCCATTAAAATTAGTATCTATATGAACGGCAGCAGCCGTTTTATTTGAAATAAGTGTGCTCATAATCTTTGTAAAACACTGGCATAAACCTGCTGGAGGTTCATCGGTGGCCAGGGGAAGTCAACACCATAATTTAAACAGATCCAAAAAAGCACACAAGCCTCTCGCTCGTGTGCTCCTATCCGTACTTTTAAAGCCGGAAAAAATAAAAAAGCGCAGTCACAAGTCAAACGTTGCAACTGCGCGGTTATATGTAAAAAGTAAGGTCCCTTTTTAACGCAGGACGGCCTCATATAAACTAAAGGTGGAGTTACAACAAGAGTTATTCAATTTTACCTGGATGTTCATTTTAGTGAATGTCATCTTGTACTCCTCCTTTCATGTTATGTGGTCTTTATCCGGTAATAATCGTAGCACTATTTCGAACTTTTCGTCAACCATTTTTTTCAAATAATCTGCAAAGCGTGAAATAGGTGTTCATGTTTGAAGTTGTCGTTATATCCCCTTGCTCTGCCGGATTGCAACATCCAGAATTTCAGAACCAAAAAGCAACATACATGCGCTTGAAACTTTTTTGTGAAAAGAAGCGTTTTATATTTGCAGGTGAGAGGGGGGCAAAAGAGAGATGGAAAATCACGAAGAAAAAAGATGGATTCATCAATCTCTGAATGGAGACGATGAAGCTTTCTACGAATTAATTGTTCATTATCAGCCTGTGGTAGAAAAATTTGCCCGCCAGATTGGTGTGAGTGAAAGTGACCTTCCCGATATAACCCAGGAAGTGTTTATTAAAGTGTATCGCTTTCTCGATACTTATTCCCGCGGGAAGTTTTCTACATGGCTGTACAGTATCACCTTGAATGTATGCAGAGATGTCTTTCGCAAAAATAAACGTGATCGTATGAAGCTTAAAAAGTATGAAAAGGAAATAACATCTTTTTATCCGCAGGGAATGAGTGATTATGCTGCGGCCCTGAACGAATGTCTTTCCCGGTTAGAAGAGAAATACCGGGTACCCCTTGTCCTCTATTACTTTCATGACCGGCCGTTATCAGAGATTTCGCTGATCATGGAGATGAAAGAAAACTCTGTTAAAACCAGGCTGAAGCGAGGAAAAGAGAAATTGAAAGCAGCTATGAAAAAAGGAGGTTTTACAGATGAGTGACCGTTTTGAAAAAGGAATGAAGGAGCTCAGTAAAGGTTATGAAAATCAGCCTCTTTCCAAGCCTCCTGAAACGATTTATGAAAATGTGAAAAAAGCTCCCATGAATAAACCAAAGAAATACAGAATGGCTTTTCTGAATGTGGCAGCCACCCTTTTGCTCGTGATCGGGGGAGGCATCCTCGGTGGTTCTTACCTCATGAACGAAAACAATGTGAGCCAGGAGCCCCCTGCTGTACCTGCTGATGACCTTGAAAATGAGGAACCAGATGATCGTGTTCATGTGGAGGAGAATCAAGAATATGCATCCAGGGATGATACCTTTATTCATGAGTATGAATTGGAGGGTATGCCTGAAACGTTCGAATATCTCCTTTATATAAATGAACAGATAGGCTTTTCAACATATATTGAGGAACAGTTTGAAGTGAGTTCAACTGAAAGTGACCGTGTAACTTTTTACAGCATGTACGGAGCTGTTGAAAGAGAGGATGCTTTCATTCAGATCATTCATCATCCTGAAAAAGATCCCGAAGTCATTGAGTCGGTATTCAGAAATAAAATGGCATCTGAAGGATATACAGAAAACCGTGAAGCAGACATTACTCTGTCTCAAGGGGAGATGAAGTCATACTGGGTAAAAGGAGACAGTGCTCCTTCTGAAGTTCAGTATCAGATTTTATTAGACCATAAAGAGGGTTGGTTTGAGATCCGAGTAAAAAAACCTGCCTCCTTATCCGAAGGCAGATTCACTCAGTCTGCGAAGCTGTTTGTTGATGAGCTTATGTTCAGATAACCTGTCAGAAAAGCTATGTTGATTTCCGCTCATTGCACTTTCCGCGGGCGGCTTGATTCTCAGCGCTTTGCGCTTCCGGGGTCTCCCCGGAACCCGCTCCTCCCGCAGGAGTAGCGCGCATTCGCTCCAATTTTATAAAACGATAATGACCTCATTAAAGAATCAAAATTGATTTATGTTGGCATTCGAGCCCTGATTTAGTGACAATATTACCGCGCTTTGACTTTTTCAGTGGTTTCGCACAGCACGAGGAGGTACCTGCCATCCTGCGGAAAGCGAAGTATATTTCAGGACCGATTTATTTGCACCGTATTTTACTCGTTCGGATTCTTGTTGACTAAAACACTTTTGGCCCATTCACTGACAGCACTATTACCTATCCTTATACTCAAGATATCCCAGCTTTACCGCTTCGTTCATGAGTTCATGATGGGATGATGCGTTAAGTTTTTTGCGAAGGTTATGACGGTGGTTTTCAACGGTTTTGTGACTGACTCCAAGTGATTCAGCAGTCTCGGCAACAGAGAAGCCTTTTATCAAATGTGAAAACACCTCTTCTTCTCTCTGGGTCAGGTAAATCGACGGAGTAACCCTTCGACTTCCCTTCTTGGAAGAAGAAAAAAAGGAATAATGTGTTCTCCCTTCCTTCATGGACTCAAGGGCAGCCATTAAATCTACAAGAGGTTCATCGTGCCGGATCACTCCCAGAATACTGTACCGATCAAGAAAGGAAGGATCTACATACCCGTGTTTTCCCAGGAGAATTACTACATTAATTTCAGAGTCTTTTTTATGAGCTTTTTCAATAACCTCCCCCGGTGTTCCATACTTTAAGGTTTCCGGATTCACGAACAGCCAGTCAAAAGGATACTTTTCCAATAAAGCAAACACTTCAGCTTTTTCATTTGCTTCCAAAATGTATTCCACGGGAAATAAGTCTTTTAAGAGTTGCGTCAATCCAAAGCGGATTAAGTCATGTTCCTCTGATATAATGCAGCGCACGTTTTCTCCCCTCCCCTTTTATGAAACAATTTGTTCATAAAGTATTATAGCCCCAAACCAATAGATAGTTGATTTGTATAGCTTGTGTAGGCAATTAAATGGTTAATTTCCACGATATCCTGTTCTGAGAATCCTTCTTTCATCAGGTTTTCAATATCCTTTAGTCTAAGCTCGTTCCGGTTAACTGTCAGCTTCCTGGCATAGGTGAGAACGGCTTTAACCTTTGTATCAAATTGTTCAAGATTATCTGCTACAAGATTATCGGCGGTATCCTCATCAGTCAGTTTTACTAAAAGTTCTTTATGGCTTTTTGTACAGTAATCACACCAGTTTCTCGCTGAAACATACGTAATGATCATCTCTCTTAACACTTCACCTACTCCGACTTGTTTGACGGCCTGCTGTAATGGGGTAAAGTTGGTTAAAAGATCCGGGGTGTGAGCCATCAGTCTGTGAAAAACGGAGACCGGCGGTTCGAGTTGATCATATACCTTCATCTTCTTTATTTCTGTCTGTTTTACGGGTTTAATCCACGGCATACTGTTTCGCTCCATCCATATTCTTTTTTGTCTTAAACGCAGTTGCTCATCATTTAAACAAATTCAGGTATCTATATTATTGATTACCCGGTTTCACAACATGCAATGGAAAACATTCAGCCATCAACCAATATCAAAACGCTTCATTTTACATTGTTCATTTATCGTCACAAGCTGTTCAAAGTTTGCTCACAAATTCACGTTAAATTAGGTGTTATCACTTATATGTTTATTATTTCACATTTAATATGATAGGTACAGTGATAGATGTGTCTGCCCTGACCGCTATTTTTATGCCTATTAGAATGAAAGGGGATCTTGTATGTTTGGATTTGAATACGATCCGGTCATATACAGCCGAATTCTTACTGCACTGACACTTGGCTTCCATATTATCTTTGCCACAATCGGTGTTGGTGTCCCACTTATGATTGCCATTGCAGAGTGGATGGGGATCAAGCGTAATGACCCTCACTATACATTACTTGCCAGACGCTGGGCACGGGGCTTTGTTGTTACCGTTGCCGTAGGGGTCGTAACCGGTACAGCGATTGGACTTCAGTTAAGTCTCCTGTGGCCGAATTTCATGCAGGCAGCCGGACATACAATCGGTCTGCCGTTGTTCCTGGAAATATTCGCTTTCTTTTTCGAAGCGATTTTCCTCGGTATCTATTTGTACACATGGGACCGCTTTAAGAGTAAGATGAAGCACTTCCTTCTTGTTATCCCTATTGTTATCGGAGCTTCTGCTTCGGCATTTTTCATTACAACAGTAAACGGATTTATGAATATCCCTCAAGGTTTTGAACTTGTGGATGGTGTACTTACAAATGTTAACCCGCTGGTTGCCATGTTCAACCCTGCAACACCGACTAAAGTTGCTCACGTGATCATCACTTGTTACCTGACATCAGCGTTCATCCTGGGTACGATTGCAGCAATCCATCTGATTAAAGGAAACAATCATGTGTATCACAAAAAAGCATTGCACCTAACGATGGTTTCAGGTGCTGTGTTCGCTATTGCAACGGCTGTGATTGGTGACTTATCCGGTAAATACCTTCACGAATATCAGCCTGAAAAACTTGCCGCAGCCGAGTGGCATTTTGAAACAGAAACGGAAGCGCCTCTGATACTGGGAGGGATTCTTACGGAAGACAATGAAGTGAAATATGCATTGGAAATTCCATATGCTCTTAGTATTTTAGCGGGAGGTACACCTGGTTCTGAAGTTGTGGGCCTTAACGATTTCCCGGAAGACGAACTTCCCCCGCTATGGGTTCACTACGCTTTTGACCTGATGGTCGGTATCGGAATGTACCTGGCTGCTGTTTCCGTTCTGTTTGTTGTCATGAGCTGGAGGAAGAAATGGAACCCGCTTAACAAACCGTTGCTTTGGGCTGTTGCAGCAGGCGGGCCGCTATCCATGATAGCTATTGAATCCGGATGGGTTTTCGCAGAAGTCGGACGCCAGCCATGGATTATTAACGGCATCATGAGAACAGAAGAAGGTGCAACTACTTCCGCACACGTGGATATTATGTTCGTCCTTTTCGTTACACTCTATATCATTCTTGGTGTTACATGTGCAGTTGTTCTTCGCAGAATGTTCAAGAAAAACCCTGTTGAACACGAGCTTGAAAAACGCGGCATGGAACAGCCAAAACGTGTCAGCAATGAATAAAGGAGGTACCGACCTTGAGTTATGAAGTCGTTGGTATAACGGTACTTTGGATTTTCCTTTACGGCTATTTAATTGTGGCGTCGATTGATTTCGGCGCCGGTTTCTTCAGCTACTACAGCCGTATTACAAATAAAAAACATGTGGTTCATAATATTATTCAGCGTTACCTTTCTCCTGTATGGGAAGTAACAAATGTCTTTCTGGTCTTCTTCTTCGTGGGAATCGTCGGCTTCTTTCCGGACACGGCTTATTACTACGGGACAGCACTTCTAATTCCAGGAAGCATTGCCATCATTCTCCTTGCACTCCGGGGTTCTTATTATGCCTTTGCTACGTACGGTGCGAAAGACAGTCACCTTTATTCGTTTTTGTACGGAGCAACCGGGCTTTTAATTCCCGCTTCATTAACAACAGTCCTTACCATCTCTGAAGGCGGCTACTTGTTTGTGGAGAACGGAAACGTTCAGCTGCTTTACGGGGAGCTCTTTACGAGTGCCTACTCCTGGGGTGTTGTGTTTCTTGCAATTGTAAGTGTCCTGTTTATTTCTGCAGCATTTTTGACCTATTACGCAAGCAGGGCAAAGGATAAGCCTGCACTTGAAGTTGTCCGTAAGTACGCCCTGTCATGGTCTCTGCCGACGATTATTACCGGGATTGTGGTGTTCTTTCTGCTTGGAAAAAGAAATCCGGAGCACTTTTCAAACATGATGGATCTCTGGTGGATGTTCGGTATTTCTTTTGTGACATTTGTGGGTGCCACAGTGTTGATCTGGAAGCGCCGTAATTACGGTACGGCATTTGTACTTGTGATGATTCAGTTCTTTACAGCTTTTTTTGCATACGGAGCGGCACATTTGCCGTATCTTCTGTATCCGTACCTGACCATTTATGATGGATTTACAAATGAAGCGATGGCTATCGCCCTGATTGTTGCGTTTATCGGCGGTTTGTTGCTTCTGATTCCTTCCCTTATTCTGCTTATGCGTCTGTTCCTGTTTGACGCAGAATACGTAGAAGGGAAAAAATAAAGGAGGAATAACAATGGATTTGACATTCTTTCTTATCATGATTGCTCCTCCCCTTGTTCTCGTTGGCGCGGTTGCCTTCATGTTTATCTGGGGAGCAAAAGCAAAGCCCCCTCACTATTTGGAGGACAAAGACTGACGGGGTCTATCCCCATAGCCATCAAGTTAAGGGATTTACAAATTTTAAAGCAGAAGAAGTCAGGATGTAGCCGGAATGCCCTTCGCTTTCCGCGGGGGCGCCGGTGAGCCTCCGGGAGGTTTATGCCTGCTTCTTCCTCTACCAGAAACGCTACGTAGAGATGTGCGTCGAAGCAACTCGCAGCTTATTCGAGGTGTAACCGCTCGTTGCTCCCGCAGGAGTCTCGAACATTCCGGCTGCATCCTCTTTTACATTCTTATTTGAGTGCTTTTAAACATGAAGCAGCTTTTAGGTCCCTATATGCGGGTATCCTCCTTTTACAAAGTAAAAGGAGGAATTTTTATGGGTATAACGAAACCCCAAGAAACGAAAAAAGCACTCCAACGCACCTTTCCTGAGTATTCTCTTAACAGTATTGCCAAAGAGAACAAGTTCATTGTAAGGAAGAGGAACCTGTAGGGATTATCTTTTCTACCGCTCTGTGTAAGCACCCAAGTTTCTGTGGGGAACGATAAGCTTCATGACTTATGTAGAAAGTTATCGAAAGAAGTTAGGTGTTCGTAAATCATCTTATGGTCTAAATGAGCGGTTTAATAAACAAGCAGTAAGCTTCCTTCGGCAGACCTTTTTACTCCTCGTTCGTAGCGGCAAGTCAGAATCATCCCTTATGTGTCAAGTCTTTTTGTCACGTATTCGCATCCTGGACTCCTCCTCTTTCTCTGTCCCATGCCATTACTCTTCCTATCGCGGATCCACAAAAATCGGGTGTGAAAATACAAATGGAATACGACTTTCTTACTGGAGAAGTTCTTTTTATCCACGTGCAGAAAGGCAGAGAGTGTGATGTAGCCTTTGCACAAAATACCGTTGAAAGTATTAAGTACAACGAACTTGCAATTCGAGATTTAGGCTATCATTCTTTAGATGTTTTTAGATTATCACAGCTGTCTTCACGGGTGAAGTAAACGTTTTCTTTCATAAAAAAAGACTGTATGAAGATAACCTTCAACTCAGCCTCTGTTATTCTCTAGACTAACCGGGTCCGGACAAAGCTTTCGCTCGTCGTAATATACAGCCCGCTTTTTAACCGGTACATGTCGGTACTGCTTCCTGGAACACTAACTCGTTCTATCACCGTAAAAGCTTCTCCGCGGCGGACCGTTCCCGCTACAGCACTGGCGTCCCAGGAAGGCCGGCTTCTGACATTGAGTGTATCTGCATCTACAATAACGAGAAGCCCTGACGGCCGTGCATTCTGGATTGCCTGATACGTCTGCGGTCCCGCTATTCCATCAACTGTTATTCCTGCACTGCGCTGAATGGCACGGACAGCATTTTCAGTGGCGTTGCCAAAAATACCATCGCCACCAAACGAGCCAAGATCGTACCCAAGATTAAGCAGTTTTTCCTGCAAACTGCGAACCAGCGCTCCACGGTCACCATTTCTTAACACCTGTCCGGTCCATTCACCCGTTCCCGTTGAACCTCCACTGCTTCTTCTGCGGACATTCGAAAACAAGGCAGCAATCGCTTCAGCATGGGCTGCTGCTGCTTCTTGAATGAAGGCTGAAGAACGAAGGAAGTTAGCATCCTGTGCATTCGTAACGAAGCCTCCTTCTGTTAAAATGGCAGCCATGTTTGTGTAGCGGAGTACATAAAAGCCTGCCGATTTTGTACCACGATCAAGTGTGCGTCCCCGCCACGCCTGATTGTACATGACACGGTGCATTTCCTGGTGAATCTGACGGGTCCGGTTCGGTGCATTCGTAAAACGGAAAGTCTCAAAACCGCGTGCTGCTGCAACTGCGGCGTTATAATGAATCGAAACAAATAAATCGGCATTCCAGCTGTTTGCAGCCTGAGCCCGGGCTGCAAGACTTACAAAAACATCGGTTGTGCGACTCAGACGCACTTCAACATTTTGAAACTGGGATTGAAGAATATCTCTCAGCCTTAAAGCTGTACTCAGACATAAGTCTTTTTCCCGTAAAGCGTTCCCTACTGCCCCAGGGTCACTTCCGCCATGACCTGGATCTATGAAAATCCTGACTGGTCTTCCTAAACTAATCGGCAAAACCATTACACCTCGCCTCCTTCAACATAGATGTCATCATCAGAGATAACACCAGCTTCACGAAATTCTGAGCACGCAGCATTATCACATTCAGGTTCTCCATGTTCACCCCTTTTAAAGGTTTCAATATTCAGTCTCTCTATCGTTCTTCCACAGTAAACACATTCAGTATGTTCCCGCAAAATGTCATTCTCCTTTTGGACTAAAATAGAGCAGACAGTATTTCATAAATGATATATGAGCACACAGGATTATTAATAAATAGGTTGTCTACTCCTTACTACAGTAAATGCTGCGTGTGAAATTACGCATAACCAAAGACCTATAATAAAGGAAAAATGTACGAATGCCGATGATTGAATGGTCTGTCCGCCTCGATTAAACTAAAAATAACCGGAGGTGATACAATGTGGCATTTAAAACAATTTGAAGAACTTACCACTCCAGAACTTTATCGCATTTTAAAAGAGAGAGTCGATATCTTTGTCGTTGAACAGAAGTGCCCATATCCTGAAATTGATAATAAAGACTTAACAGCCTGCCACCTTTTCAAACAAGAAAACGGCCGGATAATTGCCTATGCCAGAATACTCCCTCCAGAAGACAGGAATGCTCCATATACAATCGGCCGTGTCATTGTAAACAAGGAATTCCGAAGAGAAGGATACGGGAATGACCTCATGGAGCGTGCCATTCGCTTTATCCTCCAAAAGAATCCTGAGACCGAAATAACCCTTTCCGCCCAGACTTATATTAAACACTTCTACCAGTCGCATGGGTTTAAAGAAGTTTCAGATGAATATTTGGAAGACGGTATCCCTCACGTTACAATGATCTTAAAAATTGATACCCTGTAAAAAAACAAACCACCAGAACTGTTCTGGTGGTTTGTGAGACTTACTTATAAAGAGAATGAATATGGTTGATCAGCTGAGGCAGCCAACTTGTAAGGGGTTTAAAAGTATACCCCGAAGCTTCAGCCAGTGACACATCCTGATACGTTGATGCGGGAAAATTAAAGGGGGACTGGTTCTGAGGTGACTCCGGCGCTGCAATCTTCGCTTCCCGGCCGGTTTCCTGTTCAATCATGGCGATCAACTTCCCCAGCGATACCTGATCCGGTGATGAGGCATTAACAGGTCCGTGCAACTCACTCTTCCCTGTCCAGAACAGAAAGTCAGCAAGGTCTCCCGCTTCTACAAAAGAAAGCTTGGTGTGCACGTTTGAAATAAGGACCGGCACTTCCTTCAGCACTTTTTCCAAATGAAAATGCAGCCGCTCCGTGTAATCATCCTCTCCTAAAACGATCGGAGGGCGAACGGCTGTTACAGGGAAGCTTGCCTCCTGGAAAAACACGGATTCCGCCAGCCGTTTTCCTTCTCCGTAGCTGAAATCCGCTCTCCCACCCATGGTAATTTCGTATGTATATGGATCGAAGTCCTTTTCAATTTTTAATTCTTTTTCATCAAAGCCATACACGGACAAAGTCGATGTCATAACATAGTGCCTGGTTTTTTCCTTAAACACATCACACGCAATTTTTGCATCATCCGGTGAAAAGCAAATCTGATCATAAATCAGGTCCCATTTCGTTCGATTAAAGACAATCTCCATCGACTCTCGTTCACTGCGGTCCACTTTGACTCTGGTTACCTGATCGCCAAATGAATCCTCCTGCTGTCCGCGGGTTGCTATGGTAACGTCATCGCCATTTGCCGCAAGTTTCTCCACAAGTCTTTTCCCAAAAAATCGTGTGCCGCCTAAAACAAGTATTTTTCTCGACATCGCCATTTCCTCCTTTTTCTTCCCCTAATGCTGTTTCTATACTCACACGGCCTTTTCCTTCTAATGCCCGTAATCTTAGCTTTTGAGGACAATTCCCAACACTCCTTGTAAAAATGTTCAAGGTAAAGTTTGACAACCGCTGGCAATCCCGATAAACTACAAGTGTACTAACAAATGTAATACACACATCACACAGAATGAAACAATCAAGGTGGTGAATTAATGTATTTTAATATTGATCCTAAAAAGAACGTCCCTTTATACGAACAAATCATCCATCAGGTTAAAGAGATGTGTGCGAAGGGCCTTTTGAAGCCGGAAGAAAAGCTTCCCTCTGTAAGAGAACTGAGCTCTCAGATTGTGATCAACCCGAATACCGTAAGTAAAGCTTACAAAGAGCTGGAAAGACAAGGGGTGATTATGACCATTCGCGGCAGGGGAACGTTCATTTCAGAGGATTTTCATTTCACCCACGACCCACGGAAGTCAGAAGCAATCAAACAGGCATTAAAACAAGCCGTTATCGACAGCCACTACGTTGGCATAGAAAAAGAACAAGTTGAATCGTGGATTGAAGAGTTTTATCAGGAAATTGGGGGAGAAAACCGTGAGAGTTGAAAATCTTTCTAAACGAATTCATCAGAATGAGATACTTAAAGACATTACATTCAATATTGAACCAGGCAGTATTGTCGGCATTGTAGGGCGTAATGGAGCAGGTAAGACCACCCTTTTACGGACGATGACAGGCATTCTCGATCCAACCCGGGGTGATGTGAAAATCGGCGACAAGAGTATTTTTAAAAACCCCGAAACAAAGCAGGACGTTATTTTTGTTCCTGATTCGTCCGAAGCTTTGAAGAACTATTCCACGAAGGAGCTCGTAAGGTTATATAAAGCTGTCTATCCCCGGTTTGACAATGACTATTTTAACGAATTGATGGAACGCTTTTCCCTTCCTGAAACGAAAAAGATCGGCAATTATTCAAAAGGAATGAAAGCTCTCTTCTCCCTTGTGGTCGCTTTTTCAACACGGGCCCGTTACATCATTTTGGATGAACCAACAGATGGTCTTGACGTCATCGTAAAACGGAAAGTACTTAAAATCCTTGTGGAAGAAGTTGCCCTCAGCGACGTGTCAGTTATTATCTCGTCTCACAGGCTTGATGAACTGGAATTCATGGCAAATGACATCATTATGATTAAAGATGGAAAAGTAGACAGTCACTACGAGCTGGATGAAATGAAAAGCATGTACAAAAAAGTTCAGGTTGTTTTCTCCGATTACATGCCTGAAAAGATTAAAAGTAAAGTGAGTATCCTAAATCAAACCGGCCGAGTATATACCATTATCATTGAAAAGAACGGATCCGATGCTGAAGCGGTGATTTTAGATGAGAAACCTCTTCTCTATGAAGAACTGTCTATGAGCCTGGAGGATGTGTTTGTAGTTAAGTTAGGGGGCGAAGAATTTGTTTCATAAGGCACTTTGGTTACAAAATTATAAACAATCAAAAATGCTTGTCTGGATTTTCGCAATAATTTTTGCCGTCCACCTTCCATTCCAGACGATGATTACACTCGAAAACTGGCGTGAATATCCTTACATGTACAGTAATTCTACATATGAAGTTTACAGGCTTTTTATAGGCGGTACACTTCCTGTATTCATTCTTTTTGCCTCCGCGATCTTCGCAGGGCTTTTAATAGGGATTGAACGAAACACAAGACGTAATGATTTTACTTTTTCCCTGCCATTTAAAAGAAGGGACATATTTCTTGCCAAATGGATTTATGGTGTATTAATCATAGCCACTCTTCATGCAGTTACCTTTTTCACAGCCTATGCCATTGTCGCAACATCTGAGTTTGCCTCCCGGCTGGGTTCATTTACCCTGACGGAGCTGTTTCTCACACCCCTGCTTGGATATATCCTGTTCTTCTCCTTTGCCATGCTTATCGGTACGATTGCAGGAGAGATGATTACTCAGGTGGTTCTGACTTTTATATTTGCCATCTTTCCCTACGGTGCATTCGTTCTTATAGGTTACCTTGCAGACCTTCACTTCGGGTTTAACTGGAACCCGCCTTTATGGCTTGCATATGTGTCCCCATTATTGTTTGCCTTTGTGAATCCTGCTGAGGAATTGGCAAACCCGGTCCTGCTCGGGATCATCTGGATTGCCGCCACCCTGCTCGGGGGCTTCCTCCTTTATGAACGCAACAAAGTTGAGCATAACGGCGAATTCCTCATCTTTAAACAGCTCCACCCTGTCTTTCTGGTTGGAATTGTTGCGTGCTTCGCCTTGCTGGGAGGCATGATTGTCTCTGCCATTGTTCCCTGGGGCATGACTGACTTTCAGATTACTGCTTACTGGTTAGGTTTCGCGGTGTTTACCATTTTCAGCTTCCTCATCGCCAGAAGGCTTTTAAAAATGAATGTGATGGTCAAAAATAAATAGTCTTACTTTACCGGGTGAAACGAAGGTGTAAAACGCTTTCGTTTTCACCCATTTTCATGTCAAAAGCGTTGTTGCACCAAGGATAAAACACCCTCGGCATTTTTTGTCGAAAAATGATACTAAAACGCTTGCAAAACGTGTATATACAAGATAAAATAAAAAGTGTTCACAGGTTACTTGTATATACATATGTTCAACATAAAAATTGATTCAAATGTTTAACATGGCAAGTTCAGAGGTATAAAGGAGCGAGTCTTTCTTTTGCTCATAATCGCCCAGTCATAGGGAATTCTATGAGTCAGGTCCTGTTAACCACGGCTATGAAAACGATTACCTTCCCTTTTACTTCCATTTACTTTATAACGAAATTATAATTTTAAGGAGGATGCAAGATGGCTCAATACGAAAAGCAAGTGAAAGAAATACTCGAAGCCATTGGCGGCAAAGAGAATATTGAAAAAGCCACACATTGTGTGACGAGGCTTAGAATGTCGCTGAAAGATGAATCAAAAGTGGATTCAGAGAAACTGGAGAGCATTGATATTGTCAAAGGTTCTTTTTCCACGAACGGACAGTTTCAGGTCATTATCGGCCAGGGAACGGTAGATAAGGTTTACAAGGAAATGGTAGCCATGACCGGGATTGGCGAAGCAACAAAAGACGATGTTAAAGAGGCTTCAGCTTCCAAGCAAAACTGGCTCCAGCGAGGCGTTAAGATGCTTGCTGACATCTTTATTCCAATCCTGCCGGCAATCGTAACAGCCGGTCTTCTTCTCGGGATTAACAACATCCTTACCGGAGAAGGGATTTTCTTTGCTGAATCCGTTGTAGAGCGTTACCCTCAATGGGCCGGCATCGCTGAAATAATTAATATTATTGCCAGTGCTGCCTTCGTGTTCCTGCCCGCCCTGATCGGCTGGTCGGCAGTTAAACGATTTGGCGGAAGTGAGCTTCTTGGTATTGTACTTGGTTTATTCCTTGTCCACCCTGACTTACTTAACGCCTGGGAATATGCAGATGCAAGTGCTGAAGGAGACGTTCCAACCTGGAACTTATTCGGCCTCCAGGTAGAAGCTATCGGCTATCAGGGACAAGTCCTTCCTGTACTTGTATCCGCCTGGGTTCTGGCTAAGATTGATATTTACTTAAGAAAGCGTGTTCCGGACAGCATTCAAATGCTGGTTGTTGCACCTGTGGCTTTGCTTATTACCGGTTTTCTTGCATTCATTGTTATCGGTCCTGTTACATTTACAATTGCCAATGCTATTACCGGCGGATTTATATGGCTTTTCTCAAGTCTGCCTGCCATTGGAGGTCTGTTATACGGAGCAGTTTATGCTCCACTTGTTATTACCGGAATGCACCATGCGTTCCTGGCCGTAGACCTTCAGCTCGTAGGTACCGGAAATGGAACATTCTTGTGGCCGATCTTGGCTCTTTCCAACATTGCCCAAGGTTCTGCTGCACTGGCTATTATGTTCGCCACACGTAATGAAAACATGAAAGGTCTTTCCCTTACATCATCTGTTTCTGCCTACCTTGGGGTTACGGAGCCTGCGTTGTTCGGGGTTAACCTCCGTTACAAGTTTCCGTTCATCTGCGCGATTATTGGTGCGGCAACAGCGGGTATGTTTATCACCCTTAACGGTGTACTGGCCAACTCCATCGGTATCGGCGGTATCCCAGGAATACTTTCCATCATTCCTGATTTCTGGATGTCATTCTTTATCGGTATGATCATTGCAATCGTTGTTCCTTTTGCACTCACATTCCTGTACGCAAAATTCGTTACAAAAGAAGAAGTATAGAACAGAAAGAAAGCACCCAACCTTTAACAGGCTGGGTGCTTTTTTTTCTATTGGGTATAAATAATTTTTATTGTATCGGCTGCCCTGAAAATAAAGTTGGGAAGGTACTATTATCCTCCATTAACGCTCCACTGCGCTGAACGTAATACGCTCCATTGACGCGGACTCGCCTCGAGCCTAATCGTTGAGTAGACGGTCTTGAGGGACAGACAAGACCCCCGGCAGTATACAAGAGGCTTTCAGGCATAACCGAAGAAACGTAAAATCCCTGACAAAAGTCATAAATCTGTGACATATCTGAGCACGTTTAAGGGAATAGGTAGTTTTAGCATGATGCGCGGGACAGTCAGGAGGTCAGCCGATGAAGAATAATTCACTATACCGCATTTTCGTTATTGTTACGATGTTCATTAAATTTCTTGCACAGCTTTATTTCTTCAACAAACGCCACACACACTGGGACGCTGCTACCCGTGAAAAGTGGGAGGAGCTTCTAAAGAAACAAGCAGGGGAGTACCGGGATAAAGCGATTAAGCTGGAAGGCCTTATGATTAAAGCCGGACAGTTTTTAAGCTCCAGGGCCGATTTGTTTCCTGAAGTTTTCCTCAAAGAACTTGAAGACCTGATCGACCGTGTTCCTCCTGTTCCGGCGAGGATTTCAAGACAGATCCTGGAAAAAGAATGGGGACGTGATATAGGTGACTGGCTTGTGGAAATTAGTGATCAACCCGTTGCTTCCGCTTCAATCGGAGAAGTTTATAAAGGGCGGTTACATAACGGTGAAGAAGTAGCCATCAAGATCCAGCGCCATAATATTGAAAAGATTTTCAGAACAGACTTTAAAGCCCTTCGGATTGTATTATGGATCGCAAAGCGATTTACTAAATTCGGTAAGCAGGCAGACCTGAAATCCCTTCACAAAGAGCTGGTGAGGGTGATGAGTGATGAACTCAATTTCTCTAAGGAACTGAAAAACGGTGTTTATTTCAAGAAACGGTTCCATGACAGCAACGAGCTGTATATCCCCCATTACTTTGAGGATTTCTCAACCCGCCGTGTTCTCGTAATGGAATGGATAGAAGCTGAAAAAATGAACAATACGTCTTTTCTAAAAAAACATAACATTAATCAAAAACAACTGGCTGAGAAGGTTTTTAAGTTCTTTATGGATCAGCTCCTTGAAGATGGGATGTTTCATGCCGACCCTCATCCGGGAAACATTTTAGTAAAGAGCGATGGAACTTTGGTAGTACTTGACTTCGGAATGGTCGGGGTTATAAAAAAACAGGATGCTCTTATGTTAAGAAAAGTGGTCCAGGGACTTGTCCTTGAAGATTATGCCCTTGTAGTGAAGCAGTTGGGCGAGCTTGGCTTTCTCCTCCCCCATGCAAACAAGCACAAGCTTCAGGCGATCCTGCGACAATCTGTTGAAACGTATCTGGAAAACGGTGTCGGAACTGTGGACCAGGAGCTGATTGGAGAGATTTTTGAAGACATTCAGGAACTCGTCCAGGAGCAGCCGATCCAGCTTCCTACGGAATTTGCCTTTCTCGGGCGGGCAGCATCCATCGCTTTAGGCTTACTGACGATTGTTGATCCTGAAATTGATTTTATAAAACTCGGGAAACCTGTAGTACAGGATTGGATTAACGATACCGAGGAAGAAGAAGGAAGCCTCCAGTTCCAGGTTCTTAAAGATTCGGCGAAACCTTTACTGGCTGTGCCCCGTAACTTAAATGAATGGCTGCAGGGCCCAAAATATGCAAGACGGGCCGAAACCAGGAGGGAATGGCGTGGATACGATCACCACCGCTACCTTCTGTTTATCGGTATTTCGAGCCTTACCTTTCTGATAAGCCTTATCTTTTTGTTTCTCAGCATCATTATGGATGTTCAAAATCTGTTTGGTGTAACTGCTGCACTTTCCGCGACAGGACTTGGTTCGACGATCATGTTTTTGTATCTTCATAATCGCTGGGTTTCAGGATTCAGAGAGAATAATGATTGAAATTTTATAAGGAGTGATAATCGTGAGTGATCTATTGAAAAAAGGATTTTTAATCGGACTTGGTGCCGCTATTACGAGTAAGGAAAAAGCTGAGAAATACTTTCAGGAGCTGATTGTCAAAGGGAAAGTAACTCCCGATGAAGCAAATGAAATGATGAAGGAATTCGAGAAGAAAGGAACTCAGACTGAAGAAACTTGGAACCGTCGTTCAAAGGAGAAGGCTCAAAAATTCTTCAGTGATCTGGATATTGCATCAAAGGCTGAAGTTACGGCTCTGGAACAGCGAATCGCTGAGCTTGATGCAAGAGTGGCTTCACTTGAAAACAGCGGTGAAAACGAGCCCGGCGTGGAGAATGACCCTGTCCCTTACGAAGACCCGGACAGAAACGAATAACTATTAATCAAATTTAAAGAGACTGTTCACTTCGGGTGTTCCCCTTAGCGGACGGTCTCTTTTTTTGTAACTTTACAATATATTACAGATATGAGCTGGTATAAGAATACTCACCTGACTCAACCTATACGTAATACAGTTAAAGGGAGAGTTTTGATGAATATTTCTGAATTAACCTCCGGAGACACGGTATATGTGATTTACCGGAATCCGCACACACAGAATGTCGCTCAGATACAGGAGGCTTCGATAATTGAAGATCCTCATAATCCTGGGAGAATGAGTTTATATCTTTTTGAAGAACATTTTCCATTAACAGATGAATATGCCATGTACACAAGTTATCAGGAAGCAGAAGAAATGTATAATCAGTATTTTGATATTCCTCAGGATGAGGATCTATATTAGCTGTTAGCTGTGATGCAGCTGAAGTAAAGAGATATTGTGAACTTAACTTTTTTAGAAAGGTGTGAAAACCTGTGATTAAACCGTTCATGCCTCAGCTCGTATATATTGAACCGGGAGCATTAGAATACCACCTGGGTGCTGAGTTAAAAAAGAAATTCGAGGATTTGGGTGTAGAGATTCGCAAAACCACTTCCCATAACCAGGTACGCAACATACCGGGCGAAAACCATCTACAAAAGTACCGGAATGCAAAGTCTACTCTTGTGGTCGGAGTCAGAAAAACACTGAAGTTTGATACCTCAAAGCCATCTGCAGAGTATGCCATTCCCCTTGCTACCGGCTGTATGGGCCATTGTCAGTACTGCTACCTGCAGACAACCATGGGAGATAAACCTTATATCCGCACATACGTCAACCTTGAAGAAATCTTTGATCAGGCCGAGCAGTACATGAGTGAACGGGCTCCCCAGGACACAAGGTTTGAAGCGGCATGCACGTCTGACATAGTAGGAATTGATCACCTTACCCATTCACTGAAAAAAGCCATTGAATACTTTGGTAATTCTGAGAACGGTAAACTCCGGTTTGTGACTAAGTACCACCACGTTGATCATTTACTGGATGCCGATCACAAAGGGAAAACAAGATTCCGTTTCAGTATCAATGCCGATTATGTAATCAAGAATTTTGAGCAGGGCACTTCACCTCTTGATTACCGTATCCAGGCTGCAGGTAAAGTAGCAAATGCAGGGTATCCGCTCGGTTTTATCGTAGCTCCTCTTTATATTCACGAAGGGTGGAAGCAGGGTTACGAAGAGATGTTTAAGAAACTGGATGCAGAGCTTTCGGACAGGGCTCGTGATGATCTTACCTTTGAGCTGATTCAGCACCGGTTCACCAAACCTGCAAAACGTGTGATTCAGAAAAACTATCCAATGACCAAGCTGGAACTTGACGAGGAAAAGCGAAAATACAAATGGGGAAAATACGGAATCGGAAAATACATTTATCAAAAAGATGAGCAGGAAGACTTAAAAGAAACACTCAACAGCTTCATTGACAAATACTTTCCAAATGCCAAGCTGGAATATTTCACATGAAACACATTCAAGCTAAAACCTTTAATAAACCGCCATTTCCCATATGTCTTTCGATTCACCCGTTCTATCTTTTTCATTTACCAGACTGGCGAGCTTCTTCTCTACTTCAAGGTAAGGCTCCACCATTTCTTTTAACAGCTCATTATGGTGACTTGGAGATCGTTTTGTCTCCCAGGAGGCAAGAATGTGTTTTTGCTTAGGGGTAAGAGGACTTCTGCTTCCTTCGATTTTTGCCCAGTCCATCGTTCCATTCATCGGATGTCCCATTTCCACAAGCCAGCCTGCTGCAATTGACCACCTGATCGAATCGATACACTGGCTGGCGTAGTACCACTCCCCTCTGTGAGTCCGCCGGTAAGCTTCATGTACATAAGCGAGAGTCTTTCCCCGCCACTTATGAAAATCGTCTTTGGTAAACAGAATCGTTAATGCAGCCGATTCCCTTTGTATGCTGCCTATTTCTCCACAAGGGTCGTGTATGATTTTTATTCCTTTCAGCCACGGAGAAGGATGCAGATCCTTAAGTTTATAAATAAAAAGGTCTACTTTAAAAAACCACTTATAATGAGCAATGGTATAAGGCACGTTACTGCCCGGATCCTCAAAAAACAATACAGTCCCCCACCCTCTTGTCCGCTCATTTTTATTATGGATAAAAGACTGGAACGAATGGTCTTTGACAACTACCCTGACATCCAGGTCTGAATAAAGGTCCATATTATTTGCTGCTGCTGAACCGCCATAATACAGTCCAATCACGTTATCGTCACAGATCAGATCTTCCTCCATACGGCTTTTCACTTTCTCCCGTTGAACCGGTATCCTTTGATC
This sequence comes from Alteribacter keqinensis, assembly GCF_003710255.1. Taxonomy (NCBI): domain Bacteria; kingdom Bacillati; phylum Bacillota; class Bacilli; order Caryophanales; family Bacillaceae; genus Alteribacter; species Alteribacter keqinensis. Next base: position 280,759 of record NZ_RHIB01000001.1, on the reverse strand, counting down.
ACGTTCGCTGTTCACATTAAACGCCTCCAGTTTACATTTGTTGTCTTCTTCGAGATCAATCAATTAAAACCCTCTGAAAACTCACCTTCTTCGTTACGATTATCATTCCGGGATTATAAAGAGCCTTGAGTGCTGTTTTTAATCCATCAATACAAAAATGCCCCGGAAGCATTGCACTCCCGGGGGCCTCTTCCACTTCAGAACTGCCGGCCAAAGATATTTAAATAACCGAAAAGATAGGAAGCAAACACAGTTGCAAAGAAAACAAATACAAAGGCAGAGAAAAACATCCAGTCCCTCTTTCTAATACTCATTTTATGGTAGTGAGTCCGTTCTGTAGAGCCGGTAAAACCTTTTGATTCCATGGCTACAGCAACACGTTCTGCCTTGCGGATGGTATTTGCAAGGAGAGGAATGGCATAGCGGCGAAACTGCCGAATGCGGCCCTTTACACCTTTTGCTCTTCCTGCACCCCTGATTTTGTGTGCCTGGCGAAGAACCTCAAACTCATGCTTAAACGTAGGGAGGAAACGGTATCCCGCCAGTATTCCATAAGTGAGTTTAGGCGGCAGTTTAGCCTGTTGCATCAGGCTCAGCATGAACTTTGTGGAATCAGTAGTAAGCACAAACATAAGGGAGAGGGCAACCAGACATAATGAACGTAGTCCCAGACTTACCGCTACTATCATGCTCCCTTCCGTTACTTCAAACCACCAGAATGAAAACAAAACATTTCCGTCGCTGAAAGTATCACTTGAGTAAAGCATCGTCATCCATGAAAAACTGAGAGCAACGAATACAAATGGTACGAAAATCAGCAGCCACCGTTTCACTGACAAGTCACTAAGTAAAAAGGTTATCAGAATTGTAAATATCAGATAAACCAGCGGCGTGAACGGATCAAATACAAAGGCAAGGAGAAGTCCCGGAATAAAGATCGTCAAAGCTTTCATCGTAGGATTTATCGTACTAAGCATGACCAGCCACCTCTTCTTTGACTTCTTTCCTGTCCTTGATGCGGATCCTGTATGGAAGACGAAGCTTTGCCTCTCTTATGAGCTGCCGGTTGTTCCAAAGTTCAGCTGGTGATCCATCAAAGTCGATCTTTCCTTCATTTAATACATAAACACGATCACAGTAACGATCCACCAGATCCATGTCATGTGTCACAAACACGATAGCCATCCCCTGGTCCCGTAGATCGGTCACCATTTTCATGAGCTCTTTCGTCGTTTTAGCATCCTGCCCAAAGGTGGGCTCATCAAATAATAAAACACCGGGGGTTTCATCAAGCATGGTGGCAACACTCAGCCGTCTTTTCTGCCCGCCGCTTAAGGAAAATGGATTCGCCCATTTCTTTTTTTCAAGATGGAACTTCCGCATAAGTTCCTCTGTCTGGTCCAAAATGACCCCTTCATCCTTTTCGTTCAGTTTCATTCCAAACGAAATCTCATCATACACAGTATCTGCAATGAACTGATGTTCCGGGTTCTGAAAAACAAAGCCAAGCTCTCGGCGCAAATCACGTTGTCCCCACTTCTCATAATCTCTGTCTATAAAGCGCCGTTCACCTTTTTGCGGTGTCAGGATCCCAGCCATAATTTGAAGCAACGTTGATTTTCCTGCTCCATTTTCACCGACAATCCCGATAAATTCCCCTTTGTTCACCTCAAGGTTTACTCCTGATAGGATTGGAAACTTCTTTTTCCTGTGATAATACAAATCGTTAAGGGCGATAATACTTCCATTGAATTTTTGTTTAACGCCGGCTTTAATCTCACCCGATTCTCCCTGAACTCCCGGATTGTCCATCAAAAGCAACCCCAGTTCTTCTTCTGTAAGAGGCTCTTTCTGAAATGCCTCAACACCCATATTCACCGCGGTTTTGACGACTTTTGGAAGGTGGATGCCTTCTTGTTCCAGCTCTGTACAGCGTTCGTAAAAAGCTTCCCGTGGCGGACTGTCTATGAACACCTCGCCCCTGCTGTTCATCGCGAGAACCCTGTCGGTCTGAGCAATCCAGTCATCGAGCTGGTGTTCAATAATCAATACAGACATTCCCCATTCCCGCTTAAGCTTCTCAATGAGTCCGATAAACTCATATCTGGAAGCCGGATCCAGATTAGCCGTCGGTTCATCAAGGATTAGAAGAGACGGATTAAGCAGAAGAACAGAAGCAAGTGCGACCTTCTGTTTTTGCCCACCGGATAACTCATGGATATTTCTCTTGCGCTCTGAAGTCATCCCAACTGCCTGCAGGACAAGTTCCATCCGGTCGTCCATCTCTTCAGTTGGAATCGATAGGTTCTCCATAGTAAAGGCGAGTTCATTTTCAACGGTAATCATGCAAAACTGGCTTTCAGGATCCTGAAACACAACCCCTATACTCTTATTGAGTTCACCCGGCATGAAATTTTTTATCGACTTTCCTTTAAAGCAAATGTCTCCTTCAGCCCATCCTTCCACAGCCTCGGGATACAATCCATTTAAACAGAGAGCGAGGGTACTTTTTCCTGCCCCGCTGGGCCCCATTAAAAGGATGGTTTCTTTTTCTTTTATGGAAAACGTCAGGTTTTTAAAAAGAGGATCATCCTTGTTCTCCTCGTAGTCAAAGGAATAGTTATCCACTTCTACAAGCGTGCGGTTACGATGCTTTTTTTTCACGCTTTGCCTGCCACTCCTTTCCGAGGGCATAGCTTCGTAATACGCCGGTGTTTGCCAGCTGATCACTGATCCACTTACCAAGAAGCCCCGCAAGCAGTGCACCACTTATGCAGCGGACAATGAACATGGCAAGGACCATCGAAGTGGATAAGGCAGCAAACCCGGAAATAAACCAGCCCCATACAAAACTGAAAATGGCTGCTGAAACCCCGGCCAGAACGAGAACGCTGAGGTTATAATTCTTCCACCGGGTGGCGGCAAAGACGACTTCTGCTCCCAGTCCCTGAATGAGACCTGAAACAATCAGCCTGGGTCCGGCGGGACTTCCGATCAGCACCTGAATTGTAGCTGCAATGGTTTCCGAGATCAATGCAGCACCCGGCTTTCTGATCACATAGGCGGTAATGATTGAAACGATAAACCAGATCCCGAAAATCACTTCGTAGCCAAACGGCCCAAGACCAAACGGGGCAAGAACGTTTCGAAGACCTTGACCGAAGAAATAAAACATCAGGTAGATGACGCCAAACACGACGCCTAATATGGACATTAAAACAATTTCTCGTAGTTTCCATGCATGTGACATTAGCTGCACCGTCCTTTTAGTTGTCTTTCGTTGATGGGCTGTTAGCAGAAACTGCAGCTGTCATTGTTACGTGGCTGCGATCGTCCGTTTTTGATGCATTTACGAAGGCTTCTTCCAAACTTTGAAACACGTCGTGTACATCTCCATCCAGGCGGCTCGCATAATGAACACCTTTCGTAAATGTTCCGTGGTCGGCTGCGACACCAACCTGGTCGGCGATCACCTGCATATAGTCAGGGTTGTTGAGGGGATAGAGAGCAAACTGTGTCGCTACTTCTACTTTTTCAACCCTGCTTGCTTCTTCATTTAATCGTTCATCACTTTCCGACATGTACGTATCTCCCTCGGAATCCCCCGGGCAGCCGATCGAAAAGGTACCATTGAACACAACATGAACACCTGTTTTTGCAGCATGGGTAAAGATTGCTTTTGTAACATCAAAAACATGTTCACTTCTTCCTCTTACACATGTACTGACATCATCTGTTTTCATCCACACTTTACTCGTATCAACTTCTTTAAGGGCTCCTATAATAATATCTACGAAGTTGTCAGCCATCGGATAGATGGAAAAACGACATCCTACGATTCTGCTTGTACCACAGCTTAAACCTTTCATTTTGTATCCTCCATTATGATCGTATTCAACATGTCCGGCCGCAAAAACATAAAAAACTGCATTTCTCAAAGTGAGAAATGCAGTGTTAGTCAGAAAGATAAAGCGCAATTACGCTAAAGACGTCTACTGCACTTCCCCACGCTAGTATTACCTAGTTCGGGTTCAAAGGGTTAACAGGATTTTCACCTGAATCTCAGCTATTCGAGCTGTCCGTGTAAGAACAGTTCTTTATGCACCCCTAGTGCGATCGCGGAATATGTTGTTAGTTGTATTCTAACCACAAAATCCCTTTCTTGTAAACCACCAAATGATTATCCTTTCCAGTCTTCCTTTAAAATGGCGTAAAGGGCATGATCAATAAAACGTCCGTTCACGACTTCCACCTGCCGCTGAGTTCCTTCATACATAAACCCAAGCCTTTCAGGAACAGCACGGCTTTTTTTATTTTCGACACCTGCACGGATCTCCAGGCGGTTCAGGCCGATTTCATTAAAGGCATATTGAACAAAAGCCCGTGATGCTTCGGTCATGATACCTTTCCCCTGAAATCCCTCTCCCAGCCAGTAACCCATGCTCGTTTTTTTATTGCGGTAATCAATCTCATGAAAACCGATAACTCCTGCAACTTCCTCTTTATAAATAATGGCACAGGACAAGCTTCCCTGGTTTCCGAAAGCTTTTAAAGTAGAGCGGATAAACGCTTTCGTATCTTCCGCTCCTTTAATATCAGGCGCCCATGGCATCCATTCGCTGAGATATTCTCTTCCTGATTCTGTTAAAGCAAAAAGAGCGTCACCGTGTTTTTCCTGTAGGATTTCAAGCTTTGTAACTTCATTTATTGTATAGTAAAACATGCTTTTTCCCCTCTGATTCTTTAATTGCACATAGCCCTGTCTTCTGTAACCGAGCGCCTGCAGTAGTGCCTCACTTCCACTTCTTCGAGATTCCACTTCTCTTCTGTTCTGTTAAAATGAAGCAGATAATCAGTACCGGCAACAGCATCATCCTTCAGTCCCCAAAGCAGGACCAATACCTTTCCGATGCCTGACTCGTAATTTATCTGTGTACGAAAAGCCAGTTCCTCCTCTGTATCCATGTGAACATCCAGCTCACGTTCACGTATCCAGTCAAGAGCAAGTGCCGAAATGGATAAACCGCCGTCACCTTCATGATCATCTCCTTCGTGAGCAAAGGTTTGCCAATCCGTTATTCCAGGCTCAAACCCCAATTCTTCTTCTATGTCGGTTTTGCCATCTGAAAACCAGAACTGAGTATAGAAATCTTCCTCATTTGACAGTTGAAATTGACTGACACCGGATTCTGTTTCTTTCAGTCCATTCTGCTGCTCAGCAAGCTGGCTCTCAAGCACGTCAATTCTTTCCTGATACTCCTGTTTTGAAAGATCGTGTTCTTTTTGGTCTTTATCAAGCTCTGATAACAGAGCTTTTATTTCCTCTTCAAGTTCTCCTATCCGTTCTTCATATGCCGTTTGCTCCGCATCCGAATTCATCACGGGTTCCTCCTGTGAACACCCTGCAAAAACCATGAAGAAAGCACATGACAGAATAATCATCCATCTCTTCAAGACGGATTCCCTCCTCTAAAGAATTGTGCACCTGATAACACGATGACGTTTCCGTTTATTATCTAACATCCACTCCATCAAGCATAAAATCGGCTATTCTTTCGACATGAAGCTGGGTTGAATCAAAAATAGGGAGATCTACAATTTCCTGATTGATCAGCATATGAAGTTCCGTGCATCCAAGAATAATACCCTGTACATCTTCTTCATAAAGCCGTTCTACTACTTCAAGCATACGCTTTCTTGACGTATCACGGACTTTCCCGACACAAAGCTCTTCAAAGATAATATGATGAATGAGTTCACGTTCATTTTTTTCAGGCGTTATCACCTGTAACCCGTGTTGTTCCAACCGGTCGGTCATAAAAGATTCTTCCATCGTATAGCGGGTTCCCAGAAGGGCAACTTTATCAGTGCCGCGAAGTTTTACACTCTCTGCCAGTGCATCTCCGATATTGATAAGGGGAATGGAAACAGCATCCTCAATCCCGGAGGCAAGTTTGTGCATAGTAGTAGACGAGATTACAATACCCTCTGCACCGCTTTTTTCCAAATTTCTTGCAATGCCAACAAGCTTTTCGGTTGCTTCTCCCCAGCTTGATTCCTCCTGCATTTTAGCCACAGGTGCGAAATCAACGCTGTAAATAATGCATTCAGCAGAATGGAGACCACCCATCCGTTTTTTTATATTTTCATTTAACAACCTGTAATAAATATGCGTTGATTCCCAGCTCATACCGCCAATTACACCTATCGTCTTCATCGACTGTCCTCCCTTGAATTAACCAGCACCTGTCAGCTGCCATAATATTTTTCGTGACTCAAATCTCCCTCCAGAAGGACGTTCATCTGTCTGTTCCGGTCTATTTCAACCAGGTTTAAACATCCCGGGTGTATAAAAGGGGGATCCCATAATTGATGGAGCATCCTGTTTTTAAACCGTTTCAGTAAAAGCTTTACGATTACTGTGTGAGTAACAAGCAGCACATGCCCATTTTGATGGTTCCTGTAAATGTCACTGATGAAATCATTCACTCTGCTCTCAACCTGACAAAAGGTTTCTCCTCCTGCAGGCTTGTAGGCTTCAGGGTTGTTCCAAAACGCCTCAAGTCTTTCTTTTGAGTAGGCTGAAGCAATCTCCTCTCTTGTTTTTCCTTCCCATTCACCAAGGTGAATTTCTCTTAGTCTTTCATCAAGTACGATCGGGGTATTTTGTCCACTGTTAATTAATTCAGCTGTTCGAATCGTTCTTCCGCTCGTACTTGTATAGATTGTAGAAAGAGGGATATCCCTGAAATAATGGCCCAGACTTTTTGCGATGTTTTCTCCTTCTTTTGTGAGTGGCGAGTCATGCCAGCCCTGAAGGCGTCCTTCACGGTTCCACATTGTCTCACCATGTCTTGTAAAATAAAGTGATAACATAGTTGCCTCCCTGCTTTACGTCAGTTATCCCATCCAAATCGATAATCAATGGAATCAGCTACAGGTACATACCCTATCTTTGTATAAATTGAATTTGAGACGGGGTTGTCCAGGTCGGTGTAAAGACAGCAAAACGAATATCCCTCATTAAGAAGATGTTCGCTAAGTGCAGCCACACAGCTTGTAGCATAGCCCTCACGCTTATATTCATCCGGGGTATAGACTAGACTTACAGATACTCCGTTTTTTGTTTCACGGGCTTTCTTTGCCATGGAAACAGGTACATCATTTTCATTTTTCCATAAATAGATTGTTCTTTGTTCAATTGATTTGCCGGCAAAGTCTTCTGCTTCCGACTTACTGATTGGTGTTAGGGCTTCTTTATGAAAGAGTTGAACCCACTCCGTAATAAGGGAAAGGTCTTCTTTTTTTGCCACGGTTAAAGTACCGTTCTTCCTTATGACGTCCCTTACCTTTTCAAGCTTATAAATCCGCTGACGCATAAAAGGCTTTCCTTTTTTCTTTGTCTGCTTCTCCCATTCATCAATGAAAGCAAATGTTAATTCTTTTTCACCTGTGACACCCGGCATATCAATCCCTTGGTTTACCAGCCAGGACACGGCATCAGGAACACCTTCTTCCTTTCCTGCAATGATCAGGTTAAATGGAGGTGTTTGAAGCATACAGAACCTTCCATTTGTACTTACGGCCATAAACGGGGCTTTACGGTTCTCATATTTTTTGTTTACATCTTCGTCTTTTATAAGCCTTCTAAGCAGTCCGAGCGGAAGATTATGGGCTGCTTCCCGTTCTTCAAGAAAGGCTTCAGTATAATGTAAAAATTCACGAGGGGAATCAAACTTCCTTAACGCCACCTCTATCACCTCACCTTCTTCGCGCTTCTTCTTTCTCTCAGGTTGTGAAGAGAGGTTGACCCAAAAGGCAGGTATTTACCTTTGGATCAACCTCGAAGCAATGAGCCTAGCTATTGCCAATCTACTTTTAAGATACTCTCATCATAAATTATTTACTTATTTCCATTTTGGAGACCTTTTTCATTTTCACAAATGGATAGGAGCTTTGGTTGGTCTTCTGCAAATAAGCCGCTGTTTTCCTGAAACCTGTACGTTCATAAACAGAGATTGCTCTTTGATTGAACGCAGCTACGTTAATTACCAGAACATCCACATGGCCGTTTTCAAACGCCTTGTCCATTGTTGTTTCAACAAACGCAGTACCGAATCCTTTTCCCGTAAGATCCGGTCTGAGTCCCAGGCTTACTTCTACTTCATTTGTTTCATCGGACTTCTTAAAAACTGCAAAACCGGCAAGTCTGCCATCCATGTAAGCTGTACACATGTGTTTCCAGTTAAACGGATTCAAAAACTCATCCAAGTCCTCCGAATCTTCATTCATGTTATAAAAGTCGTAAGGTTTTTCGTATTCCCAGTTTGCAATTGTCAACGCGTCCTCTTTCGTCATCCACTTCCAATCAAACAAACGAGTTCACCTCACTTTATAACGCATGATTGTAATTAATCGTACCATAATTTAGGTAAATTATCGTCTATTTTCTAAAAATTCAAATCAAACTTGTGTAATTTTACTACTAATTTCTAAAATGTTGGACAAAGTAGGAAGAAGGAGGCTGCTCATTATGGATCTTACACTTCTTCTGGAATACGCATGGGTTCTGCTTGTATTAATCTGCCTCGAAGGAATCTTAGCTGCAGATAACGCTCTCGTTCTTGCCATTATGGTAAAGCACCTCCCGGAAAATGAACGAAAAAAAGCATTGTTCTATGGGCTTGCTGGGGCTTTTATTTTCAGGTTTTTATCCCTGTTTGCTATATCGTTTCTCGTAAATGTGTGGCAGGTCCAGGCTATCGGAGCCGCTTATTTATTGTTTATCGCTTGTAATCATCTATTTAAGAAATATGTATTTAAAAAATACGGAAATAAGCTTAAAAAAGCTGCACAGAAAAAGGGCTCATCGGGATTCTGGATGACCGTTTTGAAAGTGGAGCTTGCAGACATTGCCTTTGCCGTTGATTCTATTCTTGCGGCCATTGCCCTCGCATTGACCTTGTCTCCGACCCCGCTTCCGAACGTCGGGGAGCTGGACGGAGGTCAGTTTGCCGTCATATTAACAGGGGGATTGATCGGAGTGATCATTATGAGATTTGCAGCAACCTACTTTGTTCGTATCCTTCACAAACGACCCGGACTTGAAACTGCAGCGTTTCTCATCGTTGGATGGGTAGGTGTAAAGCTGGTGGTCTTTACCCTTGCACATCCTGATGTTGCCGTTATTCCACATTCGTTTCCGGAATCCACTCCTTGGAAGATAACCTTCTGGTCTGTACTGGTCATTATTGCGATCGGAGGCTGGTTCCTCACAAAAGCGGTGCCCCCCGGACCCGATAATCCTGAAACAGACCGTGCCCTCCAAACCGAAGACAACCTCCTCTAAATTGTGCGAAATTGTGCGGGGTCCGTCCCCCGACAATTTAGAGGAGGTTAAGGCTGCTTATGTTATATGTGAATTGATTGCTGAAGATTGGGGGATTGCCATCGGGATTAAGTGTTTATTCTGCCGGTACTGTATTTAATTCTGCCGAAACCGTTCTTAATTCTATCAATAATTCCATTTTTTCTACCGAAAATGCCATTAATTCTATCAAAAACACGTTGAATTCTTTCGCTATATTTTTTCACACATGAATGAGGTCATTCTTCAATTAAAGATCCACATTAACGGGCCTGGCATTTTATATTTCAGCTTTTTTTCAGCCGGTAGCAAATTTCCGTAAAATCCCCTCTCTATTAAAAACACAATAAAAAAACCCGAGCTTACCCTGCTTCCATTTCTGGAGGCAGGTGCTCAGGTTAACATGATAATCTATTGTTCTTGCAATCTCTTTATCGAGAAATAAACATTTGTGTCCAGTAGTGGCCGTACTGTCCGCCTTCAACGTGCCCTACACCAATTTCAGTGTAGTTACTGCTGAGGATGTTTTCACGGTGACCTTGAGAGTTCATCCAAGCATCGACAACTTGCTCTGGTGTCTGCTGACCTGCAGCAATGTTTTCACCAGCTGCGTTGTAATTTACTCCGTAGCTGCGCATCATGTCAAACGGGCTTCCGTGGGTCGGGCTGTTGTGATCAAAGTAGTTGTTATCTCTCATATCAGCCGACTTATCACGAGCAACTTCTGAAACGTCCTCTGCAATCTCAAGCTCAGGTAAGCCGTGCTGTGCACGCTCTTCATTCGTCAAACGAACAACTTCCTGCTCGAACTCACTAAGTTCGCTTGAAGTCTGCTCAGACGTTTGACTTGGTTGCTGAGCTGATTGAGCAGAAGGCAATGTCACTTGCTGCCCTGGGTAGATCATGTCCGGGTTATCGATGTCACTGTTTGCATCAATAATATCAGAAAGACTTACATCGTATTGTTGAGAAATTTTATACAATGTGTCTCCTGATTCAACTGTATGAGTTGAGCTCGCTTCCGCTGTGTTCCCCACAACCAAAGGAACTGCAACTGCAACAGCCAATACTGAGTAAATGAGTTTTTTTAACATGTACTCAACACCTCCACGGACATCATTATGCCATAAGAATTCCGTATTGTGTGCAAAGGGAAAGGATTTCCAGTAATTAAAACCTAGAAATCGAGCTAAAGATTGAGGTAAATGCCATTTATTATCATTCATTTCTTGAAAATGTAAACAATATTCATACTTTTGCGACGGACAAAAAACAAAGAAAAACACCCGCAAGGCGCGAGTGCTTCATTTTTTATATAAGCAAACCTTTTTTGAAGTTTTCTTTAGTCTCAACTGTATCCTCCGGCTGAATCGTCAAGCCGGTTTTCATCAGTGCCTGCTCAAGGCTGTTCGTAACGGTCATATGGTTAAAGGAAATGCCTAAACTTACAATTGTTTGCGCAAGCTCGGGGCGCAATCCACTGATAATGGCTTTAATCCCTACAATTTTTAAGGCATCGTTCAGCTGGAAAAGATTATGAGCTACGGCAGTATCAATCATGTGTACTCCTGAAAGATCAATAATCATATAAGAGAGACCGAGTTCTGTTCCTCTCTCCAGGGCCTGATCGAGCATCTTTTTGGATCTGAATGTATCAATCGTTCCAATTACAGGAAGTATAGCCACATTACCTGTCAAGGGAACAACAGGAACAGAAAGCTCTAAAAGTTCATCCTGTGCCTGCGAAAACGTTTCGTCATTATATTCTACAAACGCCTGGGTAAATGAATAAACAGCGTGATCTAAAATTGGATCCAGCCTGTCCGAAACATCAAAATAAGCATCGAATCCTAAGCCGAGCTTGTTGAACTCTTCTCTGATTGCTTCATAAAGCGCTTTTCTGATGGGGTTTAAACTTAATACAGCTGTATCTGCCGAAATTCCATGCTTGACAGCTTCTTTCCCGGCATTTTTCCCCCACATATAAACCTGATTTAATTTTTCTTCAATATCCCCGGTCAGCAATGCTTCTCCAAGCAAAACAAAAAAGCCTTTACGATGTTCAATGGTTTCTTCCGCAGAATAACTGAGACTTTGGGAGGAGCTGTACTTGCCATCATGCTCCCGGGAAAGACGGATTGAAAGTTCCTCACTTCTTTCAATAATCGCCTCACCTATCTTAACCATATGATTTTCGCTCATCATCTTTCTTTCCTCCCGCTTTATCTCTAATGTAGATATCGTAAGCCTTTACCTCAAACGAGACTTAATTAAACCTGTTTTTTAAACAAAATACATTAATTTTAATCTAAACATAAAATAGATCGACAAGATTAATTATGGCATATATTTACACGTAATACGAGAACATTTTGCCGTTAAAAAAAGGAAAAACAAAAGGTATATACATGTATGGTCAACCATTTTACCTAAAAGAGGTTTTTCATGTATCCACGATCTGTCTCCTTCATCAGTCTCACAGTCCCTGACGTAAAAAAAGCCGATCACTTCCAAGAAGAGGATGACAGTCAAAGCTATGAACTGGCATACTCCCAGAAAGCGCTTTTGAATGACTAATTGAAAAAGTCCCAAAAGCGCGTTACCTTTCGGGACTTCTTTTTTATGACAGTTGAAAACCTCTTAGCATGAAAATGACAGAATTAAGCGCGTATCAAAGCCGGTATAAACCCAGCGGTACTCACGTGGTCTCCAGCGCCACCCTGCAACTGAAGTTCTGCCGATAAATACCGGCCAGAACCAGAAACGCTGACCTGTAATCAAACGGATGTAGGTGTAGCGGAACAAACATCCATACAATGATCCGGGATCAACTGCAAATACCTGAGCTCCTCCAGCTCCTTGAACGGATGCAGCTGCCGGACCTGCCTGCATTTGTGCCGGCGGTGTCGATGGCGGCGGGCCTGGAGGAGGTCCCCCCGGGCCTCCTTGCTGTCCCTGTCCCGGCGGTCCAAACGGCGGCGGTCCTCCCTGCCCTGGTGGTGGACCGAATGGTGGTCCCCCCTGTCCTGGTGGCGGTCCGAATGGCGGTGGTCCGAATTGTTGTCCTGAAGGTCCAAACTGTTGTTGCTGCCCTGGTAACAGGAATGAATAAATCCCGCCAGGAAATTGTCTGTCGTCGTTATACACAGTGCCCTCCCCTTTCAAATAGTTCTTAATAAACTATGTCAGGAAAAGTGGAAGGGTGCTTGCCTACCGCTCACGGTCAATCGGTGCCTTAAGCCTGTCATCCTTATAATCAAAAGCAAGTGTCCCATCAGGCCCACGGACGCAGTAAAATACATCATTAACCGCATACCCACGTCTGCTCACTTCCTTAATCAGCCAATCTTCGGAAAGTTTAATGTCCTTTAAGTTTTTTTCTACAATTTTCCCATCCATTATAAGTTCGACCGGGAATAAATTCGCCCCTTTTTCCTTTCTCATAACGGAGAGGTGACCGTCCGGCTCCAAAACAGCATATTTAACTTCCTCTATATTGAAAATATCCTTCTCCCTCAGTGACTGATTGAGGGAATCCATATTATACTTCTGTTTTTTCATATTGCTCTCAAGTATTTTTCCATTCTCGATAAACACTGACGGTGATCCTGAAAACCACTTACGGACACCTCGGTTTTTCATGGAAAGATACGTGGTCGAATACCCGATTCCTCCGATAATTAAAAGTGCGATAAAGGAGTGCCAGTAGCTGACCTGAGTATCAAAGGCAAGATTGGCGGCGATCGCTCCCATCATGATGGATGTAATAAAATCATGATTGGTCATCTGTGACAAAGTCTGCTTCCCGAGCATGTTGTTAATAATCAAAAGAATGGTATACGCACCAAAGCTCCGGATTACAACTTCTGTAATTTGGCTGTCCAACTGTCCCACCTGCCCTTATACATATTGAATTAGGGTCTCCTTTCAGGGGTGATCCTATGTATCGAAGTGGTCTCACTCTGGTTTGCCGGATCATTTGACTGGTTATCGGGAATCCGGCTATATAATAAAATCTCTGTTAAACTCAGGTGTTATTTACGCTCACTGCACCGGGGTCGCCAGTGAACCTCTTCAAACAGGAGTGTGGTGCATCTGATGCATTAAATTAACAATGATCTTAAACACAGCCATAAAAAAAACACCCCTCTTTTAGAGAGGAGTGCCTGATTCTATATAACATCCTGTTCGGTTAAAATAACCGGACCTTCTTTTGTAATCACAAGGGTATGCTCATATTGGGCAGACAGGGATCCGTCTACCGTTCTTGCCGTCCAGCCGTTGGAATCCATCTGTGAACCCCAGGCACCGAGATTGATCATCGGTTCGATTGTGATGACCATTCCTTCTTTTAAACGAAGACCTCTTCCCTGGACACCGAAGTGAGGGATGTTCGGCTCCTCATGAATGGTAGGTCCGAGACCGTGCCCTGCAAAATCCCTGACAACAGAGTAGCCTTTCGCTTCCACATAGGATTGGATCGCATGCCCGATATCACCGAGACGTTTTCCCGGTTTTGCCTGACGAATAGCGCGGTAAAGAGACTGTTTCGTTACTTTACACAATTCCTCTGCTTCATCAGACACGTTTCCCACTGTATATGTCCATGCCGAATCAGCCAGTCCCCCATTCAGATTGACAACGCAGTCAATGGTAACGATATCTCCGTTTTTCAACGGCTCTTTTCTGGGAAACCCGTGGCAGATTTCATCGTTAATCGACGCACACGTTGCATAAGGGTAATCGTGAAACCCTTTCTGTTCAGGCGTGGCACCGTGCTTTGCTAAGTATTTTTCAACAAACGTATCAATTTCCATCGTTGATACGCCTGGCTTGATCATCTTTGCTATTTCTTTATGGCAGCTGGCCAAAAGTTTTCCCGCCTCATGCATTAATTTTATTTCACGCTCCGACTTTATTGTAATCACTGGACGAACCCCTTCCACACTAATCTAAATGCCTACCTTTAAATAATGTTATCTCCCTCAAAAAGGTGACCGGTTTTATCATACCAATTGTAAGGAGGTTGGAGCAAATGTGATTAGTTTCTTATTGACCATGTTGTTTCTTCCATTCGAGAATTTCCATTGTTATAATATCCGTTTTCCAGCATCGTGCAAGAACCATTTTCACCTCTGATATCGTTCAAACCTTCTATATGAATGACTCCTAAGACGCAAACATCATTATTGTTTATTAAGTTTATGTTCGTTCCTCTACCAATAATTAAGTCACCTGTTACAGTTAATTTAGCGGGCGGAACCATAACATAATCACCTGAAATGTATAAGTTTCCATCTACAGTCACATGGCTGTTTCCTCTGAATTCTGTGTTATAAAAATGAAAATTACCTGTTAAGGTTGGATTAGGGGCCCCATAATTCTGTCTGTTTCGTCCCCTGTTAAAAACCCGTTTTTCCTTTTTATCGTAACCCTCCAAGTTCCAGCCAGGAACCTCCACTTCTTTTGTTGTTAAATTAAGTATAAGTGTCTCTTGTTCTACATTTATATCATTATGATAATAGCCGTAACTTGAATAAGAGATTTGAATTAAGTCATCCTCCATACTCGGCGTCACTTCAACATCATCAATTCTTACATTCTGTTCACTGCCATTTGGTCCGATCAAAGATATTCTTATTTCATCATTAAAAGTATTTCTTAGTATCTCTCCTGCATCCGCAATGTTTCCGGGTAACCTACCTACTTCATCTATAACCAGCTGGCGGAAATGGACTTTACCGAGCCCGGAATTATGTTTACTAATTACTTTCTCTTCAGCCCGTTGTCCTTGAAGGTGGCTTCCCGCAACCTGATTCACCAACGCCACAGACATTAATCCAATTACAACAATAGTCAGTAACACAATAATAAGAGCGGCACCTCTCTCATTTCTGATCATCACTCTTCCTCCCAGTCAATGAAATAATCATACATGGTTACTAACTCTCTATCCTCATCATCGTAAAGGACAGTTTCAACTAGCATTAATCCATTTACGTCATAAGTATCGTCACAAGTAACACTTACATAATATTTTTCCTTACCGTTAACTATATAGAACCCCTTTCCGTCATTTTCATATCCTAACTGACTTTCATCACAACCAAGTGCCGGACCGCTGCTTTTTATATCATTCAGTACCCGTTCTGCAACATTCACTGCTGCGACCTGAGTATCCGCTTTTTGGTTAGACAGGGAAGCCTGAGTGAAAAAAGAAAAGAAAACCACTGCAACGATGGACAAAATAGATATTGAAACCAGAAGTTCTATAAGAGTAAATCCCTGTTCAGTCGTGTACCATTTCTTTGTTTGAGCCATTTTTTTCACCATTTCCCTATGAATTCCTATATAATAAATAATAGTATAAAACTCACAAATTGTAAGGTGATATGATGAAAAAAATAAGAAATTCGAACCAAAAAGGCGTCACCTTAATCGAATTACTCGCTGCTTTGGCCTTGTTCGGTCTCATTGGTGCCATTGCAATTACTTTTCTAATCCAGGCTAATTTGTTCCACGTACGGACCGGCGCGGACATTTCACTGACACAGGAAGCAAACCTGGTCGTGTCGGAATTACGAAGCATCCACCAGAGAGAAGAAATGGGAGATTCGTATACAATATGTATTGAAGACGGATATTTATTTCATAATCACACTCGAATTTCAAGCATCCCTTTTGATTCATTTAAAATCTACTCTGACAAGGATCTCGTTTCAGGCCCCCATTGCGAGGAGGGTATTCTAAGAGCAGAAGCTCTCCCCCTTTCATTTACTATTGTAAACAAGAGCTCTTCCTATGATCTCCTGACTACCCTCACCCCGTCTAATCAACCATTTAACTATACAACAGACTAAAGAGGTTGAGCGGAGTCGTTGCCCGCTTTAAAGAGACCGGCAGGGGTGGGTTTTCTTCTGCCGGAGGAGCAGCGTGCGGAGACATTGCCAAACTACTGTGATCGTTTGACTCCTCTGCTTTTCACCTCCCTCACTTTTCAAATCCATTCATTTTTCCTCCCAACTTTTCACACTTCTCTGCTACACTGAATTCATATCCTTCACCAGCTCAAAGGAGAATGCTATATGAACCGTGACCAGGAACTTTACCTTATAAAAAACATAGCTGAACTTTTGAATAAAGAAACTGATCTGACCTCAATGCTTCAGCAGGTCCTTGATAAATTACTCCACTTAACCGGCCTGCAGACTGGTTGGATCTTCCTCCTCGACGAGAAGCAACACTACACTCTTGCCGCTTCTTCTCGTTTACCTGAAGCACTGGCATACGAAAATAAACGATATCTTTGTGAAGGAAGATGCTACTGCATTAATCAATATATAGACGGGCGCCTGAAAGAGGCAGCAAATATCATTGAATGCAAACGGATCGAAGACGCCATTCGCTCAGACAGAGGAAAAATTGATGATATTACCCACCATGCTAGTGTCCCGTTGAAATCCGGTGAAGAACTTTTCGGTATTTTAAACGTTGCCGCCCCTGGCAAAAATTCTTTTACTCAGGATGAATTGCATATTCTTGAATCCATCGCTTATCAGATCGGCTCGGCATATGAACGGATCCGCCTTTCTGAAAAAGAAAAAACAATGAAAGTTTTTGAAGAGCGCAACAGACTTGCCAGAGATCTCCATGATTCAGTTAATCAACAGCTTTTTTCCATCATGTATACAGCTACCGGAGTAAAGCGCCAGACAAAAGACCCCCTTGTCAATGCTGCTCTTAAAGACATCCATTCGATGTCAAAAGATGCCCTTGCTCAAATGAAAGCTCTGATTTGGCAGCTCAGGTCAGACCGAGTTGAAGAAGGACTTGCAAACCGGCTTGGTACGTATTCAAAAAAGCTCGGTCTTACACTTATCACGACCGGACAGTTCACTTCCATTCCTTCACAAATCGAAGTGGGGCTGTGGAAGATAGGGCAGGAAGCATTAAACAACATCTCGAAACATTCAGGATCAAATACATGTACAATATCCCTGAAAGAAGACAGCCTCTACTATGAAATGAAAGTCTCGGACAGCGGAAAGGGCTTTAAACCCGATACTCTTACATCTGACGGGATGGGACTGATCAGCATGAAAGAGCGCGCTTCTCTTCTCGGCGGGTCCTTTTGTATAGAAAGCGCAGCTGAGCAGGGAACAACGATTACAATTACGGTATTGAAGAGAGGTGAACCGGGTGACTGACAAAATTAAAGTGATGATTGTAGATGATCACCTTGTAGTCCGTAAAGGGCTCTGCTACTTTTTTAAACAGGAAGCAAGCGTGGAAATAACAGCAGAAGCCGGCACAGGAGAGGAAGCAATGAAGATTCTTTCAGAGGGGACAAATCCCGACCTGATCCTCCTTGATCTTTCCATGCCCGGTATAGGGGGCGTTGAAGTAACCAGCTTTGTAAAAAAACAATATCCCTCTGTTAAGGTTCTTGTCCTTACCAGCTTTGAGGACGAGGACCATGTCATTTCCGCCGTTCAAGCCGGTGCCGATGGCTACTGTTTAAAAGACACGGACCCTGAAGAGCTCCTTAAAGCGATCCAAAGAGTAGTAAAAGGATCTAAAAATATTGATCCAAAAGTGGCAGGTCACCTTTTTCAGCACGTCCACCACGAAAAGTCAGACGAGGTAATAGCAGTTCAATCGCTCACAAGACGGGAACGTGAAGTGCTCATTGAAATCGCCAGAGGGAAAAACAACCGCGAGATTGCCGACACTTTATTTATTACTGAAAAAACAGTTAAAACACACATAACAAACCTTTTTGCAAAATTAGCTGTTGAAGACAGAACAAAGGCCGCTCTTCTCGCCATCCGCCATAAACTTCTGTAGCTCAATACGACTCAGGTCTTAGAAAAAATCATTCTCTTTGCCGGAAAAAGATCAACCCCGGACCCGATTTTATTAACCTGCCTCCTTCCTATAATGAAATTATAAGAAAATCCTTAAGGAGGCAGATCCTAATGATTAACGGCATATATGAAACCCATGCAGATGTAAGGAACCTGAAAGAAGCAAGAGCGTTTTATGAAGAGCAGCTAGGCCTGACGCCATCTTTAGTAATGGAAGAACGGGGCGTCATTTTTTACACTCCCGGTGGCTCCGGCCAGGTGTTTGGCATTTGGGAAAAACCCGAGGTGGAATGGAAAAAAAGCCACTTCGCCTTTCAAATCCCTGTTGAAGATATGAAATCAGCGATCAGCTGGCTGAAAGACCGTGAAATTGTTGCAAAACAAGCATTCGGACTCGATCCCACAGAGCCACTCGTTCATACGTGGGTACCGATGGCTTCTGTTTACTTTGAAGACCCGGACGGAAACCTGCTTGAGTTCGCAGCCAACCTGCCTGAACCACCTGATCATGATCCTAAAGTCATCTACTTCAGTGATTGGGAAAAGAAACATGGAAAACACACGAGCAGTCCTGTTCAAGCGGAACCGACACTCGAAACGCAGCATTATAAACCTTATATCCCCAGACAAAAAGCCGTTGTAAATGAAAATTACAACCGCCTTCTTTCCCAGCGGATCAACCGTTTCTAAAAGGGAGTCTCATAAGGTGGCTGTACGCCTTATGAGACTCCCTTCATTATTTAAAGATTGAACCTTGTTCATTCGTTTTATGATAAACTATGAACAGAAACCGATGACAAAGGAGCAGCAAATTGTGATCAGACTGGACTACTTTACGGAAGAGGATTTTGACGATCTCATTTCATGGGTGAACCACACTGACCCTGCTTTTTTTATGAAGTGGAGCGGCCCTACCTTTACCTATCCCCTCACAATAGAACAGCTCCATAACTATTCGGAAGGAGCTAACAAATCCGGCAGTGACGCTTTTATCTTTAAAGTGGTAGTGGATGAGACAAATGAGGCGGCAGGTCACCTGGCTTTACGGAATATTGACAGCTACCACAGCTGTGCAAGGCTTGGTAAAGTTCTTATTTCTCCAGATTACCGCGGAAAAGGATTTGCAAAGCCAGCCATCAGAAAAGCCTTGGAATTCGCCTTTGAATACCTCGACCTGAATCGTCTTGCTTTAGGCGTTTTCTCATTTAATACCCCGGCTTACCAACTGTATCGGGAGACGGGCTTTACGGAGGAAGGATATTTCCGTGACTTCAGACGTGTTGGGGATGAATACTGGGATATGTATGAAATGGCGATGTTAAAAAAAGATTATATACAAAAAAAAGAAAACGATGATCCTGCTTAGAAAAAGCGCTGGACCATCGTTTTTTATTATGATTTTTTTGCCACCATAAACAAGTAATCACCTTTGCGGCTGTCGAATGAAGCTGTTCTTTCGGCAAAGGTCCCTTCTTCAATATCTTTTTTTAATAAATCAAGACCCTTCTCAAGTTCCTCATCTGTAATGAGGCTTGAAAAAGAACTGATCCCTTTTCGCACATCAGGATCAAGATACATCTCCGGGTTTTCTTTCCCTACATACAGGAAGGCATCCTCCAGCGAAGGCTGCACGAGAAATGACTCGGACCCCTGAAAAGTAAATCCGGCCTTCTTCAACGCTTTCGTCACTTCTCTGATCAACGGCATTTTTGCCATGGATGCTTTCATCATCTCAGGAAAATAAGCATTCAGCCAGTATTGCTGCATCTGCTCAGACCCTGAGGTGAAAATAACAAACCTCGCACCCGGTTTTAATGTCTTATATACGTTGGAAAAGCTTTCAACGAGGTTCTCAAAGTGATGTACACTGAGAACACATGTAGCCCCATCAAAGCGACTCTCCGGTAAATTACAGCTTCTGATGTCATCATGAATCCATTCTATGTCAGCACTTTTTCTTTTGGCCTGATCCAGCATTGTTTCAGAGATATCCAGGCCGCTGACGGAATATCCTTTGTCTTTAATAGAAATCGTATAATTTCCTGTACCACAAGCAATATCAAGTATACTCGCCTGTTCTTTTGAATTCATCTGCAACAAGTAAAGAAGACGGTTGACAATTTCAGCATCAGCTTTTCTCGAGACATCATAAGTTGACCCGATTCGATTATATAGAACCAAGCTGCATTCACTCCTCCAATTAAGACTCTATTCTATTATATCGGATTTCGCTGAATAAAAGAGACAATATTTTATTTTGTTTATATGGTAAACTAATATATTACTTTAAAGATATAATATCTGCACTCTCCCACAACCACCCACATAATGTTCCTTTTATTGGAATTTGCGTCAAAAAAAGTACGTAATTTAGCGGTATTTGTCACAAATACAGTTACATTCATGGCGAATGTGTTAAAACAGATTGCAGCAATTACAACTATATTTCAATTCCTTTAAGTAACCCTTTTTCCATTGCTTTTGTATCGGCCTGATTGGTAGTATTGAACTCGTTAGCGAAGATCACTTAAACTTTAAGGAGGCTGACATATGAAAAGCTTTGGTTTATCAAAACTAAAAACACTTGGCTTACCCATAATCGCAGCAGGTGCACTTTTCTTCGTATCACCGGCGATCAGTGAAGCGGGAAGTGAAACAAACTTAGGGGACAGACTTCTTCTTGAAGGTAAGGAGAACTCCCAGGTTGAAGAACTTCAGGAACTTCTTCATGAGCGCGGATACTTAGATCAGGATGCCATAGACGGAGTATTTGATCCACAAACAAAAGAAGCAGTAGTAGAGTTCCAGACGGACTCTGACATTTTAGTAGACGGACTGGCTGGGGTACAAACAGTCGGTGCATTATCGATCCTGGGTGAAGGTGATGAAGGACAAGCTGTTGCAGCCCTTCAGGAAAGCCTGCAGGAACTTGGATATTTTGAGGCAGATGCAGATGGAGAATTTGATCGTGGCACTCACGATGCAGTAAAAGACTTTCAATCTGCTAAAGACATTCTTGTTGACGGTTTAGCAGGCCCACAAACCTACGGAACACTGCATGCCGCACTGACAGGTTCTAATGAAACGGCAAAAGAAGAAGAAACAACTTCCGAAGAAGCTCCGGCAGAAGAGTCCACTGAGTCTGAAGAACCAGCTCAGGAAGAATCTTCATCTGAAGAGCCAGCTTCTGAAGAGCCAGCTCAAGAGGAAGCGACTGAAGAAACAACTTCTGGCTCAGAAGAAGAGTCTTCTTCTGAAGTACAATCTGTAATTGAAATGGAAGCAACTGCTTACACTGCATATTGTGACGGTTGCACAGGCATCACTTACACTGGGCAGGATCTTCGTGCTAACCCAGACAAAAAAGTTGTTGCCGTTGATCCGGACGTCATTCCTCTAGGTTCTAAAGTATATGTTGAGGGTTACGGAGAAGCAATTGCCGGCGACATCGGCGGTGCAATCAAAGGTAACCGTATCGATCTTCACATGGCTACAAAAGAGGAAGCTCTAGAGTTCGGCCGTCAGACAGTAGAAGTTCAAATTCTTGAATCCAATTAATCAATAATCCTTCCATTCTTGTAAATCTCTCTGATTTTATAGAATGATTAAAGCAGACGGCTCACTATGAGTCGTCTGCTTTTGTATTACTTCATATAGCCTGAAATATTTAAATTGAAACATTCATTTCCCTCTTTTCGTCTGAAAGAAAAGAACGATAAGCAATCCCAGCAGTCCGGCTCTGCCAACAGCCCTGAATAAATCAGAATCATAAATATGAGCCGCTGCCATGGCTGCTAAAAAACACGCTCCTCCTATAACATACAAAGGAGAGAAACTATTCTTTCCACGCAATTACGACACTCCCTGCTCTCTTAGTACATATAGGAGAACCACACATACAATTGGGATGGCAGTAATCAGTGCCACACCGATAAAGAAAAACGTATGAAGTGAAAACCGGAACTTTTCTCCACCCCTGCTTTCCCATGCGCCCCTTGCCATGATAAACGTAAAAACAATGCCAACGAGGGTCAACACCATTATAATAGCTGCAGGCATGATAAAGTCAATCCCCACCTGACCTTCCAATAATATAAAAACGAGAACAATAATTGCAATAACCGGCGTTTCCATAATGGCAAAACGAATGAAAAAAGCAGTCTGCAGCTTCCGAAACTCCTCTCTTCCTGCTTCTTCGCGTGACACCGGGCCCATCACTTTACTGTACAATGCTAAAAAACCAACTATAAAAACGAAACAAGCTGCAACGAAACCATACTCCATTTCCCATTTCTCCTATTCTATTATCATCTCTTTATCTAAACGGCTGGAAAAGAGCTTCCCCGTTCTTATATATCAAGAAGCTTATCTCAATTAAGTAAAAGCGTTTCTAACCTGATGCTTCCCCTCTTTCAGGGTTGTAGCAATGGTCGTCAAGATGTATTGGATCTGATTCATTCCCACTTACATTGCCCGAATTTAACCGGCGAACCGTACATAATTGCTGTACATCACCGCTCTCCATCTTCACGTAAACGTACCCATGGTCCGGCTCATCCTCAAAAACAACCTTCAGCCGGGTACGATGAGTATTCAGACTGTCGTCTGCATTCCTGATCTGTTTGTACGATGTGATGTCAGACTCCGAGTATCCCCGCTCCTCCAGGTAGGCAAGTATGTCCTGTTCAATTTGGTTATTTGTAATAGGATTACCTGTACTATGCAGGAAAACAATCAGCGGGGGAATAAGTAAAAACAAAGCAACAAGAATCATCGTAAACATCGCTGACGGTTTGCTGTTCATAGACGTCCCTCCTGAAGAATTACATTCCAAAGACAAGGTGACTGGTGCTATTTTCCATCATCATGATTGTACCACAGGTGAAAGACAAAAAAAGACAAAAGAATACATCAATTTTTCTTGATGAAACACTTGCATCTTCATTTATTTTCCATTATGATTAATTCATCAAATATTTTTGATCAAAGGAGACCTTTCCACATGAGCCGTACATTATCTGAAGACCAGTTGTCAGGCCCAACGCCATTTAAAACGTACGAAAAACAATTTAAAGCACTTGCCGATGAAAAAAGACTGGAGATTCTTTCTTTGCTTTGTAATAAAGGCGAAGTTTGTGTGTGTGACCTTCAGGAAGACATGAACATGCCTCAATCCAAACTGTCCTATCACCTGAAGCTTCTTCTTGACGCAGAGTTAATTACACGAGAAAAAAGAGGCACTTGGAACTACTACAGCAGCAGTGGTTCACAGCTTTCAGCTTTATTGTCAGAAGACCTTTGCTGCCTCTTCCGTCCTGCCGAATAGTACCGGCAGGACTTAGACTTAATATCAATTTTTTTGATTTATACATCAAATATATTTGATAAATAAACGAAAAGAGGTTCTTACCATGATCGAAACCATTCAAAGTTTTATCCACATCGCACTACAGCTTACCGTCTTGTTTGTCGTTGTTTCTTTTGCCCTTTATTTTATCCAGTCCCGCATCCCCTACGCTAAAGTGGAGCGCTGGTTAAAGCGTACCAGCCCTGTGAAAGCAAGCTTCCTGGCAGTCCTTTTCGCTTTTATCACACCATTCTGCTCCTGCTCTACCATCCCGTTTATCGTAAACCTTTTGAAAAACCACGTTCGCTTTGGCGTCGTAATGGTGTTCTTATTCGCATCACCGATTCTCGACCCAACCATATTGACTGTAATGGCTGTAATCATGGGATGGAAAGTCACACTCATCTATACATTTGTAACCGTCACTTTCTCCATCGTAATGGGATTAACGTTAGAGAAACTCGGCTTTGCCTCATCCTTAAAGCAAGTCGTTCTGGAGGGGTTTGACCCAGAGGCTGAACGTCATTTTTCATTAAAAGGTGCACTGAGGGAAACGTGGAACATGATGAAAACTGTTTATCCTTATCTGCTGATTGGCGCTGCTATCGGTGCAGTTATTCACGGACTTGTACCCGCTCATTTCATTGCCAGTCATCTCGGCGGAGATGCATGGTGGCTCATACCTGCAGCTGCAATTATTGGAATCCCCCTCTACATCCGGCTTTCCAGTATGGTCCCTGTATCCCAGGTTCTGATCTCAAGCGGGATGGCAACCGGGCCTGTGATGGCTATGCTCATCAGTTCTGCAGGTGCAAGCCTCCCCGAAATCGTTCTGCTTAAGTCGATCTTTAAAAAACAATTGATTTTCGCTTTCGTAGTATCGGTTCTTACCATGTCCACACTATCAGGGTTTATCTTCTATTTTGTATAAGGCGTTGCTATTATCCGGGAAAGGAGGGATTGTGGTGTTTAAAAAATTCGTTTTTTCGTTAAAGAAAGATCAGAAAAAACCTTCCTGCTGCAGCGTTAAAATCACTGAAGTAAAAGAAAATGCGAAAAAGAAGTAGGGGATGAGCTGCGGGGCCAGGGGTTTCACCGGCTATCAAAAAAGGCGGCTCAGAAGGGATAATTCCACCTTCTGAGCCGCCTTTTATTTTAATGAAGAGAATGAATAAACGAAGGATAATAGTCAGGCTTCATTTGCTTCTTCGTTGTTTATAGAACAAAAAATAGCATTTGATCAACAACAGGAATCCAGGCCGTGCAGGACAATACTTCTTGAGCCTTCCCGTTCTTCAAAATCCAGAGTCACGTTTGCAGACTGACCCTTGATCGTCGGATCAATCGCAACGTTAACGCCGTTTATTTCCATTGTTTCATCTTCAGGCTGCGCTTCCTCCAGACGGACACCCATCTGAGGGCTGCCGCAGCCCATTCCTGCAAAGAAAAAGCGAACTGTATTCACTTCTTTGCGTGTCATCATTTCCTGTAAAAACTGCTTTGCTTCATTTGTAATCTCCATGCTAGCGTACCTCATTTCTATACATATTCATCAGTGCTTTTGCGCCCGTCATTTTTTCTGTAAACCACGGAAGGACAACCGTGTTTTCATTTTCCCCGGCAGCCCGTTCGATCCATTTCCACTCGTGTTTGGCCCGGACTGAAAGAAGCGGATCTTTCGTGTCTGTCGCTGCCATACTTTGATTCACAATCCACCAGGCTGGCATAATACCCGCTCTTTTCAGGTCATCCTGCATCCTTGATGCTTCAAGAACCGGGGTAGCTTCGGGAAGGGTTACAACTGCCACTAAAGTTTCTTCTTTGTTTCTTAACCGGGGAAGCAGTTGGCGAACCGCTCTTGGAACTTCCCCTGTGGAACGTTCAACCTCTTTATTATAAGACGAGCTGGCATCCAAAAGAAGGAGCGTATGTCCTGTTGGTGCCGTATCAATAACCACAAATTCGCGATCTGCTCTTTCAACTACATCGGCAAAAGCGCGGAAAACGGCAATTTCCTCCGTGCAGGGAGACTCAAGGTCTTCCTTTAAATACGCAAGTCCTTTTTCATCCAGCTGGCCGGCAGACTCAGCAATCACTTCTGCACGGTACTTCTCCACTTCTTTTACCGGATCAATTGTACTGATGGACAGCTGATCGGATATCCCTTCTTCTTTCATTACCTGATCGAGGTGGGCAGCAGGGTCAGTCGTTGTCAAATGGACCTTTTTCCCTTCCTTAACGAGACCTAATGCTATTGCAGAGGCCATTGTTGTTTTCCCTACCCCGCCTTTTCCCATGGTCATGACCACACCTGAAGATTTATGGCGAAGATCACCAATGAGGCGGGCGAGACCAGGAAGGGAGCGAGTTTCATCCTGACTTCCCCCGTCTGAGTTTAATTTTTGCTCACCTTTTAAAAAGCTTCGAAGGGCACTAACTCCTGTTAAAGGATAAGTAATATAAGGAAGCTTAAGAACAAGGATATCTTTAAACAAAGATCCGATTGAAGCAAGCGCTGCCTTTTGTTTATCATAAAAGGCGTTTGCCACTCTGTCATCGGAGCCGGATTCAAAAAGACCATTGACCAGCAGGCGCTGATTGGACAATCCGATGTCATTCAGTTCACGAGCTGTCCGCTCTGCTTCCCATATCGCACTTTCATCAGGCCGGGTAACTAAAATGAGAATTGTTTTTTCACGGTCCGACAACGCCTGAACAGTGCTTTCGTATAAAGCTTTCTTTTCTCCAAGCCCTGATAATGGGCCAAGACAGGAAGCTCCGTGAGTGCTTTCTTCCAAAAAACCAGACCATGCGGCAGGCAGCTGAAGAAGCCGTAATGTATGGCCTGTGGGTGCAGTATCAAAGATAATGTGGTCGAAAGAGTCAATTACTTCTTTTTTTGTAAGTAAGGAAGCGAATTCGTTAAAAGCCGCAATTTCCACAGTACAAGCTCCGGACAGCTGCTCTTCCATTTGAGTAACAACAGGTTCAGGAAGTTTGTCTCTGTAAGGACCGACCACACTTTCCCGATAGTCGGAAGCAGCCGCCTCGGGGTCAATGTTAATCATGAACAGGCCTTCTACTTCCGGAACCCTGACAGGTTTCAGGCTAACACCTATCCCAAACACATCCTCGAGGTTTGAGGCCGGGTCGGTACTGACGAGAAGAACTTTTTTACCTTCATCAGCGAGGGCTACAGCTGTGGCACTTGCAGTCGATGTCTTCCCGACTCCACCTTTCCCTGTAAAAAAAATAAATGGCGTCCGGGAAAACTCCGGTAAAGTAAAATTGGTAAACATGCTGTACACCTCCGGCTAAAATAAAGTCAAATCGTCTTTTTCTTTCTTCTCAGGCTGAAGTTCATCCTCCCGGACCCCTGTCCATTCAGCTAGTTCTTTGTTAGTTGGATACTCTCCTGTTTTTACAACAGTTCCATTTACAATGACTGCCGGCAGAGCATCCACCCCTTTTTCTTCCAAAAGCTTTTGTATGAGTGTTTCATCGACAAACGCCTGAGGTTCATTTCCAAGATTATAGCGTTTCACATCAATACTTTTTTGCTCCAGGAGAAATAATGCATTAGCTACTCTTGTAAGTTCCGGGTCTACTACGGGCCCGCAAACCCCGGTTTCACAGCACATAGCCGGATCATAAACCCGAATGACTGTCATGTTATTCAACATCCTTTCCTATAGAAAAAGCCGAGAACGTCCCGGCTTCTTTGGTTTATTCACCTGTGTCTGCAAAGCGTTTTATCCGCTCGCCAATTTCGTTACGGACGCGCTGGAATACAGCCCATTTTTCTTCATCCGTACCTTCTGCTTTCGCCGGATCATCAAAGCCCCAGTGCACCCGGTCCTTGTTAGGAGGCGTAGCCGGGCAAACGTCATTGGCATGTCCGCATAGCGTAACAACAAGATCCGCACGGTCAAGCAGGTCCTTATCGATCGTATCTGAAGTCTGATCACTGATATCAATGTCCACTTCGTTCATTGCCTTTACAGCTTTAGGGTTAACCCCGTGAGCCTCAATTCCGGCAGAGTAAACGTCGTATTTACCGTCCAGATAATGTTTTCCCCACGCTTCAGCCATCTGGCTGCGGCAGGAGTTTCCTGTGCATAAGAAGTAAATGATTGGTTTCGTCATAGATAGAACTCCTTTTTTTACTGGATTCAGCTTTCGACACCATTATATAATCAATCAGTTATATAATCAACCTCTAATATATTATTTTTATACCCGCTTTTATTAAAGGCTGGGCTCTGTTAAATTCAGTTGTTGGTTTACGCTCATTTCGCTTTTTGGCGGGGGCACCGGTGAGCCTCCTAGTGCTCCGCAGAGGACGCTGAAAAAGTCCATTTCCTTTAAAATAGGCTAAGAAAAGCCGGGTGTTGATTTACGCTCATTGCACTCCAGGGCGGTTCGGGAGCCTCCTCGACGCTTTGCGTATGCGGGGTCTTCCCGGAACTCGTTTTTCCCGCAGGTGTGTGACGCAGTCGCTGCAATTAACATTATTTAAAAAAATCAACAAGATCTTTAACAAAACCAATGGTTTAAAAAGGCTATTTTCATAATGCTTGGGGGGATAACCTGCTTCTTGCTCCGCCAGCATCTTAGAACAACCCTGTTTATAAAGTAAGCATAATTCCGGCTTTCTATGTGAAACTGTGGAAGTGGGTGCAATCTTCTTGACGGTGAGAATTGTTATCATCTATATTATAAGTATAAGCTTTAGCGCTTTAAACGATGTCATGAACGCAGGGTTAAATCAACTGGAAAGGATGATTCTTGTGATTAAAACATCAATGAGTATTCTTATTAATAAAAATAAAGAAGAACTGATGACGAACGAAAAGGAGCTCTCTAGAATTGAAGAGCGCCTTGACGACAAACTTGCCAATAAAACAAGCAGTAAGCCAGGGAAAAATAAACGCGCTAATTAATTTAATGAAGTGCCCCCCGAACGTAGAGGATGTCCGATGTGCAAGTGCACAAAGGGCATCCCTTTTTTTATCCCTAAGTCCTACTCGTCCTGCCCGGGTAATACACATGTAGTAAAGGTGTGAGGATAATGGCATTAACAACACTTGTGTTTTGCCTCCTGATTGGGTTTGACGGGCTCTTATGGGGAGCAATTATCGGTTATAAGCGAATATACTTCCCGGTTGGGCAGCTCCTCTTCCTTTCAGCAGGAGTAGGTTTTGTCTTCTTTTTTACGTACATGTTCGGCTCCATAATCGGGTTTGAAGGATCGACCCGCTTTTTAAACCAGGCTTCAGGGCTGGTTTTTTTAGCAATCGGATTTTTTCAGCTCACACACTCCGGAGGGTTTATGTTCGGCCGGCTTGTAAGGAACCTGTTTATCATTGTTAATATTGACAATATTGGATACGGAGTTATCTCAGGTGTACAGGAAGTTCACCCTCTTACAAGTGTGTTTGTTGCCTGCAGCTTTTTCGCCTTGTTTGTAACTGGAATCATTATAGGAAACTCGGCACGATTTCCTTACCTTACAAAAAACAAAAAAGTACTTCCCTCCCTCGTATTAATCACCATTGGCATTTACAAGCTGTTTTTTGGCTGATTATATTCACCTACTCCTCAATACAGGAGTTCCAGTTTCCTCATTCATCATACCTGAGACAAATAAATTCTAAATGTTTCATTTCACTCAATTTTTTACATTGAATTAACAAACCACTGATATCCTTATGGTATACTGACTGCGATTCTGCGAAACAGGAGTGCTGTGCATGCATCTAAAAACATTACTTGAAATTTTGCTCGTTTCCACCCGGCTTGGATTTACCTCATTCGGGGGACCCGTTGCCCATTTAGGCTATTTTCACAATGAATATGTAAAACGCCGGAATTGGCTGGATGACAAAGCTTATGCTGACCTCGTTGCACTGGCCCAGTTCATTCCGGGACCTGCAAGCAGCCAGGTAGGCATCGGCATTGGCCTGATGCGCGGCGGGCTTATGGGAGCTATTTTGTCTTTTATCGGATTTACTTTTCCATCCGTTCTAGCCCTGATGATTTTTGCCACCTTAATGCAAAGCTTTGACATCAGCCAGGCAGGATGGATTCACGGTCTCAAGCTTGTAGCTGTTGCAGTCGTGGCACATGCGATACTCGGAATGGGTCAAAAACTGGCTCCGGACCGGACAAGAGCAAGCATTGCCATCATTACACTTATTTTATTACTCGTCTGGCAGACCGTCTACAGCCAGGTCATTCTTATTGTTCTGGCCGGCTTAGCAGGACTTATCATTTACCGGGGAAATAAGGACGAAAATCCGGTTGATTTGGGGATCAGGCTCAGCTATCGCTTCGCTTCGATCTGTCTTGTAACCTTTTTCTCTCTTCTGGTTGCTCTTCCTGCCCTTAGGAATGTGTTTACATCTGATCTGTTTGCTCTTTTCGACAGCTTCTACAGAGCAGGCGCTCTCGTTTTTGGAGGCGGACACGTCGTCCTTCCTTTACTTGAACGAGAAGTTGTTCCGGCAGGTATTGTAGGAGCAGAAGACTTTCTTGCAGGCTACGGAGCTACACAGGCTGTTCCAGGTCCGTTATTTACTTTTGCCTCATACCTTGGGACGGTTGCAAACGGCTGGATTGGCGGACTTGTAGCAACCATAGCAATCTTTTTGCCCGCATTTCTGCTGATCCTGGGCACTCTTCCTTTTTGGAATGTGATTCGTAAAAATCCAACTATTCAAGGAGCCTTATTAGGTGTCAATGCAGCTGTTGTGGGCATCTTAGCCGCTGCGTTTTACAATCCGATTTTTACAAACGCAGTAACATCTTCGGTAGATTTTGCACTGGCAGCCGGCTTGTTCGGACTTCTTGTGTTCTGGAAGGTACCGGCATGGATGGTCGTACTCATCGGTGCTGCTGGTGGAACAGTGATCTTTATGTTCCTTTAATCAACAAGGGGGGACTTAAAAAACCTCCGGTAATAGACAGCTTTCCAATGGTGGTAGGCTTCTCTTTCAGCATACATGTAATACTAATCCGGATTACCGGCTGAAGCTGCTTTTAACCTGCCGAAATGGTCTGCAGCAGACGAATGGGCAGCATACTGCTGAAATGCTTCCTCTGGATTCATATGTGCACCTCGTTTCTTACTACGATATGCATATTTAGATGAAACGCCTCATGTGAGATTTGCCATACATTAAAACGAAAAGCCAGCTTTAATCAGCTGGCTTTTCCCAGTTGTTCTTTTTTCAGCTTTTGCCCTGAAAACTGCCTTACCCAGACGCCTCCTGCACTTGCCAGAAAAGCTTTAATAACACCTGTTATAAGAAACGGAATAACACCGGCCTGTAAAGCGGCTGTAAAAGTCAATTCCAGCACAATCATAAGCTGGACCATTCCAAATGCGAGTGTAATCCCCATTCCAACAATATTAGCCACTGTCGCCCAGCCAAGGGTGAAAGATGACTTTTCCAGGATCAGCCCCGTTACATACGCGGTTAACACAAACCCGAATATATACCCGCCGCTCGGTCCAACAAGAACATTAACACCACTTTGCAAGTCAGAAAATACAGGAAGACCGACTGCACCAAGGAGGAGGTAGACAACCATGGTAGCCGCTCCCAGCTTGCTTCCCAGTATTACTGCTGCCAGACCAACAGCCAGTGTCTGACCGGTTATAGGGATGTAAGGCAGCGGAATCGTGATTTGTGCAAAAACACCGGTTATTAAAGCAAACAATAAACATAAGCCCGACTTTTTTAATACAGATAAATCATTAAACAATGAAATCCCTCCATATGTTAACTTTACTCCAATTTAAGTTAACATATATTGAGGCATTTGTTTTTGTATAAAGCATAGCATAAAAAAGAGACCCAGTTTTCCCGAGCCTCCATAACAGGCTTTTGTCCCTTGTTATATCTCATAAGAGGAATATAGACCTCTATTCAATTGTAAATGAATCATCCAGGTGCTCATGAATCTCATCATTTTCAATGTGGATCACAACGTGGTAATCTCCTGCTTCTTCAAAATCGTGGGCAGCTTTGTACACACCTTCCCCTTCATCTTCAGCATCGATCCAAGTTCTCATCTCATCGCCATGCTGCCAGATTTCAAGGCGGACACGGGCATCTTCAAGTGTTTCTCCATCTTCAGTAATGGTCACTTCAATTGGAGTATCACGGTCAAGACTCTCAAAGTTACTTTCCACATCTACAATGTCAGAATGGTGGCTGTGACCATCAGAATGGTCGTGATCATCGTGTCCATGCTCATGGTCATCAGCTTCTTCAGATTCTGTTGATTCCGGTTCCCCGATTGTCAGTTCATGGGTTGGCATAACGTGCATACCGTGAGCCGTGACATGAGGAATCACAAAATAATGGCCATCCTCCTCGAATGTGTATGAAACTGTGTACATTCCGTCATTGACATCTTCATAATCCAGCATTTCGCTGTTTTCCTTCTCCCCTTGCTTCCATACTTCAAATGTGACTTCATCCGCGTCATTCACCGTATTTTCCCCCTGGGTAACTAAAGCTTCAAGTGTCCACTCACCAGGATCCCCTTCACTGTCCATCGTTACTTCAACATCGATCGGTCCCAGGTTTTCCAATTCGTTACCGTGGCTTTCCTCTTCTTCCTGTCCACAAGCGATCATTAATACGCTTATCAACGCAAATGCGAGAAACTTTTTCATAGAATTACTCCTTTGGTGTGTCTAGTGGTCTTTACAGCATCCTGAAACGTTCATCTGTTTATTCAATTCACTGAGTGCTTCTTTTAATGTACAGAGCTGTCCTCCGAATCCTTTTTGAAACCTTACAGCCTGCTCTCTGGAAGCAAATGGAAGAGTCTGAGGGTAACAGCAGTTCATTACCTGATCTGAACCAATTAGAAAATGCGTCATACTCGCACTCATTGTAGAATCATCGAGAAAGTCTTTACATAATAAGTGAGAGACTTCAATATCCACTTCCTGATAACGAAGAAGTCCGCAATGGGCACAGCACAGCTCTTCCACTTTTTGATCCTTAAAGATCAATTGTACCTGCTGGCGTCTGTGAAGTCCTTTTTTACAATACGCACAAATGTTAGTACCCTCATGTGTTGAAGTGTGTTTTTTTGTCACCCCGCCACTGGACCTGTTCAGCAGACCCTTTTCAGATAAAGATTGAATATCCCGGTATATGGTCATTTCTGATACATTTAACCGCTTACTCAATTCTGTAATGCGAATGTATTCTTCCTCATCAATCCAGTTAAGTATTCGTTTTTTTCGTTCCTCACGAAGCATGTCTCCTCCTCCTATCCGTATTCTGTATGTAAATTATAGTGAAATTTCAATGGCATCACAAGATGATCATGTGGGAGTTTGTGAATAAATGATGAATTTTAACAACCTATTTGATGGAAATTTCTGAAACTTTTGTGATACCATACCGTAGACTTAGCTAGAACCCTTTAAAAGGAGCGGTATATATGTCAACAGAAAGGCTGATAAAATGGAAAATTGACCCGGACCAGCTTAATATGGTTCTCGTGATTTTAAGTGTCATGATCTTTTTGAGCAGTTTTATGCTGCCCTTAGTGTTTATTTTAATTTTACAGGATGTGTTTTATTTTTCACGTGATCACTGGATTTTTGTAGCCCCCCGTTCTGCCTATTACACTTTTGGGGCCGGGATGCTCTGGACGGTACTTATCATGGTTGCTTATATGATTGTGAGTCATCTGAGGGACAGAGCAAAAAAGGAAATGAAGCACGGCTGGGCTTTTGTACTGGCAGGTCTGCTGTTTATTCCCATCTGCACTCTCGGTGTAACAAACTATTACTTTATTGACGATGAGGGATTCCATATAAACGAACTCACCTCCTACCAGGCAGACCATTACCCATGGGGAAGTATAGAAGAAGTTCAGACTTATGGAGAGGAAAACGGGGATTATTATACCCACTTCGTCTTCAGAACCGAGAACAATGATAACTTCACCCTCACATACGACCACAACCTGGCATCCATGCGCCGGAACATCTTTAGAACTCTCGAAGCCCATGGAGCGGAAATTCTTGAGCACCAGCTTATAGAGTCAGAGGACACATAAAAGAAAGCCTGGCATCTATGTCCAGGCTTTCTTTTTACTCCTCGCCGTATTCCTCTAAAATTTGTTCGTAGATTGGAGAAATGCTGCGTCTGATCTGTCTATCAGACGGATTGTCTTTCACGTTAAAGATCGTCCCGTAATAATACGTTTCTTCAGTCGTTAATTCAAAGGCAATGATAGACTCTTTTCCGCTCTTCGTATGATTAAAAGGGACTTCCTGGCCTTCAACCTCTATGACCTCATTGTATGAATAACCCAGCTCTTTCGGACTTTGAATCAGTACAATTCCATGCTCCGCCCACTCTTCATAAGGACCGTATACCGTCCTGATATTAAATTCTTCATCATATTCTTCTTCAGCATCCATTAGCTGCCGGTCATCGTCAACATTATCAACATCCGTGTAGTAAATATCTATTCGGCTAACATCACCGCCACGGGGACTGACGTCAATTTTCGTAATCAGGTATCCATCCAATTCAGGAATGGTATATGAAAAATCAACTTCATCATCAAGCATTTGTTTATTAATTTCTGATTCAACTTGATTTGAACAGGCCGCCATAAGCAGGAATGGGATCATCAACAGATACCCTTTCATAAAGCCCTCTCCTAACTTTT
Source organism: Alteribacter keqinensis (assembly GCF_003710255.1). Lineage (NCBI taxonomy): Bacteria > Bacillati > Bacillota > Bacilli > Caryophanales > Bacillaceae > Alteribacter > Alteribacter keqinensis. Next base: position 246,462 of record NZ_RHIB01000001.1, on the reverse strand, counting down.
TCACTTATTTTCTTCCGGTTATACAAGTCAAGTTAACATATTTTTCTATTCAATGGTTTCAGGGAACGTTATTACGGCTGTGTCATTAAAAAACATCAGTGTCTGGCCCTAATTGAACAAAGATTTTTGACACACAGCAGATCTAAATGTTCATCTCTTATAAACGTATTCAACGATGATCAGAGATTTCCTGCTTCCCATTTTTTACAATGTCCTTAAAGCAGGTTGAACAACTCCGGTAAAATAAATACAAAACAAAATAGTGCACTCAGGCAGGCAAGTGCCAGACCGCTCAACTTTACCCAAAGGTGGGGAATCTGCTGAATGAATAATGCAAAGGTCCAGACAATGCTCGGGTACAGCCACCAGTGGGGAGCATTGTTTACTTCTGTAAATTGACCTGAAATCCCCAATGCAGCAAACAGAGAAACAAACAAGAAAGTGATCAGGTTGATGGTTGCTGCCCTCATGATGCTTCACTCCTCTTTATTAAATGATTCATCTGCAATCAAAAGACGTTACTTCACTATATGCTCCAATGACGTACACTATTTCGGCATATACAAAGCAAATTAAGCTGATCCAAAAGCTGGATCAGCCTCAAAATAATAAGAGGAGCCATTATTATCTTTACGTGAATAAAGCAAAATGTTTTTTTGCCGGACAAGGCAGCGTGCGAATTCATTTTCAAACTGCTGTTACCATTTGAAACACAATCCGGAATTCTTCTGACTCTAACGCTCCAGGTAATCTACCAGAAAACCTTCCCGGTCGGTGTGGTTAAACAACAAGTCTATTCCAATATGAGAAGCTACAGCTGTTACAAGACACCAAATTGTTAAACTCCCGACCATCCAGACAGCCATTCGTTTCTTCGTTCCTCCAAAACTCATTCCCATAAGAGCAGCGAGGTGGCTCCCGATAAAAAACGGTCCCGCAATGGCAAGGCCGGGAAGTCCAAATCGCTTCCATACTTTCTTTGCCCGGCCTTCTCTTTTGGAGTCGCCGTCCTTTCCTTTTGCTTCTCTTCTTCTTTTTAACCAGGCCTGAATCTGATTGATTAATAGAATAACAAGAAGAACAGTTACTACGTTACCTGCAAATGCAAGAATGGTAACAGGAACAACATGAAGACCTGCAGCAACGCCGAGAGGAATAACGGCAATCATTTCAAAAAACGGAGTGGCAGCGAGTAAAAACACAACAACATAGGCAATAAATGTAGTCATCCTTAAACTTCCTCCCGGTCATTTAAATATTTTCTGGATTCATGCCAGTAGATTCCATACTGGGTTGTTCCTAATACAAACAAAACGACCAAAGGCATGAACTCAATGTGCCTGAAGACAGCCACCACCATTAACCCTGCAGGAATAGCGAAATAGAAAAAGATGTACACTTTACGGGTAGCCCGGTATGTTACCCACTGCTGACCTTCATCTTCTTCCTTCAGCTCGTAAGGTGTCCAACTTTTCCAGCTGATCTTTCGTTCGGGGTTCCGTTTATTATGGAACAAAATCAAGAAAAGAAACGTGCTTAAAGCAATAATTAAGACGAACAATAGCACACTTTCAAAAACATTTGAGAATGCACCGTAATAAACAGACCAAAGCATAATCGTCATTAAAAATAGAGAAACAATAAGAATTAAAGGGGAGCGAATCACTTTTTCCAACATCCTACTCTTCATCTCCTTCAAGCCAGAATACTTCATCAATGGCCGTATCGAATGTTTTTGCCATTTTGATGGCAAGGGTAATACTCGGGGCGTAGTCACCTTTTTCAATCAGCCCGATTGTCTGCCGGGTTACACCAATTCTATTGGCTAAGTCTGTCTGCGTTAAGCTGAACCGGGCCCTGAGCTCCTTTACACGATTTCTTAGCATATGGCATTCCTTCCTTTTCCATCATCTTACTTTTTATTGTACGGTATCTATTGCAAAATGTAAACTTTTTATTGCAAAATGTAATTTTTTTGACAAAATGTCTAATTATCTTTGCATTTTTCATATATTCTCCACCTGAGATTCTATGTTTTAACTGACAAAAAAACGGAAAAATAATAATTAAAATACTTTAAATCTGTCGATATATGATTTAAAATCAAGTTATTAAGAGTTAATTAACGTTAGTTAACGGTAAACAACTCTTATGATACCTTATAGCATTCAACCAGGTTTTATCTCTTATTCCGGACTATTTTATCGAGGAGGGTTGCAGCATGCGCCGTACATTTTTTGCTTTTGGACTTGTCTTTTTCTTTGCAATCATCGGTCACTATGCAATGTGAAAGGAATATTTAATAAATTTAAGAGAGACAGTCCTGAAATCAGGATGTCTCTCTTTTTGTATTTATGAGGATTACCGGCCTCACTGTATTCTGGTTGAGCACAAATCTTTTTACAGCCTCGACATTTTTCATAGGATTCCTCCAAAGGTTACATAATATAATAATTTTATAGAGTTATGTAACATTTGAACGCCTCACCTAAGTCACGTTAATGAACATGACTCCTTACATAAAACAGATGGCAGCGTTCCGGCTTCTCTTTCCTTTTGGCAGAACACAGAGAGGAGAAACACATGGCCTACATTCTTGATCAGTTAAAAGAAGTGACGTTTGCAATCATTCCCCTGGCCCTCGTTGTTATTGTTCTTCAATTTACTGTCATCGGTCTTCCTTCTGATGTATTTATATCTTTTTTAGCAGGCGTTGTACTTGTTGGGATCGGGCTGTTTCTGTTTCTTGTGGGGGTGCATATCGGCCTTCTGCCTATTGGGGAATTGATCGGTTCTTCTCTCCCAAAAATCAAGAAATCGTGGCTCATTATCGGGGTTGGCTTCTTTCTTGGACTCGTGGTTACCATTGCCGAACCGGATGTACGGGTTCTCGCCTTCCAGGTTGACCAGGTATCAGGGGGGCGTATTTCAAATGACCTTCTTGTTTATACTGTCGCCTTTGGGGTTGCTATCTTCGTTGCTTTGGCAATGGTTAAGATTTTATATAACTTAAATTTCATTCATTTATTGATTGGGGGATATACCCTTATTTTTATCCTTGCCCTCTTCACACCTCCTAATTTTATTCCCATATCCTTTGATGCCGGCGGAGTCACAACCGGGCCGATGACAGTACCGTTTATTCTTGCCCTTGGTGTAGGTGTGGCGTCTGTAGTCAGACGGGCCGACTCCAAGCAGACAAGTGACGGATTTGGGTTTGTAGCACTGGCTTCGATCGGTCCTGTACTGGCTATTATGATCCTGGGGGTGATTTTTGGTTGATCACTCACTTTTTTCAAGGTTTTGACCATATTCTTCATGAAGTGGCATTGGCCGTTTTACCTTTAATTATTTTGTTTGCCGCATTTCAGATTTTCTTTCTCCGCCTTAGCTTGAAGAAAGTGTGGAAGATGATGTTTGGTATTACCCTTACTTTCTTTGGTCTCTCTTTTTTCCTCCAAGGGGTAGGCATCGGCTTTTTCCCGGCAGGTCAGGCTATCGGAGAGATACTCGGGCAGAATACAAGAGCCTGGCTCTATCTTCCCCTAATCGGATTATTGTTTGGGTTTGTCGTGACATTCGCAGAGCCTGCCATACGGATACTCAATCACGAAGTGGAAAAAGTCACAGCAGGATCCATTTCAAGTAATATCCTGCTTTTCACGCTGTCGATCGGGGTTGCTGTCTCTATCGCTTTATCAATGATCAGGATCATTGTGGGTATTCCATTATGGATGATTCTCGTGCCCGGTTACCTTGCAGCATTTAGTTTAGTACGTTTCTCCAAGAAACGCTTTATCACGATTGCCTTTGATGCAGGAGGAGTGGCTACAGGTCCGATGACAGTAACATTTATCATGGCCATTGCTGTCGGGGTAGCTAATGTAACAGAAGGACGGGATCCTCTGCTGGACGGTTTCGGAATGATTTCTCTCGTTGCACTGACCCCCATTCTATCTGTTCTTTTCCTTGGACTGCTATATAGTAAAAAGGAGGATGCAGACCGTGACTACACAAAAAAATCATTACAAGCTGATCATCACAATCGTGAAAAAGAAACAAGCCAATAAAGTAATGGCAGCAGCAAAAAAAGGCGGCGCTGAAGGTGGTACCATTCTTCTCGGTTCGGGGCTTGGGATTCATGAAAAGGAATCTTTTTTCGGGATTGATATGCTTTACGAAAAGGAGATCGTGTTCACGCTTATTCCAGAAGACCGGCTGTCAAATATCCTTGAACATATTAAAGAAGAAGCAAAGTTAAATAAACAAGGAACCGGCATCGGATTTGTTGTTGATGTTCTGGCTGTAAGAGGGATTGTTCATAATCAGATGGACCTGACATTCGAAGAGGAGGCATTGGAAAGAATGATTGATCATGTTAATTTTGAGCTGATCGTGACGATTGTAAATAAAGGAGATGCCGGTATCGTTGTAGATGCTTCCAAACGAGCCGGGGCTGAAGGTGGCACCATATTATCAGGGAGAGGATCAGGCATTCACGAACAGGCAAAGCTTCTTTCCATGATCATTGAGCCTGAGAAAGAAATCGTTCTTACCCTGGTTACCCGGGATAAGGTCAAACGAGTCCTACACCAAATCGAAGAAGAAGCCTCCCTCAATCAGCCGGGAAAGGGAATTGCTTTCATCCTCCCGGTAGAAGAAACAATTGGGATTAATCACTGACCGGAAAAAACCGTTTGACAAAAGAGGCTGCCATTGCGGCAGCCTCTTTTGTCAACTATGCTAATACACCATTTAGTGGGGGAATGATCTGTTTCTTACGGGAAACGACACCTTCAAGAACGGCTGTTTTATTATCAAGCTTCACATCAAATGCTTTTTCCACACTCTCTGATGCTTCACCTTCTACGTAAACCGTAGAGTTATTTGTAAGGATATCTGTCACTACCAGGATGAATAAATCAAGCCCTTTTTCAGAAACATCGTTGTTGATCGCCTTTTCCAATTCGCTGCGACGCTCAAATACTTCGTCTGTGTCTACCGTGTTTACCTGGGCGATCTTCACTTTTGCGCTTCCCATCGTAAATTCTTTTGCATCAAGGGAGATCAGCTGTTCAACTGTTTTATCCTGAAGGTTTGCACCTGCTTTGAGCATTTCAAGACCATAGCTCTCTGCGTCAACACCGGCAAGTTCAGCAAGCTCTTTGGCTGCCTGGATATCTTCTTCAGTGCAGGTAGGAGATTTAAATAATAATGAGTCGGAAATAATGGCAGAAAGCATCAACCCGGCAATCTCAGGTTTGATTTCTACATTGTTTTCTTTATAAAGCTTGTTTAAAATCGTTGCCGTACAACCAACCGGTTCAGCACGATAGTACAAGGGATCTTTTGTTTCAAAGTTTGCAATACGGTGGTGGTCAATGACTTCAAGTACACGGACACTGTCAATATCTTCGACACTCTGCTGGCGTTCGTTGTGGTCCACAAGGATAACAAGATCTGCGTCAGGTGCTGCCTTGTCAATCTGCCGGGGCGCTTCAACCTTAAAACGATCTAGAGCATATTGTGTTTCTTCACTTACTTCACCGAGACGGACAGGTTCAGCATCCATTCCCAATTCCTTTTTCAGCTCAGCATACGCAAGGGCTGAGCAGATTGTATCTGTATCCGGGCTTTTGTGACCAAAGATAAGTACTTTTTCATTTGCCATAATGTGAAAACTCCTTTTTATGTTGCTCTTTGCTATTTTTAACGATCCATTGCCATTTTAACAAGGCTTGGACAAATAATCATTATCTTTTTCTTCATTCACTGACGGGAATACCTATCATCTTCTTTTAATAACGATTCATCCCACGATGACTTCGGCATACTGGACATGAGTTCAATCAGGTTTCCGTCAGGGTCACGGATATATGCTGATTCGATCCCCCAGCTCGGCTGCTTCCTGATGTCAGACACATCTCCGCCATTTCCCCTGATACGGCTGACCTCTTCAGTCAGGTCCTCCACTCTGAAAATTAAAGCAAAGTGATCCTGGCTGTTTGAAAAGCTGGGAAGCTCTCCTTTTCCGAGAGCTTCGGCCATTAGTTGGCGATTAAAGATGGCCACCGTATTTTCTACTGAATCTTCAAAACTCGCATACTCCCCTGATGGCTCTCCCCATGTGACTGTCAGGCCCATCGTATCTCTGTAAAAGTAAAAACACTCTTCAAAAGAGGTTACAAGAAGGCGTAAATTGTCCAGTTTCATGCAAACTTCCTCCTTTTTATTTATCTTTTTTTATCTTACCATTCTTTACTTTCAGATCTGTTTAATAATAAGTTACAGTGAGTCTCAACCTGGAAATCACCGCGAAAAGAGTCCTGGCTTTTCACAGGATAACAACTTACACGGGACAGCTTTTTAGCGAATAACATAATGATCACGATAACGATTTTTAAGGAGTCTGTCTTATGTATAACTCGACACTACAGCTGACTGAAGGGATTAACCCCGAACAGATTAATAACATTGCAAGAGCGATGAACGTGGAATACACATCTATATTCTGTCTTGAAACACTTGCCCAACTGGCACCTTCTTTGGAAGAGAGGGAGCGTATCCTTGCCATCCGCGCTGATGAATTCCGTCATTACCGGATGTTTGCTGAGCTTTACTTTAATTTAACAGGCAGGGAACATACTCCTCAAATGATTGCCGTCTGCAGTAATCTTTATGAAAGGGGACTAAAGGAAGCATTCTTTAACAAACAGAATAACGTGGCTGAATACTTGAATGCAGCCGAGCAGGCCGACGTACCTGCCGTAAGAAACTCCTTTCGCAGAGCCTCATGGGATGAACAAAACCATGGTGTGTGGCTGTTGTATTTACTGACAAATCGTTAAGCACACGGAAAAGAGCACGTCCATCAGCATTGAGGTACGTGCTTTTTTTTACCAGACCCTCCGGTGAATGAGTATCCATATACTATTCTTCAATGGAAGCCCCGATATCAAATCCATCCTGAAACGTGATCACATCGACCCTTTTTCCGTCTTTCTCAAAGACCTGCAGAGATCCCATGCTGTCAACTTTCTTCCATCCCCACAGTCGTGCCTGAAGCAGATATAAACGGTTAATCCCTGTGTGTTTGTAGGTAAAGCTGTTTTCAGAATGAACCGTTTCGATCTCCGCATGGAACGGAACGGGAAACTCATGGACCGCACTCGGCCTAAGAGTACCGTAGGATAAAGCAACAACCAAAACAGAGAGCAGCAGAACCAAGATAACTCTTCTCTTCTTAGTCACAGAAATCCCCTTTCCGAAATCAAGAGTACTCTACATTTCCGTTACCCTTTTCCGACAAATAAATTCATAAAATTCAGTTATTATCAAGAAAAACTGTGATATTTGACAGGGTAACCCCTTTGAGCATCAACCTTTGTCCTACTCTATGCCGGCCGTTCCACAAACTTTCCTTAACAATTCGCCGTTTACACTTCCCACCCTTCCCGGACTGAATATCCCACAATTTTACACAAATTAAGGAAAGGAACAGCCTCTGAAATGCAAGTCCATTCCAAGGGCTGTTCATATGTTGGTACTATTTACGTTGGCTGTCAGATTGTTTTATCTTTATCTTCTGTTTTCTCCAAGCATCGTGGGGTGAACTACCGAGCATCCTGCGGAAGTGCCAGTCCGCGGAAAGGGAGGATATTCCGTACAAAAAAGATGCTGAAATATCTTGAAAGGTGCAGCATCCGTCCTAATTTTTTTCAGATTGGCAAGAATGTTAGAGTGGTTCGGTGAATTCAGGGAAGGGGAAGATGTATTTCATCCAAAAGCTTTGGAGAAGGTTCTGGGATTTATGATAGAGATTGTAGGTAGATTCATAGGCATACCTCTCTCTGAAGGGGAGGGTCTCCCCTGCCTCTTTTGCTTCAATAATTTCCGGCTCCATCGTCTCCAGCTTTTCTGCATTAATCCAGATTAAATTGTAAGTAGCGTAGGATAAAGTACCGTATACTATAAATACCGGAATTATCAGGCACCAGAAAAGCCAGCTTGTAAGTAAGCTTTTTAATACTGTTTTCATCATTGCAACTCCATTCTTGTTATCATTATATGCTTGTATTAGTATATGAGCGGAGGACAGCGGTGGTGTGAAAGATAAGAAAACAGGCTAGTGGGAATCCAGACTGTTCCTTCATTGAAAATGAAAAACCCGCACAGCTTCAAAAGCTGTGCGGGTCTCATTAATTTCGTTCTTTTTTCAGTTCTTCAAGCTCTTCTAACAGCATCTCGATCATCGTGTCACTTTTCCTAAGCTCTTCATTGAGCATGGATATGGTTTCTTCTTCCCAGTTAAACGGATCGCCGTAATGAGGAGTGATCCGTAAATCTTTATATTCATCCCCTTCTTCAGTGCTTGCCGGTGAGAAGTATATCGCTACTTCACAGCCACCATCACCTAATGCAATGCGCTCCCGCAAACTTACTTTACTGTATCCAAATTGGCGGGCCGCAATGCCTCCAAATACACTGGAGGTCATCATGCATAAATGCGGTGCGTCCTGTACAACATCCCCAAACGGACATGCTGTTGCTCTGACTACCACGTGATCGGGAAACACTTCAACGATCCTGAAGTGCCCACCGATTGAATTTTTTATATCGACAATAACGTCTGCGTATTTTTCAACGGACCAGCGTTCCTGATCGTCTTTATAAAACCTTTCAAGCCATTCCCCGGTTCGAAGTCCGATTTCTCTGATATAATCCCGGGCTCCTTTACCGACTGTACGCTCGTGAATGTGTGCATATTGCGTAATCAGCTTCGCAAGAAACACATGCCCACTCAATGATGGAGGTTTAACCTCGTTTATCACTTCTTCTACCCCCTTCCTTTTTAAAGAAAAGTTTTAAAACCCACTAATCTCATCTAAATAATTATAAACTATTTTCATGAATGCAGGAGTATGAATGATGTGATTCCCTGAATAAATATCGACAATATTTTACAATGTCAAAATCTTTAAATACTTCCTTTCCACTCTGGATAAATTACGGAGAAGATGAGTGCATCATAGGAGGTTTTGTTTTGATAAAAGTATCCTCTCAGGCAGCCCTCTTTCTCAAAATCAAATTTCTCCAATAAAAATATGGATGCTGTGTTCTCAGGAAAAGTTACCGCTCCCAGCCTGAATAAATCAAGTTCTTCAAATGAATATCTCAGTATCACTCTGAAAGCTTCAGAAATGTATCCCTTTCGCCAATAATCCGGATGCAGTTCAAATCCAACCTCCGCTTTTTTTTGCAGTAAATTACTTAATCCGATTGTTCCAACAAATACGTTCGAATCTTTTATGACAATGCCCCAACGGATTCCTCGCTGATTTGCAAAATTCTTTCTGTACGATTCAATCACCTGGGCAGCTTCTTCATAGTTTGAAATACGATCCATACCGTAATATTTCATGACTTCTTTTCTCGAGAGAATGTCGTAAAGTTCTTTTGTGTAATCGTAGGTGATCTTTACCAGGCGTAGCCTTTTCGTCTCAAGTTCAGGAAATTCCAAAAAAAGAACTCCTCCATTTCGTATTAGGAGAGAAAATCTCCCCTTGTTCACACTCTTCTGGATAGAAGTCCTGTATCCTTTAAATTCGCAAAAAAAAAAGACCCCGAAAGCTTTAAAAGCCTCAGGGCCATACCAGTAAACCTATCTGATTTGTCCACTTCCGCTCATGACATATTTCACTGTTGTAAGCGCCGGCAGTCCCATCGGGCCACGTGCGTGGAGTTTTTGAGTAGAAATCCCGATTTCAGCACCAAAGCCAAGGGCACTTCCGTCCGTAAAACGAGTGGATGCATTGTGATAAACCGCAGCTGCATCAACAAGTCCTGTGAAGCGGGCTGCCGTTTCTTTACTTTCCGTTACAATAGCCTCAGAATGCTTTGTTCCGTAGTTGTCGATGTGTTCAACCGCTTCGGAAACGTCGTTAACTACTTTCACCGCTATATCTAGGCTGAGGAATTCACTTGCCCAGTGATCTTCTGTCGCAGGCTCTGCTCGCTCAATCTCTTTCACTGCTTTTTCACAGCCGTAAACACCGATTCCATGTTCGTTAAAAGCAGACACAAGAGCTTCTTTGTTGGCGCTCAGCCATTCACTGTGAACAATTAATGTCTCTGCAGCATTACAGACAGCCGGGCGGTCCGTTTTTGCATTCACAAAAATACTGATGGCTTTTTGTGCATCTGCATCTTTGTCAACATAAATGTGACAGTTTCCTACACCCGTTTCAAGAACAGGCACCGTTGCGTTGTTTACAACTGCGGAAATTAGTTTACCGCCTCCACGTGGAATGAGCACGTCGATGTGCTCTTTCATTGTAAACAACTCTTCAGTTGCTTCGCGGTCAGTGCTGTCAATGAATTGTACGGCATCTGAGGAAACTTCTGTATTAGCGAGAGCTTCTTTCATCAATTTTACGATCGCACGGTTCGAATGAATCGCAGAAGACCCACCTTTTAATACGATCGCATTGCCGGATTTTAAGGCAAGACCGGTCGCATCGACTGTTACGTTAGGACGGGCTTCGTAAATCATCCCGATGACTCCAAGAGGTACTCTGACAGTCGCTACATTCAGACCGTTCTCAAGTGTCCACTCATCTAATGTTTCACCTGATGGATCGTCAAGCTTCGCTACGTCACGAAGACCCTGAGCAAATTCCTTTACCCGCGCTTCACTTAGGGCGAGACGGTCCATATACGCGTCATCATAGCCTGCTTTCTTTCCGTTTTGAAGATCCTGTTCATTGGCTGTCAAAATTGTTGCAACATTTTGATCAAGATAGTCCGCCACCACATGCAATGCTTCATTTTTTACTTGCGTTGAAAGCATTCCTAGGGACTTTGACGCTTTCTGTGCCAACTTTGCCTGAGACTTTACACTTACTGGTTCGACTACTTTAGTCACCAAACCACTCCTTGTATTTATTGGCTGCTTTCTAAGAAATTGTTCCTTCAGGTAATAAATTAATATTGATGCTACCGAAATGCCCTTCCTTTCTACGCCCGCCTGTGTGTCTGCTCCCCATTACGGGCTCTTCCCCCGGCAATTGCTCACGCAGAGTCTCGAGCATTCCGGCTGCATCGTTTTTGCAACAATCTCTTGAAAACAGTATTGATCATTGAGGTGTTTCTAATTTATAAATTACGCCACGCTGATTTAAACTCCAACAGGAATTGCCACTTCCAGTTCACAAACAAATGCTTCGCTGTTCATTACGGCATCAAGGGATTTATCCTGTGTCTTTTTTAATTGAAATGCTGCAAGATCTTCTGAGGAGTAGTTCATCATTCCAAGCCCGAGCTGTGTACCGTTGATGTCACGGATTTTTACGACAGAGCCCTTGCTGAAGTGCCCGTCAACCTGGTAAACCTGACTCGGAAGAAGGTGGGCTTTGTTATCAACAATCGCTTCTCGTGCTTCATTAATGATCGTAATTTCCCCTTCAGGACCAGAGTTGAACGCAATCCACTGACGCTTATGATCAAGATTGTGTACGGTTTCCTCACAGGAGAAATAGGTTCCTCTTGCTGTTTCGTCAACAGCATCAATAAGAATATTTTTCACACCGGAACGTCCGAGGAAAGATGGAATGCCGGATGCCATTGAGATCTTAAAGGCATCGATTTTTGAGCGCATACCGCCTGTTCCCACAGCAGAGCCTGGTTCACCGGCCATGTCTTCGATTGCATCAGTAATCTCAGTTACTTTTGGCAGCAGTTCTGCATTTGGATTTTTACGTGGATCATCATCGTACAACCCGTCAATATCGGATAAAATGATCAGTTGATCTGAATCCACAAGACCGGCTACTTTCGCAGACAGTGTATCGTTATCGCCAAAGCGGAGACGGTCTGTCGTGATGGTGTCATTTTCGTTAACAATCGGAACAATGCCTCGTTCAAGAAGAACATTCACGGTGTTCCTGACATTGTTGTATCGTTTTTCGTCGGAAAAGTCGCCGCGTGTAATTAATATTTGAGACGCAGCATATCCGTGTGACGAAAAGAGTTCGGAATAGGTTTCAATTAAACGGCCCTGACCGACAGAAGCGGCTGCCTGTTTTTCAGGCAGTGATGTCGGACGGTTTACGAAGCCGAGCGTTCTGTAGCCTGCTGCTACCGCTCCTGATGATACGAGAAGAACTTCGTGGCCTTGATCTTTAAGTTCCGCAACCTGGTCTGTAATCTTTTCAAGTTTTCTTCTGCTGATATCTCCTGATTGGCTCGTTAGTGAGCTGCTTCCAATTTTAATTACAACACGTTTTGTTAAAGTCATTAATTTCATCACTCCTACGTTCTATAAGACTTCTTATTGGTGGGCTGGTGTTTTTTCCAGTTGTTTGCTGATTTCTTTTGAGCGGTTCATTGCGCCTTCAACAGCTGCTTTAATTGCTTTACCGCCGCCGTTTTCAGCAAGTGCTTCCAAGCCGGAAGCTGTTGTACCGTTTTTGGACGTTATATTTTCTCTGAGCTGTGCAGGGGATTCCTCACGCTCAAGCATCATTTTCGCTGCTCCGAGGATGGTTTGGGCGCCGATTTCTCTTGCCTGCGCCGGATCCATTCCGTTTTCTCTTGCAATCTTTTCAATGTGTTCCATCAGGTAGTAGTAGTATGCAGGACCGCTTCCTGCAATTCCTGTGAAAAGGTCCATCTGATCTTCTTCGATCACATAAACTTCACCGATTGATTTCAATAATGTCTTCGCCATCTTTACATTTTTCATCGTTACATGCTCACCTGGGGAAATCGCTGTCGCTGATTCCTGCAGCATGCTTGATGTGTTAGGCATCACACGGATAACCTGCTGATTTGTGTTTAAATGTTCTTCCATAAAGCTTGTTGAGATCCCGGCAAGAACACTCATGACCACCTGATCGGGTCTGATTTGATCTTTTATTGAAAGAAGTGATTGTTCTGCATCCTTTGGCTTCATCGCAAGAATAATCACATCTGCTGATTGGATGGGCAAACGGTCACGTACCATTCCCTGAATTCCGTATCGATTGTGAAGCTCGAGCAACCTCTCTTCGTTACTTCTGTTTGTAACAATCACCTGATGCGGCTCAAGAGTTCCGGTTTTTACAATGCCGGAAATCATCGCCTCTGCCATGTTTCCTGCACCGATAAATGCAACGCGTAAGTTAGTATCCATATCTATATCCAGCTCCTTTTTTATCTGTAAGCATTTGTTGTTCCGTCCTGTTGTTCAATCCGCTATTTATCGTAACACTCTCATTTTTGACTTCAAGGGGTTAATGTGAGGTAGTGAGGATAAACGGCAAATAGTGAATGAAAGCGCCTCCATTATTCCGACAGGGTCCTCTAATCACGATATACGGCACGAGAGAGCGTGAGAGGACACGAGACGCTGATTGGAAGTGGGCAAAAAAAAGACAGCGGTTCTAAAACCACTGTCATATCAGCCTTTTATAACTGTTGTTTCTTTTGAAGCATACGTGCATATTCTTCATCTAAACGTTTTTTCTCATCTTCATCCCCAGATTCACCGAGTTTTCCTAGCAATTCTGCAAGCTTCAATTCAATAGCAAGCTCCGCCATCGCCTCTTCCTCTTCGGCTCCGGTATGAAGGGGGTTTCCGAGGGTTTCCGGCTCCTGGACAATGCCCCGTTTGCCTGCGATTTCGATGACCCGGTCAGCTAAATGGCGGATAAGGTAGCGATCGTGAGTAACAAAGAGTATAGTACCGGGATATTCACTAAGGACTTCCTGGAGCGCTTCTTTTGTGGGGAGGTCGATAAAGTTTGTAGGTTCATCGAGAAGAAGTACGTTCACATCACTGAGAAATACTTTTGCAAGTGCTGTTTTCACACGCTCTCCGCCGCTGAGTTTTGAGACTTCCTTGTGAACCTCTTCCCGTTTAAATAAAAGCCTGGCCAAAATCGTTCTGACAAACTCTTCAGTATACCTGGTCGTGTCCATTACATTCCCAAGAATCGAATTTTCTTCATCGAGATTCTCCAGCTGCTGATAGAAAAAACCGATCTTAGCCGGCTTTGCAACACGTACACCACTCTCCCTGTTTTTAATCATGTTCAGGAGGGTGGATTTGCCTGCTCCGTTACAACCGGTGATTGCAACTTTCTCTCCCGGTTTAACAGCTGCCCGAAGCTTTTCAATCAGAAGACGGCCGGCCGCTTTAACAGTAACATCTTCGAAAGCTACAGCTGTTCTGCTGTGTAGTGGTGTGAACCTCTCCATATCAAACGTCACTTCGGATTCTGTCCTCGGTTTGTCTTTCTTCTCCAGCTGGTCAATTCTTGACTGTATCGCTTTTGTCCCTTTATCCAGTTTTGCTTTCTTTTTTCCTACACTTCGTTTATGAAGCCGGGCTTCCGAGTTCCCCATTCTCCTCGGGGCTTTTCTCAGTGCAGTTGATCGCTGTGATATTTCAAGCTTTGCTTCTGTGAGCCTGGCCTTTTCTTTTGTATACTGCTCATACTCAAACCAGTCCCGCTCTTCTTTTAACTGCTTTTGCTCTGTGTAACTGGAATAATTCCCATCATATATGAGAAGCTCGCCATTCTCCACTTCCCATATGGATGTGCAGACACGGTCCAGCAGTTCCCGGTCATGAGAGACGAGCACTGCCGCTCCTTCTCTTTTTAAAATCCCTTTCTCGAACTGTTCAACCCCCTCAATATCGAGGTGACTTGTCGGTTCATCAGCCAAAATCAGCTCAGCGTCAGAGGAAAGGACAGCAGCAATTTTCTTTCTTGTTTCCTCACCGCCGCTCATACCCTTTCCATCGGGAACAGCCCATTTGCTGCGCTCTTTTTTAGTAACCGGCATCTGTCCTGCTTCGAGCTGTGGCAAATAGGCCCTGTCAGCAAGGGCAAGAACTTCGCCTTTGTCGGGTGGGAGCTCACCGGCCAGTATTATAAGAAACGTCGATTTCCCTTCCCCGTTCCGCCCGACGATTCCGATTTTCTCCCCATTATAAATACTCAATTTCTCCGTTTTAATAATGACTCTGTCGCCATAACTTTTCTCAAGTGGTGCAGTCTTTAGTAAAAGCATAAAAAATCCTCCCTGATAAGCCTGAGAGGATTGTGTGCATTCATTTTGGGCAGACCTCCCCCCTGAAAAGGGCGGTCTTGTTCGATATGAAGGCTCCCTTAAAAATGTACACACTAATCCTATCCAGACAAAATGATTTCTTGTTAAATGAAATTCTTGTCTTTGAAAATAGGATTACTGCTTCATCGTATAAGGTACCTTCCTTTCCATTAATTAATACCATCATATGTGAATGAAAGCGTTTTTGTCAATTTCGAAAAGGAGAGGGTGAACGCTGAATTGATGTAGGTTGCTGCTAATTTACGGTTACAACTCTTATCTGCGTTTTGCCCCCTCGCTCCGCCCCAGCCTGCGGCAGAGAATGACTCCTCCTGGTGCTGCCGTGCTTTTTACACTTGCATCTGCTTATTTAACGTTTAGCTCACGCTTTTTAACGGTTACTGTGACCGTTTTTGCACTTCGCCGCCGTCATTCTACGTTTAGAACCATTCCCACTACCTCTTCACTTCCTCCACATACAATCCGTCATCTGCAGATTCCACACTCACTCCAGCCGGAACTCTCAAATAGATATAAGTGCTTCCGTGATAGCTGGATGAAGAACGATGACCAAAGGGGTCGTCACTGTCATTATCCTCCATAAATTGAGAGATAGTGAACTCTTTACCCAGGTTGGCAAAGCTGATATTTGTCTCTTCCAGATGAATCTGCAACTCATCCTCGTGAACAACCAGGTGCGGAGCGTTAATCTGGCCTGTGAAGTCAAAGCCATCCACATAGGACCTCCCCATATATAGGTACGCTTCCATTTCCCCGTCCAGTTCATCTGTCGCATCTACAATAACCGATCCGTCAAAGTAGTCTCTGTACATGGCATTAACAACCACTACATCATCGAAATAATCAAAGGTAAAGCTGTTCACAAGGTTTCCCACAGCTTCCTCATAACGCCCTTCATTCAATAAGGTTCGAAGTTCTTCCTCTGCTTCAAAAGCCGCCTCATATTCCAGAGCCACCGTCTGATTAAACTGCTCACCCGGGATCAGGTAAAATGCAGCTGCACAGATAAGAAGTGCACAAATGTAAAGGGTAAAAAACCAGTTCCGGCTTCTGCCTTTAACCATGGCAACTCCCATCCTTCTTTGTTTTTTTATAACAAAATAAATACCGCCGAACAAAAGAATGAATACAACCAGTTGTAAAACCATAGCCAGCATCATGATAAACGCACCTCCATTTTATTCGTAAGCCACGATGTCAGGGAGTATAGAGCAGTCGAGACAATGATGGCTTTTAACATGAACAGGAGAAAAGACGATTCACCGGAAAAAAAGGTAACGATTTGAGCAAGAACCCCTCCTTCACTTCCCCCTCCCGTAAAAGCAAAGCCGAAAAAGATGACCGGCACCAAAAATGTAAATACTCTGTTTATCTGGCTCAGATTACCGAGAAGGTAGCCGAGTGACCCCAACAGGAAGATATACAAGACAGCCGCAGCTGTCCCCATCAGTACTTCCAATGGATTTTGCAGCATCGATTCCGCCCCCATATATTCCACACCGTGGATAAAAAAGGCGGAAATTCTTATTGCATAGCCGCTGAGGCTCGCCGTAATTCCTGCAATAACGCTTGCTGTCAATAAGAAAAGAACGTTGGCCGCATTTCCGCTCAAACGGTTCGTCACAAAGGCAAAGTCATCGTTTTTGTAAGCCTTGGTTGTAATTAAAATCGCAGTAATAAAGCACCAGATCATCGAAAAAATGATCACCACCGACGAGGTATAGTGTGTAACGGAAACATAAACCATTTCACTTCCCGACCCCATCTGTGATGTACCGTTCATAGAAAAAAGAATGGCAAGAAGCTGGAGAATGACCAGAGTTGAAAAAGCATTCTTGTAGGCTTTCACTTTAAACCAGTACTGTTTTTTTACAACACTCCAGAAGCTAACTGCGGTTAAAGACATCATCAATTCCCCCTGTTCTTTTTTCAGTCAGATACATGCTCATATCAGTAGCCGATACAGGAGAAACTGTAAGCCCCGCTTTTTCATATCCGGACCTTAAATCTTCCCGCTTTATGACGGCATAGCTTTTATTTACCGGAATGTCCCGTTTATGAAAAACATCGATTCCTTCTATCCATTCTTCGACCTGCTCATCCGGCCCCTGTATTCCAACACCGTACTCTTTCAAATCAGAAACAGACAGGTGCAGGTGACCGGTCCCGTCTTTGATTAAAAAGACGTCTTCAATTAACTCTTCAATTTCATTTAGATGATGGCTTGAAAGCAGAAGTGTCCGAGGGTGAGCAAGATAGTCTTTCAAGAGCGCTCTGTAAAAGTCACTGCGGACAGCCGCGTCCATCCCGGTTGTCGGCTCATCAAAGATCGTCAGTTGGCACCTTGAAGACAGACCGAGAATCATATTAAAGGTGCTCCGCATTCCTTTTGAAAGCCGGTCGTGACGCTGTGACCGCTGAAAGGAGAAGTACTCAAACAACCGTTCAGCCAGTTCTTTATCCCAGTTCGGATAAAACGAAGCTGCTGACTCCAAAATCTCGTAAACCGTCAGGGAGTTTGGAAGATTCATAGTGTCATTAATAAAAATCGTGTTGGCAGAAGCATTCAGACTATTAAATGGATTTTCCCCAAAAACCATGACCTCCCCGGAAGTAGGCTTTTGAAACCCTGCCACAATTTGAAGGAATGTTGTTTTCCCGGCGCCGTTCCTTCCAATGATCCCTGTGATTTTATTCTCTTCGATGGAGACTGACAGGTCATTAACTGCCTTTTTCTCTCTATATGTTTTTGTCAGGTGACTGCATGTAACTGCGTTCATGACTTTTCCCCTTTCGTTTCCGACATACTTGTTTTAATCATGGTTATAAGTTCCGATTCGCTTACGTTTAAATGATTGGCCTCTGCAACAACATCTTCGACCAGTTTCGTTAACGTGTTCGTCTTCCTTTTGTTCAAAATAATTCCTTTCGCCTCCGCTGCTACAAACATACCGAGCCCTCGCTTTTTATAAAGAATGTCTTCTTCAACAAGCTTTGTTAATCCCTTGGCTGCTGTGGCCGGATTAATGTTCATCATTTCTGCCAGCTGATATTGCGAATACACTTTTTCATCTTCTGTAAAGTTCCCATTCAAAATTTCTGTTTCAATCCACTCTGATATTTGAACATAAATAGGTTTGGCGCCATCTGGATTAATAATCAAAAGGAGGCACCTCCTCTCAAGGTTAGTGCGTTAGTGTTGTAATGTAGTATATGTTATTGTGGTAATTTTTGCAATATGCTGGGAATATTTATTTTCTGATGGTGCTGATGGTCAGGGATGGAGGGGCAGGCTCGCTCTCTTTTTCTGACATTTATGTTAAGGATTCCGATACGATTATTAAAAATTCACACTTTTTTTGTTAAGAATTCCTCCCTCTTTGTTAAGAATTGGATATCTAAGCCTAAATAAATGGAAACTCTTCTTTAGTACCATCTCTGGAGCAGGACCACACGCCCTCACGCTGCACAAAAAAAAGACCAGCCTGCAGACTGGTCTTTTCTTAACTTAATTTTTTGTATCTTTCACAAGGGACAAGATTGTTATCGGTCATCAAAAACGGATGACACCGCTGGAGGCGGTCTTCTATTTTCTCGCATATGCGGTCGGCACTGTATGCACAGACAGAAATTAATTTATTCTCACTGACCATCTCATCAGCAATTTCTTCAAATTTAGCAACCTCATCCTGCAGCTCACTGTCTTCCCCCCACTCCACATGAGCCCACGTACGAATACCTGGGATTTCACCTTCATAGGGCTCAATCAGCCTGGAGAAATAATTCTGAACTTTATGGATATGAAAATTACCGTTAAATAGATAAAACTGAAAGTTATTCATATAGTGAATCTTCTTTTGCTGTTTTTCAGTCAACACTTCATTTAACTTAGACTGGAGCGCGGGCATGATCCTTTCGCTTTCAATCACAGCGACATCATCACCCGCATTGACTCCTTCCAAGATAAACGTGACAGCGTTGTTCAAGTATGCTTCACTGTCGTTAAACTTGTAAAAAATGTGACCTCCGTCTCCCTCTCTCATCCTTTTCACTGAAGCGGAAATGAATTTATGCATATATGAAAAACTCCTCGTAATACAAAATGAGCGAAACATCCGTTCCCATCCAGTGTAACAGTTCTGGAAGGAAACATAAACACACCTCCTGTGTAAAAATGTATGTATCGCATCCCGTGAATATTTGTACTACACTATTATTAAGAGACATTAATGGAGGAAAACATATGACACCCAAAGACAACGCAGCAGGATTTTTACCCAGACTAGGCGCACTTCTGGCGGACAGCTTTCTTATCCTCCTTCCCGCCACCCTGATCGTATCCCTCGTCATGGGGGAAAACTGGTTTACCTTTATTGAACGGTCCGGGTGGGATTACGCATACGTCGTTTACCTGACCGTGACCCCTCTCCTCTGGAAAGGGTACGTTGTCGGAAAGCGGCTGCTCCGAATCCGGATCGCACGCATAGACGGGAAACCTCTCACCATTTGGACCATGCTCATGCGGCAGGTTATCGGCTACTTTCTCCTCGCCATGTTCACCTTTGGACTCACCACCTTTATCAGCCTCATCCTGGTGATCGTGAGAAAAGACCACCGTAGCCTCCATGACCTGATCGCCGGTACCTACGTGGAAAAAGTATAGGCAAAAACAAAAGCGTAAGCGCCTTGATTACGAGCGTAAAGTATTTTTTAGGCTATCAAATTCAAGCCGCTTTTTGGCTTGGCGCAGTAGCTGGACGTGGAAAAGTTTTACGAAAAAGTTATACTTAAAACTAAGAATTTATAAACTGCTAAAAGACGGAACCCATCTTACAATGACGGTTCCGTCTTTTTTTTGTTATTGATATTCGTTAATCTCTTTAACCAGAATATCAAGCGCACTGCTTTCTTTCGATGACTTCATCATCTCAACGTAGTCGTTACGTCTTTTCTTAAGTGTATCGAGCGCTTTTTTTAAGGACACCTCTGTAAGGTCCTCTTCTTCAAGCTTCAAGGCAAAGCCTTTTTCTTCAAAGGATTGGGCATTGAGAATCTGGTCACCCCGGCTCTGCTTTTTTGTCAGAGGGATGATGATCATCGGGATGTGAAGAGCAAGAAACTCGAATATGGCGTTTGATCCCCCACGGGTGATCACCATATCTGTAGCAGCCAGAATGTCAGCGAGCTCTTCATTCACATATTCAAACTGCTTATATCCATTCACTCCTGTCAGGTTCTCATCGAGGTTCCCTTTTCCACACAGGTGAACAATCTGATAATCCTTTGTAAGCTCGTTTAACGATCCTCTGACCGAATCATTAATTTTCTTCGCCCCGAGACTGCCTCCCATAATCGTGAGAACAGGAAGCTTGCGCGTGAAGTCAAGCATCGCTCTTCCTTTTTCAGCAGAACCTGCAAGGATCTCCTTCCTGATTGGTGATCCGATAACGGTTGTTTTCGCTGAAGGAAAGTACTTTCTTGTTTCTTCAAAAGAAGTAAAGATCCGCGTTGAAAAACGCTGGGATATTTTATTCGCAAGCCCCGGCGTCATGTCACTCTCGTGGATAAAAATCGGAATCCCCAGAGATCGTGCAGCAATAATGACCGGAACAGAGACGAATCCCCCTTTTGAGAACACGAGAGAAGGTTTGAGTTTTTTTAGAACAGAGCGCGCTTCCTGGCACCCCTTTATGACACGAAACATATCAATAATGTTTTCTTTATCGATGTAACGGCGCAGCTTCCCGCTTCGAATGCTGTAGTAAGGAATGTTCCTCTTTTCAATAAGCTCTTTTTCAATTCCTTTTTTCGAACCGATGTATTTGATGTCCCACTTCGACTGGTCAAGTTCATTAATAATGGCAATGTTCGGTGTCACATGACCGGCTGAACCGCCACCTGTAAATACAATCGTTTTTTTCGTCATAAATCCTCCTGATTAACTGCTATTTGTTTCTCCATTATAGCGGATTGGACACAGGTTTTGGAATGATGACTTTAGATTGTTTTTGAAGTTGTTTTATTCTCGTACCTCAATGCAGTATGTGAAATATGTACGATCACCCTGTTCATCTTGTCCAGACAATCTCTTTCAATCTTTAATAGAATACTAGAGGTTGACTAACAGGAGGTAAACATCATGCTGATAAACAACATCATCGCTACAGGGTTTAAACATATGGACAAACCGTACCTGTTCAACGCCCGGCCATTTCAGACTGAGACGTTTGACTGCAGCTCTTTTATTCAATACATCTTTTTTGTACACGGTATCAGCCTGCCCAGGTGTTCAAGACAGCAGTATCTTTTCGGAACCCGTGTAAGACAAGATGACATCAGGCGAGGCGACCTGTTATTTTTCACGACGAAAAAGCGAAAACGCCTTACCGGCCTGCAAAAAATCGGACACGTGGCCATTTATCTGGGAAATGGCAAAATGCTTCATACATTCCGTCCTGTCCGTCGTGTCTCTGTTTCAAAGCTTGATTCGAAGTGGGAGAAAAAATATCAGGGAGCCCGGCGGATCATAGACTAGCAGAGGCCCTCGTTGATCGTTAAAGTTTGTTAATCACCTTTGTATAGTTGTTCATCGAGTTCCACGGTTTGTTCATCAATTTGCCCGATTTGTTAAGCGAATTCTCCCATTTGTTCATCGATTTGTTCATTATCAGCCATGAAACCCTCCCCCTCCCTCACCCGTATACACTACCACCGACTAATGAACGGAGATGATCTCTATGACGACTATGCATTTTTCCGACAACTTTTTCTCTGCAGGAAGAACGACCATCTACAACGGAGGTAAAAAAAATCGGCTCCCTCGATTTAAAAAGTGCGTTTAATTCCAACGTGGATATCCTTAACAAGGACGATGAACTTCTCGTGAAAGGAGCATTCCCCTTCTTCTCCAACAGATGGATCATCACGGATTACTCAGGGAAGCAGCTGGGTATACTCAGGCAGAACATTACGTTTTTTTCAAAAAAATACGAGTACGTAACCGACAGTCGCGGCACATATACAATTAATGGTAAAGCACTCAGCTAGGAGTATGTAATCATTGACGCCAACGAAAATGCTGCCGGGGAATTCCAGAAGGTGAGCAGCTTTTTCGAATCCTCATCCTACGAACTTAAGAACCTTTCAGAGAACATCAGCGATGAAGAAATGATCGCTGTCGTCATGGGCGTAAATATGCTTAACAACCGCAAGAAACGAAACAACCATGCACCAAGATGATCCCGGTGCACTGTCACCATCCGAACTTTGTCGAAACCATAGTCCTCTATTCAAAGTTAATATAAACAGGGTGACTCCTCCATTTCCATGAAGGAGTCACCCTGTTAGTTTTGAACTGAAACTACTACTGATTTATGACGCTGCTTCCTCTTTTTTCTCCTCTTCTGTTTCCACGCCAAGGGATTCTTCTACTTTTTCACCGTGACGGCCGATTAATAGAATGTAGAGGGCGATTCCGACGCCGATACCCCACACCGGTCCGTATGTAGCAGTAAGCATACCGATAGCTAGAACCACCCCTCTTGAGATGTTGCTCTTTACGAGTGACATCGCCACGTAGGCACAGGCAAATCCCGTTAACAGGAGAGATACGCTAAGTGCGACCGGGAAGATTGGCATGATTATCGCAATCACCGGCAGCAACAGACCAAGGGGGATGGCCATAATGTAAAAGTTCATGGGACCATCATAAATGGATTCCATAACGTTCCGGCCTTTTTTATACCGCTCAATGAGGAATACCTGAACCCCTGTCCAGATTGGACCGTGAATCCACAGCAACGGTCCGGCTGTCATCAGCTGGGCTGCGTTTCGTGCAGCCAGAACAAAGTGGCTTCGTGTTGGGTTAATGTCGATCTTTTCATCTTTCCTCGCTTTATCTGCCCCCCTTAAAAGGGTATGAGCAATCACCAGGTCACCAAAAGCAAGAACATAAACGACCAGGGCGATGGGAAATACTGCGAGGAACACTTCCCATGAAGGTATGCCGACAGCCCAGATCGAGAGTGTGCTCATTGTTTCAGCAATGGGCGGAACGAAGAATCCCCACTCCATTTGAAACGTCATTTCTCCTGTGAAAAAACCGACGCCCCCCGCTACTAAAAGGGATAGGAGTAGGGCATTTGATCCCATCATAATCTTTGACCTTGTATCAGGAAGCTTTGAAAATGGAATCGAAAATAAAAGCACCAGGACGATAACCCAGGATGTGATGAGAGAATACGGCATACTCGGCAGGCGGTTAATTTCCGACTGGAACGCGGCAATAGCAGCACCCATAATAATACCTGCCTTTAAGGCGACTGGTACCATGTTGTTAAAACGCTCCCCGAGCTTTGTTAAACCAAAGAATAAAAACAGGGCGATCACCACAAGGAAAAGGGCAATCATTCCTTGTACAGCATCAATTCCCGGAGCGAGTGTGTTCATGTAAACGAGGGTTAACGGTAACGCCGGCGTTATCGCCCCGGCAGCGTAAATGTCCCCGAACAGAACCGTTTGGGCCAGTACCCAGAAGAGCATGACGAGACTGACTGTCCAGGCAACTTCAAACGACACTTCAAAATACGTCATCATTAAAGGCGTGATTGAACCACAGGTGGCTAAAAGAAGAAGACCCCCTTGAATGTGCTGACTGGGTGTTAACTTCAGGTGCACACCCGGGAGCCGCATTGTAAACGGCCCCCACTTAATCCCCGGCTGTATCTCCCCATACTTCCTTTCAATCTTCATTCTTTATCCTCCCCGAAATAGTCGTTAGAACTTTCTGATAAATTAAGGCAGATTATTTTGCTGCAAGTGCGGTTTTTGCTCTATGATCAACAACCCGTTTCGCTTTTCCTTCAGACCTCGGAATGGAATGAGGCGGCTTTAAGTACACATCCATCGAAACGAGTGCCTGTGTTTTCAGTGTGTGTTTGATTTTATTCACAAGCTCCGGACCTTCTCCCTGGTTCAAGTCCCCATCAGGCAGTTTGTCAAAAAACGGGTCGCACACTTCCACGTGAAGTTCCGCATGGTCCATGGAACCTTTTTTCTTTAGGTGGATCTGATAGTGGCAGACGAGCTCGTCCATTTGCAGTATGTTTCGCTCCACTTCAGAAGGAAACACGTTCACCCCGCGGATAATAAACATATCATCGATTCTCCCTTTAACCCGGCTCATTCTTGTTGAGGTTCTGCCGCATGCACATTTCTCACGGGTAATGGAAGCAATATCCCCGGTACGGTAACGAATAACCGGCAGCGCTTCTTTTGTGAGACTCGTAAAGACCAGCTCACCGTCCTCCCCCTCCGGTACAGGCTCCAGCGTATTCGGGTCAATGACTTCTGCAATAAAGTGATCGTCTGCAATATGAAGTCCATCCTGGCAGTCCACACATTCCATGGCAATCCCCGGACCCATCACTTCACTGAGACCGTAGATGTCCATCGCTTTCAGGTCAAACATGTCTTCGATGGTATTTCTCATTTCTTCTGACCATGGCTCAGCACCAAGGATGGCAAACTTCAAGCTTGTTTTCTTTGGCTCGAGGCCTTTGGCAATCATCGTTTCTCCAATGTTCAGGAGATACGAAGGTGTGGAACAGATAACCCTCGGTTTAAAATCTTCGATCAGCGTTATCTGCCGTTCAGTATTCCCTCCGGATACAGGGACAGTGGCGCACCCAAGCCGTTCGGATCCATGATGAAGGCCGAGCCCTCCGGTAAAAAGACCGTATCCATAGGCATTATGAAGAAGATCCCCTTTTCTTCCGCCGGCAAGATAAATCGACCTGGCCACAATGTCCGACCAATGATTGATGTCATTCTTCGTATACGCTACAACAGTCGGCTTCCCACTCGTTCCTGAAGATCCGTGTATACGGACTATCTCATCCATAGGTACAGCTACAAGGCCAAATGGATAGTGATCACGAAGATCTGTCTTTTTGGTAAAAGGAAGCTTTTTGAGGTCATCAAGGCTGGTGAGGTCCTCCGGTTTCACACCTGCTTTCTGGAACTTCTCTTTGTAAAACGGGACGTTTTCACAGACTTTGTCTACAGTGGTTTTGAGACGAGCAAACTGAATGGATTCCATTTCTTCTTTTCCCAGTGTTTCTTCCCGAACATAAAATGACATGCACTCTTTCCTCCCTGTCATAAAAAAATAACGCCAAGTAACTTTCTCGTTATATTAAAAGTAACGGCATATGAAAGCGCTGTCAATACGAAGAAAGGATTATTATTGTTATTTTCTAAATTAACTGATAAATTTAGATGTTATTTACAGGTGGCGTATTTTTTACGTCACATTAATTCCAGGTTATACGATAGGGAATGGATTGAGGGGGTTGAAGCATTGCTGATGAATCGGGAGATAGCTGGAGGATCCAATTTAATAAAAGAAGATATCCAATTGCCAACATTCAGGGAGGAATTTTTAATAATAAAGGTGCAATCCTTAACATTGGGAGCCGAATAACAAACTTCCAAAAACGAAGCAACTGCAGGCTTTTCCACAAAAAAACCGGCCGTCTCCGGCCGGTTTTCCTGACTTAATTTTTCCACTTTCCAACCTCTTCCTGAACCTTGCCTTTTGCCTTGTCCTTCTTGCCCTCGCGCTGAAGATCCTTATTGTTCGTGAGGTTTCCTGTCTGGTCCTTCACTTCACCTTTCGTCTTGTTTACGTTCCCTTTTACTTTATCAGATGTACTGTCGTTATTGGCCATATTCAATTCCTCCTTTATGTGTTAGGTGTCTATTACCGGTCATGGAGGACGTAAAACGTTCCATTCGACTCATTTTTTCTTAAACCGGTCTTTTCTCTCATCTTCTTCCTCAGGGCCAGGCTTGATTTTTAAAAACTTGCTGTCCCGGAATTATTCATAAAACTCAAGACTGGAGTGTCGCTCATTCGTTCCAATCAACACCTTCTATAAATCTCCTGTTCTTTCCCTATTGAAAACCCTTCAAAAAGTCTCCCGCCGAATGGCTCGAGCACATCCTCTACAAAAGAGATGACCTCCCCTTTTTCACCTGTCCGGTAGTAGGTATCAAACGCGTTTATAAAATGCTTAGCCATTGATTCATCGTATTCGTTTAATGAACGGACAATCCATTTTGATGCCCCGATCCACTTCCCGTTTGTACGCAGCAGAAATTCGTGGACAGCTTCTCCCAAACTTCCTGCAATAAAGATTCCCTCTCCACGATCGTCAGATCCGGTAAAGTCATCCAGCAGGTCTGTTAAAAAATACTGCTTCATCCTTAGCATTGGCTCGTCCCACTCTGCAGGGCCGGCATTGAGGCTCTCTTCCGCTTCTTTTTTTATCCTTGTAATCAATCCACTGTCTGCGAGAATTTTTCCTTCTTTGACCATTCGCTGCAGACAAGCCCGGCCTCTGTCTGCATCACTCTTAAAGAAGTCGCGGTACGAATTGAGGTTATAGACAAAAACTTCAACAGGCCAGCCATTGTATGTAAGTGATTTTCTAAAGGCATATGCGACCTTTCCGCTAAAGACGACGATGTCCAAGTCGGAAGTTGAAGTGGTTTGCCCTCTCACTGTACTGCCGGCCAAAAGCGCTCCCTCACATTCAGGATAATTCTCTTTGATGAATGACTGCGCCGTCTTAAACGGGTCTCTTCTTTTCATTCCTTTTCACCAACAAAATAATGATTTTTCCGGTAGGCGGTTGCTTCCATTGCGGCAATTAACTCATCATCGCTTAAAATGTCTATTTTGTACCACGCTGTGCGATAATTTTTCTTGATCTCTTTAGCCGAAGCCTTCAGTCGTGCACCGTTTTTTCCCGCTGCCATATAGCTGATAGTATTGGTTAATGCGACAGCCGTCCTGCCGTGTGAATTGCAGGCAGCAGCGAACACAAAATCAGCAATGGCAAAGGTGACCGCTCCGTGAAGCGTACCGTGGGCATTGAGCATATGTTCTTTAACCAGAAGTTCAGCAGCTGCCTCTCCTTCACCAATATCAGTAAGCTCGATTCCCAAATGCTCCGCATAGGTATCTTTTTTCAAAGCACGGACGATATCCTCTTTAAACTGGTGGTGACGTTCACGGTCTGTTAACTCACTCATCTGAATTCCTCCACTTTTATTTATCTGAATAATAAAATAACAATATCGTTATTCTACCATGTTAAAGGGGGGGTAATACCTTTTTCTATACCAGACTGGATTGGTTATTCCAAACAGCGTTTTTTACCGGAGCCGGGCAGGACAAACAATTTCCAATAAAGAAAGCCCCATTACCCGCCTTTTGTTCACCTCGTCTGTGTTACACGAATACGTTGAAGGTAGCGATACTTAACAGGTGGAGGAAGCGAGATGGGGCCGAAAAAATACGGGAAGAAACGGCAGTTCAGTCAGCCTGTTTTGGATGAGAACGGGAAAATAAATAAAAACAGCATACGGGAACTGCAGACACAGTTGAACCATGCTGAAAAAGAATCCAGCCCGGCCCTTTCTTCAGGAGAAAGCAAAGTCCTGGCAGGAGTATGGATTCAATTTGCCGGCTCGGCTCTTGAAGCAATCGGAGTGACGGAAGAACTTCAGGCTCTTCAGGAAGAAGGCGAAACAGATGATGAAGGACTGGCATTGGAGCGGCAGGCGGTTTCCGGGGTCTGGCTGCAGACAATCGGAACAGCCCTCGCAGCATTTGGTTTCAGTCTTGAAATTTCACCTGATGAACGCCAGCAGATCCAGGGAAGAAAGCTCGGTATTATCGGAGCCTGGTTCGAATCCTTCGGCACTGCTATGGAAGCTCTTGCAGAGACAAAGTTATTGATTGATGATATTGATGAGCAGATTCCCTTTTAAAAGAAGCAGTCCTATGATACATAATTCATGAGACTCCCTCTTTCTTTGTATATAAATACCGATCACTCCGTCAAGGATTGTGAGAATTCCTGCAGCCGGAAGATACAGGTTATTTTCTTCAACCGTAAACTCAAATTGAAAATTGGTTGTGTCTGACTTCCAAACGTGATCTTCTCCATCTCCAGAAGCATCAGATTTCATTCCCGGGTAACTCACAATATTGGAGGATTCTAATTCAAGACCCTCTTCTTCTAAAAATACAGCAAGATCTTCAGAAAGAGTCAGATTTGTTTCTACGTTTTCAACATAGTAAAACGGCAGATTTTTCTTACTGCGCTGCTGTAGCCGGCAATCTCAGTTTCATAGTGTGAAAGCGCTGCTGCAATATCAGTTTCATACAATCCGGCAGTCATGCTTACAGTTGTGAACCCTTCTTCTTCTGTTATCCAAACTTCATAACTTGCGTAGCTGTTGAATAAGTCCGGCAGTTCATCCATTAATGCTTCGGCACGCTCATCCTCTACCGTTATATGCAACATTGTTTCGATCACTCCACAATTCTCTGCAGCGACTTCTTTTTCGATATGAGCATATCCACTCAGAAAAACATGAAGAGAGAGAATTGTGAGAGCGACCACCCACTTTTCCAACTTTATGTACCCCTTGTATTTTCTGGTAAACTCTTCAAACAGCCTATTATATTTTTAAGCGTTTCTCCATTTATGATAAAGATTTGTAAGTTATCAGCAGCTAACGTTTGTTTTCATATGGAAAAGAATGTTATGGTACATTTAATTGTACTTAGGATGAAAAGGAGGTGCAGTCTTGCTTTCAGATGTTGAAGAACAGATTTTTCTGCACGAAATTGAAAAAATGAAAATGGAACTTGAAGAAAGCAATGACTACACGTTAAAAGAGAGAATCCTTCAAGACATTTTAGAATTATATAAAGTACTTGATAAGCACTAATGATTATCATCCAACAAACAAACACCTCCACTTTTCTTAAGGATTAAAAAGGCATGAACTTCATCCATTGAAGTCCATGCCTTTTATTATTCTCCTAATTTTCCTCGGCTGCCATTGCATCTTCTTTAGTTTTTTGAACCGTACCAAACGGGTGCTCCGGCGGGGCGTAGATTGTGTAAAGCTTGAGAGGTACATCACCCGTATTTGTGAGGTTATGCCACTTTCCTGCCGGTACAAAGATTGCGTAGTCTGAAGAGGCTTTTGTTTCAAACGTTAAATTATCCTCACTGTCCCCCATTTGAACGAGTCCTTCACCTTCTTCAATGCGGAGAAACTGATCAACGTCGGGATGTACTTCCAAGCCGATACTTTCACCAACTTCAATACTCATCAGCGTTAACTGCAAATGCTCTCCTGTCCAGAGTGCAGTACGGAATGTATCGTTTTGTTTCACTATTTCCTCAATATCAACGACATAAGGGGTCTGCCCGTAATCCTGAATGTCATCCCGGTACAACGAACGGACTGCTTCTTCATCTTCCGCCGCCTGTAAAAACACCTGCTGAATCAAAGGATAGAGTGTGCTTTGAGCATGTTTACGGTAAGTCTTCGAGGATTCAGACCCTAATTGATGGGCTTTTTCCAGGCCTTCCCGCAAGTCCTGGAAACGGATATTTTCCATTTGATAAACAGGCTGTACTCCGGTCAGGGAGTGATAAAGACTGGCAAACTGGTTAAAGTGCATGTATCTGTTTTGGGCAGCTTGAAGAATGTTCTGCTGCTGGTCCTGGTTTGGCATTTCATGCGCCAATCTGCTGTAGAGGTCCACAGCAGTTGCTTCTTTGTTCAATCCTTCTTGAATGGCTTCTACAATTTGATTCGAGGTGTTTCTGTAATAATATGGATACGAATACACGTTAGTCATTCCTTTCATAGGCATTCTCTCTACACGATATGCCTGTGACTGGAAAACGTACGTTGGTCTATTTAAAAGGTTACCCTTAAATGAATCAGGAAAGGTGTTATAACCCTTCATTGATATTCAACTTCGTTGAACGGAATACACTCCCTTTCCGCGTACTCGCGCCGAGCCTCCTCGGGGCTTTATCTGTCTCGCACTTCCGCAGGAGTCTCGTGTATTCCGTTCAACTACGATGCGCTGTAAACATAAGAGGAACAGAATAATTCAGCTGAAAAAAGCCCAAAGCCTATTTTCATGCGCTATGGTACGAATACGTTTGCATCTCTGTTTTCGTAAAGATTGTTGTTTTTGCTGAAAGATAAGGAAGCCGAAGTTTCTGAGACTTCTGTGGCAGTGACGAGCTTAACACTACAAATAAGCAAACAGATTTTATTTGTACATTCATTAAAACACGAGTGGAGAATACTCCCCACCCGCTCACTCCTTATTTTACCGGAATCCAAATTTCCGAGTAATAGGTTTCACTCATTGGATCGCCTTTTTTATACATTTCAAAGTCCATAGTCCCTGCATGCTCATAGTTACTTGAAGGAAACCATTCAGAGAAGATTTGCTCCCACGCCTTTTGCATAGCATCAGGCATTGCACCGTGAACTTCGAAAACAGCCCACTTTGAAGCAGGAATCTTGATCTGTTCAAACCCCTTCGGAACTGCCCCTTTGAATTCCGTTGCGACCCAGTAATCCAGCATCTCATTTCCTTTATCCACACAGACCCCGAGTACCCCTTCCAAGTCTCCATTATTCAGCTTGAAGAGTGTTTCGGACGTTCCGTTTTCGTTTACCTCTCCCCACAGCTTTGGAATTTTCCTGCTTTGCTCGTTATCAACCATGGACATCTCTCTGTGGATGCCAACTGCCTGAAACTCTTCTCTCTCTTCAATTCTGTAGTTCATCGCCTTTTCTCCTTTCAAGGTTACGTGAATGAGAAGCCGGTTGTAGCACGAAAGACGAGCCCCGGGGTTCCTTGCTTCCTTAGGAGCAATTCCGTGCTGCCTGCGAAACGCTTTTGCAAATGACTCAGGTGTTTCATATCCAAAGGCCAAAGCTATATCAATGACTCTCCGGTCTCCCCTGGTCAGTTCTTCTGCTGCAAGAGTGAGTCTTCGTTTGCGGATGTATTCTCCCACCGTCATGCCGGTCAATACCGTGAAGGCTTTTTGCAGGTGAGCCGGTGACATATGGGCCGTTTTAGCAGCTTCCTCCATGGAAACAGAATCCGGCAACGCTTTTTCAATTATGTTAATGGTCTGCTTTAACGACTCGACCAACGTCATACAATCACCTCCTGATTTCATTTTATCTCCCCGCAAAACTGTCATCCTGTCATTTTAAATCCGGTAAAGACCGGTCTCTGTGAAATAAAAATGAACGCAACAAGTCTTATTTCTTAAGCTTAAATTTAAATTCACAAACGCCTTCCTTTAAAACATATTGATCATGGTCCACTTCAAAATCTTTGTTATAGCCTTTGGCAATGGATGGGTCGATCATTTCACAATATAAAATCCCGTATTCGCCCATATTGTCATCTGCCCACTGTTGTCCAAACGGGCATGCTGTAAATGTCTGTTCAATCACCTCGGGGGAATGGTGTGTTTCCATTTCAAAGAGTTTGCTTCGTCCCATATCATAGTTTGACAGGTAATTTTCGATCGTATTATCCTGACCAAGGTGTGCGGCTCTTTCGGCAATTCCCTTCCCTCTTGCTTCGCCAAAGGTTCTCACACCTTCACGGACGGCATCTTTTCCTTTTTCGCCGTATACATCCACCACCGCTTTTGCGACCTGACCGAACAGTCTGGCCATCTGACTGTAAATGACTGCTTCATTCTGATCCAGCTTTTTCTTTTCAGTCCGGCTTGGTATGTAATCGCCTAAGATGTGTGTTTCCCCTTCACCGGCCGCTCTTAAAGAAATATTTTGAGCGAGGTCAAAACCAAATCTGCTTACACCTTTTTGAATCAGCTCTTTTCCATGTTCTCCGAATGCGGCGTTCACAGCCGCTTCCACATGGGTGAACAGTCTTGCTGTAATACGGTACATGGACAACGTGGGTAAAGGCTGGCGGTTTATTTTCATTCAGACTTCCACCTCTCTAAAAAAATTGTTATTCATATCGAATAAAAAGATCATATCCGATGACATTTAGTTCAGCTAAATTAATGAAGAACCTTCAATCCGTGAAAGATTGAAGGTTCTTCGTTTTAATTAACTAACAACCAGTTCTTTTTCGCTCAGGGCAAGTGTCTCTGCTGTTGATGCCTGAATTTCTCTGAACATTTCAGGGTTATCCGACAGGGAGACACCATAAGAAGGAATCATTTGTTTAATTTTTGGTTCCCAGTCATTCATATGCTGCGGGAAGCACCTTTCCAGTACATCAAGCATGACATGAACGGCAGTGGAAGCACCCGGTGACGCACCGAGCAGTGCAGCAATGGAGCCGTCAGCGGCGCTCACCACTTCCGTACCAAATTGAAGGGTTCCTTTACCGCCTTCCTCGGTATCCTTGATCACCTGCACACGCTGACCCGCCGTTACGATCTCCCAATCTTCGCTTTTCGCGTTTGGGATAAACTCACGTAACTCATCCAAGCGCTTTTCATTCGATAACAGCACCTGCTGGATCAAAAATTTTGTCAATGACATCTCTTTTACGCCTGCAGCCAGCATTGTAAGAACATTATTCGGCTTTACGCTTGTGATTAAATCAAGGTTTGAACCTGTCTTTAAAAACTTTGGCGAGAAGCCTGCAAACGGTCCGAACAGCAGCGCTTTTTCATTATCAATATATCTTGTATCAAGGTGTGGAACAGACATTGGCGGAGCGCCTGACTTCGCTTTACCGTAGACTTTTGCATGGTGCATGGCTGTAACTTCAGGATTTTTACACACCATAAACAGCCCGCTTACAGGAAATCCTCCAATCTGTTTTGATTCAGGAATCCCTGTCTTCTGCAGTAAATGAAGGCTTCCTCCTCCGCCGCCGATAAAGACAAACTTCGCCGTATGGTGTTCAATATTACCGCTTTCATTATTACGCACTTTTACTTCCCATGAACCGTCGCTTGTGCGCTTAAGATCCTCCACACTGTGATTGTAGTTAATCTCGACGTTTTCACTCTTTAATTGGTCAAACAATGTGCAGGTTAACGCACCAAAGTTAACATCCGTTCCGGTATCAATTTTTGTTGCGGCTATTGGTTCATTTGATGTTCGGCCTTCCATGACAAGAGGCAGCCACTCCTTCAGCTTCTCAGGGTCATCGGAGTATTCCATCTCCTCAAACAACGGGTTATCTGACAGCGCTTCCATACGTTTCTTTAAAAAAGTAACGTTCTGTTCCCCTTGCACAAGACTCATATGAGGTATTGGCATGATAAAGTCCTGTGGCTTACGAATAAGACCGCAGTTCACAAGGTAGGACCAAAACTGCCTTGAAATTTGAAACTGTTCATTGACTTTTACAGCTTTGCTGATATCGAT
The DNA here is from genome assembly GCF_003710255.1 of Alteribacter keqinensis. Lineage (NCBI taxonomy): Bacteria > Bacillati > Bacillota > Bacilli > Caryophanales > Bacillaceae > Alteribacter > Alteribacter keqinensis. Next base: position 213,066 of record NZ_RHIB01000001.1, on the reverse strand, counting down.
CGACCCGTCAGGTTTTTCTGATGTATAGTTAAGCTCGCACAGTGCAGCATGGCCCGTACCGGCATTGTTCCACTGGTTGGAGCTCTCTTCACCTGCATTTGCAAGTTTCTCAAAAACTTTGATTTCCCAGTCCGGCGCCAATTCTTTCAGTAATGATCCCAATGTGGCACTCATGACTCCGGCACCAATTAAAATAACGTCGGTTTTCTTCTGGATGGTACTCATTATAGGCCTCCTTCTTCACTTGCACAAAAAAACAACAGGCTGTCCTGCCAGGGTCTTCAAGGCCCTGCCCGGGAACATCCCTTTTAAGTCTCATAAAAAATTATCCAAGACTATTATAATAATTTCCACAATAAAATATCTAGTATTATCTGATAATTATATACTATTTTATGAAGGGAATAAAGTGGAAGATTCGTCAGTGCGTTACTGGTAACCTGTAAAACAGCCTCATCCATAAAAATAAACATTGGTTTATTATTATACTGTTAAAACGTACTGTGTGCTTGTGCAGTGCTGTACACACCTTTAATACATATAAACGACCATGCCGCCAGAAAACATTGTTTCCCCTGTTTTAAAGCTTAGAACAGTAGTGATATAATCATTATTTATCCTTATTTTGAAATGAGTGACTATTTATGGCATCAACATACAAATATCAAAAGATACTGGCGGTTAACTGTTTTTTTCTGTTTATCCTTGTTTCGGTCTTATCCATACAAAACCACTTAACAGCTCTTGATCAGGTAATTATTAGGACGGTGCAGGCGCCCCTGACTCCTTTCATTACCGGTTTGATGGAAAAAGCCACAAAAATCGGTTCAGGAGAAGTTATTTTAATTATTACAGTGATAACAGGCTTTTACTTAATAATGAAAAAAATGTTTGGCTATACCATACTACTGATTTCCCTTGTATTTGGAGGTATATTATTAAATTTTGCCCTTAAGGTTTTATTCCAGCGTGAGAGACCTGGTGAAATGAGTGTTATAGAAGTTTTTGGCTATTCACTTGAACTATCTTCTTACAGCTTTCCGAGCGGCCATACGATGAGAAGTGTGATCTTGTTTTCTTTCTTCATTTACTTGTGTTACCAACTGATAAGTAAACAACTGATAAAACTCACTGCAACACTCTTTCTTTTAGGGATTATTCTTACCGTTTCGTTAAGCCGAATTGTAACCGGAGCGCATTTCCCAACGGATATTCTTGCTGCAGTCACCATCTCCATCTTTTGGTTTTACGTTTGCTTAATCGCTTACCGGAAATGGTTTACTGTTTTTAATCGGAAAACTCGCTAATGCTTTGAAAACATGGAATCGGTGCAGCCATAAAAGATGGTATAAATTATCAATATGTAAATTTCATAGGAACTGGTGTGTTGTTATGGGGATAGTTGAGAAGTTTTATACGCTTATTATTTTCACGGCTGTCGTGCTGGGAACAGCCCTGGGGCAGATAGGGTGGGTAAGGACAAATGCGGACCTGCTGATTGTGCCTTTGCTGGTTGTTATGCTTTATATCACATTCCTGCAGATTCCTTTTGAAGAAGTAAAGAAAGCATTCAAAAATATAAGGTTTACTTACACTTCAATTTTAATCATTTTTGTCTGGGTCCCCGTGCTCGCCTGGCTTTTGGCCATGATTTTCCTTGGAGACAACCCTTCACTTTATATCGGCTTTATTATACTTATGGTTACACCATGCACAGACTGGCACTTGATTTTTACAGAGATTGCGAAAGGATACGTGGCACTGTCAACCGCTATCCTGCCGCTGAATTTACTCTTACAGGTTATACTGCTTCCGGTCTGCCTCCTTATTTTGGAGGAACCACCGGTGTTGTTGAACCTGGATATTTGATAGTGAGCATTCTTATTGTATTGTTGATACCACTTGGTCTGGCTTTGCTTACAAAAAAGGCCATCGGAAACAAGGACGCAGCTGAAAAGTTTCTCTCTAAGGTCAGCACCCTGCCCATTCTGTTCCTCAGTCTTGTGATCGTGGCTATGTTTGCCTCACAGGGACAGTTATTACTTGATAATCTTGAGCTTTTTTGGAAAATCACCATACCTCTCCTGTTATTTTTTGCGATTAATTTTATCGTCAGCCAAACGGCCGGACAGGTTATGAAATTCTCTTTACCTGACAGAACAAGTTTAAGCCTGACCACTCTGGCAAGGAATTCACCGATTGCTTTGGCGATTGCCATGACAGCTTTTCCGGACGAGCCTCTAATAGCCTTAACGCTGGTGATCAGCCCGTTGCTGGAACTGCCAATTTTGGCTGTTATATCTCAGGTCCTGCTTGTATTTCATAGAAGAAAACCAGCGTAAAAAGGAACAGGGCGGCGCCATTTATGCGCAGCCCTGCTTTATAAACCCTGTGACATTTCCCAAACAGCAGTTGCCCTGAGGGTTGTTTACCTCACACCCGCAACGGTCTTCCTTTATATTCTCACGTATCTGTTCTATTGGATTAACTTCCTCCTTCTGAATCACATTTTTAAGTTTCTCTTTTGTCCAGTTAAAGCACTAGCATACAGGAGTATCAGAGGAAGCTTCTTTTTGATAGACAGGAACCTTAACGTCCGTTTTCCCATATGTCTTTTCGATTTCGTCAAAATAGACAGCCTGACAGTCTTTTGCCGGACAGAAAAGATGAGCGGAACCGGCATTAAGCGTACCGAGTGAAGCTGGTTTTAACATGGCTTTAACTGTAATTATCTTTACTTTTTTTCCTTTATTCCCGCAGGACGGGCACCGCAAGAACTCAGTACCGACTTCTGAAGAACAGCAATCTGCCATTTTTTCGCCTCCTGTTTTATAATTACTTAAACCATTTATGCAGCAGAAACAAAAAAAGGATTGTTGTACTTGTTAAAATGATCACCATAATATTTGCGTCCATCATTCTGTTGGCCTGGACAGCGTCATATATTGCAATGGAAAGAGTCTGGGTTTTCCCCGGAATGTTGCCTGCAACCATTAACGTAGCCCCAAACTCTCCCATTGCTCTGGCAAAGCCCAGTAACAGCCCGGCAAGGACACCTTTGTAAGCAAGGGGAACGATGATGTAACGGAGTAATTGAAGTCTGCCTGCTCCATCGAGGGCTCCTGCCTGGATAATATCTTTATTGATTGATTCGAATGAGGCCTGCATCGGTCTTATTAACAGAGGCAGGGCTGCAATAGCTGCAGCGATAACTGCCGCTTTCCACGTAAAAATTACCGGCTCGCCTGTTATCCCCTCTATCCACTGCCCCAAAAAACTGTTCCTGCCCAATACCACGAGCAAATAATACCCCAGAACGGTTGGAGGGATCACAAGGGGAATCGTAATGATAATGGATAGGAGGTTCGTTACTTTATTCTTGGAAAAGGCAAACCACCAGGCTAAAAAAAGTCCGATGATAAACGCAAGAATCGTTGCTGTTGAGGCAACTTTAAGGGAGAGCCATAACGGAGTCAGGATACTGTCCATCATGGGAGATCAAATCCGTATTCGATTAAAATATCCTGTCCTGTCCGGCTCAGAATAAAGTCGGCAAACTGTTCGCTTAACTCCCTTTTCTCTGTTTGAACCGGAATTCCCAACGCCTGAAGGATAGTTTCATGCGTATGTTCCTCTATTAAATCAAAATGCAGATTCGTTTCATTCATTAATGCCAGAGCGATGATTCCCGCATCGGCGTTCCCTGATTCCACATACTGATACGACTGTCTTATATTTTCCCCGAAAACCAGCTTCGGTTGTATGTCGTCCCAAATGCCCCAAGATTCCAGTGTCTCTTTTGCCGCTTTTCCATACGGGGCATGTTCCGGGTTGGCAATAGTGATCAGCTTTACTTCATCACTTAACAAATAGTCTTTGTCCATTACGATTTCCTGACCGCCGGAAGACACGGCTGCGATTCTGCCAATCCCATAATACGCCTTTGAATCTTCAAAGACGGCGTTTCCCTCAATTAATTGGTCAATATACGATTCATGTGCTGCAGCAAATAAATCAAACGGAGCGCCTTCCTGGATTTGCTGTGTTAACAGTCCCGTCGATCCATAGGTAAACTCTACAATTATGCCTGTTTCTTCTGTAAAAGCGTCTCCGATGTCAGTGAGTGCGTGGTATAAGTCAGATGCAGCTGCCACATAAATGGTTTCACTCTCATTCTCACTTCCTGCGCAGCCCGTTAAGAAGACTATGAAAAATACCATCAGTGAATGTTTCCTTATCATATGTAAACCTTCCTCAGCTTTCCTATTATGAAGCATAAATTAATCTTAGCATTAAACATGTCTATGGTGTAAAGGGGCAATAAAATAAGCTGCCCGGGCAGCTTATTGATCCAGTATTACACCTGAAAATTTTCCTATTACTACTTCTTTTTCATTCTGCTTTTTACATACAAAAGAGGCAGTAACAGCCGATCTGTTATTGGGCTGTCTTTCGTACTTTTTTACCTCAACTTCACAAATGATTGTATCGCCTGTAAACACAGGTCTTAAAAACTCAAAATTCATCTTACGGGCCATTACGTTATGATCCCCGCCTACTTTTGTGGGCAGTGTTGCTGTTTATAGCCCCTGAATGACAAGTCTCCCCTGTTCGTCCGGAGTTCTGTGATGAACCCCTTCATCACCTGAAATCTTTGAAAATAGTTCAACATCTCTATGAGTAAACGTTCGTTCAAATGTAATGGTATCTCCTGCTTTTAATCGCATTTTAATTTCCCGCCTTTCATAGGGATGACGCCTGAGTGCCCTTCGCTTTCCGCGGAGGTGCCGGTGAGCCTTGAGCTGCGCTCTGCGAGGTCTCACCCTGACCTCACTTTAGCATAAACAGCCAAATACGACTGTCACGCAGTCTGCGAAATAAACACAGTTTCTTCTGTTATTTCAGTATTTTTTGCACAAAAATCAATCTGATTTATCCATTTCCAATGGACCTGTCTTCTGTGGTCCCTCTTTGTGATTCACTTTCAACTTTTGAAAGTATCCCAACAAGGATAAGGACAAGGATTAAAAAGCACGCAATCATAGCAATGACGCCTTCCCACCGATAAAGGTACCAAAACACGCCTCCGACTGTTCCAACTACGCTTGAGCCTGTGTAGTAAAAGAAAAGATATAAAGAAGAAGCCTGTGCCTTATTAAATTGGGCACGCTGCCCAACCCAGCTGCTTGTAATGGCATGACCGCCGAAGAAGCCTAAAATAAACAATCCAAGCCCCGCTATTTTAAGGAAGACAGGAGAAGCCAAAGTCAGACAGACACCGGCTAACGAAATGACGATACATATGACTAATATTCTCTGCTTCCCATGGTGATCGATTAAACTCCCTGTCAGTACCGAGCTGTACATACCAAGGATCATAACAAGGAATATCCAGCCCACAAATGTCTGACTGAGGGAATAAGGGCTGCCAAGAAGAACAAAAGCAATATAATTAAACAACGCTACGTTGCTTCCTAAAAGTAAAAAACCAATCGCAAATAAGCTGAGGAGACCCGGATCCTTCAAATGGATTACCAATGACCGGCTTAGTTCTCCTATGTTCAACGGCTGACTTTTGAAGTTCTGTGATGGTGGCAGGCTGTACCAGAAAATGAGTGTAGCAATCAGACTGATGATTCCAATTCCCGCAATGGCCATGTCCCATCCAAAATGGTCACTCAGGATACCCGAGAAGACCCTGCTGAATACAGCACCAAGGACATTCCCGCAAATATATAACCCCATTGCTGCCCCAAGGCTCTTTGCTTCAATTTCCTCACCGAGATAAGCCATTGCAATAGAAGGCAGACCGGCTAGTGAAACCCCAACCATTGTTCTCAGGACAAGGAGAAAATGAAAATTCGGACTGAAGGATGTCATGATGCAGAATACAGAAGCAGCAAGCATGGAAATGACCATGATCGCTTTACGGCCCCACACTTCTGACAAGGATCCGAAAACGAGCATACTGATGGCAAGTGCCATCGTCGTCAGGGAAAGAGACAGACTGGCAGCAGCCGGGCTGACGCCGAACTCGTCTGTTAATGCCGACATCAGAGGCTGTACACAGTAAAGGATTGCAAATGTATTAAAACCAGCTGCAAAAAAAGCAAAGCTGGTTTTACGAAACTTAGGTGTACCTTGTCGTATGTAACTCATAATCCAATCACCCTATTATTGATTATTTGAATACAAGTGACTGATTGTCCGGTCATCGCTGGTTGTTTTTATAGTAACACCGCTTATTTATGATGTATAATTCATTATATTAATGATTTTAATGCGTTTATGTAATAGAACAAGTTATAAAAACTGAAGATACAATATGTAGTCGGAATGTCCTGCGCTTTCCGCGGTGGTGCCGGCGAGCCTTCTCACTCTGTTGCGGGGTCTCTCCTGGCCCCTGCTACCGCAGGAGTCTTCGGACATTCCGGCTACATCGTTTCCCATCTTCCAGAAGACTAATAAGCTAATATAGGAAGAAGCAAGAATAACTCGCGGAAAGCTTCCAGTAAAAAGAATACTAAGTAGTTCAACACTTCTAAAACAACAAACTCCAAGTTATCAATACGATTTTTCCTTCATGAAATTTTTTAGGTATCGTACCAACGTTTCAGCAACACAAATCAACCATGCTCTTTAGTCTATCGATAATAGTAGAAAAATTAAAAGAGGTGTGAAGGATGGAATGGCAGCAATTCATCTATTTTCAGACACTTGCACGAAAACAACACGTTACCCGGGCAGCGGAAGCTTTATCCATTTCTCAGTCTGCCCTGAGCAGGTCGATTGCGAGATTTGAGGAAGAGGTAGGGGTGCCGTTATTTGACCGGCAAGGGCGTTCCATACGGTTAAATAAATATGGGCAAATGTTTTTAAGCCGTGTGGATACGATGTTGAACGAGTATGCTGAAGGCATAAAGGATATTCAGAATTTGCTTGATCCGGAACAGGGAGAAGTGTCTCTCGGTTTTCTTCATACGTTAAGTACGAGCCATATTCCCGATTTGCTTGCGTCGTTTCGTGCGTCCTACCCGGGAATAACGTTTAAGCTCGGACAAGGTCCCTCCCACAGCCTGACCAGGCAATTACAGGAGGGAGTGTTCGATCTGTGTCTCATCGTATCAAATGAAAGGAATGGTGCAATTGATTGGAGAAAGCTCTGGGATGAAGAGCTTTTTGTTATCGTTCCAAAAGACCACACGTATGCCAGCCGGACATTTATTACATTTGATGAAATTGCAGATGAACCGTTTATTCATCTAAAAGAAGGCTTTTCTCTGCGGAACACGATTGACCGCCTGTTTCAAAAAGAAGGTATTACACCTGAGATTACGTTTGAAGGGGAGGAAGCCGCAACCGTCGAAGGGCTTGTGGCTGCCGGATTGGGAATATCGATTCTGCCGGATTTAAAAGGGATTGATCAAAGTAAAATCTCACAAATCCGTGTCAAAAGTCCCGAGTGCAAACGAACAATCGGCCTGGCCTGGGTAAAGGGCAGATATCTAACGCCTGCAGCCGAAAGGTTTAAACAGTTTATCCTGGAGAATACCTGAATACATGATTGCGTTAATCATCAGGTGGTGATTGAGGCGGGGACAAAAGGAATTTTAGAAACAAAAATCCGAACAAATAAAATGCGGTGCAGATAAACCGCTCCTGAAATAAACGTTGCTATGTCAGCGTATTGTTCGGATACCCAGCTAAACACTTTCTATATCTTCCAACCTCCATTCTCAGGTTTTTGCACCTGTGGCCTTCTCTGAAAACGTTTTTTTGCTGAAACTTAATCTATTTTTCTGTTTTTTGCCTCCAGTTGCTTCTGCTCAGTTTCATGTTCAGTGAATCAATCCATTCTCCTTCATATTCCAACTCATTTCTGTCAATGCTGTCCAAGGTAAATCCAACTTTTTCATACACGTTCCTTGCTCTCGGATTGAAAGCAAACACACTTAAAGTCAGCTGGTCCAAGTCAGTATTCATAAAAACATAATCGACTGTAAGCCGGGTCGCTTCCGAGCCCAACCCTTTATTTCTCCCGCCCGGCCCGATGAGGATCCTGAAATTCATACTGTGATGCTGTTCATCATAGGCATTGACAACCACTTCCCCGACGAGTCTCCTTTCTGCTTTATCAATAATGGATAGATCCAAACGGTCCGTCTGTTCATTTCGTGTACTGTACCATTTATGTACTGCTTCCCTATCGAACTCATTTGAGCTTCCTGTTAATTTAATCACTTCATAGTCTTTCAAACACTCTTCTAAAAAAGGAAAATCCTCGACTGTATTAAATGGTCTTAGAATGACCTTCTCTCCAGTCATGGTTGGTTTACGTGTGAAATGAGGCATTTCTCTTCCTCCGTTCTGCATTTCAATTATTCTAATTATACCATCACCGGAAAGAAGGCTTCCTGATTCTCATTGGGAGAGTCGTTTAAATATGGGGACAAAAGGGTAATTCCCGTTGGAGAAGGTTCTATAGGAGGGAAACCATGAGTTATTTAAAAAATGCTTTAAACAAGAAGATTGGTCTTGGAACTGCTCCACTCGGCAACATGTTTCGAAACGTTTCCGAGGAGGAAGCTCTTGCAACCATTCAAACGGCGTGGGACCACGGAATACGCTATTATGATACAGCTCCTTTTTACGGCTTTGGACTCTCGGAAATCCGCCTCGGAGAAGTTTTGTCCCAATACGATCGAAGCGATTATATTCTCAGTTCAAAAGTGGGAAGGATCATTTTAGATGAAAAAGAGAATAAGTCGGGGCTTTTTGAACACGGCCGAAAGAATAAAATGCTTACTGATTACTCTGAGGACGGCACACTCCGCTCAATAGAAGACAGCCTTAAACGCTTAAAGACAGACCACCTGGACTTTGTGTTTGTTCACGACATCTCACCTGATTTTCTTGGTGATGAATGGACAGCCAAGTTTGAGGAAGCCCGTAAAGGGGCGTTCCCTGCATTGGACCGTCTCCGGGACGAAGGCGTTATTAAGTCGTGGGGGCTTGGGGTGAATACGACTGAGCCGATCGAGAAAGTCATGGAGCTGGAAGAGGTTCAGCCAAATCTTTGTTTATCCGCTACCCAATATACGCTCATGCAGCATGAACAGGCACTGGAACGTATGATGCCTATGGCGGATAAGAAAGAAATGGGCTTTGTCATTGGCAGTCCTTATAATTCCGGCGCCTTACTGGGTGGCGACTACTTTGATTATGCAGAAGCCTCCGATGAAAAGAAGCAGCACGCCAGGGAATTGAAAGACATTGCTGAAAAGCATGGTGCAAGCCTGAAAGCAGCTGCATTGCAATTTTCTTCCTCCCACCCTGCAGTAGAAGCTGTGATTCCCGGCTCTACAAGAACCGACCGGATTAAAGAAGATCTGACTGCTCTTGAAGATGAACGTATTCCCCACGCTTTTTGGGAGGAGTTGGTGGGCAGAGGGTTTGTGTCTGAAAAGGCTCCTTTGCCGAAGGGGTAAATGATATAAAGAATATCACGTCAAAATGCATGTCCTCCGGGGGCATGCATTTTGATTTTATTGCTGGTGAGATGACAGAGCCTTATCCTTTTATACGTTCAGCATCCCGGCAGGGGGAGGCTATTGAAAGTCATCCACTCTCCCGCCCCCTTTCATAAGTAAGACTGTGCCGGGATTCATTCGATACAAAAAAATCCAAAAAAATCAGACAAAAAGTCTGGTTACATCTCCGTATTTATGTGAAACGAATGTTTTCCCGTATAACATGACCACGGGCTCCCTTTACCATTTGTGAAATAGTGCAAAAAGCATTTATTTTAAGGCTCTGTTAAACTCCGTTTTTGATTTACGCTCATTGAGAGTTTTGGTCATAATTCAGCTTTGGCTTCTCCTACTATGGGGTCCATTTTTCCAGCTTCACTTTTCTTCTACCTCTTTTAATTTACTGCGAACTTTTAAACTCATTAATGATACTCCACATAAAATGGCATACATGATGAAAAAATAGAGTAAGAGACTAAAATCTAAGTGTGATATTGAATATACAAATCCAACCAGTACCAGGACTGAAAATAACCAAACCAAATTGAACCTTGGTAAATTGTATTGAAGTAGTGCAGTTAGTAACACAGCTACAAAAACAAAGATCCATAGGAATACGTTTGCTAAAATAAATAACATTTAGTTCTCCTCCAATCGAATTGATAATACAAGCATACGAGTTAATAATCTTTACTAGTACTTAAATCATTTTCTTTCAATCTGAAATAATGTTATTGTCTGCCAAACAAAAAGTGTTAATGGAAAGATTATTCCAAAAGCCTTCCAAATAAAGTTAAAGTCGTTTTCATTTTTCGTTTGTTCATAAACTATCCCAATTCTTAAAAAAAGGAATCCTATGGGTGAAAGACTCACATCTTAATTGATAACATTCTTTATTCTACGATTTTTTTCCACATACCTTCATACGTCGAAATCAATTATTTAAATACCTTCTAAATCACTTCTCTCTTAATACTGCTTCATGATTCAAGTAAAAAGGTATGACCCGGATGGCCATACCTTTCATTTTATAAATACCTCTTATGAATCTTCTTTCCGTCATACGTAAAAACAATCCTACGGTCACTGAGCACTGTCTCCATATGAACGGGTCGCCCCCAAAGCTGATGAAGGTATGGCAGTGTCTTTTCCAGGTACTTCGTATCCAGCTCAATATCTTCATACGCATGGGAAATGTAAAGCTCACCGTTTTTCAGATAATCCCCATCTGTAACCTGAAGGTAAGGGAATCCTCCATTCACACGGCTTGAGATAAGCTGATCACGCACGGCTTCCCACTGTTTGTCTACGATCTTATAGTCACGGCCTTTCTTCTGAAACAGATACATATCCTCACGCGAGGCCAGTTCTTTTGTTAAATAGTTTCGAATAAACGAAATATCCGATTCAATCTCCCGCACCTCGAACATCTTCTCGCGCCCGCTGCCTGGTTTCACTCCCTGGCGTTTGATCATGTCTTCTGTTGGGTTATTGTAGCGCTCCTCTATATCTTCAAAGATTTTAATACCTAAATAGTACGGATTAATTTGCGTTTTGGACGGCTGGACAACGCCTGCGTTCAGCTTGGCATATTCGATGGCCTCGTCTTCTGTGAGGTCCAATTCACGGATTATGCGCTGGTGCCAGAAGCTCGCCCAGCCTTCGTTTCGTCTAGGTGCTTTATTCTAATCACTATAGCTTATAATCTGATACTGACCTCTTCGTGCTTATTCATTCTAATACCATTAATGAGTATTCCATTAGCTCAGAATAGCTATAGAAACTCGTATGATCATGATCATAAACGTTTTCTCATTCATTTAAAGAAATATATCGATGAATTAAATGTATGTTAAAATTAGGAAAGATATTGTGAATATGCGTACTTAAACGGGGAGAAGAGTTGAACATAAGAAAGTAAAAAAAGAGGGGAATTAAATTTGATTTTACATACTGAAGTTTTTGGGGAAGGACAACCTATTGTTTTTCTACATACTGGTTTACAAACTGGTCTGACTGACTTTGAATATCAGAGAGAATATTTTAAAAATAAATATAAAATTGTTCTACCTGATTTACGTGGTCATGGCAATTCGGTAGAAGATGACTTTACTAACTTTTTTGAAGACTCAGCAGAAGACATAGCTGAAACACTTAGCCATTTAGGTATAGAGTCCACACATTTAGTAGGATGTTCATTAGGAGCTCTGGTAGGACTTTATTTCGCAAAAAGATTTCCTTCTAAAGTAAAAAGTTTAACGATTTCTGGTGTTTTGGCCAAAAGACCCGACAATTGGATAGAACTTCAAAAGGAAGGTGTTGAACATCAGTCTCAATTATTAAAAAATAATGATGCAGTAGGTTACTTTGAAAATTTACATAAGTCCAATTGGAGACAGTTCCTTGAGATGGCTAAGAACGAAAATTGGTATCCATTTGAAGAGACAAATGATTTGGATGGTATTATTGCTCCTATTCTGTATATGGTTGGTGAGGGGAATAAAGCTGAAGCTAAAGGTACATTATTTTATCCTTCAATAAAAGATGATGTTCATGTATCTATTATTCCTTTTGCATCCCACTTGGTTCATTCGGAACAACCAGATATATATTCGAGAATATTAGAAAAGTTTTTAAATAAGGTTGATAATTAAAAAGGGTTATTCAACTATTGGGTGCGTTAGCACAAGATGCTGTCGCTGCTCTTGTTCAACAAACGGGGAGGATTGTTGAAGAAAATAGGAAGTATTAAAATAATTTAAGAGTTTATTATCTATACGGAAATCTATATATGAAAAGAAAATAAACAAATGAACAACCAAATTCACGTTAATTGGGATGGTCATGAAGTTAACCTTACATGGCTCCCCATGAAACTAAATATCGACTACAATAAAGTTACAAGTGTTCGTGGGATTTGTTTTAGTCAGGAGAAAATATTGTTAGTAAACGTTAAGGATAGATGTTTTAATATTCCTGGTGGTCATATTGAAAAAGGGGAAACTCCAGAGGAAGCGTTTCAAAGAGAAGTACATGAGGAGGGCTATGTAAAGGGGGTTATTCAATACATAGGTGCAATTGAAGTAAGTCATGAAAATAATCCGTTATTTATTCCTGATGGGAAGTATCACCATGAAATGTCCCGCCTACAAGTGCCTTGGCATTTGATAATAGGGGATGAAGTCAACGAAGGTGATCGGGGGTTTTCTTAGGGTTGTATACGTGGTATTCGTGTGTATATCCCTGATCTTACAGTTTTCTATAAAAATGGTACGCATCATTGCTAATCACCGAGCCGCCTTGGATGTGACATTCTGCAAAGTCAATCAACGTCTGGCTTTTGATATTTGGCATAACCTCCATCTTTATGAAGAGGTGATGACCTAATATTCTGCCTTAAAGCGCTCTAATTTACTTGTCTGACTATCCTCAACCAAAACTTAATTGCCACCTCACTTTTATTTTGAATTCCACCATAAACAAGACCATTTCCCCCTTGATCTATCTGCTTTATTTCTGAGACTTTACCAAGTGTAAGGAGTAAAGATTTTTTGTTTTCCTTAATAAAATCACTGATTTCTCGTACTATATTTATGCTAGTTTTTTCAGTCATACAAGCCGCCTCCTGATAATTAAAGTGCTTGTAAAATGAAAAAGAATGAATGAACCTCAATAAGTTAAGACCATTCATCCTTTTCCTCTATACAAATTATTAGGTTATACTGCTACTCTATCCTCTGTTTCCTCTTCAAGCTTTTTGGACTTTCGATACTCTTCAGCTTCTGCAAGTTTAGTAACCTCAACTGTTTTATTGTGGTTTTGTTTCACCACTTCTATTATTTCATCCAACGTTACTCGGAAGAATTCTTTTCTTGGGTTTACCCGATTCACTTGATATTGTTCAAACACCTTGTGAAGGGTCGATTCCAATTTTGGAGCGTCTTCAGAGAAGACCATTGCGTGAACATCAAACATAAACGGGACAGAGGCATTTCCAAGCTCCTTAATTCTTTCATCAGGCTCAAGGCGGCGAGTCATCCCGATTTTATATACGTTTTCACCAAAAGAACCAATATTGGAAATGATGTATACGTAGCCAGCGCGAGCATTTTGTTCTCTAAAATCCACATCATGTTTGGCTTTTTCAAGTTCTGCAAGTTTATCATCGATTTCAGCCATCTTTGCGAGTATTTCTTTTTTCATTTCCTCGTCAGCGTCATTATACTGTTCTAGGTATTTAGCTTTCGCATTGGCGAAATGCTGTTCTTCCTTCTCCAACTTTTTCTTTTCCAGTTCAATCTCTTGCTGAATACGTTTTTCTTCCCTCATCTGTTCTTTAATTTGGCGTTGCTCTTCCTTCTCTTCTTCCTTTTTAACTTGATATTCATAAGCAAGATACAGTTCATCAATTTTTTTTGCCATGTACTCAGGTCGTATCTCAATACGATTGTTTTTATTTGTTTTATCAAGAGTGTCCTTAGCCTTTTTAATGCGTTTTTCAATTGCATCAATATTTGCAAATGTAACTTTCGTTATCGCAGCATCACACTCATTATTAAAAGCGCGGAGAGTAAGTTTAATGTTATTCTTGTTGAGTGCCTCACCTTTCTTCTTACTGCCATCCACGGTCCAGTTATCAGCATGATTGGTCGCCCTATTATCTTTAACCATCTGTTTCTGTTCCTGTCGGATACGATCCAATGCCAACTTATAATCCTCAACCTTTTCAAATTCATATTTAGGATCATAAAATCCGAATGATTGTAATAGCACTTCTTCATTTGTTTCTACAAGTTCATTCCTTTTATCTTGAATGGTAGTTTCAAGCTTTGTGATATCACTCACAAGCATTTCCTTTTTCGATTCTGCTTTAGCAGCTTCTTTTTCAGCTCTTTCTTTATACGCTTCTTTGTCAAATGCTTCACCGAGCCCCATTTCTTTTTCACGACGTTTCTTATCTACAAATTGCCAAATAAGAAGCACAACTCCAATAAAAAATGGAACTATAAAGTAAGTGAGACTGAACCACAGAGCAATAAACCAGGTTTGCAGGTACCAAGGTTGTTTCATTATATTTCCTCCTTTGGGTTTATCATGTAAATTAATTATAACTTATACACATAAAAATTAAATATGATTCTATTAAATGGTTCTAAAAGATTTTGAATTTTAATGTTTACATAAAAATATTAAAGAGGGGCTTTTTTACATATTTCGGAATTTCTATTTACATATACCCCGTATAGGTATATATTTTCTTTAAGGAGGGGTTAACATTAAACAATTTAACGTAGGTATTTTGTTGTTTGATATGGTAGATGCTTTAGATTTTGCAGGCCCTTATGAAGTTTTTAACTTGACCACGTATAATGAAGAAGATGTAAAAAGATTATTTATGAGTAAGCTCCTAATTGAAGAAAAGCCATTCAAGGTTACCACTGTCTCTAAAGACGGAGAAGAAGTTATGATCCATAATGGTTTAGTCGTTAAGCCAGACTGCGCTTTTAACAACGCTCCGTTGTTTGACATTGTTGTCATTCCAGGAGGTCCTTTTAAAGCTATAACTACTGTAAATTCAGACGAGAAAATCATTAAATGGATTGCACAGCAAAGTGGCCAAGCATTAATTACTTCTGTTTGTACTGGGGCTTTTTTCCTCGCAAAAGCAGGCTTGTTGGATAATAAAAATGCGACGACAAACAGAGCTGCACTTGCCTTAATGGAACGTTCCTATCCGAATACGAGAGTTGTGCAAGATGTAAAGTATGTAGACGAAGAAGACGTCATCACTGCAGCAGGAATCTCTGCTGGAATCAACATGTCTCTACATGTCGTAAAAAAATATCTTGGTGACGAAGCATCAAATCGAACAGCCCGAACTATTGAGTTTGTACCGAATACTTAAGGTGTTGATTTTTATAAAAAGAGGCTATCCAAAAATAAACCTTTTGACATAGTCTCTTTATTTCTTACAACTATTTCTTAAAACTACATCTTACGAATATTCTTCCTATCATACGTAAATATAATTTTACGGTCACTGAGCACCGTCTCCATATGCCCATTGCCACCCTACAGCTAATACAGGCACTGCAGTATCTTCTCCAGGTACTTCGAACCAGCTCAATGCCTTCATAAGCATGAGAAATGTAAAGCTCTCCGTTCTCCAGGTACTCCCCGTCTGTAACCTAAAGATATAAGCCCCCATTCATTCAGCTAGAGATAAACTGATCACGCACGGACTTCTAAATAAATTTTGATTTCTATACCTTGGTTGGTACTTGGTGAAGAATTTATTCCAATACCTTAGTTTGGTGCTTTTATAGCTTTTCTAGTTTCTTGTTTAAAAAATTGTCACAAGGACAGGCTGTTATTGGAAACTTAAATATGTGAGGTGATTTCAATGGGATTAGCAATTGTAATGTCTTTACTCGCTATCATCGGGTCTCTGCTCTTTTATATAGGCTCTGTTAAAGTTCAATGTTGATATTTATAGAACAATACGGAACTCCCATAAAACTGGAAGTTCCGTATTGTTTTATTGCCTTATTAAACTAACGCTACCCGTTAGTTGAAGTAAATTTATTGTGCCTTTTTACCAATGTACATTAAATGTTCTGATAAACTCAGTAAATCTTCTCGTTCACATACTTTTTCTGCTAAGTCAATCCAAGCAGATATTACTTCAGGGGGTTGGGTGAGTAGTTCTGTCTCTCGTAAGTATAGAAAACCCTCGCAATTAAGTAAATGAAGTTTTTCAAGGTTAAATTGATTAAAAAATGGAAGGACATCCTTAGGAGAGATAAAAAAGTTATCTGTAAACCCTTGTCCTGCAAAGTTCGTATCTTCAACTATATTATTTAATTGAGATTTCCGTTCATCATCTAATATAAATTGAGGATTACGGATTAGATAATCCCAAACGAAAGAATAAGAAGAGACAAATGCCACAAATATAGTTCCATTTGGCTTTAGTTTTTTTAAACATTCCTTGATAGTTTTAATTCTGTCATTCTCAATTTTGAGATGATACATCGGTCCCATACAAAGCACATGGTCAAATTGACCATCTTCAATGCTTGATAAATCACGAGCATCTACACACAAGCCTTTTAGTGGAAGTTCAAGTTCCTGTGCTTTTTTCAAAGCAAAATCGATATTATTTTGGGATAAATCTGCTAATGTCACATCGCATCCACGTTCAGCAAGATAAAGTGAATACTTACCTGGGCCACCGCCGAGGTCCAATACTTTATCCCCAGGCTTAATATGACGATTCATAAAGCGTTTGCTAAGTTCATACTCAACTTTATGACGTTCGAGCCGTTCCCACTCATAATTTACTGTTTCATCATAAAACTTTCTCACAACTTCTAAACTATCCATATTTAAGTCCCCCACGTTTCTTTTTCAATTATCCTGCTCGTTAGTTCAATAAAAAATGGTATGTCCTTATTAAACGAATCTCCCCGTTAGTTGAATAAAGAAAATATCCCTTATACAGTAAACTTGGATAATCTAAGTGTATCATATGTTTCTGTACTTGGAATTAAATTCCCTTTTATTATCATATCGTTCATTGTAATTTCATTTCGTTGATGATGGATGCTCTCTAACGTTTGAAACCACGCAAGGTAATTGTTAAGATACTTGGTCGCTACGCCGTTAAAGCGTTCTAGCCAGCCCTTCAGTCTTCGGTGGTAGTTGTTGACGTTTTGGATGTGATATAGACCCTTGGTGCGAATTTTACCGTCAGACTTAAACTGGTAAATGGATATTCCCTTTTCAGTGGCATAGGTTTTAAAGGCACGCCAAGCATCGGTGCATAACACATTCTCGTTGGTAAGTTTATGCCCAATGGCTTTGTCTAATTGCTCTTTAGTTAATCGTCCCATTCCCAACGACTGTGAAAAGGTCGCCTTCTCACGGTCTCTTGCGACCAGGACACATACCTGTTCATTGCTTATGCCGCGTTTCTTTGCAGAACCGCCCCGTTTCCGAGACTTTCTATCTTTAATCTTTCTTTGTCCTTTTTCAGAGTACAGGAAATAGGTTTCGTCCATTTCAACGATACCTTGGAAATTTGAGCTTTCCATTTGTTTTAATGCCGTTAAGAGCTTGTGTCTCCAATAAAATAATGTGACGTGAGTAACGTCTCCAATCAGCCCCGCTGATTTACGAAGCGAATAACCTTCTATCATACATTCTACAAACTTCATCCAACGATTGAGATGACGTGTTCGATATAATGCCGTATTGGTGAGGTCTGTAAAAGTCATTTTACAAGCCTTACAACGATAACGCTGCTTCTTCACTTCTTCGCCATCTACGATAGTAGAGTATCTTCCAAACCGCACAATATATTCTGACTCGCAGCCAGGACAACGATAGCCACCCTTATGCTTTCGTTCCGAGATTTCTTCCAGCACGGTTCCTGTTGACGATGAGGCAGTAAGAACATCGATTAAATATTCCCGTAGCCGATGTTTTTCCGCTGGATTAAGTTTTTGAATGGCTTTAATGATATCGGCTGCTCTCACAGTCATCACTACCCCCAACTTTGATGACTCTATTATAGAACATTTGTTCTGTGTGAGCAAATATCAACAACAAGCTTTAACAGAGCCTTTATATAAAGAAAAGAAGAGAAATTGAGGCATATATGTTAGCTAATAAAATCAATACAAGTCTAGAATTAAAAAAGACACTGGCCATGGGCTTAGCATA
Source organism: Alteribacter keqinensis (assembly GCF_003710255.1). Taxonomy (NCBI): domain Bacteria; kingdom Bacillati; phylum Bacillota; class Bacilli; order Caryophanales; family Bacillaceae; genus Alteribacter; species Alteribacter keqinensis. The sequence goes on along the minus strand of NZ_RHIB01000001.1, from coordinate 194,809 downwards.
CCGCTTTAACTTGGCAAACAAGGATATCGAATCTGAAAAAGTGTCAGAGTTGTTTTTAAAAAATACACCTACTGATTTTGAGCATTTTGTAGGTCAACTGTTTCAAGAAAAATACGGTGGAGAACTGTTTGTAACTAATTCTTCGGGTGATTTTGGCGTGGATTTTGAACTTAAAAACCAAGAAGAGTTATCATTAGGACAAGTAAAAGCATACAAAGGTAATGTAAATTATGAACCTATTGCTCTTGTCCACTCCAACATGATTAAACACAATGCTAAAAAAGGATATGTAATAACCACAAGTGATTTCACTGCTGGGGCGAAACAATATGCTTCAGACTTAAACATTGATCTAATCAATGGCGTTGATTTGGTGAATCTGTGGATTGAAACAATGGATTCTTCTCTATATGAGTTGAATCCTAACCTTGAGTTATCTTAACAAAAGGCACACCATTGTGGTGTGCCTTTGTGCAATAGATTTCACAAGGATTAATTCGTCGGTTTTTACGATTCCCATAAATCCTTTCCCTTATAAATACCTCTTATGAATCTTCTTCCCGTCATAGGTAAACACAATCTTACGGTCACTGAGCACCGTCTCCATATAAACAGGGCGTAACCAAAGCTGATGGAGATATGGCAGTGTCTTTTCAAGGTACTTCGTATCCAGCTCAATATTTTCATACGCATGAGCTATGTATAGCTCACCGTTTTTCAAGTAATCTCCTTCCGTAACTTGAAGATATGGAATCCCCCTTTCTCGCGGCTTGAGATAAGCTGATTCCTCACTGCTTCCCATTGCTTTATCCACAATCTTGTAGTCACGGCCTTTCTTCTAGAATTGGTACATGTCTTCTCACGTGGCCTGCTCTTTCGTGAGTGTGTTAGTAATTTCTAAACAAAGTTAGATTCAATTGTTAATTCACTAAGCCATTCTTTCAACTCTTCTCTTAATTCTTCTGCTCCCATATCATTAATTGAATTATTCACCAATTCTTCTCCCCCCTGCTCTAAATAAGGGAATAAATTAATGTATGTGATTGGTCTTAATATTTGTCTAGGTTTGTCCTCATTTCCGCTAGCATGTAAACATATTACCCTGTTGACTGCAGTTCCATAGGAATTACTTAAACGATTGTCACCACAATAAAAGAATGAATGATAGGCGGATAGTTGACTATGCGCTTCCTTAACATAATTTTGACTATAGATACTGCTCAATTTTCTAAATTTAGCATCTATGACTACGCTATCCTTAAAAAGCAGCCCCCTTTCTTCATCCTTTTTAAATACATCAATTTTTATATCAGGACGTTTTTTATTTTGATGAGTGAAGAAATACTCTTCTTTTTCTATTGCTTCTTTCTCTGTATGAGCATGATACTTGTCATACCAAACATGAATTATTGAATTCTCATTTTCAAATACAAACCTATGACCTTCTGGTACATTATTCTCTTGAAATAGATTTAGAAAGGAAAGACCTATACCATCAACAAGTCTATAACCCAAGCATTTAATTGAATCTAGGGTTTTAAAAAGGCAATAATATTCGTATATATGCCATGTTGGCTTAAGTATCTTGAGCATACGTTTTTGATACCCATCATCTTTTCTTATTTTATAAGATTCTTCATACATTGAATCAATATTCACATAAGAATTTCGTTTTAAGAAAGGGCGTCTAAATCCTCGTTCAGTGTACTTTAGGAAGGATTTGGTCAACATAAAACCCATTTTGCCTTCTAATAACTCAAGCGTGTTTATCCATTTTTCATGTTGCAAATATAATGATTCATTTTTCTTAATGTTTTTGGTATATTTTGTCAATAGGTTTTCATAATGGTAAAATGTAGATTTAGCTGCATTACTATGAGTTTTCAACTTAACCTTTTTAACATTTATTTCTTCAATTTCATCGCTAATCCTTATAAGTTCATCTTCTAACATAACATGGTTTTTTAGTAATATTTTCTTCACTTCACTTATACGATTTTTCCACTTCTGTAATATATGCACTAACCATTGATTTGGTGGGGTATTTACACTTTCACATTTATTTTTATTTTTAAAAGATGATTTACCTCTGCATTCCCATTTCACACTTTTTATTCCTAGTCTCCCCTGCTTTGGAGATATTTTATATACGTTTTCTAATTGGGTGCTAGGGCTTTTATCAATTTCGTAAAGAGAGTAAAGTATTTTATCTTTAACATCTTCCATTAAACGAGCATAATCGTATACCCACTGATTAGAAGTCGGCTCTTCAATTACTTTGGAAAGAGAAGGTGTACTATAAATGAGATCATATATAATCCCTTCAGATTTTGATTCTAAGAAATTATGAATGGTATATATTTGCTCAACAGTCAAGTGAGTTGGCAATACAATAAAACCTGTACTAAAACGTTCTCCTCTATATTCAATATCTATAAAATAACTCCCCATTCTCCATGGGTATACCGTATCCTTGCTAATGTCTTTATTATATATCCACTTTATCTCATCTTTATTTGAGAGGGAATATGTTAATTTCTGTTGGTTATCATCTTGATCATAAAGTGAGGTTTGTAAAGATACTCTGGCTTCATCACAATAATCTTCTTTGTTCTCACAATAGAATTTTATACCCACATACCAGTTTTCCTTAATAGTAATGAAATTTTTTTGTCCATTCATGCTATTTGGTTTCCATACTTGGGTAACTTCTTCTTCTTTATTTGGTCTAAAATAAAACGACAATTTCAATGGCAGCTTTTGCCCATTACATAGTATAGCCATTACGCATCAACTCTTTTGCTTTTTGTTTCAGATATCTTCTCGAAATAAAAAATTGATTATCTTCTTCTGGAAGAATATGACCTATTCGTCCATCCCTATAGTTTTCTTCCTCATCAATAAAACCAACTAAATTTTCAATTTGGTCTCTATGACCACGAATTTTTGTTAAAATACGTTGCTTTATCTGGTAATCAAAGGCTAATTCTCGAGAAAACAAATCATAACCATCTTCATCTTTGGGGATATTTTCTAAATAATGCCCTATGCTTTTTGCAATTCGAAAGCTAACCCCTGTTTGTGAATCGAAGTTACTAATTTCCTCATGTAATTTGTCTAAGACAATTAATTCATCATCCTCTAGTGAAGAAAGACCACTCTCTTTATTGATCCACGACAGAAAGTTATCTTTTGAAACTGGGTTTGGATCTTCAAGTGAACTTAGTGTTTTGTTTTGATATTCAAGTATATTCTGTGCTGCTTTCTCTTCTTCTTTCTTTGCCTCAATAAACCTTTTTTTCTCCAATAATATTACATTGGATCTATCAAGCATCCTATTAGAGAAATCCTTCGTAGTTTCATCAAAGTTAGCTGTACCTACAAATAATACATTTGAACCAATTTTTATCTCTTTTAAATCTGGATGGTGTGAGAAATGATTTTTACTGAAAAGTCGTAGAATCCTTTCATCTTCTTCACCTTCTAATAAAGAAATAAAAGGTGAGAAATAATGCTCAACTTGACCTAAGTTCATTTCGTCAAAAACAACCATATGAAGCTGTCTTGGCTTCTTTTTTGCCTCTACCAAGAAACTAATTAACCCTGTTTCACTCTCTAAATAAAGACCAGTTTGAGGATTTAAAAATCCCAATACATCCGAAGGTTCTGTAAAAGAAGGGCTAACAGGAATGAATAGAAGATTTTTTCCCTCTTCTAATCCTAAGGCATCCGCATAAACTCTAGCTAATTTACTTTTACCAGTTCCACTCATTCCACCCAATATAGAAAACCTTGCTGTCTTCATGGAAGTGTGAAAATTTATTAAATCATGAGACTCATAAACTAAATTATTTTTCTCTGCCAAATAATGTAACCAAGCAATAAATTCGTTTTCTGCTATATTATTTGACACGTTAGAATTTGTTCTACTTTTAGAATTATCCTCATTTATTTTATTTGCTTTATTATCTTTATTTACCCGTTCACTCTTTTTAACTCTTTGTTCTTCAGCCTTATTTAATTCTGTAATTGTCTGCCCAGGAAGGTCATTAAAATCCATTTTTGTACTATAGGGAACAAAGGATACTTCCTTAAATGTCAATTGTTTAAACTCCTCTTTACTAGGTATGTCTATTCTCTTTACAGAAGAAGGTTTTTTGCATAGATAAAGGTTATCGTTTATCGGATACTTTTCAAATGCATCATCTTCTAATCGATACAAATACTTATCACAAATTATAAATTCTGGAAGTTCTAATCCATGATTATAGGACGGAAGTTCAATTGGTTTTCCTTCAATCATAGCCTTTTCAAACCTATTATGAGGCAACCCCTTCTTTACATGAGGAATAGTAAAATAACTATCTTCCAATGTGAATGGTTCAGTCTCAACGAATTGCATTTCGAGATTATAATGATACCTTTCTTGATTTCCATATGTTAGTTTCGGCTTAAAAAGTATTGGTTTATTAATAAAGTGACTTCTTAAAAATTCAACTTTTTCCTCATCATTTAATGTAAAATACTTAAAGCGATCTAGATATGTCTTATTTCTATTATCAAATGTTACAAAAACTTCCTCATTTCTTTTCCCTAACTTCTCCATTAATAAAAAAGGTTCTTCAGATAAACTCTTTATATAAAAAATAACCTTATCTGGGCCCGCAAAAGTTGTTAAGCTGACAGCTCTTCCTTGCTCTATCCCTGTGGAAGGTAATCCTGGACCATCATCTGCTAACCTTCCCATAATTAAACACTCTTCTATTCGTCTCTTTTCCTCTGAATTAATTAAACCCTCATGTGTAGTTGTAAAATTCATAATTCTTCTCCTCTCGATACAAGTGTAAAATAATTTCTTCGATGTAATCTGTAATAGTATATCTACCGACTTCAAAATAAAGTAAGTTCTTAGTATCTAAAAATTTCTTGATTTCTTCCCACTCTCGTTTTGTGAATGAATTTCTTATAAAAAAAAGATACTTTCCTTTTATTTTTTTAAAATCTCTTTTACTTATGGTACTAAATTCCTTTTTATTTATAACTATCTCTTCAAATGGAGTTTCCTCAAAGCTGTCTTTCTCCATAGTAATTATTAAAAAATCTTTATCAATCAGCAGTTTATAAAAGAACAACCTGAATGGTTCATTTTTTTGAATATAAGTTTTTTCTTCCATTAGTTTCTTCCTTAAAATCTCTGTTTCACTAATTAGAGTATTTTTTTCTTTAATAGATAATAATAATTCTTCATTCTTGGCTTCTAGCATCTCATTCTTTTCTGATAGAAAATTAACTTCCTCCCTATATTTCAATTGCAAATTTGTCATTTCCTTGTATTCTTTTACTCTTTGAATTATCACCTGACTCTTGTAAGCGCTATCTATTTCTTTTACAATAAAAGAGTAATTTGAATATTTGTAATTATCACTTTCTAACAAGAAGACAAGGTATAAACAAGTGTGTTCAGCTTTTGGGGTTCTTACCAACTCCTGTAACAACTTCTCCTCGGATCCAGATATTTCTAACTTAAGTTTTTCATATAACTCCTCTCCAATTCTATTTTTTTCTAATTTCTCATAAGATTTTAATTTTTTGTGTATTGTTGCAAATTCAGATGAGGATTGTTGATGAATTAAGCTTTTTATTAAATCAAGCGAAGGTAAATTATCTGCATTTGTTAAGTTTGAAAATAACCATTTTCCTTCTTTTCTATTCTGAAATAACAACTCTCTAAATTCATAAAAAATATTATTATGAATTGAATATAACATTGCAAAACCTTGATATAATTTTATATTCCGATCAATTTTAACCCTAATAATAAACTCCTCTAAAGTAAGTTCTCTCAACGTTGGGTCTCTTTCTATCATTGAATTTGAAATAGAATTTAACAAGGTTGCAAAGTTAATAGCTCTCTTTTTCTTTTTCATTAAACCATTTATCAAGTATATTCTTATGGCATCAACCATCTTTTCTCTTGGAGGAGTTATTCTTAATCTCGAAAAACCTTCTACCTGGATATTAAATCTTACACATATTTCTTTCATATCTTTAGGTTCTAAAAGACTAATAAACAATTCATATTCTTCCACATACTTCCCTCCTTTTTCCTAATATAGTTATAGAATACCATTTTATGAAAACTCCAACAATGTACAGGAAGCGATAATCTAATACAAATAATTGAAACATTTCGATATTCAGTTGTATATTTCGCTAATGATAAATAAGAAGTTCAGCCTTTTCATTAGCTGAACTTCTAATAATCAATCACATATATACAAGAGATTCTAAATGGCAGTTGATAATATTTGAGGCGTTTGATGATAGATATTTTACACCTATTTATCTTCCTTTAGTTGCTTTAATTTCGCTCTAAATTTATTCCTTTAAACGTATCCTACTATTGAATTATTTAACTTAAGCCCTCAATTGCTGATACGAATAAGGCAGTATCTTCTCCAAGTTTTTAGTATTATTCTCTATGGCTTTATACTGATCTGAGGGGACCTCCATACTGGAAAAGATACACATCTTAGGAAATACACCCCAAAAAGGTTGCTTCTTATAAAATAGTTAACCTTGCTTGTAAACTAAACTCTCCAAGTGACAAGCAATCCTATCCGCTGCGTCTTTACAGGAATGCAACATTTCAACTTGATAACTAAGTTGTTCATTTAAGTTTGCTATCGTACCACTTATCTCTTTTAATACATCAATTAACTCTTCGTTTTTTTTGGGGTCCATAGTTTCACCCCCCTCACAGGTATCTCTTGTGGATTTTTTTTCCGTCATATGTGAATACAATCTTACGGTCACTCAGCACAGTCTCCATATGAACAGGTCGCCCCCAAAGCTGATGGAGGTATGGCAGTGTCTTTTCAAGGTACTTCGTATCAAGCTCAATGTCTTCATACGCATGAGAAATGTAAAGCTCACCGTTCTTCAGATAATCCCCATCCGTAACCTGAAGATAAGGAAACCCGCCATTCACACGGCTTGAGATAAGCTGATCCCTCACAGCTTCCCACTGTTTATCTACGATCTTATAGTCACGGCCTTTCTTCTGAAACAGATACATATCCTCACGCGAGGCCAGTTCTTTTGTTAAATAGTTTCGGATAAACGAAATATCCGATTCAATTTCCCGAACCTCGAACATCTTCTCACGGCCGCTGCCTGGTTTCACACCCTGGCGCTTGATCATGTCCTCAGTCGGATTATCATACCGCTCTTCGATGTCTTCAAAGATTTTTATTCCTAAATAGTAAGGGTTGATTTGCGTTTTGGACGGCTGAACAACGCCTGCGTTCAGTTTGGCGTATTCGATCGCTTCGTCTTCGGTGAGGTCCATTTCACGAATAATCCTTTGGTGCCAAAAACTGGCCCAGCCCTCATTCATTATTTTTGTCTCCAGCTGTGGCCAGAAATAAAGCATTTCCTCACGCATCATTGTTAGAATATCTCGCTGCCATTCTTCAAGCTCACGGCTGTATTCTTCAATAAACAAGAGAATGTCCTTTTCAGGTTGGGGCGGAAGTTTCTTTTTCTTTTTCATTAAGTCACGTCGATTGGGCTTCACCTTATCTGCGTTTTCAAGAATCCACAAATCATCATAAGGGCTTGCTTTTGGATCATCATCTTCTTCATCGAGCCAAATGTCTTCTTTTGTCCATGATAGCTTCGGTCGAACCAGACTCGGATCGATGTGTTCCTGAATAGCCAGAACCGCGTCGAGGAACTTTTCAACTTCCTCTCGACCATGAACCATTTCATAGTGGGACACTCGTTCTGCCGTAGACGTCATGCTTTCGACCATATCTCTTCTCGTGTTGGAGAAACGTACGTTGTTTTTAAAGAAATCGCAGTGTGCCAATACGTGGGCGACAATCAGCTTGTTTTGAATTAATGTATTTGTATCGAGCAAAAAAGCATAGCAAGGATCGGAGTTAATTACAAGCTCGTAAATCTTACTTAAACCCAAATCATACTGTAGCTTCATTTTATGGAATTGTTTTCCAAAACTCCAGTGTGAAAAACGAGTCGGCATTCCGTAAGCACCGAACGTGTAAATGATGTCAGCGGGACAAATTTCATACCGCATAGGGTAGTAATCAAGTCCGAAACCATCTGCAATTTCTGTTATTTCATCAATCGCTCTGACAAGCTCTTTATCACGGTCATTAATTAACATTCGATGACCTCCCATATTCTGATAATTAATTCATATGAGAGTACTACCTAACTAATGCGACATATTGGACAACTACTTAATTTTGGTTATCCCCAGCGGCTGTTTCAAAAAGCGTTGGTTGTGCATCCTCAACAGAGGTTTTTAATAATTTGACCATTCGAGAAACCCCTTTTTGACCATTATTTGGGGAAATATCATAATCTTTACCGTTCACTCGAATACTGAATGGTTCAGATCTGTAATACAAATCAAATTTCCCTTTTAGAAGCTGTTCATATAAACCTCCAAAGTCATAGTCCTTATCATTCGAAAAAATTTGTTTACACTTATCAATGAATTCCACTCTCTTTATTTTAGGATGATTATCTTTACTTTTTTCTTTATGCTCACAATTATCCTGACACAAACCGTCTTCCTCAGCATCGTTTTTTTCTTCAGTTATTCTTGATTGATGATGTAAGGTATTTAATGGAAAGGAGTGTTTCATCGTCTCAGTAAGAAACTTGTTTTGTAAATCAAGAGTAGTTTTTATGTTTTTTAAAACAACTGTTAATTCATTATTCAAATTCTGTTCTGCAGCCTTAGTTGCATTACTACTTTTTTGATATTCATTTTGCTCATAAACATCGATAATTTCCCTTAACTCTGGACGATGAATTTCAATGTACTCAAACAGATCCTCTTCATCAATACGATAACCTTCTTTACGACTTGAAATGAATGCAGTCAAATCACCATCACGAATAGTCCGAGTCAACTTTTCAGGTGTAACATAAATGTAGTATTTAGCTAAAATTTGAGTTGCTTCATTAATTGTAAACCTTCTCACTTTACACACCTCCACCTTCATTTGTATGCCGAGCCATAGTCAGCTATGAAGTGGATAAAAAATGCAACTTTTTAAATGGCTTTCATTCATTTTAATATAAAATTTTAACATTAATTTTTAATGTTAAATTTTAATGTTTCAATTTAACAATAGATTGTTTCCCCTGTTACCGAAACAATAGACCAAGCTACATTTACAGACTATTCGAATACTTGTCTTTCCGCTTTACAGCAATGGAGATAGGACTAGGTCATTTCGGTAACAGGGGTCCAGTAGGGATCCCTACTGGACCCCTGTTACCGAAAAAACAATCTTGAGCTAGTCCATTTATTTGAAGTACTAATAGGTTTATAGGAAACCTTTGTCCAAATCTCCAAACAAGTTCACTCCTCAATGCCGCATTCAGACGTTGTAATTTTAATCTTGATTCTAAGGTTAGGTTGGAGAGCATCAGTTTCACAAATTAAACTGATCCACCAGACGAGTTAAATACTTTTATTATCTGCTTTTCAGATTAATTTTAGAACTTGAGTCCCAGGAGTAAAAATCAATCAATTTTTGACTTGTCCGATTGTTTACGAAAAAAAGAACCCTAAATGGGTTCAAAATTTTATGCGTTTGGGGAGAAGTCCAGAAGCTCCAGATCCAGACGTCCTGTTTTGTAAATAGTGCAGCTTTTAACAAATAATTTAATCAAGTCGTTTTTTTCAGCTGCCGTGAAAGAATCAAATACAAGGTACTCCTCAATTAATGGAGTCGGTATTACGCACCTTGTTGCAACTCCAATCATGCCTTCCTGCTTTTCTCTTTTAACCTCTAATTCAGCAAGTAAACCTTTCTTCTCTTTAAGGATCAAGTCCAGGCCGAATAGATATGGATAGTTTGTCTTTGAAACCTTAGCGTATGTTTGTTTCTTATCTAATAAGTCATTTATTTCATTATTGATTCGATCTATTCCTTCCTTTATTTGTGTTAATCCGCACTCAAGTTCATAAATTTCTCTTTCGTACATTTCTTCAATTTTAGCTTCAGTCTTCTTTTTTAATCCTTGATCAGTGATTTGTTTTTGCCATTGTTTATTAAAGCTAAGGTGTATTTGGTCGACAGATACCTTGTATTTGCAATTCTTACAAACATAATAATAATACTCATACTTTTTTGTTGAGTAGTTTTTTCCAATAACTTTGTTTGGGCAATGGGCACATTTTATTATGTTCCTCAAATAAAATGGTGTATCTAAAGAAGTTAAATTTTCTTCATTTCGTTTATTGTAAATTTTCCAACAGCGTTCCCACTGATCAACACTTATGATTGGTTCATCAATACATTCAATTGCTTCCCATTCAAACCAATCACTTCTCGGATTAAGTGTGTGGCCCTTCAGGTGCTTTCTACGATTAAGTGTTACTCTCCCTGAGTAGATGGGGTTTGTTATAATACTTTTAATCTTTCGAGGATACCAACTTTGAGTTTTGTCATAATCTGTATCTGCTTTAAACTGATCACTTTCCAGTTTGGATAGAAAAGAAGAAATTGTTTTAAAACCCCTTGAACGCTCATATTGATTAAAAATTTCTTTGACTTTATCCTTAGTTAAAGGATCGGGAAGAAGTTTTTGCGTATCCTTATCGTAGATGTATCCATAAGGTGTATTACCACCTTTCCATTTACCATTTGATACTAACAACTTTATGGTATCTTTTGTTCTTTGAGCAGTTTGATCAGCTTCAAACTTTGAAAGTCCATCAAACAATAATTGCGTAAGAAAATCTTCACTCCCGTATTGCGTGCCTGTAGAAGCTACAAACACAGGTACACCTAATTCCTGCATATGTTTTTTTAAGATTAAATGATCTTTAGGATCTCTTGCAATACGATCATAATCAGAGATGACAACAAATTCAAAGCATTTCCGTTCAGCATCAACAAGCAGCCTATTAAGCTGCCCCCTGTCTTTCAGTTTTGTCTTCCTCGCAGAAACAGCTTTATCAATGTATTCAAAGTCCTTAGCCCGCTTACCCCCGTGAAGTGCGATAAACTCTTCCACCCTTTTTTGCTGCCAAGTAATCTCCTGCTTATCAGTAGAGTGTCTACCGTAAAAAACTCCTTTTTTATTGTAGATAATCTTCTTCAAGTCATCCAATTTCTTCACCATCGCTGTAATTGTGATTTATAAAAATACATTTAATACCTGATTTCGGGGAGAAGGTTACAGTCGCTATATGATCAAAAGCTTTTTCCTGAACTTTCATAGGCAATGATTCAACGCTTGTCAAGTCAATAGAATGCTTATCAATCCACTTTTTTATCTTTTTCTTCTCTTTAAGTAATACATTAAATCTTTTTTCACACATACTTACAATTCGGTATGTTTTGTTTAGATCAACCTTACGAAAAGGCTTCTTCCTTTTGATATCCCACTCAACATACCTTTTTAGCTCACTTACTTTTTCTTCCCTTTCCTTCTTGTAGGTATCAATTTTAGAATCCATTTCATTACTTAGTAGCTTAGCAAGCTCCTTATGAACGTATCGCTTGTTAACTTTCAAGAGCTTAACAAGATACGATAACACTTGGTTTCTAACAGCATTTTCCAAATCGTTTTGATGTGTTTTGTGGGCACGGGGCTTGTTCTCACAACGGTACATTTGATTATCCTTTTTAAAGGCCATGGGGCTGTGACATTCTTCACAGATAAATTCACACGTTATTATTGGAGGGGATTTTCTACTTACTTTACCCCTCTTAAACGAATTGTATATTTCTTGTGCTCTTTGAAAAGTCTCTTCATCTACAACCCTAAAGTCTTTAAAAAAGTGTTCTGCTGTAAATTTTCCGATTCGTTGTACTACATATCCAGTATGGATTCTGTTTTTGACAATTGATTCAACTTGGCTAGCATCTTTAAACCTTAGATGTTTAGCAGCTTCTGTTAGGCTCGGGATAGGAATGGAAATATTTCCCTCATCTGCTAAAACTCCCCTTGAAAAGGTCTCGAAAACGCACCTTATCTTTTCTACAGCTTCGTCATTAATATGCTGAAGTACACCGTCCTTACTTACAAACCCAAAAGGCAAAGTACCTCCTCCCCAATATATTTTCTTGTTATCTACACTCATCTTTACTTTCGCAATTCTCGAATCTATTAATTTTTTGTTAATATTTTCCCCTTCATATTGAGCGACCCCGCTTATGACCAGCTCTAATAATTCCCCTACTGGACCTTGAAACAATGGTGGTTCATTGTCTGCTGTAAAGTGAATATGGACCTTTTCATCTTTAAACCTTTCGTATATTTCTAAGTACTGTTGTACGTCCCTTGCAAGACGATCTCTTTTATAAACAATGACATTTTCTACAAATCCACCTTCAATGTCGCGTAACAACTCACTAAGCCCATTCCTATCTTCAATTTTTGTTTTCAGCCCAGAGACGTTGTAATCCTGATATACCTTTGAGATCTGGTACCCATTTTTGTCAGCCCATTCTATGCAAACACTTTTTTGCATATCAATGGACATCTTTTGCTTGTCTTTCTCGAGAGATTGTCTGACATAAAGTGCTGTCTTTTTCATTGAATCACTCCCGCATTTTCTCTTCAATTTGCTTAAAGAAATCACCCTTAATCTTGATGTAACAGCGGTGAATTACTTCATCTAGTAAATCTTGATTTTCAAAATACTCGATTTTTTTGACTGAAACACGTTGATTATCCTGTTCTATCTCCATTTTTGTCCTCCACTTTGTAGGAATATGTCTACAGATGAACGAAGTAAGTAGGTAACCAATAAAGAGAGGGGCAGAACTTTTGATAAATATGGGGCAGTTAATTAGGCGTTTAAGAACCGAAAATGAATATGGCCTAAACGATTTTGCAAGAGAAATCGGGGTTTCACCTGGATACTTGAGCCAGCTCGAAACTGGAAAGACCAACAATATCGAGTGGGAAACACTTGCCAAAATCGACAATATGCTCGGACTCTTTACATATTCCTCACCCTTTAAAGCTGATGATCCATTTGTTTTTGAAATGGAAAAGTCTTTTAAAGAATTAAAGGAATTAGCTGAAAAACATCCAAATGAAGCGGATTACCTTCTCACTTCACTTCGTCATGGATTAACCTTCTTTCGTTCACAATCATAATTTGCATCACCCTGCCAATTTTTATTCATATTTGTAAACATTATTTTTATATGTGAATAAATTAGTTAAAGAAAGACAGCCTAACCACTATAATGGTTGGGCTTTTCTTTGTTGACTAATGTTGTACTAACATCGATCTGATTTTTAATACCCTTTTCTGCAAGATGATGATTTACTGCTGCTACCCTCACGCTTTTCATCAAATCCAAAAGACTCTTCTCAAGTGATATTCGGACTGTTGAATTTCTAATTTCATTTAATGAAGAAAATGTAATAACTTCTTTACCAGTAGTAATTGAATAACGAACATTAACTTTGTCCAGGCTCATCCCCTCCTTGTTGAAGCATATGAAAGAAGTCCTATGGGACTAACCTGGAAAATGAAGAATGATGATCTTCTAAGCATTCATATACATAATTTAAAGAAGGTGATGATTATGCGTGGGGTAGCAATTTATACTCGAGTCTCTACAGAAGAACAAGCAAGGGAAGGTGTTTCGTTAGAAGAACAAAAAGAGCGCTTATTGATGTACTGTAAAGCGCTTAAAATTGAGGACCCCATGTATCTCTTCGTGGATGAGGGGTATTCTGCAAAGAGCATGGATCGCCCTCAATTACAGTCTTTAATTAGTAAGGTAGCAAAGAATGAAATCAAGTGCTTGTTAATCACTAAGTTGGATCGGTTAAGTCGTAACTTACTGGATCTTTTAACACTCCTTAAAATCTTCAGAGAGCACGAGGTTTCATTTATCTCAATCTCGGAAAACTTTGATACCAGTACCCCATCTGGCCGACTTACCCTGCAAGTGCTTGGCGCTATGGCAGAGTTTGAAAGAGAGCGTATTCGAGAACGCGTAATCGAGAACATGGAGCATGCTGCACGAAAAGGAAAGTGGCTCACCCAACACCCTTATGGATATCGCCTTAAAGACGGTACTTTATTTATTCATGAAGAAGAAGCTGAAATTGTACGAGAGATTTTTGATGTATTTGTTAACAAGGGACGAGGATATTACTTTATTGCAAAAGAGCTAAATAAACGCAGTATCCCTTCCCGCTACAAAAAACAATGGTCAAATAGAGGTGTAAAGCTCGTACTAAGTAACCCTGTTTATAAAGGTACACTGGCTTGGAACCGAACGGATTCATCCTACTCTACACGAAAACTTAAAGATGAAAAAGAATGGATCATGCTTGATAATGAGTTGCCAGCGATTATTGATAAAGAGACATGGAACAAAGCACAGAAAAGAATAAACGAGAAGCCAATCCACTCACGTTCGCAAACGAGACCGCATTTATTAGGTGGACTTCTTAAGTGTGGCCAATGTGGCGGAGGAATGAGTATAAGTTGGTCAGGATCAAAGAATAAACGGTACAGAGTATATCGTTGTTCGCGGAATAAGAATAATGGAACATGCACGAGTAAAGGGTATCGTGCGGATGATGTGGAGAAGTGGTTCCTAGAGGGATTGGAGAACTTGGCAAACCAGTTGGATTCAGAGGTCGTAGTTCAATTGTCAATGTTAGAACGTGAAAGTCAGAAGGATTCTGAGGAGGAAGTTAAAAGGCTTGAACGCAGGTATAAGAGGAAAGCTGAGGCTTATGCTGAAGGGTTAATTGAACTAGATGACTTAAGAAAAGAGAAAAGAAAACTTAATGATGTAAAAGAACTAAATACTAAAAACAAATCCACTAAAGTGGATTTAAAAAAATATAGAAAAGAAATTAACAAAGCGTTCTGTAAATTAAAATATTCTTTAGAATCTCTGCCAGTTCTCGAAGCAAAAGATTTAATCAAATTAGTTATCGAAAAAGTAATCATTAGTGGTGAGAAAGATATAATCATTCAGATAAAAGTATAAAAAAAAGACGACTTTTTACAGGCCGCCTTCTTTTTTCAAACAGAGTTATCATCTATAGTTTGAATTATGTTATATATTTCTCTTTGTTCTGCCTTACAAATACCCTTTAGTTCACTTGATACAAATTCCCTTAAGATCAGCGACGGTTGTTTGAACTTTAAGAAGATAGGTTTAAAGAGGAGGGTAATTTGTATCTTACTTTCTATACCATAAGTACTTTTCCAAATCCATTTTAATATCTCAAACGAAGTTAGCAATATATATTTTTTATTTACACTATCCTTACTTAATACCTCTAATATTATATTAAAATCATGCATGTTCTCCAAATTGTTCTCATCTAAGTAATAGATAAATACATCTGAAGGAGGTTCAATATATCTGTACCCCATTATAATTAATTGGCTGATTAAATTACAGTACCGTTTTTGATCAATAACCCCTTCTAATAAGAACCCATCCACAATGTCAATTACAGAAAATGTATCAACCTCAAAATCTTTCTTAGCCAAAGTTTTTATTTGAAAGCTGTCAATTAAGTAAGTAAACTATCCTTGCATAGTATGATGGGATCCTGTAGACCAAGTTCATCATCTTTATAGCTAGTAAGTTTTCCATTCCCAACCTTTATACAGTTATTATTAATCCAGGAGATTAAGTATTCGTATTTTAAAAGCAAATTTTCTAATTCCTCTGGTGTTGTTTTACTAACTATAACCTGCCCTTCAATGTTAGCAATTCTGGATGTTCCTTCGTTCCTAGACAATTTCAATTGTGAATACTCTTGATAAAATGAAGAAAATTGTTCCTGCATCACATAAGGTTGGATACTCTTTGAAAATTGCTTTAACAGATCCAACCTTTCTAGAGTAAATAAAGAAAAGATATCACAAAGTACCCGCCGTGAATTGAAGAATGTTCTAATTCCATCATTTTGAAGATTCTTATTATTTAACCTTGCCCAAAAATGTAATCGACTGTTAGAAGACATATACATCCAAATACTAAAAGGATCTCCCTTTGAAAGTTGAGTCAAAAAAGATCCGTGCAATTTATTGTCTTCAAAGTAATTCTCTTTCTCAAGTTGTAAGGACTGAATTTCGTTTAGCTTGCCTAGAAAGTCATTTGTTATCCCATCACCACTAATTAAATTAAACGACTCATATAATACTGGTTCATCAGGAAATACGCTATGAAAATCATTAGTTACTCTATTAAAAGCGTTTTTATATTCCTCTCGAACTTCTTTTAAAGGGTTAGTTAACTGTGGAAATAGTCCAAAATAAAATCTCCATGCATCAGGTGAATTTTTACCATGTACAAATAACTTATAGGCAAATTCTAGGGCCTTTTCGAAGTTCATTACTTCTATATAAACAACTACCATTAAACGAAGATCGTCTAATTTGGCGTCCTCTTTTATTTGGTTTTCAATTAGTAGTAGTTTTTCTAAGCATTTCTCTGGATATCCTAATTGATATAGACAACTGGAGTAATAGGCCAGGTATTTTATATCTTGAGTTTTTCGATACATCACTTCAAATAAATTACTAGATATCTCAAACCATTTTGAGTTATAGTAAATATTTGCAACTATCTCCAAAAGAAACAAGTTGTTATATTCGAATTCGTTCTCATAATAAAAAGAAAGAATCTTTTCGAATTCTTCTAATCGGTAAAGTGCTAAAACATAATCTTTAATTAAAAATTCTTGCTGTAACCAACCTTTTAAAGTCGGAATGATATTAACAACTTTTTCCAATTCATTTGCAGTTCCTTTTTTCATTAAAGCATCAACTAAATGAATTAACAATTCTTGATTTATTATACTATTAAATTTACCTTGAACATTTTCAAATTTTAAAATTGCGGAATCCCAGTCGCTAATTCTAATAGAATAATACCCATTAATAATTTCGGCTAGCTCTACAGACTCAGAATGTTCTATACATTTAATTAACTCAGTCAATTCTTTGTGCTTTGTTAAGAAGAAAAGCGAGTTTAGCATTATTAAGTAATACTCTACTTTTAAATTAATATCTTGATTATTAACTCTGTCTTTATATTTTTCTAATACCAATAAAGCCTTACCAGGTTCTTTTGAATTTAAATACACTCTTCCTAGGTCTAATAGATTTTTAAAGTTGAACCTTTCTGAAATCTTTTCTTTTATTAACTTCTCTGCTTTACTCCATTCCTTACAGAGATATAACGAATAAATTAAATTGTTAAAATATTGCTCCTTTCTTTCACTTTCCACTTTTTGATAAACAATACTATATAAGTCTGAAGCCTCTTTATATCTTTTATTCCTAAAAGATAATGCTGCTTTTAGTTCCTTTACTTTTATTAGTTGTTTAGAATTTTCATTGCTCTCTTCAACTTTCTCTAAAAAATATTGCACATGTGTTGTAATCTCTTTTACATCAATTTTTTTTTCAGTTAATAAATCCTCCTCCATTTGCAAAACAATTATCTCTGACTTTAATAAAAGAGCTTGCTTCGATTCCTGTTTCTCTATTTCTACAAGCGCTTGAGTATAATCTTTTTTTAACAAGTATACTTGTGCTTTGAGAATTTCCATAGAGACCTCTGAATATTTTTCTAATAAAAAGATACATTCGTCAAGATCCCCCTTTAATAAGTGTGCGTTTACTAGAAGTTGAACGTCTTCTTTCCTTACTTCTAGTGTTAGGTTTTCGTTTAATTTTTTTATTGCAAAGTCGTAACGTTTTTCAATTACATCCACTAAAGCCTCTAAACGACTTACCTTTTTGTCATTATTACAGACCGTGATAGCAGCGTGTATATAAGGAATTGATTCACTTGCTTTGTCACTATACAAGTAGCTGTTTGCAATTATTATATAAAGTTCTAATTTATCTTCATTTTTTATGGCTGTCTTTAATCTCTCTTCTGCTTTTTCTCTAGCTGTAACTACCTTTTCTTGGTCTAAAAGCTGTTTTAAATCTAAATATTCTACTGGACCTAAAATCTCTCTCAAGGTTGTAGAAAAGTTATCATTAATTTCGGTTTTGTGTCTTTCATTTTGCTGTTCAACACGATCAAACCTCAAGTTCATTTCTTCTCTAAAGTCTGTAATCCCCTTAATTATAGTTAAGAATTCAGGCTCCCATTCTTTTTCCTTGTAATCATGGATTTTAAGCAATATGAGTTGAAAAAAAGGAATGATTTGTTCTTCATACAACGGATACCTCTCGAAGTAAGGTTCCAAGAAAAGTTTATTTCCATCAAATTGTTCCATGGTAGTGCCCTCAAGAATCCAACGGAATACCTCACTCCTATTTGTTCTATCTTCTAAAAGTTCTTCTATAAGTTTGTCAGGTATATCTAACACTTCTTTGGCATCTTCAATTCCTGCCTTAAACAAGGACACAACTTTAGTATGATAATTATCCTTAACCCATTTGTCTCTAAAATCTCTAGCAATTTTTTGATTCTTCACCTTACTTAATGCATAAGCTGCAAAACTTTTTGCAAAAGTAGTCAGGTCCACCAGATCACCCACTTTCATGTAAATATACTTACAATTCACCTATGTAATTATTACTTTAGCAACTTGATGCTTGATGCGAATTTCTGCCTAACTTCCCGTTAACTACTTTACTTCCTATTACGTACACCATTTAAAGGTTTTATGAAAGTAAATCCCTTTTAGCTACCAATCCATTACTGGGGACCAAGGCGTAGACCTTCTTGCTAGGAAGAATCATGAGACTCTCGCCATCCAACTGAAATGTTACAGTTCTTCAGTTGGCAATGATGCAGTCCAACAAGTAATAGCAGGTATGAACTATTACCAGGCTGATAAAGGTGCAGTGATTACAAATAATTATTATACAAAGTCAGCTAAAGAACTAGCTTCGCGAGCAGACATTATACTTTGGGACAGAGAGAAACTATCCGAAATGATTAATTTAATTTATTAGATTTATAAAAGGAGTAAATTATCTAAGGCTAAATATGGAGAATATAAACCCATTGATCTTATGATCTTTATTTTTAAATGATTACAGCCATGCGATTGTTTTACAACGCACTATAGAAACGCGAATTACAATTTAATATCCACAAAATACACCATCTTCCAATGATGGTGTATTTTAATTATTGGTTGAACTCTTTAATGAAGAAAGCATAAGTAGACATTTTATGGTTAAATGAATCAATTCCGCCTTCTAAACAGTTAATAATTGCTTTAGTAATTTTGCTATCAGAAGGGTATCCTTTATTTTCAATCCAGCCCTCTTTGTTGTTAGATTCCATAATTATTACTTGCTCTGTATCAGAGTTTGTTACAATTGTAGAATTGTGCGTCACTACAATAACTTGCCTCGAATTTTTCACTTTTCTTAAGCTCTCAACAAGGTTTTTATAAATATACTGATTATCTAGATTATCTTCAGGCTGATCAATAATTAGTGGTGTATGATCATTTGTATAATATCCATACTTGAAAACAAGGGTTAGGATTGCAACTACTTTTTGACCTAAAGACATATCAATTATATCTTTCATAAGTGGGCCAACAGTTCCATTCTGTTCTTTTGAATTCACATTAAATTTTATTGTAAATTCGTCTATAACATCAAACCACTTAATAATTGCCGCTTCTAACAGATCCCTATCTTTTGTTACCTTTGTAAATATGGAAGCATAAAGTTTAGGTTTGGCTTCATCTGTAACAGGTTGTAGGTTAGTAACCTCTTTAAACCCTATACTACTCTTATCCACCATACCGTTAATATTTAAATTCTTATCAAGGTCAGTGTACCTTTTGTTTAATAGCAATTTTACAAATTGCATAAAACCATATTTCAATGAAAACTCTTGAATATATCGAGAAACATCGTTCCATGTTAAATACGTATTTGCTAGATTAGTATCGGAACTTATTTCATCTAATAAATCTTTCAAGTAGTAATCAGTTTCTTTCTGTTTAGGGGAGTATTTTATAAGTATCAGATCTTTATGAAGATCGTTAAAACCCTCTAACATTTCATTAATTTTGCTCTTGCGATTTTTAACTGCTTCGATCATAGATTCGCTATTTTCCCTAACATATTTCTTAAAGCTCCTGTTATCGATTTTATTAATCTTATTGGTGTAGTTAGTAAAGTTATCACCCTTAAACCCGTATAAGACTACCTCCCGAATAAAATCATCTGCTTTTCCTTCATTTATTTTACTTATTATATGGTTGATAGAATACGACCTTCTATAAATTCCCGAAAGTACCTCTAATTCTTCTATTCCGTTGATTTTTTCAAAATCATCTCCCTCTATCTTATATAATGAAGTCCAATGGGAAGATAATTTCCTTCTTCCACTCATATTTATAAAAAAAGCTTTTTCTAGAAATATATCATTAACGAAGTACTCTTTATCAATATCTTTAATTTGGGGAATAAATTCTAATAAATAGTCGAATTTCTGATAACGAAATAGTATATATATTTTTTTGTGATTTGAAATAAACTTCAAAGTATCTAAATCATCGATTTCTCTAGTTAACGCAACTTCGATAATATTTATCAAAGTACTTTTACCTGTACCCCTACCTCCGATTATGCAATTTAGATCTCTAGAGAAGTCAATAAGTAATGGTTCAGAAGAATCATACTTAGCCTTTAAAAAGCCTTTAGTCCCAGGATGTACAGTCATTCCCTTAATAAAGATATCGGATTTTAAAGGCTTTACAGGATATATACAAATACTATGGTTTTTAAACGCCTTTTTTAAAGATGGAAAGTTCACCTTGCTAAACTTTATCCACGTATTATTTACCCCAATACTAGTTATTGAATGTGAGTCGCTTTCATGAACAATGCCCATACAATTAGAAGAAAATTTGTTATAGTTTCTTATTCTTTTCCTCTGCATATCCTCAGATGCTAAATTAGTTAAGCCAAAAACATCCATCTGTTTTGATTCAAACAAAGTCCTATTATAAAGGCCACTTCCATGTAGGTTACTTGAATTCAAATGAGCAATATATGTAATCCCATCTAAATTCCCAACAATCTCTTTGATTAAGGACTCACTAGTATAATAGGTGCCCTCTTCCTCACTAATAATAATATCTTCTAAAAATATTTGAACTTCTTTTATTTTACTCTCGTCAAAAATACCTATTAAGTGATTTTGCTCTGAGCAAGAAATCTCTACTCCTAAGAAAAGCTTTATTGAATTTCTATTTTCTTTTAGAGGTTTTATTCTTTCTCTATAATATTCATTTAGAGCAAATTCTAATTTTTTATAGCCTTGAATTGTATTATGGTCAGTTATTACTGCCACTTCTATTTCTTCAAGGTACATTTTATGAGCAATCATCATGTAAGATATGTATTCCTTAAATGATGCAAACGGCTTTTTCTCTCTTCTTAGAACCTTAGAATATTCTTCAGTCTCATAATAATCGATGTTCTCTTTTAATTCATTTACATTATCTTTAGTTAAATAGTTAGCTTCTGCGGCATACTTAATAATATCTATGAGATTTAACAAATTATAACTCTTTCCATTAATAAGCTCATAATCATGTGAGGCTGGCGTATGAAAGTGTATTTCACACTTTTTTAAAACACCATAACTTATTCTTTTTGCTTCAATTTTATCAACAATCTCGGTTAGATTTTGGGTTTTGGTAGACAAACTTTAATCTCCTTTACATGTTTAATTTGGAGAGTTCTTTATTATGTTTATCTTACCACTTTTTCAACTATATGTAATTAATCAGCAAAAGTACCTAGATGAAACTAAGCCCAGCCTTCGTTCATGATTTTTGTTTCCAACTGCGGCCAGAAGTACAGCATTTCTTCTCTCATCATCGTGAGGATGTCCCGCTGCCATTCTTCCAGCTCCCGGCTGTATTCTTCAATGAAGAGAAGAATATCTTTTTCAGGCTGCGGCGGAAGCTTCTTCTTCTTTTTCACCAGGTCACGTCGGTTAGGCTTTACTTTATCCGCGTTTTCAAGAACCCATAAATCATCGTAGGGACTTGCTTTTTGATCATCATCTTCTTCATCAAGCCAGATGTCTTCTTTTGTCCATGAAAGCTTCGGCCTTACAAGGCTCGGGTCGATGTGTTCCTGGATAGCGAGAACCGCATCGAGAAACTTCTCTACTTCCTCCCGCCCGTGCACCATTTCATAATGAGAAACGCGCTCCGCTGTGGACGTCATGCTTTCCACCATATCTCTTCTCGTATTGGAAAAACGAACGTTATTTTTGAAGAAGTCGCAGTGCGCCAATACGTGGGCAACAATCAGCTTGTTTTGAATGAGCGTATTTGTATCGAGTAAAAAGGCATAGCACGGATCGGAGTTGATGACGAGCTCGTAGATTTTACTCAATCCCAGATCGTACTGCAACTTCATTTTATGAAACTGTTTTCCGAAACTCCAGTGAGAAAAGCGCGTCGGCATGCCATAGGCGCCGAACGTATAAATAATGTCTGCAGGACAGATTTCATACCGCATCGGGTAGTAGTCAAGTCCGAATCCATCAGCAATTTCCGTTATTTCATCAATGGCTCTCATTAACTCTCTATCGCGATCATGACTGGTCATGTTTATTCCCTCCCATAGCCTGTTAGTAATGTTTATGAAGGGATGGGCGGAAGGATGATGAAATGATGACGATTCGAAGTAACTTGTCCGAAAAACCCTTTTGTGGCAGATAAAAACAGTGGAAATTGAACATTTTATTAAAATAGCCATTTGTCATTGTGATCAATTTCACTTTAAGGTATCATAGTAACTTGTGTGTACAAATTTTTTTATCACGTTTAAAGGGGATTTATATGGAAACTGTTGATCAAATTACGAACCTTCAACTGTTGAATCAGTTTTGGATTATCTTGTTATTCCTTATTCCGATCGTCCTGATTTCAAGAACGGTCGTTGCCGGAACGAGGTATTCACCAATACTTATTATTGTTATTTTCGGACTTGCCATGGGGTACCTCCTTGAATCCAGTGGAGTATCCACTCCCGGACTTGAGAATTTCCCGTTTATTGATTTGATGGCAAAAACAACCATCATTGCTCTGACTGTTTCCTTCTTTGTCGGAGGACAGGAGCTGCGTAAGATTCTCGGGAAAAAATCACTGGAGGAAGGGGATGACATGGTCGTTCCTTCTGATGAAGAAGTGATTCTGGGTACAGGCAGAACGCAGCTGTTCTTTATCCTCCGTGCCTTCTTCCTGTTATTCGGTATTCAGGGCCTGATGCACCTTATGCTCGGCACAGGTTCAGAAGATATGCTTGCGTCCTACTATCCGCTTGTAGCCTGGATCGGCCTTGTTGGGGCAATTATCCTTATCGATAACAAAGCGCGGATTTCCAATAAGCATCTTTATTTACGTAAAGGTGTGATTGAAATCATTGTGATTATTGGCATTCTGCTCGGTTCTTACGTTGTGGCTCAGACGGTGGCGCCGCTTATTGCCCTGCCGCAGATATTCTTTGCCATGATGATCGCAGCAGGTCTCGGGGCTGTTTTTTACCAGTGGAAGTTCGGGCCGACACTCCGGTCCCTCTTGTTTGCAGGGATTCCGGTCGTACTTGCAGCCAACTTCCTGATCGGGGGTTCCCGCATCAGTGACGCCTTTGCCATTCCTGGGGTAAATGCTGTTCTTGTGTACGGATTCTTCGGACAGCTTCTGTGGATGTTTGGGGGTATTGCCCTTCTTATGTTCTTTGCCAGAACGGCCAACGCGAGAAATCTTGCTCCGGGTATGGCCGGTGCCTTGTCCCACTCCGGGCTCACAGGCGCATGTACGGCCGGCGACTTTGGTAAAACAGCGGCAACACGCGCACCGATTATGATTAACATTCCGTTCTTCGGTCACGTGTTTGTCTTTTCAGTTCTTGCAGTAAGTGCGGAGCGCGGCAGCCTGTGGATGGGTCCTGCCCTTGCGATTGTGGCGATCGGGGTATTCCTGACGATTCTTTCATTGAAGAACCTGCAAAAATCCGGCGGTGAAGACCGAAAAGAAGTGACCGCTTTGATGCAGTTCTCCTTCGGCTGGCAGCTTTGTGCCGTATTCGGCGGTCTTGCGTTCCTTGGCATCAGCTCCCTTTCCATGGATTACGGAGCGATGGCTCAGGCTTCTGCCATTTCACACTTTGGTTTGTTTGCTGCGATTCAGGAAGGCATGTTCGGATCTGAAGCGGCAACGCTCATTCCGTTTATTTTCTCCATGCCGTTCCTGGTGCACCCGCTTGTGTTCTTTATGTTCGGTAAGGCGATGGAAAATGGCGGCGAAATGCCGGTTAAGCCTGTCTATGTGATGGCTCTGATCGGTCTTGCCGGAATCATTCTGGCGTTGTTTATCTAAGTAAAAATGCCTGGCTCTCTCATGGAGCCAGGCGTTTTTTAATTGATTTCAGCATTTACCTGGAGACCTTCATCTGTTTCGTTCGGTCCTCCACCGGATACATAGGCAAGGTTCACGATTTCATGTTCCCCGTCCCAGTCAATGACCGCCATAATTCTCCGGTTTGACGGGGTAAGGTCCATCCCGGCTTCCTGGAATGCCTCGCCTTTAAATACGAGAACTCCTCTCCCCGTTCCTGTATACCAGTCACGCTCCGGAGTCATAACGGATACAGTAAAATTCCGGGGGGGCTGCCCTTCTTTATGATTAAACCGGATAGTGTCCCGGGCGTGTGTAACCCCATCCTCCCCCCGTACAAATGAAGCTTCGACTTTCCATGATTCGGACTCTCCCTGAAACGTAAATGATGTGTACACTTCCCCTTCTTTTGTCATCCCTTCAACGGCTGAATAAACAGACACTCCAAGAATTAAGACTAAAAAAGCGAGTAAAGCGACTTTATGTTTCACCGGCAGTCCCTCCTTTTTATTACTTTTCTTGGGAGAGGGGAGGGACTCCTGCAATTTTTTCAAAATACCAGTATATGCTCTGGAAAATGGGAATATTACGTTTTTTTTGCGTGGTGGTGCAGTTTTTTTCTGAGCCTGTGTAAAAAGACGGCCTGGCGGGATAAAACCGGAGACTGTTTTTTAAATAAACCAGTAGATGCCTGCGATAAAGGCTGCGACTGAACCTGCAATACTCAGACCGATATAAACAAAGGCTTTTTTATATTCTGCGTCATGAAGCAGTGTGGCAGCTTCAACGCTGAATGTAGAAAACGTGGTGAATGCCCCGAAGTAACCTACGCCAAGGAGGAGGAACCAGGGATTGTTGTACTCCAATACCGGTATGCCGCCAAAGAGCGCTCCAAAGAAAACACCGAGGCCCAGTGAGCCTGATAGATTAACGGTCAGCATAGCGACCGGAATCGGCGGGTCCGGATAACGTTGCTGAATTTTTACCCCCAACAGAAAACGGCTCACCGCTCCCAGTCCGCCGCCGATGGAGACTAACAGTAAGTTAAACATGGCTTTTTTCCCCCTTCCTTTTCGCAAACCGGTCGGTGATTACAAAACCGAGGAAAGCCACAAGCAGTCCTGCGAACAAGGAAAGCAGAACGTAGAGTCCGGCGGTCAGAAGCGTGTTTTCACCTGCAAGCATAAACGCATCAGCTGCCAGGGTAGACATGGTTGTTAAGCTTCCGCAAAAGCCAACACCGAGCCCGGCCTTCCATATTTCATGGGGCTTTCTGTGGAGAATGTACCGCGTGAGTACACCGAGGAGGAAGCTCCCGAGAATGTTTTCAATTAAGGTTCCGAGTGGATAAAGGGTAAATAACGTCTGGACGTTTATGTAGTAGCGGACGGTCGTGCCGAGTGCTCCGCCGATAAATATAGCGATAATTAAAAACCAGTTGATTTTCATGGGTGGATCTCCTTTTTAGGTAGGAGTTGTATTGAAAACCGTGCGAAATTTGACGTTTTATGTCTAATTTTCTTTAAACCAGCAAAAGTTCTGCATAAATGCCGGGAAAGTCTGCATAAACACAAGAAAGTTCTCCATAAATGGCCCGAAAGTCTGCATAAACACAAGAAAGTTCTCCATAAACCTCTGATACCCCGGTCAATTTAAGCTCTTTACTTACTTTATAGAAAATAACGAGAGTTTTCAATCCAGGCTCCATAGGTGTTTTCCAATCAAATGGAATAATATCTGAAATTCTTAACATCGAGACGGATATCTTCACATTCATACCTGAATTCTTAACACAAATCCCAAAAAATCTCCGCCAGCCCCCAGCTCCAAATCCCGCCCTCTCAAAAAACCGGCCTCCCCTCAGGAAAGACCGGTCTTCTCATAAAACTATTCCTCCCGAACAGGCACAAATGTCTTCACATTCACCCCATCTTCAGGCCCCATGTCATACCGCATCGGCAGTAACTCACCATCCACCCAAGCCTCGATCTGGTCATCGTAATGGGGAGACATAACCTGCCCGGACTGACCAGGCATCACAATGTCCTGTGCCGGCTCATCAAAAGCGAGATCTGCTACAAACCGCCAGCCGCCTCCGTGATTGACCCGGCCGGTCTCTTCGTCATACGAATGAGCGCCTGGTGTGGCCCCGCTTCCTCCGACCTCCCACGACCCGAGATCGAACAAGTAATTGAGCGGCTGCACACTGCTGAGAGGATGCCTGATGGTCATCTGGTGCCACTCGCCCCATGCCCAGCTGTCCGGGTCACTTCCTTGCAGTGCCTCCGCCATGCCTGCAGCTTCTACAAACGTTTCCCGGGAAAATTCCGTGAAGTCCCGCTGCCACTGTTCATCTAAAAATCCGAACATCCTGCCTTCGGGATCCTCAGAAGCTTCTACAATCGTGTTGTGGATCACGAGGGCACTGGAATACGGAAAGCTCACAATGTCTTCAAACATCCGCTCACTGAACAGGTTGTACCACTGGTGCCACAAAAGCGTTCCCGCGGAGTCTGTACTTTCAACAAAGTCCCAGTCCCCGAGAAGGGCGAGTGCTTCTTTCTCCAGCTCACTCAGCTCTCCTTCGCTTTTTTCCACCTCATCCATGAGCAATGGCACGAGGGCTCTTGCCTGGGTGTTCAAAAAGTCCACCTGCATCTCTTTACTCTGATCTGCTGTAAACGCCTCGCCTGACTTGATCCGGTCCGCGATCATTCCCTCAATCCGCTCAGCCCTGTAAGGGTAAAAACTGCGGCCGATTTCATACTGATACTCGTCATCCACCGGCTTGTTGTTTGCGGTCATCACATACCCGTTCTCGGGATTGATGATTTGCGGAAGTTCTTCCGTTTCAATAAACCCGTTCCACTGGTAATCAGGGTCCCAGCCGGGAACGGGCAGAAGACCTACTGAATTTTGCCTGTCGGGAAGCCTGGCCTGCCCCCGGTAAGCGATGTTCCCTTTCCGGTCAGCAAACACCCAGCTGAGTGCAGGGGTCACAAAGCCATCCAGTCCTTCCATAAATTCATAGACATCCGTTGAGCGGCTGAGCTTAAGTACGCCGTTCAGCTCTTCCCCTGCTTCTCTTCCCGTCCACCGTAAACTGATGGCCTGATACGGGGCGTCCGAGTCTGCGTGAAAGCTCACCTCTGCATTTTCCTCGGAAAAAAGACTGGTCATAACGGGTCCGTTTCTCGTAACCTCAACAGTTTCAGTGTAAGGATCCTCTCCATCGATTTCGATCACTTCTTCAATGACCTCCGCTTCTTCCCATTCACCGTCGTATAAATAGAGGTGAGGCTCTTCCGGGTGAGCCTGTTCGAGGAACAGATCTTCCTGGTCGACGCTCATGGACGTGACGCCCCAGGCAAGATTTTCGTTATGGCCGAGAACGACTCCGGGTACCCCCGGAACCGTCACACCTACACTGTGGAAATCTCCTTCAAGTTCAAGATGGGTCTGATACCAGACACTCGGGATCGCAAGCCCCAGGTGCGGGTCGTTTGCGACAATCGGGAAACCGGATTCCGTAAACTCTCCGCCAATGGCCCAATTGTTGCTCCCGTTAAATTCCGATGGGGCAAAACTTATTAATGACTGGAGTGATTCACTGTCAAAGGGCAAGTCTTCTATATCAATTTGTTCATAGATTGTCGGGAAATGATCGGCAATGTGATACTCTGGAAAAAGATATTGCGCATCCTCTCCCAACGCCTGGACAAGCTGATAATTTTCCAGTTCATTTCTGTGATTTCCTGTGAGAGTATAGCCCATGTATTTTACGACGATGGCACTGTCCTCAGCAGTCCACGGTTCCGGTTCGTAGCCGAGAATTTTAAACTCCAGCGGTTCGTTCCCCTCTTTAAAGGCTTCGATGATATAAGCAGTGACCCCGGCTGAAAAAGCGTCCACTACCTGCTTTGTCTCCTCGTCAAAAAGCTCAATCATGTCATTTGTATACCGGTGCATCCCGTATGTACGGTAAAAGCGGTCGCTGTCAAGAGCAGCACTGCCCACCACTTCAGACAGCCTTCCGCCGGCAAGACGCCTCGTCATATCCATCTGAAACAATCGGTCCTGGGCAGTAACGTAACCTTGGATGTAAAAAAGATCTTCCAGATTATCTGCCGTAATTTTCGCCACACCACGTGCGTCCCTGACGACTGTGACCTCATTTGTGAGGCCTTCCATCTGCTTCTCCCCTTCCAACACGGGGAGGCTTTTTGTGATATACCAGTAACCTGTTCCGGCTCCTATTAGTGATAAAAACACTAAAACCCCTGCAAGGACCATCAGAAGCTTTACCCAGCGCCTTTTTATAAACGGCTTTTTCTCTCTTTCGATAACCACTTGTTGTGACATCTTTATCCCCCTGTATACAAACCTTTTTGTACTATAAAGGATTCGCTTTGTCAGAGGTTTTTTCCTTTTTTGAAAGAAGTGAGCAACACTGTTGACACTTGGTACCTTGTCGTTTATCATTGCAAACAGTTGAAAAAAACTGAACATTCCTCGTTAGGTGAGGCTCCTGTACAGGAGATACGCTACTGCCCAAAAATGTCCAAAGACGCCAATGGGTCAACTGGAATCATCGACATAAGGTGTTTCCTAATGTAGCTGGGTGTATTCCCTATGCCGTACAGTGCTAAAGCTCTACGAATGGAGGGAAGCCATCAGCGGTTATTTGCCATGCATATAACACCTTCATTCGTATGGAATGAAGGTGTTTTTTTAGGTTCTATGCGAAAAACGAAACAGACCAAATTGGAGGTGGTGTGAAATGGACCCGAGTCCCAGTCGAAGTTTAATTGGAAGTTTTAGCATAAGAGAAACAGGAAATTTAATAATAAGAGCAGGGTTCATTCACACCTTTGTGGCTGACCTTGTTTAAGGAGGCTGACCAAAATGGTAAAACTGACTGAACAAAACCGCGAGCAGTATGCAAAAAGCATTCTTGACGCGCTAAATGTAGAAGACATCCAGGAATTCCGTCATTTATTCCTTGAACTGCACCCGCAGGATCAGCTCGACTTTTTCCTTGAGCTTACTGAAATACAGCGAAAAAAAGTATACGAGTACCTTTCACCGGAAGAATTCTCCGAGATTTTTCAGGAGCTGGAGCTTGAAGAACAAAAAAACACAATTGAAGAACTAGATACGATTTATACACAAAGTGTATTTGCTGAAATGTCCGCCGATGATGCCGCCGATTTCCTCGGTGAAGTCCCTGAAGCAACGGTTAAGAGAGTGCTTGACGGGCTTGAGTCGGAGGATGCCAAAGACATTCGTGAACTATTAAGCTATGAAGAGGAAACTGCCGGTGCGATTATGACCAAGGAGTTCATCAACATCACTGCTCAGTCCACCGTAAGAGATGTGATCGAACTCCTTCGCCAGGAAGGCCCTGACGCAGAGACGATCTACTATTTGTACGTTGTAAACGGCAATCATGAGCTTGCAGGTGTTGTTTCCCTTCGTGATCTCATTATCAGCGATCCGAATGAAAAAGTGGAAAATGTAATGAGTACCCGTGTGGTTTCTGTGAAGACAGATGATGACCAGGAAGACGTTGCGAACTTAATTAAAAAATACGACTTCCTCGCTGTACCGGTTGTCACGTCAACAAATACACTTGTAGGTATTATTACAGTCGATGATATTATCGACGTTATTGAAGAAGAAGCCACAGAAGATATCGGTGAGTTAGCTGCATCACGCGGTGCGACTGACGTAAATCTGTCTTCCTTTACTGCCGCTAAAAAGCGTTCCCCTTGGATCATCATGCTGATGTTTTTCGGCTTGATTACAGCAGGAGTAATCGGACAGTTCGAAGAAACCCTTGAACAGATCGTGCTGCTTGCTGTCTTTATCCCTCTTTTGATGGACTCGGCAGGAAATACAGGCACACAATCCCTGGCTGTTATGGTCCGTTCTCTTGCAACAGGATCCTTCGAGAAAAAAGGGATGTTCAACACCATTAAAAGGGAGTTTGGAACAGGAATTTTCCTCGGTCTGATCTGTGCCATTGTATTAATGATTCTCATCCCTATCGTGTATGGTGATGTGATGATTGCCATTATTGTTGCTGTTTCCTTATTTTTCACCCTTAGTATCGCCACGATTGTCGGTGCAGTCGTTCCCGTTATTATCAATAAAATGAAGCTGGATCCGGCGATCGCATCCGGTCCGTTTATTACAACGGTTAACGACGTGCTCGGTCTGATGATCTATTTCTCCATCGCGACGGCGATGCTGCAGTATCTGTAAACGAATATTCAGGTGCCAGGCACTGTGTTTAGAAATTCACACAGTGCCTGACCCCAAGTGAAAAAGCTCACAGAGTGCCTGGCACCTTGTGAGCTTTTCACATTATTCAAGACCTTTGATTCTTTGGACGGTTTGTTCATCGAGCGCACTGATCATTTTAACGAGTAGTTTAACAGCATTATCGAGATCGTCTTGATGGACGATTGACACATGGCTGTGGATATACCTGGATGGCACGCTCACAACCAGTGTCGGGATTCCGAGTCCTTCGAGATGAAACTTCCCGCCGTCGGTCGCCCCACCGCTCATGAGCTCACGCTGGAACGGAATGTTGTTTTCCTTGGCAATGTACACAGCAAAATCCCGAAGCTTTCGGTGAGGAATCATGGAGCGATCAAGGAAACCGATGATGGGCCCTTTTCCAAGCTCAAGATTTGCCGCCTCCTGGTTCATTCCCGGTGTATCCCCTGCAACCCCTACATCTGTCGCAAATGCGATGTCAGGCTGAATCGTCTGAACAAGGGTTTGTGCTCCTCGAAGACCCACTTCTTCCTGAACCGTTGCGCCTGAATAAAGGGTGTTCCCAAGTGAGGTTCCCTGTAGTTTTTCAAGTACTTTCAGTGCTACATAACAACCTGCCCGGTTATCCCAGTTTCTCGCTAAAAGCATCTTGGGGTTAGGAAGAACTTCAAATTCTCCCACAGGACAAATCGCATCGCCAACTTCAACCCCGAAATCCCTTGCTTCTTCATCACTTGAGGCACCGATGTCGATAAACATCTTGTCAATCTCCAGCACCTTCTTCCGCTCTTCAGGTGCAAGAACGTGAGGGGCTTTGGAGCCGATCACACCTGTGAGGTCCCCTTTCGATGTTAGTACTTTTACACGCTGGGAGAGCATCACGTGTCCCCACCAGCCCCCGAGAGCTTTGAACTTAATAAAACCGGACTTTGTAATGCTGCTCACGATAAAGCCCACTTCATCCAGGTGCCCTGCTAGAAGAACTTTTGGTCCGCTCTTACCGATCCGACCCGTAATTCCTCCGAAGTTATCAATCACAATTTCATCACTCAGAGGTTCTATGTGTTTTTTCATCACATCGTAAGCCCGGTCCTCAAATCCGGGTACGCCTTCTGCACTCGTTAATTGACGCATTAATTCATATGTTTTGTTATCTGCCATTCATGGTCACCTCTTTCCTGTTTTAGTATGTACAGGAATTTTGGTTGCATGCCGGATTTAGGATTAGGGGAGAATTAAATGGTGTTAGGGGTGAAAAAAAGTACGTTAGTGGTGAATAACAGCGAGTTAGGGGAGAATTCCCAAACCGCAGCCCAGTCCACAAAAAAAGCCCCCTCCATCAAACGAGACGACTTTCATCCATTTATTTAACCAACCGGTGCTTTTACGTCCTTCATGATTTTGTGGCTTACTCTCACCTCATTTCGCCTATTTTCATAAAATGGACACAAAATCAAAATAAAATAATTTTGAATATAATGATTTCGTTTATACAAGCATTCCTTTGGCAACATACATTATTTTAGACCGGCCACCACGCTACGAAAGGAATCATTTGTATGGATATGTTGTACATCGTTATTCTCTTCACCTCACAGGTGGACTACATGTATGTAAGTGCAACCCCTTTTAATGAGACTGACCGGACACCTGCTCTTACCATCTCCGGGACGGACGGTTCGGAATTTTACATCAACGGAGATTTTGTTTATCTCAAACGTAAAGTCACCTCTTCTAACGTCACCCTTCTTGAAGAAGTCTATGAAGACTACTTACTGGAGTCGGGTAAAGAACTCGTCATTTTTGATATAGAATAGTAGCGTTCAGGAAAGGAAAGCGCTATCATATATTTATAGAAGAAAACAAGCAGCTCTTTTTCCTGGTTGCTTGTTTTATTTTGAGAGGGTGATAACGTGAAAATTGCAGTCATGACCAGTGGAGGCGACTCTCCCGGAATGAATGCCGGGGTCCGGGCGGTTGTAAAAAAGGCGATTTATCATAATCTTGATGTGTACGGTATTTACCGGGGATTTGAAGGCTTAATGGAAGATGACCTGAAGAAACTCGCTTTAAAGGATGTAGGAAGCATTATTCACCGCGGGGGCACCGTTCTTTATTCAGCCAGAAGCGAACGATTTAAAACAGAACAAGGACAGTCCCAGGCATTGGATGTGCTTAGAAAGCACGAGATAGAAGGACTTGTCGTCATTGGCGGGGACGGATCTTACCGCGGGGCACAGGTTCTTCACAATCACGGTATCAAAACGATCGGGCTGCCGGGGACAATTGATAATGACATCCGGGGAACCGATTATACACTCGGCTTTGATACAGCCATTAACACGGTTATTGATGCCATCGATAAAATCCGTGACACAGCAACTTCCCATGAACGTACATATGTCGTGGAAGTAATGGGCCGGGATGCGGGTGACATTGCTGCATGGTGCGGCCTCGGCGCCGGTGCCGAGAGTGTCCTGCTGCCGGAAGTCGAATCAAGCCGCGACGAAATGATTCAGCGGATCCAGGACGGGTTTGAGCGTGGTAAAAAACATTCAATCATCATCACAGCAGAAGGTGCCGGAAAGGCCGAAGAAATCGGTCAGTATATCAAAGAAAAAACAAACTTTGATACCCGGGTAACCATTTTAGGACACGTCCAGCGCGGCGGTTCCCCTAGCGCCTTCGACCGTCTCCTCGGCTCCCGGCTCGGGGCACGTGCGGTTGAAATGCTGATGAACGGAGAATCCGGTAAAGCACTCGGGCTTGAAAAGAACAGCATTTCCTCCCACGATTTCGACTATGTACTCGAGGACAAAGAAAACGAAGATATTAAAAAGCTTTATAACCTGGCAATCGAATTGTCTATTTAAAGAGAGGCGTCTCTCCATCTGGAGAGGCGTTTTTTAACAGGAACGGCTTTGGAGTAGAAAATGTCGTTATTTGATAAGGGGAAGTTGATGAACAATCGGTGAAGGTCGATGAATAAATGAGGTAACTCGATGAACAAACCTCTCATCGTGATGTCTTAAATCCTACAACTCGTAGCATTATTCCCTCACAACCAGTATCCCCTCTCACTGGACCTTCCCCCGCACACATATCCGACACTTTTACATTTTATCGACCATTTTCTTCGATACTCCCCTTTTTCAGGCCTGACCACTTGGGTATGTTTCCATCCTTCCATCTCCCTTCTCCCCCTTACTTTCGTCATCATTCTACCAACTTCTTTTTTATCTTAATTTTCTAAAAAGTGTGTCACATAATCTGACCGGTTTATAGTCACACCGCTCAGGACTGACTACACTATAAAAAAAACAGCAACACTGAAAGGGGAAAGAACTCTATGGAAGACAGTATTTTTCTGATGAACAACGTATGGGTTATTTTTGCAACAGTGCTTGTTATTTTGATGCAGGGAGGATTTATTCTCCTTGAGGCCGGATCGACAAGAATGAAAAACGCGGGGCATACGGCTGGTAAATCAATTTTCGCGTTTGGAATTGCCTCACTTACTTTTTGGGCAGTAGGCTATGGTTTTATTTACGGTGAAGGAAATGCCTTTATTGGTTTATCTGACTTTTTCTTTGGTGATTTTACTGGAGTATTTGACGGATTGATGGGCTCGGTTGACTTTATGTTCCAGCTTGCTTTTGCCGGAATCGCCCTCGCTATTGCTTTAGGTGGCTTTGCAGAAAGAGCGAAGATTTCTGTTTATATCATCTTCGCCGTCGTGTTTGCCGCATTCATTTATCCTGTCGTTGCACACTGGATTTGGGGAAGCGGCTGGTTAGCGGGGCTTGATAAACAGGATTTTGCCGGTTCAACCGTTGTTCACTTGACCGGTGCGATGGCTGCATTGGCCGCAACGATTTTATTAAAACCTCGAATTGGGAAATTTAATGCAAATGGCTCTTCCAATCCACTGAGCGGTCACAATCAGGTTTACACTGTCCTTGGTGTCTTGATTCTATGGGTTGGCTGGTTTGGCTTTAACGCTGGCAGTACACTTGAAGTCGCTGACGGATTTTTCGGCTATGTAGCTCTTAATACGCAGCTTGCTGCAGCTGCAGGTGCCATTGCTGCTCTCTTTATTACATGGGTTGACCGTGGAAAAGCGGACATTCCGACGATGCTGAACGGAGCACTTGCGGGCCTCGTTGCTATTACCGCCTCTTGTGCCTTCGTTGCTCCATGGGCAGCCGTACTCATTGGTTTTGTAGGTGGAATTATCGTCCACTTCAGTATGAAGTTCTTTGAGAAAAAAGGTATCGACGATCCGATTTACGCTCTTTCCGTACACGGTGTAGCCGGGGTATGGGGTACATTGTCCACTGGCTTCTTTGCCACTCCACAGCTTTCTGCCATGAACGGCGGAAGTGCCGGCCTTCTTTACGGCGGCGGGTTTACTCAGCTCGGCGTTCAGGCAATCGGCGTTATGGCTTGCGGAGCATTCGCCTTTATCGCTTCTTACGGATTCCTGTTACTCATCCGCCCGATGGTTGGAGGGCTTCGAGTATCCCGCGAGAAAGAACTCCTCGGTCTTGATATGAGTGAACACGGAAGCTATGGCTATCCAGAGAACTTTGCTCCTGAAGAAGCGAAATCTCAAGCGTGATCTCCCGGCTTTTGCCGGTGATCTAATAGAATTGCTTCTCCTTGAAAGGACCGCCCTCATCAGCCAGGGCGGTCCTCTTTTTATAATCCCAATCAGGTTCAAAGAACCATCGTCGTAAATGCAAATGCCGTAAGGGAATAAACGGCAAGGGCAATAAATAAGTAAGCCAGTTTCTTATGATTTTTTCTCCACTCAAACGATGCCCAAACCCCAAACATAATAGCTATAATGAGCAGGTGATAGGGCAAGGATAAGAGAAGTGCAGGTGATTGAATCGTGTTGTAAAGGAGCAGTCCTCCCATAAATATGAGGAGGATTGCGATCAGCCAGATCCAGCGTTGTTTAGTCATGATGTGTACTCCTGTTGTTTGTTTTACATTGCCAGCATGGTGAATACTACCATCAGCAGGGCGTATGCCGAGAGCAGCGTTAAAATAAAGGCAAAGGGATACGATTTTCTTTTCCAGCGGAGAATGGCCCAAATCCCAAAGGCAAGGCCGATAAGCAGCAGATGGTTCGGGAACGAAAATTCCTGTTCGGCCGCCTGCTGAAATACATACACTCCGCTTGAGGCGATGACGATCGCAAAAATGGCGGACATAAGATAATAAAACAAACGTTCATCCTTCATTGTTTCTCCCTCCCTCTCTCTCTCTTATGTGTTATTTTCCCGCTCTGTTTAAGAACCATGCATTTTTAGAGTGATTCCTGCCCGTAAGTTGTATATAATGGGGAGATGAATGTAAATATGAACGCTTGAATGTAGAAAGGGTTATGTACATGACTGCCGAATTACCAAGAAAAACATTTGCCATCATCTCCCACCCGGACGCCGGGAAAACCACATTGACCGAGAAGCTGTTATTCCTCGGCGGAGGGATCCGTGACGCAGGAACGGTTAAAGGAAAAAAGAGCGGAAAGTTTGCGACTTCCGACTGGATGGAGATCGAAAAACAACGTGGAATCTCCGTTACGTCCAGTGTGATGCAGCTCATTTATGACGACGTACAAATCAATATTCTCGATACACCAGGACACCAGGACTTCAGTGAAGATACGTACCGTACACTTACTGCCGTGGACACTGCCGTAATGGTGATCGACAGCGTAAAAGGGATCGAAGCCCAGACCCTGAAGCTCTTTAAAGTATGTAAAATGCGGGGAATTCCAATCCTCACGTTCATCAATAAGCTTGACCGTGAAGGAAAAGACCCTCTTGATCTTTTAGCTGAAATTGAAGAAGTTCTTGAGATGGAAACGTATCCGATGAACTGGCCAATCGGAATGGGTAAAACCCTCAAAGGCATTTACAGCCGTGAGAAGAACAAAATTGAAATTTACAATGATCAGCACGAACGTGTCATTGTGGACTACGACGAGCAGACAATGCTTGAGGACTATGAGAAAGAAAAGCTTGAAGAAGATGTTATGCTTTTGGACGAAGCAGGTAACGACTTCACGATGGACAAAGTCCGTAATGGTGAGCTTACCCCGGTCTTCTTCGGAAGTGCCCTTTCCAGCTTCGGGGTGCAGTCGTTCCTCGATGAATTCGTCAATCTTGCTGCACCGCCCCAGCCGAGAAAAGCGGGGGGGGAACTGATCAGTACAGACGGAGACACGTTCAGTGGATTTATCTTTAAGATCCAAGCAAACATGAACCCGAACCACCGTGACCGAATCGCATTCCTGCGGATTTGTTCCGGCAGATTCCAGCGTGGGATGGAAGTCATGCTTTCACGTACGGGCAAAAAAATGAAGCTCTCACAGTCCCACTCCTTCTTTGCTTCGGACCGTGAAACCGTCAATGACGCTCTTCCGGGAGACATCATCGGTCTTTACGACTCCGGTAACTTTGAGGTAGGCGACACGATTGTCACCGGCAGTGAGGCATTCCAGTATGAAGAAATGCCTCAGTTCCCGCCTGAGAAATTCGCGAAAATAATGGCAAAAAACGCATTGAAGCACAAGCAGTATCACAAAGGCATGAAACAGCTTGTCCAGGAAGGAACGATTCAGCTTTACCGCACACCGTATTTTGACGATTACATTATCGGTGCCGTCGGTGAACTTCAGTTTCAGGTGTTTGAGTACCGCATGAAAAATGAGTACAACGTGGATATCGAGTTCATCCACATGACTCACGAGCTCGCCCGTTGGGTAACGAAAGGTGAAATTACCGACAACATGACCGACAGCCGTAAGATGCTTGTAAAAGACCAGCATGACCGTTCGGTTCTCCTGTTTGAAAACGAATTTTCCCTTCGCTTCTTCCAGGATAAATACCCTGACCTGAAGCTCTCAACCGGCTGGGAGCTGCTTGAGTAGTAAAAAACAGTTATAACCCCCTGTCCATTCTGGATAGGGGGTTTTTTGCTTAGGTGAGGCAGGTATAGTCGCGTCTTCGGGGCTAGTCCTCGCTGTTTAACGGCTCCACTGGCATTAACGGGTTTATGCGCTCTATTCGCGGCTTGGTTGCATCCATTAACGGCTTCTGTTCCCTGATTAAATGCTTTACCTCTCCTATTAACGGTTAAGCACATTCACCAACCAAAAACCACAACAAAAAAGCCCTCTTTCCCAAAAACAGACTCTCCATTTAAACCGGCTTATTATATCTTCTCTTTCCTTTTCCTTCACAAAAGCGGCAGTTGCTCTTCCTCGACAAAAACCAAAGCTTCCTCTCCACATGACCGGCACCATTACACTGCTTACAGATGTAAATAATGGCCACTTTCCCCACCGCTTTCAATTTCTTTTTAACAGTATACACCGATATTTCAAAAAGTAACCAAGGATTGTACAATTAAATAGAAAATTCAGTTAAGTTTTCGCACGCATATTTTTAAGCGTAATAAAAGGGACTGAAGGGTATTAGTAAGTGAAGAGCTATACAAAGATTAATCCTCATTCGCTCTGCTTCGTTTTATCCCTTTACACTATAAATCCAGAAATGTTGGGGAGATGCTATGAAGAATGTATTAGACCAGTTCAAAGAAGTCAGTCTCGCAATCCTGCCAATGGCAGCCCTTATCATTTTACTGCAGTTTACGGTTATCGGGATGCCCACAGACGTCTTCATTCGATTTTTGTTCGGTGTCGTTATGGTTGGACTCGGACTCTTTCTTTTTTTACTCGGGGTACATATCGGACTCCTGCCGATTGGTGAACTTATTGGCTCCAACCTGCCCAAGTCGAAAAAACCATGGCTTGTTATTACTGTCGGGTTTATTCTCGGGGTTGCTGTGACGATCGCCGAGCCTGACGTGCGTGTCCTCGCTCTTCAAGTGGACCAGGTTTCAGGCGGTGAAATTACAAATACAACCCTCGTGTATACGGTCGCTCTCGGGGTTGGGATCTTTGTGGCACTTGCGATGGCAAGAACCATCTTTGAAATCCCACTCAAATACCTCCTTGTCGGGGGATACACCCTTGTTTTTGCACTTGCCTTGTTCACCCCGGACAACTTTATTCCCATTTCCTTTGATGCCGGCGGTGTGACAACCGGACCGATGACCGTTCCATTTATCCTTGCCCTGGGCGTCGGGGTCGCCTCCGTTATCCGCGGTGGGAAAGGGTCTTCAAGTGAAGGATTCGGCCTTGTGGCTCTTGCCTCAATCGGACCGATCATTGCCGTCATGATTCTGGGGGTGATTTACGGATGATCAGGGAACTGTTTGAAGGATTTGACCACGTGTTTTTGGAAGTAACGATGGCGGTTATCCCCTTGTTGATATTTTTCCTTGTCTTCCAGCTTTTCTTTCTCAAAATGGACAAGGAAAGAATTAAAAACGTTTTAATCGGAATTGTGCTTACATTTATGGGGCTCTCGCTCTTTTTACAGGGTGTTGAAGTAGGCTTCTTCCCTGCCGGCGAAGTGATTGGAGAGCTTCTTGGAGAAAGGGAAAACACCCTTATTCTCCTCCCGGTTCTCGGATTTTTGTTTGGGTTTACAGCAACATTTGCAGAACCTGCGATTCGTATCTTAAACTATGAAGTGGAAAAGGTAACATCGGGGTCCATCTCAAAAAACGTCATGCTTATCACCCTGTCTATCGGGGTTGCCTGCTCGATCGCGTTATCCATGTTCAGGATTGTTCTTGGCATCCCGCTCTGGTATTTAATCGTTCCAGGGTACGCCC
This sequence comes from Alteribacter keqinensis, assembly GCF_003710255.1. Taxonomy (NCBI): domain Bacteria; kingdom Bacillati; phylum Bacillota; class Bacilli; order Caryophanales; family Bacillaceae; genus Alteribacter; species Alteribacter keqinensis. The sequence continues at coordinate 155,350 of NZ_RHIB01000001.1, read as the reverse complement.
TTGCTCTCATCCTCATTTTCTTTTCAAAGGACCGGTTCATTTCCATAGCTTTTGACGCAGGCGGTGTCGCTACCGGTCCGATGACGGTCACCTTTATTATGGCGATTGCAGTAGGGATTGCAGAAGTAACAGAAGGCCGGGATCCATTGATGGATGGGTTTGGTATGATTGCCCTCGTTGCAATTACACCTATTCTGTCTGTACTCATACTCGGATTAATTTACAAATGGAAGGAGAGTACATCTTCATGACACCATCGAAAAAGCACGATCATAAGCTCATACTCACCATTGTAAAGCGGGGCAGGTCAAAAAAAGTAATGAAAGCATCCAAAGCTGCCGGAGCTGAAGGGGGAACCGTTCTTCTCGCCAATGGCAGAGGCATTCATGAAAAAGGAAAGTCGTTCGGTCTCGACCAGATTTATGAGAAGGATCTGATTTTTACACTGGTCCGGGATGAAATCCTGCCGGATGTATTAGGAAACATTATTGATACTGTTAAACTCGATAAAAAGGGACAAGGGCTTGGCTGTATTATCGATATAAAAAAAACAATGGGCATTAATCATATGGACTATGAAGAGAGAGAAAAGGAGGATCTGGCTGAAATGACCGACGACAATAAGGGATTCAACCTGATCGTGACGATCGTAAATAAAGGAGATGCGGGCAAAGTAGTAGACTCTTCCATTGAAGGGGGAGCTGAAGGCGGAACGATCCTGAACGGCCGGGGCAGTGGCATCCATGAAAAGGCCAAGCTTCTTTCCCTTAGCATCGAGCCGGAAAAAGACATTGTTTTAACCCTCATTAAACGTGATAAGACAAAAGAAGTTCTATCGAAAATCGAAGAAGGAACCGAGCTGAATCAACCGGGGAAAGGCATTTGTTTTGTTTTGCCTGTAGAGGAGACGGTAGGCATACACCATCTTCTGCAGGATGAAGAATAGGAAGGTTGATCCAAGAGGTAAAAACGACCTTTTGGATCAACCTCTTAATCGACTTTCGCTCCGTGGCTTTCTGCTACACGTATCGCCTGGTGCCAATCAAGCTTCGTCTCCTGGAGTGTCAGATCCTTAAAGTTAATGCCATCCACCACGGCTTCGCGAAGGTCTGTCTTTTTAAGTAGGGCTTTCATCAGTTTTGCCCGTGTCAGATCCGCACCGGTAAAAACCGCGCCTGATAAATCAGCTTCATAGAAATCAGCTTCCAGCAGACGGACATTTTTGAACGACTGCTTTCCGAGACTCTGAAGCCTTAAATTGACGTAGGACCAGTCTCCCTCTTCAATAGTCATTCCTGTAAGGATGGCTTCCGTAAAAGAAGACCCCGTCATTTTGCAGTACGAGAAGTTCACCGTCCACAGATTTGCCATCTGAAAATCACAATTTAGAAAAGCCGAGGTATGATGAGTGGAATCATTCAGTCTTGCCCCGGTAAAATCACAGTTTTCGAACACACAGCCGGATGTTTTTACATCCTGGAGATCCGCACCTCTAAACTGACAGTCAGTAAAGGTACACCGCTCGATCTGTTCTGGCAAGCTGCTGAACGTTTCGGTTGTAAAGATCTGATCTTTCATGTTTATGTCAACTCACTTTTCTCTTTTTATAACCGTAGGATTTTAATACCGGTAAGATAAAAAAGCACAGAGATGCACAGCTTTTTAACTAAAGCCCGCATCACCTGCGCTTTTCTTTGTGCTGTTCGTGTATTGCTGGTACAGATTTAAAAGTTCGTCCAGTTCCTGACTGTACCTGACGGTTTCCTCGGAGGTTAAACTGTTTTTTTTAGCCGACAGCATCATAAGCTGACGCTTGTCTTCCACATAACGTTTCAGGTCGTGCAACAATACCATATACTCACTACCTCATCTGATTCGGTTAATTATTCTGACAAAAATCACAAATAATGTTAATTACTATTATAAATAAACCATCTTGAAAAGAAAAGAAAAAAGCATGCTGAATGAAAAACAACATGCTTCTTCCCGGTTGGTTCTATGACATTTCATTTACTTTTTGTAAAACAGCGTCCTTCAGCTGTTCAAGCTGGTTTTCCGCTTCACTGAGTGAGGTCTTTTTCACTCCGAAGTAGGCTTTAATTTTCGGCTCGGTGCCTGATGGACGAAGGCAGTACCAGGAACCGTCTTCCAGTACCACTTTAATGACATTGGAGGAAGGAAGATCAATGTTTTCAGAAGAGCCGTCCAGCATGTTCGTGCGTGTGCCGGTTGAGTAGTCTTCCTGCCATTTCACTTTCTGGCCAGCCTGTTCTTTCATCGGTTCACTTCGGAATGATTCCATCATACGGGCCATTGTTTCAGCTCCGCTTTTTCCTTTGAAGACGAATGATTCAAGATCCTCAAGGTAGTATCCATACTTCTCATATAATTCTGTCAGACCTTCAAAAAGAGTCTTACCCTGTTTTTTATAGTAAGCCGCAACTTCTGACGCCAGAAGAACGGCCTGGATGGCATCTTTGTCACGGGCAAATGGTTCAATTAAGTAGCCATAACTTTCTTCATAACCGAAAAGATACGTATTCTCTTTTGTCTTTTCATACTCGCGGATCTTTTCACCGATAAACTTAAATCCGGTCAGTACGTCCAGCGTTTCCACACCGTAGGATCCGGCAATCCGGCGTCCCATTTCAGACGTTACAATTGTTTTAATTACCACACCGTTTTCAGGAAGCGTTCCTGCAGCTTTTTTCCCGGATAGAAGGTATTCAAGCATAAGAGCACCTGTCTGATTACCTGTAAGCACTTTATACTGGCCATTTGAATCCTTGGCTGCAACACCTACTCGGTCACCGTCTGGATCAGTGGCAATTAGAATGTCTGCATCCCGCTTGTCCCCGAGAATCATAGCATGGTCAAACGCCCGGTGTTCTTCCGGGTTTGGAGACGTTACTGCCGAAAATTCCGTATCCGCTACAGCCTGTTCTTCAACGACGTGGACATTTCTGAAGCCGACACGGTTAAAAGCGTCCATCATCGGTGTCTGGGCAGCGCCGTGTAACGGAGTGAACACAATACTGAGATCGCTCCCCATTTCTTCGACAAGGCTTTTATCTACGACAACACTCTCGAGCGCCTCTCCGTATGATTTGTCCAGGTCTTCAAGAACATATTGGAAAAGCCCCTTCTCAATCAAGGTTTCTTTATCGGCTGTTTCAATTGTAAGTTCATTTTCCACAGCGTTTACCATTTCAATCAGACGGTCTGCATCTTTTGGTACGAGCTGCGCGCCATCATCGCCGTAAACTTTAAACCCGTTGTATTCCGGAGGGTTGTGGCTCGCCGTAATCATAATACCTGTGTGTGTGTTAAGCTCACGCACCGCAAAGGACAGCTGGGGAGTCGGACGCAATTCCTTAAAGACGTATGCCTTAACTCCGTTTGCCCCGAGTGTGCAGGCTGCTTCGATGGCAAATTCATGACTCATCCGGCGGTTGTCATGGGCAATAACAACGCCTCTGGACATCGCTTCTTCTCCGGCAGCTTTCATGTAATCTGCCAGCCCCTGAGCAGCTTTGCGGATTGTATAAACGTTCATCCGGTTCGTACCCGGTCCGATTTCACCCCGCATTCCACCTGTACCAAACTCAAGATTTTTGTAAAAGCTGTCTTCAAGATATGTTTCATCCTCCGCTTGCTTTAAAAGTTCCTCTTTTAAATCTTCACGAAGGCTGTCATACCCCATCCATTTTTCAAACTGTGTCTTCCAGCTCATTTAGTTCCTCCTCATAGTGCAGTATTTGTCGTATGTAAATTTGCTCATAAAGCAGAGAAGCTCCAAAAAGGCATGGGCCTTTCCTTTGCACTTGCAGGAAAAGCCCTATCAGACAAGAAGATGATAGGGCTTTTCTGGTTTCTTTTATTATACGAGTGGTTGAAAGAAAAACCAAGACTCGTTTTGTTATGCGTGTGTTTTTTCCTGGACTTTCTCTTCAGGATTCATGGCATAGGCCATTTCACGCTCCAGCTCTTCAATATACTGCTCTCTCTGTTCACGGGTCCAGTGGAGGCGGTAAGACAGGTAATTAACAACCTGCTCCTTCCATTCCTTAACCCAGTGAATGTCAAAGAACAATGATCCGGTTCGGCGGTTAAAGAAGTCAAGCGGTGAAACTGTCATCTCTTCTTCCAGTCCGTATACAAGACTTGCATACAAGCTCTTCGGCATATGAAAGTGCTTTGCTTCTTCACCTGTTGTTTCAATAATCTCGTAAATACGCTTCACGTTTGAACCGTACAGCTTAACAAGTTTTTCTGCTTCTTTTTTCTCAAGACCCAGGTTCATCCCGGCCTTTACCTGCTCTTTTTGGAATGCTGCAAGGCCATTTGATCCGCCGACGGCACCGCCTGAAAGAACAATTTTGTCGGTTGTGCATTTGCCTTTTACACCAAGGTCTTTCGCTACCATGTCTACAATACGCTCTGCCATTTTACGATAGCCGGTGAGCTTTCCACCGGCAATGGAAATCAGACCGGAGTCAGAAATAAACGTTTCGTCTTTTCTTGAAATCTCAGAAGCTGATTTTCCTTCTTCGTGGATAAGCGGACGCAGACCAGCCCAACTGGACTCTACATCTTTTTCTTCAAGTTTGAGGCTTGGAAATACATAATTTGTAGCCTTAAGAATGTAATCCAGATCTTCCTGAGTCATACGGGGACTCGCAATTCGTCCATCGTAATACGTGTCCGTGGTCCCTACATATGTTTTCCCGTCACGGGGAATCGCAAACACCATTCTTCCATCATCTTCCGTATCAAAATAAACAGCATGCTTTAACGGTAGACGGGACTGGTCAATCACAAGGTGTACCCCTTTTGTTAAGTAAAGGAACTTACCTTTTTTTGATCCGTCAATTTCCCGGAGATCGTCAACCCATGGTCCTGCAGCATTTACAACGCGCTTTGCTTTAATGTCGAATGTTTTGCCTGTAACGAGGTCTTTTACTTTCGCCCCAATAACACGGCCGTCCTTATAAAGAAGAGTTTCAGCTTTCGTGTAGTTGGTGGCTTTTGTACCACGGTGAACGGCTTCTTTCATAATCTCCAGTGTAAGGCGGGCATCATCCGTTTTGTACTCAACATAGACTCCGCTTCCTTTAAGACCTTCTTTGCGAAGAAGAGGCGCTTTCTCAAGTGTCGCTTTTTTATTGAGCATGTTTCGGCGTTCATTTCGTTTTACTCCTGCAAGCTTGTCGTAGGCTTTCAGGCCGACAGATGTGGACAGCTTTCCAAACGTGCCGCCTTTCATAATCGGCAGAAGCATCCACTCCGGAGATGTTACGTGAGGGGCGTTTTCGTACACAATGGCACGCTCTTTTCCTACTTCAGCCACGAGCTTGATCTCAAACTGTTTTAAATAGCGCAGTCCCCCGTGTACAAGTTTCGTAGAACGGCTGGAGGTTCCCGCTGCAAAATCCTGCATTTCAATGAGGCCCGTTGAAAGACCCCGCACAGAAGCATCCAGAGCAATCCCCGCTCCTGTAATTCCGCCCCCGATTACTAGCAGATCGAGTTCGTTATTTTCCATTTCTTCAAGGTACGTATTTCTTTGAATTGCTGAAAATGGCTTGACCATTTACAAACATCCTTTCTTTTATAGGAAACATTATTTTTGATTTATCTTTCAGGTCCGGCAAAAAGAAAAGACCACAACATCTCCTTTTCCCCTTAAAAGCGTATATTACGCCCAGGGAATTGGAGTGTTGTGGTCTTTCTCCTAATCTCCGACCTGTTATGAACTTATCTGCAGTATACTACAATTGCCGGGTTTTTGAAAGGGTAAAGAGCGGACGATTTGGATTTATACTTTGTAAGCCACCGTTGCTTCGATTGCCTTCTTCCACCCTTTATACAAATTATCGCGCTGATCGGCCGGCATCTGTGCTTCAAATGTCTTATCAACATCCCACTGCGCAGCAATCTCTTCCCTGCTGGACCAGAATCCGGTAGCCAGTCCTGCCAGATAGGCCGCTCCGAGGGCTGTCGTTTCCTGAACAACCGGCCGTTCAACCGGGGCATCAATAATGTCGCTCTGAAACTGCATTAAGAGGTTATTTGCCACAGCACCTCCGTCCACGCGAAGGGTCTTTACATCAATCTTTGAATCTTGTTCCATAGCGTGCACGACGTCCTTTGCCTGATAGGCAAGTGACTCGAGTGTTGCACGGATAAAGTGTTCCTTTTCCGTTCCGCGGGTAAGACCGAAGATCGCTCCCCGGGCATCAGAGTCCCAATACGGTGTTCCAAGGCCGACGAAAGCAGGTACAAGGTATACGCCGTCTGTAGATGCCACTTTTTCTGCATATTTTTCAGTGTCGCCGGCACTTTTAATCATGCGAAGGCCATCACGGAGCCACTGTATCGCAGAGCCGGCGACGAAAATACTTCCTTCCAGGGCGTACTCGACTTTACCGTCCAGTCCCCATGCGATCGTCGTAAGAAGGCCGTGATCCGATTTTACTGCTTCTTCTCCCGTATTCATGAGCATAAAACAGCCGGTTCCATAAGTATTTTTAGCCATTCCTTTTTCAAAGCATGCCTGTCCGAACAATGCGGCCTGCTGGTCCCCTGCTGCACCCGCAATCGGCACTTTCTCTCCGAAGAAATGATAATCAATCGTTGTACCGTAAACTTCAGAAGATGGCTTCACTTCAGGAAGCATCGCTTTTGGTACATCAAGAATGGATAGAAGTTCGTCATCCCATTTCAGCTCGTGAATGTTGTACATAAGTGTACGGGAGGCATTGGAATAATCGGTCACATGGGCCTTGCTGCCGGACAGCTTCCAGATGAGCCATGTATCAATCGTACCGAAAAGGAGCTCCCCTTTTTCAGCACGCTCTCTCGCTCCGTCCACGTGGTCAAGGATCCACTTCACTTTTGTACCGGAAAAGTACGGATCCACCAGGAGCCCTGTTTTTTCCCGGATCGTTGTTTCGTGACCTGCTTTTTTAAGTTTTTCACAGATCTCTGCTGTCTGTCTTGATTGCCAGACCACCGCGTTATGAATCGGTCTGCCTGTTTCTTTTTCCCAGACAACGGTCGTTTCCCGCTGGTTCGTAATGCCGATGCCTGCAATCTGTTTCGCTGAAATCCCTGTGCGGCTCAGAAGCTCTGCAATGACAGCTAAAATGGACGACCAGATTTCGTTGGCGTTATGCTCCACCCAGCCCGGCTCGGGATAGATCTGCTTGAATTCAGTCTGAGCCATGTCCACTACCGAACCTTCCTTATCAAAAAGTATTGCTCTTGAGCTCGTTGTTCCCTGGTCTAATGAAAGAATGTACGTTTGCTCCATCGTTTCTCCTCCTAATGCTTACTTCTCTATATAGTGCTTCCATAGTTCTTTATTTGATGTAGTTACTGATGCGGCTCCTGCCTTGAGGGCTGTTTCTGCGTCCTCTTTCGTCCTGATCAGTCCGCCTGCAATTACCGGTGTCTGTGTCCGGGCCGTAATCTCCTCGATCAGATGAGGGACGACACCGGGAAGGACTTCAATGTAGTCGGGCTTTGTGAGCTCGATTTTTTTGTAGCTTGCTTCAAGTGCGAGGGAGTCGAGCAGAAACAGCCTTTGAATGGCTGAAATTCCTTGCTTCTTCGCTTTTAAAACCATATTTTTCCTCGTCGAGATCAGTCCGTCCACTTTAATGTCCTGACAGAGAAAGTCTGCACCGTAATCATCGCTTTTCAGGCCGTGGACCAGATCTGCGTGAATAAACATTTTCTTGTTGGCCCTTTTCGCTGTGGTCACAATGCTCCGCAGCTGGCCGATATGGCTTTCAAGAAGAATAATGGTTTCATAAGGGCTCCTTAAGAGCCAGTCAAAGTCTTTCAGCTGGCGGATCGCCGGCAGCACTGTCTGCTTGGAATCGTTCATTGCGTTTCACTCCTATCTTTTAACATAGTACCTTTTTTATTGGAGCGTGTAAAAGATAGGTGTGTTGGATGGAAGGGGGCGGCGGCCGGATTCCTTAACCCACCGACACAATCCCTCAATCGAAATCTTTTTCCTGAAAACAGCCCGTCCGGCCCCTATCATCCGGACGGAAAAAAGTCAGAGAGAGCCCCCGCTCCCCCTGACAACTTATCTATTGTTGTTTCTTAAGAACAATGCTTCCCAGTGATCCGATCTCAAACGTTCCTTCATACACTTCACCTGTTACAGGATCCTGCCACTTTCCTTCTGGCAGTTCAAACGAATGGGCAGCATCCGTGTCGTGGTTCAGGACGCTCATAAACTCACTGCCGCTCTCCCCGCGGAAAAGGACTTCCACATTCTCCGGCGTCTCAACTGTCGCCACTCCGGCGTCAGCAAGAACTTCTTTGTATAGGGGACGGAGCATCGCCGGCTCCACGGCGCTTCCAACATAATACACCGTTCCTTTGCCTGTGCGGTTTCGCGTAATGGCAGCCTGTCCTGAGTAGAACGTGTTTCGGTACTCCGCCAATACTTCTGCCGTGACCGGATCGACCAAGTCGCACCAGACGGTCGCATCAGACATGATGCCTTCGATCGCCCCTTGCACACCTTCAACTTGGTTAACCTGACCGCTTTGAAGTGACTCGTATTCGTTTACTTCGATACCCGCGATTTCAGCAAGATCGCCCGGCAGTGTCTGGTCCGTCACTACATTGTGCTCGTCTTTCACACCGGAACGGTACGTTAGAATAACGGTTCCGCCCGCATTGGCGTAAGCCTTCAGCTTATCTGTAAACCCGGGCTTCGTTAAGAAGTACACCGGTACAACGACCACTTTATACGAATTGAGCTCTTCCACTTCGCTGATGATGTCCGTTATTGCATTTACTGCATACGCAGGCTCATAGAAACGAAGGAACTCGTTCACATAGTTAAACATTTCACTTTGAGGCTGGATCTGCCATGCCCAGTCGTTTTCAGGGTCATGGTAAACGGCTACGTCTGCTTTGTAGTCCGCTGCAATCCAGTCGTCACCGAACACTTTCATATTCTCAATCACTTTCTTTACTTCATCGAACTTACGCTTCGGCTTTCCGTCGTGATCAAGAATTCCGTGACAGAACTCCTCTGTTCCAAAACGTGCTGCACGCCAGCGAAAATAGACAATCGCTTCGGCACCGCGGCTGATCGCCTGGTACGTCCAAAGCTGAAGGTGACCCGGACGCGGCAGGTAGCCGATCCGGCTCCACCCTTGCGCACCGGACAACTCTTCCATCACCCAGTAGCCTTTTCCGCTCTTCGTTCCGCGGCACAGGTCATGCTGGCGGGCAATGTTTCCAGGTGTGATCGGCTCAGGAAGGCCGCCCCATACCGGATAGTTGTCAAAGGAGATAAAATCGAGATCTTTCGCCATTTCTTTTTGATTCAAGGCCAGGCCTGTGTAAACAAAGTTGTGTGTAATAAACTGACGCTCATCAATGTGCTTTTTCAGCTCGTCCACCTGAAGACGGTTGTAGCGGTTATACGCTTCAGCACAAAAGCGATCAAAGTCGAGTAGAAGACTCGGGTTGTGCTCCTGGTACACTTTACGTGGTACAGGAATCTGCTCCCACTCCGTGTATGTCTGACTCCAGAACACCGTTCCCCACGTTTCATTTAATTTTTCAAGAGTGCCGTACTGCTCTTTCAGCCAGTCCTGAAAACGGGCACGATCCTCGTCTCCGTAACTTCGGTCTGATTTCTCATGACCGTATTCGTTGTCTGTCTGCCATCCGATCACTGCCGGGTGCTGACCGTAGCGCTTTGCCATTTCATTAACGATTTTTTTCGAAAACTCCTGGTACGTCGTGCTGTTTACGGTATAGTGACGGCGGGCACCAAAGGAGATGGTTATGCCGTTTTCATCCACCGGAAGAATGTCAGGATAGCGCCGGACCATCCAGGCCGGCGGTGTAGCCGTTGGTGTACCAAGGACTACATCAATACCGTTTTTGGCAAAAAGTTCGATTGCTTCGTCGTATAAAGAAAAGTCATACGTTCCTTCCTCCGGCTCCATCAGACTCCAGCCGAATTCGGCAATACGCACAACATTAATGCCTAACTCTTTCATCATACGCACATCTTCAGACCAGCGCGTCTTTGGCCATTGTTCTGGATAATAATCTACACCGATATACATGTTGTTTACCTACCTTTATTCGTATTCTTTGTTGTTTTTTATCATGGTACAATTTGATAAAGCCCGCTTGCCATACGCTTTCCGCGTGAAGCAAGGCCCCTGAAAAAGTCCATTAGTTCGGAAAAGTTAGGTGTTGATTTCCGCTCATTGCACTTTCCGCGGGCGGCTCGATCCTCAGCGCTCTGCGCTTCCGGGGTCTCCCCGGAACTCGCTTTTCCCGCAGGAGTGTCGCGCATTCGCTCTAATCAACACACCTTTTAAAACACGACAATGCCTTTAGCAAATCAAAAAATCATAACCTATTTTGTGCTGCCATAAGAACCTTAAAGTGGTAACGTTCTTATCGGACTTTGACTTTTCCAGCGCTCCCCCAAGCTCTGCGGTGTCTTGCCTCGCCCCCATCGCAGTCTCAGCACTCCGGCTTTTTTCCAAAGATGATGCAGCGGAAATGACCGAGACTCCTGCGGAAGTGGGGGCAAGGAGAGAAGTGAGGAGGCTCGCCGGCACCTCCGTGGAAAGCGAAGGGCATTTCCGCTGCATTTTCTATCTCTTTCTATACTATTCTTTCACCGATCCGCCCAGAATTCCTGAAATGAACTGCTTTTGCAGCATCAGGAAGAAAATCATGATCGGTAATGTAGATAACGTCGTTCCAAGCATAATCTGGCCGTAATCAATACGTGACATTCCTACAAGGCTGGATAAAGCAACCGGCAGCGTGTACATGTCACTGGAGTTCATCACAACGAGCGGCCACAGGAAGTTGTTCCACTGGAACATGAACAAGAAAATTGCGACAGCCGCAAGTGCCGGCCTCATCGTCGGCAATACGACCCTGAAGAAAATCCTGAACTCGCCAGCGCCGTCCACCCGGGCTGCTTCAAGGAGAGAGTCCGGAATGGCTTTCATATTCTGTCTCATCAAAAAGATCGCAAACGGATACGACAAGTGCGGCAGAATAACCGCGCGATACGTATTTAACCACTCAAGGTCCGCCATCAGTTTAAAAAGCGGAATTAATGTTACGTGATACGGGATCATGATCGCAAGGAGCAGCGTGAAGAAAATCGCGTTGCGTCCTTTAAACCGGTATTTGGCAAAGGCATAGCCCGCTGCCGAACAAATCATCACACTGAACAGGGTAAATAACAGCGTAATCGAAAGGGAGTTAAACATAACCCGCCAGATGCCAACTGTGTCATTTAAGTTTCGCAGATTTTCAAAGAAGTGATCCCCCGGTGTCAGGTTGGGCGGGATACTGAAAATGCGCCCTGAGGGGTTTGTTGCACCGATGAACATCCAGTAAAACGGAAACATGGAGATGATAACACCGATGAGCAAGAATGAGTAAAGACCAATTTTTTTAAGCAGTTCGCGAATTTTTTTCTTTTTCATCATTCTTTATCACCTACCACTTTCATCTGCAGCCAGGACAGAATCGCAATAATAATTACGAGTACATAGGCAATGGCTGAAGCATAGTTAAAGTCAAAGTAACGGAACCCGTTCATGTAAAGGTAAAGAGAAATTGTAAGCGTTGAGTTGTTCGGCCCCCCGCCTGTTAAAATGAACGGCTCATCGAAAAGCTGGAGCGTTCCGATTGTTGAAAGAACGAAAGTAAACAGAAAGATCGGCTTCAGCTGCGGCAGTGTGATGGAAAAGAACTGACGAATTTTCCCCGCGCCGTCAATACTTGCAGCCTCGTATAGAGAGCTTGAAATGTTCTGCAGTCCCGCAAGGAAGATAACCATGTTATAGCCTGTCCAGCGCCAGGTTACGGCAATAATCAGGGAAACCTTGGCCCAGAACGGATCGTTCAGCCATGCAATAGAATCAAACCCTAAAAGGTTCAGCATATAGTTCACAATTCCGTAGTTTTCATCAAGTAAAATCATAAAGATAATGGCATAGGCGACTAGTGCAGTAATTGCGGGCATAAAGAAGGCTACCCGGAAGAATCCACGCATTTTGAGTAAAGCAGAGTTCATGAATACAGCCAGAATAACAGCGAGTGTAAGCATGATAGGTACTTGAATAATTAAGATGATGAATGTATTTGACAATGCTTTATAAAACAACGGGTCGTTAAACAAACGGATATAGTTGGCAAGTCCCGCAAATTCCGTGACGCCGCCAGTTGTACGCTGAAAACTTAGAATGAGTGAAGATATAACCGGATACAGCGTAAAGATGACGAACAGAAGGACAGCTGGTGCAATAAAGATATAAGGCGCTGTCTTCGGTGTAATAAATTTGCGCTTCTTTTTCGGTTTAACCGACTGTTCCATAGAGGTACCCCTTTCCAGGTAAATTAATTACGCTTGCTTTGCTGCTTGTTTAATCAACAGGTCAGGGCGGCTGTAGATAACCCCGGCCACTTCCACATCGAGATACGGCCATTCATTCGTTTTCGTCAGGATGTGATTTTCGTTCTCTTTTACAAGGATGGTATCTTCTGATTTAATTCCCGGCAGTGCCGGGTTCCATGTGAACGGCTGATTGACTCTAACCTTGGCTTGTGACTTCGGAGTGGCAAGATACTCACGTGAATCATAGCCCGTCGGCCCGCCCTGGTGAAGGAACTTCCAGTCATCTGGAAAACCGGCGTTTGCATACTCCTCGATTCCTTTTTTTATAATGTTACCGACAATTGCTCCTGGTCTTGTATGGTGAATCATCGTCGCGTCAATCTTTGCGAGGCGAGTCCGGTTCTCAAGGAGCTCATTTGGAGGCTCACCAACGTAAACAAACCTTGTGGCGTTTGCTACCAGTCCCCCACGCTCCACACAGGCCACAACCATGGCGTGCTTACGGAATACTTTATCTGTAGGGATCGGGTGACGGTATTCATAAATCCGTTCGTCTGAGGCGACAAGTACAACCTGTGTTGTGCCCCCAAACCGGGTCACTTCATGAGCCACGATACTGGCAACCTCGTATTCTGTCATTCCCGGTTCTGCTCCTCTGGCAGCCCGTTCAACTGCAAGAGCTGTTTCGTAGCAAAGGGTCCGGTACCGTTCTTCGTCTTTGGCAGTCAGCGTTGACCTCATTGCGGCGAGTTGTTCATCAACAACCCGAAAGTCATCAAAATAGGAATCAGATGCAACTTTTTTTCCTTCTGTTAATTGCCTGATGATTTCGCCTTCGTCTTCAAACCAGTCGCACGTGTGAACCTCATATTGGAATGTCACGTGGGCCAGTTCCTCTTCCTCAATCCGTTTGACCTCCATGTTATTCGTAATCAGATGGACACGGTCCAGCGTAATGAGCAAGCTGGCTACTCCCTGGTCTGTTGATTGTACGATGTAGTTTCGCTGTCCGCCGGTGATCCATGAGAAATTATTTCGTTTAGATAGAAGAAGGGCTTCATAGTTGTTTTCTGCGAGCCATTTCTGAAGCTGTTCAATTGCCATAGGAGACTCCTCTTTTCTTAAATTGTGTCATTCATTTTGTCATATTTTTGCTTTATTAATTTAATTTACTAACTTGATGGAAAGAAAGAAGAGCTATCTTTCAGCTCTTCTTTCAGTTTTTTAGACTCGATTACTCATTAACGTCCCGTCCAGTTTCGTTTGCCAGCTGGTCAGCTGCCTGCTGAAGTGTCTCGCTTGGAGACTGGCCTTGAAGCAGACTGCTCGCCTGTGCATCAGATGCATAACGGAATGCTCTTGCATAGTCGCTTGTGTAGTTCGCACCCGGAATATCTTCAACCATATTCGCAAACGTACGGAACACAGGACTGTTGTTAAAGAACGCAGACTCTTCATCAAAGTATCCTTTATCGTATGCTGAAAGCAAGGATGGGAAGATACCGTATTCTTCAAGTGCTGCCATCTGCGGCTCAACATTCGTTGTGAAGTATTCTACAAAAGCGTAAGCAGCATCTGGGTTGTCTGTTCCGGAAATGATAGAAAGGTCAGATCCACCGAGGTTTGCTGCACGGTTGCCGCCTTCTTCAAATGCCGGAAGTTCGAATACATCCCAGTCACCTTCAAGCTCAGGCGCCTGGTCCATAATTGTACCAGCATACCATACACCGAATGGAACAGTTGCAACGTTACCGTTTACTGTCGCTGTAACGGTACCGTCCCAGCCATCAACGTTAGCCACAAGTTCGTTTTCATGAAGCTCCTGGATTTTTTCCATTGCCTGTACTGATTCTTCTGAAGTGAGGTCAATGTTACCTTCATCATCAAAGTAGTAAGCTCCCTGTTGGTTAAGCATCATGCGGTACAATGCGTCATCCTGGGAGATGTCGATTGGTACCATGTGAGAACCGGTAGCGTCTTTGATCACTGTACCTGCTTCAATGAAATCATCCCACGTTTCAATGCTGTCAGCGTCAACGCCTGCTTCTTCAAAAAGATCTACACGATAGAAAACAGCTGCCGGACCGATATCCCATGGTGCTGCAATAAAGTTACCATCACTGTTTTGTGTTGACTGGATCTTGGATTCACCAAACTCGCTCTCATACTCGTCAAATCCGTATTCTGATAGATTTAAGAATCCATCCGGAAACTCAGATACATAGTTATCTATGCGGTCTGTCTCAATCAGCGTTACATCAGGAAGACCGGATCCTCCGGCAGCAAGTCCCACTGTCAGACGGTCGTATAAATCAATACGGCCGATATCCTCAACATTCACTTCTACATCCGGATACTCCTCATTAAACCCTTCAATGGCAAGTTCCATTGAGCTTGCAGCGACGTTCCAGCCCCAGACTGTAATTTCACCGGATACATCACCGTCTTCCCCGCCTCCGTTATCTGCACCGTCTGCTTCATCATCTCCACCGCCGCAGGCAGCAAGGCCACCAACCAGCAACACGCCTGCAAAAGCAGTCATTACGTTCTTTTTAAACATTCGTTTTCCCCCTTTTCTTGTATACGCTTTCAAAACCCGGATAAAAAAGAGCGAAACTCTTTTTTATAATCGAATCGCGTCTAACTTTTTTAAATTAAATTATTAACTAATTTGAAGATACCATAACCTTTTCTAAATTGAAAGCTTTTTTAAGAAATTTGATAGTCAAATAATTCTGCCAGAATAAGGGTTGCAGCTCCGGTGATCGTTCCTTTCTCTCCGAGCTTCGACGCTTCTATTTCCGTTGATCTGGCGCTCTCTGTGAGGGCACGGCTTTTTACGATTTCTCTTACGGGATCGAGAATAAATTCCCCGGCTCTGGAGACACCTCCGCCAATAATTACTTTCTCTGGATTCACAAAGTTAATTAAATTAGTTAATCCAATCCCGAGATAACGACCTGTCTGCTGAAGAACTTCAATCGCCAGGGCGTCACCTTGTTTCGCTGCCTCATGGACAACTTCCCCTGTGATCCATTCTGCATTCCCTTCAACAAGGTCGATAATGATCGTTTTACGACCAAGGGAGATTTCTTCGATGACACGGTCTCTGATCCTGTTACTTCCAGCTACCGTCTGAAGACATCCGTAATTGCCGCACGAGCATCTGCGGCCGTTCAGGTCAATAATGGTGTGACCGATTTCCCCTGCAATGCCGTGTTCCCCGTGGTAAAGACGTCCATTCAGGATAATCCCGGCACCAATACCGACTCCGACGTTCACACAGACGAGGTTCTGCTTCTCTTGTCCATGTCCAAACCAAAGCTCTCCGAGAGCAAGGGCACGGGCGTCATTCTCCACTTTTACAGGGAAAGGAAATGTTTTTTCAAGTTCTTCTTTAAGGCGGATATCAGACAGACCAAAGTTAGGTGCGTACACGGCGATTCCTTTTTCGTGATCAACGATACCATGCATCCCAATACCAATTCCCAGAATTTTGTTTTCAGGAACAGGCTCTTTATCAAGGACTTCCTGGATGTTTTGCTTAATCATGGCCAGAAGCTCTTCTTTCGTAAAGCCTTTGGACATTTTAGAACGTTTAAGGCAAATCACGTCTGCATTTAGATTTGTAAGGGCAATCCGGACTTCCTGAGCACCTACATCAACGCCAAAAATGAAATGACTCTCTATATTGATGGTCAGAAGGATTGGTTTTCTTCCTCCTTTTGACACACCCATTTTCCCCTCGAGTACCAGTTCGTCTTTTAAAAGTTCGTTAACAATATTCGTGACGGTCGGCGGGGTCAAACTTGCTTTTTTGGCAATTTCTGCCCGTGAGATCGGACCGTAGACGCGGATCATATTAAGGATCAGGGAACGGTTTAATGATTTCATGAGCTGAAAGCTGCCTGTCATGCTCGCTACCATCTGGTGGCCTCCTTTCTTTACGCTTTTTTTCAGTTAATAAAATTTATTTTTATCGCTGCTTTTAGTAACAGTAAATGTACTGAAGCCTGCGTGCCCCTCGCTTTCCGCGGGGGTGCCGGTGAGCCTCACACGAAGTGTCCTTGCTTCTGTTCTTTTTTCAGGCAAAGCAACCATCCTTGCTAACCCAGCCTTTCTCCTGCTCACAGCTGAAAGCCTTTTCATTCTATGTTAAAAAAGATGCATGCACAATACTTTCCTGCGGGCTTTTTTCGTATAGTCTTTTGCTTTTAAACAACTCTCAATTAAATGGAATGTATCGATGAGGCCTTCATGCCCTTCACTTTCCACGGGGAAGGGGAACGGGCATGAAGGCTTCGTCATCTTATTTTACAAAAGCAACAACCTTCGCAAAAACAGCCTTCTTATAAACAAGGAGGACCTGAAAGCACAAAGGCGCTTTCAGGTAACCTCACATTTTTTATGATTGAATATCGTTTATAAAACGGCGGAACGCTTCCTTTCCTTCGTCATCTCGCTTAAACACACCGGAATGTTCAAGAATGCGGCTGAAAATAACGCCAACTTCTTCTCTCAGGACATCCATGGCATTTTCCTCATTAAACTCTGACTTTTGGTCAAGAATCGTCAATGCCCAGTCTTTATGTTTTACAATGTTTTCGTTCTTCTCAATCGCATCATCCGGCTTCGATGAAAGCATGGCTTCTTTCAGCTCTTCAAGCTCCTGCTGAAGTCTTCCCGGAAGGACGGCAAGTCCCATCACTTCAATTAAGCCGATATTTTCTTTTTTAATATGATGGACTTCAGCGTGGGGATGGAAAATCCCCATCGGGTGTTCCTCACTCGTTCTGTTATTACGTAGAACAAGGTCAAGTTCGTATTTTCCGTCTCTCATTCTGGCGATCGGTGTGATGGTATGGTGCGGTGTCTCTCCACTGTAAGCCAAAACTCCGACACTTTCATCACTGTACTCTTTCCACTTTGCAAGAATATAGTCTGCTGCTTCCACAACATCCGATGCTCTTGAGCCCTGCAGACGGGCAACGCTCATTGGCCACTTTACGATTCCGGCTGTAACATCGTTAAAGTCCTTTAACGGATAAACGTCTTCCGTTTCCGCAACAGCCATTGGAAATTCGTGATGGCCGCCCTGGAAGTGATCGTGACTCAAAATTGACCCTCCAACAATAGGGAGATCGGCGTTCGATCCGATAAAATAGTGAGGGTACTGATCCACGAAGGAAAGCAGGCGTTTGAACGTATCCTTCGATATTTTCATCGGTGTATGATTGTCGTTCAAGACAATCGCATGTTCATTATAGTACACGTACGGCGAAAATTGAATCTGCCATCCTTCATCGTTCAATTTTACCGGAATGGTACGGAGGTTTTGCCGGGCAGGGTGGTTCAAACGTCCGGCATATCCGACGTTTTCCTTACATAGCAGGCATTTAGGGTAATCAGCCCCTTTTATCTGCTTGGCTTTTGCAATCTCTTTCGGATCTTTTTCAGGCTTGGATAAATTAATGGTAATTTCCATATTGCCGTACTCGGTTTCCGTAAGCCAGCTCTGATTCTTTGCGATCCGGTCCTTGCGGATATAGTGAACGTCCTGGCTGTAGTCGTAAAACGACCGAGTCGCTGCTTCGATGCTCTTACTCTCAGCAATGTTAGAGAACCAGCGGATCACTTCGGAAGGACGGGCCGTTAAGCATCCCATCAGTTTTGTATCGAACAGGTCCCGCTCTGTGACCGTATCGTTTTCAATAAGCCCTTTTTCCAAAGCCCAGTCGCATAGCTCGTCGAGTACAGGCTGGGGATGATCAAGATTTTCGGCTGGGGCTTTCAGCTGTGTTTCATCGATATCATCTATATTTAGCACACTCAGGAGTTGATTTCTGGTGTAGGCAACATCAAAGGTGGTGATTAACTCTTTTTGCAAACCATACTGGATAAGCCGCTCGATGGAACGCTCAATGGGTTGATTGCTCATGTTGAACTCTCCTTTGCAAAGGTTCTATTTAATCTATTCATCGTTATAGCCGCCGGGGTGGGCCTGGTGCCATTTCCATGCACTTTCGATGATCGTTTTCATATCTGCATAACGTGGTTTCCATCCAAGCTCGTTCATCGCTTTTTGGGAAGATGCTACCAGCTTTGCCGGATCTCCCGCCCGTCTTGGGGCAACTTCTGCGGGAATTTCTTTTCCTGTTACTTCCCGTGCGGTTTCAATCACTTCTTTTACGCTGAAGCCGCTGCCGTTTCCAAGGTTATATGTTCCGCTTCCTTTGTTTTCGCGAAGACGTTTTAACGCAAGAAGGTGAGCAGATATTAAGTCATTTACGTGAATGTAGTCACGGACGCATGTGCCGTCGGGTGTCGCGTAATCATCACCAAACATCATAATCTTTTCACGATGGCCGAGGGCGACCTGAAGTACGATCGGAATGAGGTGAGTCTCGGGCTCGTGATCTTCCCCGATATCCTGCTCCATATGAGCCCCTGCAACGTTAAAATAACGGAGAACAACGTGCTCAATGCCGTAAGCTTTTTCGCTCCACTTGAGCATCTTTTCGATGGCAAGCTTTGTTTCACCATATGGATTTGTCGGTTCTGTCGGATCGCTTTCTTCGATCGGCATCCGTTCCGGCTCCCCGTATGTTGCTGCCGTGGATGAAAAAACAATGCGTTTCGTACCGTATTTTCTCATCGCTTTTAACAGGCTCATAGCTCCGTTTACGTTGTTATCATAGTACTGAAGAGGCTCATCCATGCTTACCCCTACGAGCGAATCGGCTGCAAAATGAATGACCGACTCTATGTCGTTTTCCTCAAACACACGGCTCAGGAACCGCTCATCTCTTAAATCCCCAACATAAAGGGCTGATTCTTTGCTTACTGCATCAATATGGCCGGTTTGAAGATTGTCTGCAACAACAACTTTTTCACCCTGACGGATAAGATCTTCTACTGCGTGACTGCCGATATAGCCCGCTCCTCCACATACGAGAACTGCCATCAGCGCTCACCTTCCTTTACCTTTGTGATTTCTTTTGCTCCCGGCCCCACTTCTGCAATGTAAAATTCAGCTTGCAGGCCGGTCGCTTCACTGTACGCCTGTTTCATGCGGTCCAGTGTTTCATCAAGCTGCTCTTTTTTGATGATGTTTACGGTACATCCGCCAAAGCCGGCTCCTGTCATTCTCGCACCGATCACCGACTGTTCAGTCCATGCCGCTTTCACAAGAGCATCCAGTTCCTTCCCTGAAACTTCATAGTCATTCCGAAGAGAAATGTGAGAAGCATTCATAAGTTCGCCAAAGCCTTTAAGATCTCTCTGCTTAAGAAGTTCGGCTGCTGTTTTCGTACGCTCGTTTTCAGAGACTGCGTGACGGGCACGCTTTTGTGCAACCGGGTTTTTAATCGCGTCTTTTACTTCCTCAAACTCCTGTGAAGTGAGATCACACAGAAAGTCGATTCGCTTTTTGGTTTGAATCGCTTCCAGTGCTTCGTCACATTCTCTGCGACGCTCGTTATATTTTGAATCCGCAAGTCCGCGGCGTTTATTGGTGTTTGCAATTACGAGAGTGTATTCACCGAGATCGATTGGACTGTATGAATAGTCCAGCGTGTTGCAGTCGAGAAGAATCGCCTGCTTTTCTTTACCCATTCCAATGGCAAACTGATCCATAATTCCGCAGCTCACACCGATAAAATCATTTTCCGCCCGCTGGCCGATTTTCACCATCTCGACCATTGGAAGACCAAATCCGTTTATGGCATCCCACATGACTGCCGTAACGAGCTCAACGGATGCGGATGATGAAAGCCCCGCTCCATTCGGAATGTTACCGAAAAAGACAGCGTCGAATCCATGTGCAGACGTTTTGCCGAGTTTGGCAAATTCATGAAGAACGCCTTTAGGATAGTTGGCCCAATCGTCTTCTTTTTTATAGACGAGTTCGTCAAGGCTGAACTCAATCGTCCCCTGCTCCGGAAAATTAAGAGAGGTCATGCGGATGTTATTGTCGGATCTTTTTGTAACGGCCATGTATGTGCCGATGCTCAGGGAGCAAGGAAACACATATCCGCCATTATAGTCGATATGTTCTCCAATTAAGTTTACCCGCCCTGGGGCGAAGAATAGCCGTATGTCACTTTCACTGTGACCATATGCGTTTTTCATTGCGTTATAAAGTTTTTGTTCCATTTGCGCCGTCACCTTCCTGTAGCTTTTAATCATGCTGTTTACAAATACAACGACCAAGACGATTTGTAAACGATTTCAATTAAAACGGCAATTGTACTGTTTTCCTCGTCCTCTATTATACTGAAGAAGGTGGCGGTTGAAAACATTAATTAATAAATTTAATTAAAAAAGTTTTCAGGTGATGTTGGAATAGGGGTGATAACGGGGTTTTGATGCTGCAGGGATTGAGGAGTTGCGGGTTGTTTCCAGGAATCTTAGAGGTAAATTAAGAAATTCCCTTGTGGATTAAGGAAGTAAGTTTTATTTTCAGGAATGAGAAGCCAAAGTCAGAAATCGTACCTCTATTTTTCGCTCCCCGAAGTCATCCTGGTGATGAAAATGGCTGCTGTGGGCTGCAATTCATGATATCTCCACCGGGATTCATCATATCTCCACGAAGATTCATCATATCCTCCAATGACCACCCCCCCCCTCCACAAAAAACACCCCGGAACGACTGCGGTGATCCCGGGGACATCTGCTGTTTAACGAAACGTCGAAAAATGCTCGTGTTTCGCTTCTCTTGTATACACTTTACCTTCGAAAGGTGCAAAATTTCCCGACTCATCGCCGACGAGACTCGTCAGTCCTCTGCCGTTCAGGTCGATCTCTTTTTCACCGCCGGTAAAGTTCATCAAAAACACGTAATCGGTCTGCCCGTCGGTTCTTACCTGAGCGGTAACCCCTGCTGGCAATTCAACATCTACCACTCTTTCAATCCCTGCGTCCCGCACAAGGCACTCTGTGAATTGATCGTGAAATTGGTTGTCGTTTCGCGACGCGATATAATAAGCCTTCCCTTTGCCGTGGTGGTTAACAGTGAGCGCAGGTCTTCCTTCATAAAAATCGCCGGTATACTCAGCAAGAGAACGGGCACCTTCCAAGTGGATCAGGTCACACAGCTCCCGGGATTCAAACTCCCCTTGCAAGCCGAGACTGTTTTCCGTAATCGCGACTCCGTTCGTCTGACCGTCATGAAGACCATCAATTTCTTCCGAGCGAATACCGAGGGTCTCTCTTAACGGACCGGGAAAACCGCCTAGAAAAGCAAGGTCTGTTTCATCGGCAATGCCCGACAAATACGTGGTTACAAAGGTGCCGCCATCACCCACAAACCGGTCGATTTTTTCCCCGACGCCGGCCCGTACCATGTAAAGCATCGGTGCCACAACGACTTTGTATTTGCTAAAGTCCGCATCCATACTCACGACATCCACCGGAATGCCCCGCTCCCAGAACGGGAGATAGTGCTCCTGGACGGTGCGCTCGTAGTGGATACCGATGTTGCGGGGGCCTTGGGAATCGTTAATGGCCCAGCGGTTTTCCCAGTCAAAAATGATGGCTACTTCCGGCTGGACACTTGTACCGGTTACCTGGCTTAGTTTTTCCAGTGTTTCCCCGACGCCTTTGACGTCCTGAAACACGCGGTTATCGCTTCTGCCGTAATGATCAAGTACAGCGCCGTGCAGTTTCTCACTCGATCCTCTGCTTTTCCGCCACTGAAAGTACTGTACCGTATCTGAACCGTGAGCGACTGCCTGCAAGGAGGAAAGGTGATGCATCCCAGGCTTTTTGAGCTTGCTTACGTCCTGCCAGTTGGTCATGCTCGGGGTGCTTTCCATAAGCATAAAAGGCTGTCCTTGCTTCAAAGACCGATTCAAATCATGTGTAAAACCGACACTCGCCGCGTTCATGCTTTCATCCTGCGTATCATGCCACGTCGGATAGGCGTCCCAGGAAATCACGTCCAGATGTCCGGCAAACTTCCAGTAATCAAGGCCTTCGTAGATTCCCATAAAGTTCGTTGTGACAGGAATACTCGGATCTTTTTCCTTCAAAGGGCTGATTTCGTGACGGCAAAAGTCTATTGTCCGGTCGGTCACAAACCGTTTCCAGTCCAGGTTTTGGCCGTGGACCATCAGTTCACCGTGGGGAGCCGGTGATTCGATCTGATCCCAGTCCGTATACGTGTGGCTCCAAAACGTGGTCCACCAGGCGTGATTGAGCTTATCGAGGGTTTCGTATTTCTCTTTCAGCCAGTCACGGAAATTGTCCTGACAAAGGTCGCAGTGACACTCGCCGCCGTACTCATTTGAAATATGCCAGCCGATCACTGCCGGGTGATCGGCGTAACGCTCGGCAAGTTTTTCGTTCATCATTTGTACTTTTTCCCGGTAAACAGGAGACGTGTAACAATGGTTATGGCGAAATCCGTGGAGATTTCGGACACGGTTCGCTTCTACACGAAGAACTTCCGGATATTTTTTTGACATCCAGGCAGGTCTTGCTCCTGATGGTGTGGCAAGAAACACGCTGATGCCGTTTTCGTGAAGCCTGTCGAGTACCTGATCCATCCATTCAAAGGTAAAATGACCCTCCTCCGGTTCAAGGGAGACCCACGAAAAGATGCCCACACTCATGACGTTGCATTTCGCTTCTTTCATTAACTGAATGTCTTTTTCAAGGATGTCCGGATAAGCCAGCCACTGCTCCGGGTTATAGTCTGCACCATGGAGCATGTATGGCACTCTTTCGCTGATCGGCGGAAATTTCGTCATCTACTCGGCCTCCACTCTATATTTTTTCGATTACATAAACCTGGGATGTAAAATCGCCGCTCTCTTCAAGGCCTCCTGCATCGGTACCGATGTACGGCTCCTGTAAGAGAAGGCCGGAGTTCATTAACTCGTCTCCGAAATAAGTCCGTGCTTTGCCGCTCACCCGGTATTCCTTTTCAGGATTGAGACCCGTCAGCTTGAGCTTTTTGAATCCCGGGTTTGGCTCTGCGAGAACCTGATAAAACCCGGCGATCGCTTTTGTCTGATCTTTATCCACCACGCTCCAGGCTGTTTCGTTTGAGCCAAACGGGCTGATCAGGCGGTAAAACAGTCCGTTCTGAATAAGAGCACGATTTTCTTTGTAAAAACGGATCTGTTTTTTTACCTCCTCGCGCTCCGCCTCACTCATCTTTGTCACGTCCAGCTCATAGCCGAACATGCCGAAGAACGCCACATCCCCACGCATTTTAAGAGAAGTAATGCGTTTTACCTGATGGTTTGGAACAGCGGATACGTGTGCTCCAATGGAACTGAGGGGATAGACAAGGGAACTGCCGTACTGAATCTTCAGCCGCTCTACAGCATCTGTGTCATCACTAGTCCACGCCTGCGGGGCATAGTAAAGCATGCCTGGATCGAAGCGCGCCCCGCCTGATGCACACGATTCAAACAGGATGTGGGGAAAACGAGTAGTCAGTTTGTTGTAAAGGTCATAAACCCCAAGAATGTAGCGGTGGTACACTTCCTGCTGGCGGTCGCCGGGAAGACTTGTTGAACCGGCCTCCGTAATGTTTCGGTTCATGTCCCATTTCACATATGAAATCGGTGCGTCTTCAAGAACCGCTGCCATCTGATTGAAAATATGATCGACTACTTCCTCATTTGAAAAATCAAG
This sequence comes from Alteribacter keqinensis, assembly GCF_003710255.1. Lineage (NCBI taxonomy): Bacteria > Bacillati > Bacillota > Bacilli > Caryophanales > Bacillaceae > Alteribacter > Alteribacter keqinensis. Next base: position 131,280 of record NZ_RHIB01000001.1, on the reverse strand, counting down.
GACGAACTGATGGCGTCCGTGAGAAAGTTTCCGGCCGGGGACTTGAACAAGCCAGTCCGGACGGGCTTTATAAAGGTCACTTTCCTTTGAAATCATCTCAGGCTCGAACCAGAGACCAAACTGCATGCCAAGGTCTGTGATTCTTTCGCCGAGCGTCTTCATTCCATTCGGCAGTTTACGCTTGTCCACAATCCAGTCACCGAGGGAGGTGGTGTCATCGTCTCTTTTCCCAAACCATCCGTCATCAAGAACGAAGAGCTCTACGCCTAAATTATGTGCGGAGCTTGCAATTTCAACGATCTTTTCCTCGTCAAAATTGAAGTATGTTGCTTCCCAGTTGTTGATTAACACCGGGCGCTCCTTGTCACGCCACTCTCCGCGGGCAAGGCGGCTGCGGTAAAGTTCATGATAAATCGCACTCATGCCGTTTAATCCCTGGTCGGAGTAAACGAGAACAGCTTCCGGGGTCTGGAAGGCTTCTCCGGATTCCAGTTTCCATTCAAAATCAAACGGATGAATACCGATCATCGTGCGGGCCACATCGTAGTGGTCCACTTCTACTTGGGCAAGGAAGTTCCCGCTGTAGACAAAAGAAAAACCGTATACGTCTCCGTCGTGTTCTGTAGCATCAGGGCGCTTTAAGGCAAGGAACGGATTTTGCTGACTGCTGCTCGTGCCTCTCGTGCTCGATACACTTTGAATTCCCGGTACAAGCTTGCGGTTTTCCATATGACGTTCACGGCTCCACGCTCCCGAAAGCTGGACCATCTCATATTCAGCATCGGGTAAATCAACAGAGGCACTCATCAGCCGTTTAAGGCGAAGAGTCTCCGCCCCTTTGTTTCCAATGCGTGCACTTCGGGCAATTGCTCCCGTTTTTTCAAAAATAGTATACAGAAGCGTAAGTTCTGCACCGGTTACCTTGTCAGTGAGGATAACCGTTAAAGTGAACGCTTCTTCCTCAGCTTCGGTATATGTGGCCGGAAGCCCTTCAAGAGCAGGCTTTCCTTTGCTGATTTCATAGGAATCAAACGTGAAGTTTGAGATACGGCTTCCGTTTTCCTGCATCGTTTGAACTGCCGGCTCCCGGAAATCCGTCGTCCCGTACGACGGAAATTCCTGCTGTGCAAGTTCAAGAGAGAAGCTGAGATCCCCTTCATTTACGTAAGCTGTAGCTCCTCTTTCCCCTGTACGGAGAAGGTGCTGAAAGCTGGATCGGTGCGTCACTTTTTTCCCATAATACAAATGCCCGAGCTGGTTATTTTCCATTACGGTCAAGATATAACTCACATTTTCAGTCTGCAGATGAAATTCAAGAGGTTGAGTGTTTACTAGAATTGGCATAGTGTTGCTCCTTTTTGATAGTTTTACTTACAAGTGGAATGGAGGTTTATTTCACTTCCTTTAGAGTACGGATCCTGAATATGAAGCCTGCATGCCTTTCGCTTTCCGTGGCGGTGCCGGCAAGCCTCCTCCGGCTATTGCCCTGCGGGGTCTTGCCTGGCCCCCCACTGCCACAGGAGTGGAGTCTCAGGTACTCCGGCTTCATTACCTTTTTCCGTAAAGGAAAAAACCTTTACAAAATAGGCTCTTTTACAGCCGACCCCTCTGGTATTCCTACAGTTTCAATATTATCCTTTTAAAAGCAAATCTGCATAAAAAGAGCCGGTCAGACTCATCTGAGCGTTATTAAAACGCTGTTCATAAGTTTTCCCGGCTCTTCTTTCATCTAAGAGGCAATACCCGCAACGGAGAATAAGAGATACACAAGAATCATAGCAGCTGTTGCTACCGCACCCATAGGGTACACAATGCGCCAAGGCGTCATGTCTACTGCACTTTCCTCTTGAAGTACAAACTCCTTCTCACGAGGGTAAATACGGCCGATCACCAGCATCAGTGTCACACAGACAACAAACAGAATCGCAAGGATGTGAAGGAAGTGAAGCCCTCCGTCCCACACAAGCTGAGTGAAACCGTACGTGGAGATAAACACAACCAGTGATACTTTTGCAGCAAACGCCGGTACTTTCTTTGTTAAATAACCGACGATAATGATCGTGAGAATCGGCACGTTATAGAACCCGTTAACCATTTGCAAGTACTGGAAGAATCCTTGTGGCACCATGGCAATGAGTGGTGCAACCATCATGGCAAACAGTGCAAGGAAAAGACCGAAGACTTTACCGTGCTTAATAAGGACATGATCCGGCGCTTTTGGCTTGAAGTAAGGCTTGTAGATGTTTAAGACAAACAGCGTAACGGACGAGTTAAGTACTGAGTTGAATGAAGACAGTACCGCACCAAACAGAATAGCAGCAAACAACCCGACCAATGGTGTCGGCAGAATGTGATTTACAAGTGCCGGATAGGCATCCATGGCATTCAGGTTATCACCCAGCAGGTTGAATGCGATAATACCGGGCAGGATAAGGAATACCGGTCCGAGTAATTTCAGGAATGCTGCAATAATCAGACCCTTCTGACCTTCTTTCAGGTTTTTCGCCGCAATGGCACGCTGCATAATGTGCTGGGCTGTACCCCAGTAGAACAGGTTAACAAGGAGCATCCCTGTAAACATCGTTCCAAACGGTACAGGGTCGGTGTTGCTTCCGACTGCGTTCAGTTTTTCAGGGGTGTTCTCAACGATAACGTTGAATCCTGAAAAAGGATTGCCTCCTCCAAGAACCATGAGACCGAGAATCGGAACCATCAGTCCCCCGATTAAAAGACCGATCCCGTTGATCGTGTCAGATACGGCAACCGCTTTCAATCCACCGAAAATCGCGTAGAGAGAGCCGATACAGCCAATAACCCAAACCGTAATCCAAAGAGCAACGGTCGGACTTACTCCGAGCATCTCGGGTACGTTAAACATTCCGCTGAGGGCCACTGCCCCTGAGTAAAGAATCGGCGGAAGCAGGTTAAAAATATACCCGAATAAGAAAAGGATTGTAACGAACTGTTTAACCCCGGCGTCATACCGTTTTTCAAGAAAGTCGGGAATCGTTGTAATTCCGCCCTTTAAGTAACGCGGCAGGAAAAAGAACGCTACGATGACAAGAGCAATCGCGGAGCCTACTTCCCACCCCATAGAGCTCATATTAAACTCGTAACCTTCTGCGTTCAGGCCGATGAGCTGCTCGGTGGACAGGTTTGTAAGCATTAACGATCCGGCAATAACCCAGGCAGTTAAGCTACGGCCTCCGAGAAAGTATCCGTCAGATGTATCCAGTTTCTCCTTTTTTGTTTTTTGATATGAAATAACTGCGACCATTCCTGTGAAAAACAAGAATGATAATATAATAATCCAATTCATGGCAGACTCTCCTTTGTGTGCTGATCGTGGTTTATTTAAGAGCACTGCCGTTTTTTTCATTTACATTTTAATCGTCTTGGTTCTCCATATTGTAAACGATTTCTGGTAGCGGTTTCAATAGTTTTTGTGAAATAATAGAGGTAATATATTGCTTTATTAAATTACAGGAAAGTTATGTATATCCTTATTTTATTCGTATTAGTAGGCTGTTGTAGCAGACTGCAGGAATAAATCAACCTGTGAAATCCTGCTATTAGTAAAATATTTCATATTCATTGACGATAAAGGAGTGACAGGCTTATGGGACATTTGGAAGATTTCGAATTTCGGAATGAAGGCTCCTATGCCTACCGGTTTCAGGAGTCCGAGGTAAGCAAAAATATACAGCTCTGGTCAATCGGCTGGGACACCCATTCTTCCCAGTTGTACAAATGGAACGGATTAAAACGTAAAGATACGGACAAATATATCTTTCAATATACAGTGCGGGGATACGGAAAAATTAAAATTGAGGATGAGATTTACACCCTCGATTCCGGCACGGCCTTTATGGTTACCACACCTGGAGACTATGAATACTACCTGCCCGAAGAAAGCAGTGAATGGGAGTTTATTTACATCACTCTATATGGAGATGCAGCAAAATATTGCTGGGGGAAGCTGACGGATACGAACGGATCGATTCTGCGCTTCCATCCTGAATCACGACCGATCCAAACCCTTCTCTCTATATACGCACAGGCAAATGAAAAACGGATCGACACGCCTTACATCGGCAGTTCTTTAGCCTATCAAATGACCATGAGCCTTCTGGAATTTACAAGTGCCATGGACCAGCCGTCTGCCCGCTGGCATCCGGGCGTTGCGAAAGCCATTAATCATGTAAAGTCTCACTTTGCCAAGGAGCTGACGATTGATACGCTGGCCTGGGAAGCCGGACTGTCACCTTATCATTTCAGCCGTCTTTTTAAACAGACTACCGGGTATACCCCTCTTCAGTACGTGACATTTGTGAGAATGTACAAAGCTGCGGATCTGGTTTTGCATACGAACTATACGTTTGAGGAGATTGCCCGGAAAACCGGTTACGCCAACGCGAATTATATGAACAAAGTATTTAAGAAGCTCACAGGAATCTCGCCTAGAGAGTTTCGAAAGCGCATGGACTCCTATCAGTTTGACGAACTGCTGAAAGAGTATGAGAGAAGTGTTTTAAAGCGGTAGGGGTTAGGGGCTCACAGTCGGAGTGGAGGCGTGGGGTTATTTCGGATTTGTGTTAAGGATCAGGGGATGATTGTTGGGAATTCACGGGTGAATGTTAAGAATTTCAGATACGCTCCCAGAGAAAGTAAAAAAGCGCTTCCTCAATCAACCTCACTGAGAAACCGCCTCTGTTTTTTCCATATAAAAAGCAGATATATTCTCCCACTCATCGGCAAAAGGCTCCACGGGGAATTCAAAGGTACGGGTTTGTTCCGCCCCCTGCATTCTTATTGTGACAGTACCGCTTAATACTTCATTTTCAGAGATCCGGCTTACATTTTCATAAAGACCGTTTTCAACGTAGTGAAGAATGATCGGATCGTCCCTGAAATCAAAGCTGGCGTCGATGTCTGCACCTCTTACAGGGTCTTTCGTTTCTTTATCAAACACAAAAACCTGCAGAGTAACATCTCCGCCTTCCCTAAGAGGGTTTTCCCTTGTATAAACCTGAACCGACCAGTCCGGCTCAGCAATCTGCTCTTCTTTATCCAGTTGACTCGGAAGCCAGAGAAAAAAAGCCGTCGTGACCCACAGAAAGATCATCGCAATGGCAGCGGGCGTTTTCCATGAAGGCAGCTTATCGCGTTTTGGTGTGGTTTGCTCGTTCATGATTGTCTCCCCTTTCTTTTTTCATCATGGTCCAACTTTCGGATAAATAAACAGCAATGGACGGTTTACTCTTATTTTTATGAAACTTGTCCAGGGAAAATAACCATACAAAAATCCCTCCCCGATAATTTCGGGAAGGGATTTTTTCACATCAGCAGTCTGATTTGATTTCGTATAAATCTTTTCTGCGGTCTTTCCACTGAGTCACGTTTCCTGATTTACGGGACCGCCGGATCAGCTCTGTGTCCACGTCTCCTACAACGACGGTCTCAATATTCGGGTGACACTCCCCGACGATACCGTCCCGGGCGAAGCCGAAATCAGACGGTGTGAAGATGCCGGACTGAGCATACTGAATGTCCATGTTCTCTACGTGAGTCAGGTTACCGACAGTACCACTGATAACCGTATATACCTGGTTTTCAACCGCACGGGCCTGGGCACAGTACCTTACTCGTAGATACCCCTGACGCTCGTCTGTACAGAACGGGGTAAAGATGATGTTTGCTCCTTTTTCTGTTGCGATACGGCCAAGCTCCGGGAACTCGATGTCATAACAGATTTGAATGGCGATCTTCCCGCAGTCTGTGTCAAACACTTCAATTTTGTCACCACCGCGGATTCCCCAGAATTTACGTTCGTTTGGTGTGATGTGGATTTTGTACTGCTTTTCAATCGTTCCGTCACGTCTGAACAGATAGGCAATGTTGTAGATGTCCCCGTCTTCTTCAACAAAGTGGGAGCCTCCGATGATGTTTACGTTGTATTTTACAGCAAGATCAGTGAACACCTGGATGTAGTCTTCTGTAAACTCTGTCAGGCGTCTGATTGCGCGGCTCGGGCTCTTCTCATCGATGAATGAAAGAAGCTGGGTGGTGAAAATCTCCGGAAATACAACAAAGTCGGAACTGTAGCTCGCCCCTACATCAGCGTAATACTCACACTGCTGGGCGAACTCCTCGAACGAATTGATCTTTTTCATCATGTACTGTATGACACAGATCCTGACCGGGAACGCCGTTTTAAAGTGGCGTTTCGTCGTCGGCTGGTAGTCGACGTTGTTCCACTCCATCAAAGTGGCGTACTTCATGGAAGCCTTGTCGTCTTTCAGGTAATTGCGGTTTACCCGCTTCAGGCTGAAACCGTTCATTACCTGAAAAGTAAGTACCGGATCGTATACGTTGTGGTGAATCACTTCTTCTACGTATTCTCTAGGAGACATATCGTCTGAGTGTTTGTTGTAGTTTGGAATCCTCCCTCCGATGATGATACTTTTCAGGTTCAGTTTTCGGGCCAGATCCTTACGAGCCTCGTAAAGTCTGCGTCCGATTTTCATGCGGCGGAAGTTCGGGTCAACCATAATTTCGATTCCGTAAAGGTTGTAGCCTTCCGGGTCGTGGTTTGTGATGTATCCTTCGTCTGTGATCTCATCCCACGTGTGCTGATCGTCGTACTCATCAAAGTTAATGATGAGGCTCGAGCAGGAGCCGATAATCTGACCGTCGTACTCCACACAAAACTGCCCCTCCGGGAAAAGTTCAATGTGGCTTCTCAGCTGCTCACGCTTCCACGCTTCCATATTTGGGAAACACGTTTTCGACAGCTGAATGATTTTATCTATGTCTTTCGCTTTAATGTTTCTGATAATGATTTTCTTCTCAAACTTCGACATATCCAAAGTTGACATCCAAATCTTCCTTTCTCTAAACCAAGTCTCATGCCTGTCTTCTTAAATTTATTACGAATGCAGACGAAAAGCAATGGATAACGTCAGTCTGTGTCATTTCCTGGGTAATAATGCCCCCCAAGTATGTGAACCCATTAACAGAGGGTCAGACCCTGAGTTAAGAGGTTCACAAAACCAGACTCTAAAAGAAAGACGTCTGCCTAATGGGGCGGACGTCTTTCTTTGTTATCAGCTGGCTTTTTGGTACAGGGAAATATGGATGTCGATCAGTCCTAGTGAGCTTGCAAGAGGAACAGTAATAAACTGTTCCGAGGATCGGTAATTCGACTGTCCGTCGTTTACCATTGGCGGTGTTACATCAATAAGACAGTTTTCCTTTGATAACTCTGTAGCTGTCGATCCTGCCACCCAGTTTCCAAACTCCTGGATTGCACTCCAGTACATATCATCCAGTTTTTCGATTGTCATGCCGCCCATCATCATACCGACGATATTTTTAGCTGTTTGTTCATTTATTGCACAGACAATCTGGCCGTTCACTTCACCATTCACACCAAGGACAACGGATACGTCATTAGACGGAATCGCATTTGCCCCCGCCACGGGGGTTTTATATTCAACGTCCAGTCCAAAATGGCTTGATAAAATTCCTTTTGCTGCCCTGCATACGGCATTCACATGATTAACTTTCATGAGTTTTCTTCCTTTCATGTTTCCCCTTGCATTTATGACCACTGTGTAAATGTCCACTCTCTGTAGTTGGTGATCTCAGGACATAATACCCCCTGCTGGTACTATATATTCAGTATAAAAGACCTTGTCGGATTTTGGAATACAAAAACACCCGCAGGATCAAAAGACCCAGCGGGTGATAGTCCCTATCTATACGGTTAGCGGCTTCCCTTTTCATAAGGTTTACCAATCGCATTTGGCGGATGAGCTTTTCCAACAAAGCCTGCCAGCGCCAGAATGGTTAACACGTACGGTGCAATCAGCAGATACACCTGAGGCACCTGTGAAAGTGCAGGAATCTGCTGGCCGGTCAGGCTTAACGCCTGGGCAAGCCCGAAGAAAATAGCAGCTCCAAGAGCACCAAAAGGATGCCACTTACCGAAGATCAACGCTGCCAGTGCCATGAAACCCTGACCTACGATCGTATTCCCGGCGAAGTTAGCCGATGTCGTAATGGCAAATACAGCTCCTCCGACACCTGCAAAGGCTCCACTGAGCATCACGGCGATGTAACGCATGCGGTTTACCTTAATCCCCATTGTGTCGGCTGCCATCGGGTGTTCCCCGACCGAGCGAAGACGAAGACCAAACGGTGTTTTGAACACCACATACCATACAACAACAGCCAGGATAATGGCAATATACGTTGTTGCATAAACACGGCTGAAAAACATAGGTCCGATAATCGGAATGTCGCTTAAAAACGGTACATTCGTCCGGAAGATACGGGCACTGATGTAATCTGTCTGACCACGGTCAAAGATTTCACGGACGGTGAAAACAGCAAGACCTACAGCCAGAAAGTTAAGGGCAACACCACTTACAATCTGGTCCGCACGGAGGGTGATGGATGCAACGGCATGGAAAAGAGAAAACAGGGCGCCGCACAGCATAGCAACGAGGAGAGCAATCCACGGTGATGCATAACCAAGCCCCATAGACTCAAACCAGAGTGTTGCAAGAATACCACTGAAAGCTCCAATGACCATCAGACCTTCAAGACCGATGTTTACAACACCGGACCGTTCACTGAACAAGCCGCCGAGAGCAGTAAAAATCAGAGGAGTGGCCGCAATTAAAGCCGCTGGAATTATCGTATATAAAATCTGAAGGATATCCATTTATTTCTCCTCCTTATTTTGCTGAAGACGGCCAAGAATCCAGCGAATTAAGTAGCTGGAGGCTACAAAGAAAATAATCAGGGCGATAACAATCTCAACAAGCTCGGGAGCAACTCCTGCAGCTGACTGCATGTTTGAGGCACCAATTTTCAGTCCCCCGAACAAAAATGCAGCAAGGAAGATCCCGACAGATGTGCTTGCACCAAGAAGTGCAACAGCGATTCCGTCAAATCCGAGATTCGTAAATCCTGAGAGAATCTGAGCGTAACCATACGTTCCAAGCCCTTCCATCGCTCCACCGACACCGGCAAACCCGCCTGAGATGACCATGGAAAGAACAATGTTTGTTTTAACATTCATACCTGCGTATGAAGAGGCATTTTTGTTGTAACCTACCGCACGAAGCTCATATCCTTTGTTTGTTTTCCAAAGGATAAACCACATGACAACACAGGCTCCAATTGCTATGGCAAATCCCCAGTGAAGTCTCGAGAAGTCCGTCAGACTCTCAAGAAACGGGGAGGATATGGACGCTGACTGGTTTACAAACTCCGTACGTTGCCCGCTTGCAAGTAAATAATTACGGATAAAATGATTGCTCACATGAAGGGCAATGTAGTTCATCATAATCGTGACGATAACTTCGTGAACCTCATATCTGGCTTTCAAAAAACCCGGGACAAATCCCCAAAGCCCCCCGGCTACAGCACCAGCTGCAATAGCAAGTACAAAAGCCATCGGTCCGTCAACGTAAATCCCTACTACAACCGCCGCCAGCCACCCGACGATGAGCTGTCCTTCAACACCGATGTTCAACAAACCGGTACGGAAGGCAAAAGCCACGGCGAGTCCGGACAATATGAGCGGCGTCATCATCCGGAGTGTTTCACCGAAGTAATACATATCCCCGAACACGCCCTGAAAGAGAGCCGCGTATCCGAGAATCGGATTATTACCACTCACAAGCATAATCAGTCCGCCTGCAAGAAAACCAAATGCGATGGCGATAAGAGGAACGATGAGCCCGAATGACTTCCCTCTTGCTCCAACTAAGATTCGTTTCATCATCAGGACTCACCTTCCTTTCGCTTTCCTCCGGCCATAAGAAGACCGAGTTCACGTTCATTCGTTTTGTCAGCATCCACGATGTCAACGATCTGCCCTTCGTAAATAACCGCAATACGGTCACTTACATTCAGTACTTCATCAAGCTCGAGTGACACGAGAAGGACTGCTTTACCCATATCCCGTTCTTCAATGAGCTTTTTATGAATAAACTCAATCGCACCAACATCCAGACCACGTGTCGGCTGTGCGGCAATCAGAAGGTCCGGTGAACGATCCACTTCTCTTGCGATAATCGCTTTTTGCTGATTACCGCCTGACAAGGCTCTTGCAGGGGTCCGCTCATTCGGCGTGCGCACATCATACTCTTCAATCAGGCTCCGCGCTTTTTCATACATTTTTGTATAATTGAGAACGGTGTTGGACGAATAGGGTTTCTGGTAATACGTCTGAAGAAGAATGTTTTCTCCGATTGTAAAGTCCAGAACAAGCCCATGCTTATGACGGTCCTGTGGGATATGTCCCACACCGGATTCCGTTACTTTTCTCGGTTTTAACCCGGTAATGTCCTTACCGCTTAATGAAATCGTTCCTGCAGATACTTTACGGAGCCCGGCAATGGCTTCAATCAGTTCTGTCTGACCGTTTCCATCAACCCCGGCAACACCGAGGATTTCCCCGGAGCGTACTTCAAGATTAAGGTTGTTTACTGCCTTAACCCCTCTCGAATCTTCTACTGCCAGACCTTTAATGGAAAGAACCGGCTCTTTAGGCTGTGCTGGCTCCTTTTCAACAGAGAAGCTTACTTCCCGGCCGACCATCATCGCCGCAAGCTTGTTTTCATCCGTGTCGGAAACATTTACTGTACCAATGCCTTTTCCCCGGCGGATAACCGTACAGCGGTCACAGACACTCATAATTTCTTTCAGTTTATGAGTAATTAGGATGATGGACTTTCCTTCTTTGATCAGGTTTTTCATGATCTGAATCAGCTCTTTGATTTCCTGAGGCGTAAGGGCAGCCGTAGGCTCGTCAAAGATCAGAATGTCAGCTCCGCGGTAGAGTGTTTTCAAGATCTCCACACGTTGCTGCATTCCTACTGAAATGTCTTCAATTTTAGCCCTCGGGTCTACTCTAAGCCCGTACTGCTCGGAAATAGCTGCTACGTCTTTTTCCGCTTTGCGGATATTGATATTCATTCCTTTTGTAGGTTCACTGCCAAGGATAATGTTTTCTGTTACTGTAAACTTCTGGACGAGCATAAAGTGCTGGTGAACCATTCCGATTCCCAAATCATTTGCTACATTCGGGTTTGTAATGGCTACTTTTTCGCCCCGTACTTTAATTTCACCTTTTTCAGGCTGGTACAAGCCGAACAAGACGTTCATCAACGTAGATTTACCTGCTCCGTTTTCACCCAGAAGCGCATGAATTTCGCCTTGTTTGACCTGCAATGTGATGTTGTCATTCGCAACGATACCGGGAAACTCTTTACGAATGTTGTTCATTTCAATTACATGTTCCATCCGCTAACCCTCTCCCCACCGTGAAAACCGGCGTATTGTTAGAAAAAGGTGTCCCATATCGGCAAGCTGGACACCTCCGCTTCACAAAAAATCGGAGGATCCGGGTATCTTGTCTATGGGACACCTTCTGTTTTACTTATTAAAGGCTGCTTTCGTACTCTTCGAATTCATCGTCATTATGAGGAACGTCGATTTCACCGTCAAGAATCATCTGCTTATACTCTTCAACTGCCTGAAGAGCTTCTTCAGATACGTTATCCTGTGTTTCAGCAATTCCTACCCCGTTGTCTTCAAGACCGAATTCAATGATTTCCCCACCTGGGTATTCACCGTTCATTGTCTGTTCAGAAACCTGGTAAACCGCTTCGTCTACGCGCTTAATCATAGAAGTAAGCGTTACGTTTCCGCCGTCATAGTCACCCTGCGCGTGCTGATCCTGGTCAACCCCGATTACCCATACGTTTTCTCCGTTACGGGCACGGTCAATTGCTTCAGTAAATACCCCGTTACCTGTACCGCCGGCAGCGTGGTAAATGATGTCAACTCCACCACCGTACATGGTGTCGGCAATTCCTTGTCCTCTTGAAGCATCATTAAAGTCCTGTGCATACTGAACAGTAATCTCAGCATCCGGATTTACTGCAAGGACGCCTGCTTTAAATCCATTTTCAAACTTTGAAATAAGCGGGCTTTCTACCCCGCCGATAAAGCCAACCTGGTCAGTCTCTGTTTGAAGACCGGCCACAACACCTACAAGGAAAGATCCCTGATGCTCGGCAAATGTGATGTTGGCAATGTTCTCGTAAGTATCGCCGTCATCGTTAGCTACAACTGTATCAACAATCGCAAACTGCTGATCTGCATTTTGCTCTGCTACTGACCGGATATCATCTTCCATAAGGAACCCGATTGCGAAAGTAAGGTCAGTGCCTTCACGAGCCAGACGGTTTAAGTTTGGCGCGTAGTCACTCGCATCTCCTGATTGAAGATAGTCAACTTCTACATCAAAATCATCTTCAAATGCCTGAAGACCGGCCCATGCTGATTCGTTAAATGAACGGTCGTCAACCCCGCCTGTATCTGTTACCATCTTCGCTGAAAATACATCCCCTTCAGCACCATCGGCACCTTGTTCTTCGTCTCCGTTACCCCCGCCTCCGCAGGCTGCAAGCAATGTCCCCGCTGCGAGAACAGTTGTTAAAAGAAATGAAAACTTCTTTTTCATTTGTTAATCCCCCTCGATTAATGTTGAAAAAATTGTGAAAATGCAACTTATGCAGCATGTCCAATCATCATCCACCGTGAAACCGGCTTCAATAGTATGACACAGTCCGAGTCTCACCTTCTTGTAAAGCGGTTTCATTGACTGATAAAAAAACGTTCGATGTCTGACAACTAGATGTGATACTACATTAAACCGTAATAAGTTACATGAATCGAATTTAATATATCATCTTTATTCAATGTAATAAATAGTTTTATTACAAAAAGGACATATTTTTTTACATTTTTTTATCTTCCCATTTAATAGTAAAGCAAAGGAAGGCTTTATCCGTAATCTGCCATAAAAACGTCTTATTTTCAATAAATTTCACCGAAATGTCTATATTTTCTGACATATGTGTTAAACTGTTTTTAACCAGAATGACAGAATCAGTTTTATTTTTCATCCTTCCCGTCAGCTGATTTAACAGGAGGTACAAGAATGGCAGAAGAACAGTTTTCAATCCTCATCTGTGACGATTCACAAATGGTTAGAAACCATTTGAGGGAAACCGTTGAACTCCTTGGCGCTTCAGATATTTACGAAGCGACCAATGGTGCAGAAGCCTTGGAAAAGCACCGCAGTCACCGTCCTGACTTAATCATTATGGATATTATCATGCCGGTAAAAGATGGTGTTCAGGCCCTGAAGGAAATTGTACGTGTTGATTCAAATGTTAAAATCATAATGGCCTCCTCCGCCGGAACAAACAGCCACTTAAAAAAGACCATTATGCTCGGTGCATTCGCCACCATCCAAAAACCAATCAGCGATTTTGTCATTCGCGACCTCGTAGAGCGTGCTGTATACGAATTGAAAGGTGTACAAAATAAAGTGTAAGAAAAACCGCCATCCGGATCGCATCCGTGTGGCGGTTTTTCAGCTGGATCTGCAGGCGGTTTTGCCGGAAAGGAGAAAGATTTCTTCAATGCGGTAATACTTTTCTGCTGACAGGTTGGGTTTTGGGTGGGGTTTTTACGGTTAGATTGGTTTATTTTACAGTTAAATCTTCTCATTTTACGCTTAGAGGTTATTTAACGGTTAGCTCTTCCTTTTTTACAGTTAGAAGAGCTTTTTCTACACTTACTCCTCTTCTTTCTACACTTAGGGCAGACTTTTTTACACTTAGCCCCCTCCCCCTCCTAACAAAAACGAAAAAAAGAGAGGACCGCCCCTCTCTTTTCCATCTTTCTATTTGTCCCCTCTGAAAGACAATCCTCTCAGGAAGAAACGGTTAAAGAAAATGTAAATTACAAGTACAGGTAATGTGAATACCATGGATGCGGCCATGATGTAGTTCCAGTAGGTGGCGTAGTCGGACTGGAATGCGTTCAGACCGACCGGAAGTGTGTACATGGACGCGTCAGTCATGATGATGAGCGGCGCCATGAAGTTGTTCCAGAACGACATAAAGACGAAGATCGCCTGGGCTGCAAGAGCCGGTTTAGCCATTGGCATGACGATTCTGAAAAACGTTCCGAAACGTCCCAGGCCGTCAATCGCTGCTGCCTCTTCTACTTCCCGGGGGAAGTTCACGAAGAACTGTCTCATCATGAAGATAAACGTCGCATTGACCATACCGGGGATAATCAAGCCCTGGTAGCTGTTCAGCCAGCCAAGCTCTTTTAAAATCAGGAAGTTTGGAATCATCGTTACCTGTGCCGGAATCATCAGTACAGCCAGGATCGTAATAAAGAGCGTCTTTTTACCCGGAAAGGTAAGCCTGGCAAGAGCGTACCCTGCCATGGAGTTGAATACGAGATTCAAAGCCGTTCCGATTACGGCAACAAACACACTGTTAAACAACCAGCGGGGAAAAAGAGCCTGTTCTGTAAAAATCGTAATATAGTTATTGAACGTAAATTCCTGGGGGATGAAGTTCAGTCCCCCGGCGAGAATTTCATTTAAGGGTTTAAACGATGCACTCAATGCCCAGATGAACGGAATCAGCGTTACGATGGCATAGCTTGTGAGGATCGCATAAAGCAGCAGTTTTGCAATGTTCATTTGACTTTTCATGGTCGTATCCTCCTCTCCTTTTGAAACCACTGAAAAAGTAAAAGCTCAACTTTTTCAGTGTCTTTATTAGAATGGCAATGGCTCCACTCGGTTGCGCGCCTGTTACGAGAAACCCACACGTAACTGGCTCTTAAAACATGCAACCGTTCCGCTCATTGCTTAGCAAGGCATAGAAAAAGTTAAAGCCCGACTTTTTCAGTGCCTTCCTTTATCTAGTAGACTTCTTCGTCTTTTTGAAGCTTACGCTGAATGAGCGTCGCTGCTAAAATGACAATCGCAAGGGCGACAGCAAGGGAAGCGGCATAGCCCATCTGATCGTAGGCGGCGAAGGCATACTGATAAATCAACAGAACGACCGTTAATGTGGAGTTATCCGGTCCGCCGGATCCCCCTGAGAACATGTACGACTGGTCAAAGAGCTGGAACGTTCCAATAATCCCCATAATGACCGCAAAGCCTGTAACCGGACGGAGCAGGGGAACCGTGACATGCCAGAACTTCTGAACGGCATTGGCACCATCAAGATCAGCCGCTTCGTAAAGGGAATCAGGAATGTCCTGCAGTGCAGCTAAGTAGATAACCATAAAGAACGGGGCTGTGGCCCAAATGTTCATAATCATAATCGAAATAAGGGCAATGTTGGGATCATTGATCCAGTTGTATGTCGGGAGCCCGACGCCTCCAAGAATGGAGTTAATAAACCCGTCCGGACGATACATCCACATGAAAATCATTACGAGTACCGCGGAAGATGTAAGTGTTGGAAGGAAATAGATAATTCTAAAGAACTTTTCCCCTTTTAGTCCTGCATTAAGAGTTGCTGCCAAAACGAGAGCCAGGATCGTTTGGACAGGTACAACGACGACTACGTAAAAGGCTGTATTTCGAAGGGCGATCAGCGCTCTTGTGTCATCGACCATTCTCGTAAAGTTATCAAATCCTACGAAAGTAAAACTTGTATCCCCAAGGAGCTGCACTCTCGTAAAAGCCAGAAATAATGCAAAGATAATCGGTCCGATCAGAAACACAAGAAGCGTGAGAATGGTCGGAGATAAAAATACGTAACCTTGACCGGCCTCTCTAAGCTGGCTTTTTGTGTATTTCCGTTTAGCCATGGTTTTCGTAACCTCCTTCAATAGGCGTGTATATAGGAAAAGGGATGTCCCCGGGAGTATAAAGACTCCCGGATGACAGACCCTCATCTGTTAGTCCTGAATTTCGTTGTTTGCTACACGCTCTGCTTCTTCCAGTGCTTCCTGAAGACTGCGGTTACCTAAAAACGCACTGGAGAACTGGTTTTCAAAGTTTGAATTGATGATCGGCAGGTTCGTGTCGTCTGCCCAGACCGTCGCGTAGGAAGCGGCTTCAATAAATGGTGCGTACAGCTCGTCATCGACATAATCAAGTTCTTCAGCTACACTTTCACGGGATGGTAGGGCAAGACCGGAGCTTGTCCAGATCTCCATACCTTCTTTGCCGGTCAAGAACTCTATTAACTGCCATGCTTCGTCTTTATGTTCAGACGCGCTGTTCATCGAATAAGACACCGTGTAAGCCATCGATCCTTGTTCACCGTTGATTGTCGGGATTTCAGCAACACCGTAGTTGACATCCGGGAACGTGTCTTCCATGAACTCAAGCATCCAGTTTCCTTCGATGATCATGGACGCACGCTCTGTCCCGAACATGTCTCCGCCCCACTCGGCACCTACGTCAGCAGGTGACGCAGCGATTTCTTTTTCGTTTCTCATATCCACAATCGGCTGCAGTGCTTCAAGAACGCTTGGGTCTGAGAAGCTGGCACGGTTGTCTTCAACAATTTGTCCCCCGCCGGATTCTGCGATGAACTTAAGTCTGGCAAGGTCCGTTACGACACCGAATCCGTAGCGGTTCCCCTCCGTGAGTGTTTCGGCCATTTCTTCAAGCTCTTCCCACGTTTCAGGCGGGCCGTCATAACCTGCTTCTTCGAGGTGATCTTCGTTATAGAAAAGAGCGAGTGTAGATGTGTCTTTCGGAAGTCCCCAAAGCTGGTCATCACGGCGGAAAGCGTCAATTAATGGCTCCTGAAAATCTTCAATATCGAATTCATCTGTAATGTAGTCATCGAGCGGCTCAAGAACGCCTGATTGAATAAGGCCAGGTGCTTCAAAGGCATCGAGGAAAAATACGTCCGCTGCTTCCCCTCCAATAAGGCGGGTACGAAGAACATCCATGTACTGATCGGCAATCGTATCAACCTGTACGTTAATGTGCGGATACTCATCTTCAAAGGCAGCGATCGTTTCTTCAAAATACCGTTGTTCCGTTGGAGATGACTGCCACCCGGTCAAACGGATCGTCACTTCCTCTTCTCCGTCTCCCCCTGCGTCGTTTCCACCATCACCACATGCCGTCAAGACTCCTGCAACCGTCACTAATGAACCCATACCTAGTACTTTCAGCCAGTTTGCTTTTTTCATCTTCGTTCATTCCCCTTTCGGATGGTGATATCTATTCGTTACTGCAGTAAAACCGGTCGTATTGGACAAAACTTCTGTCTTAAAGCCGTCATCTTTTCCAGTGACACGAACGCTCAGCTGTCCTTTTCCGATAGACAGGTTCGTTACTTCCAGTTCGTTTGTGCCTTCAGGCAGCACCGGGTTGAGTTCAATCGTTTCTGTTAAGCTGTCAGGGAACAAACCCAGGATGGACTGGATAAATAGCAGTGGTGTTCCTGCAGCCCACGCCTGAGGTGAGCAGGCAACCGGATAATTAACCGCTTTTCCTTTTGCATCGTACCCGCAGAACAATTCAGGCAGACGATCATATTCAAAGGAAGCAGCCGAATCAATCAAGCCTTTCATCGCTTTTGCAGCGTCCGATTTGTTTCCTGTTTTACTCATTCCGAGAATGACCATGCTGTTGTCGTGAGGCCAAATCGTTCCGTTATGATAGCTCATCGGGTTGTAACCCGCTTCACCTTTCCCCATCGTCCGAATGCCGTATCCTGAAAACATTTTGTCTGAGACAAGCATGCGGCTCACCGTTTGAGCACGGTCTTCATCAAGCATGCCGGAGAATAATACGTGTCCCGGGTTTGATGTAATTGTACCGACCTGGTTCTTGTCTTCATCGAGTGCCAGTGCGTAGAAGTTCACATCTTCCATCCAAAAGGCTTTTTCAAATGCTTCTTTAAGTTTTGCTGCTTCATTTCGAAGGGATTCAGCTTTTTGGCCTTCAGAATGTTTCTCGTAAATGGCAGCAATGCTTTCTTTTGCCTGATACACATAGCCTTGTACTTCGGACAACGCAATCGGTGTTTTTGCCAAATCCCCGTTTCGGTGAACGATGGAATCACCTGAGTCTTTCCACCCCTGGTTGGCAATGCCTTTGGACGATTCCTGGTGGTACTCCACAAACAGATCCCCGTCCCGGTCGCCGTAGCTGTCAATCCACTCGAGCGCTTTTTCCACGTTCGGTTCAAGCTCCGTGAAAAGATCCAGGTCACCTGTCCATTTAATGTATTCGCTTAACAACACGAGGAAAAGCGGAGTCGCATCGATCGTTCCGTAGTAAGGAGTAAATGGAATCTGGCCCGTATTGGCAAGCTCACCAAAGCGCATTTCGTGCATGATCTTGCCCGGTTCTTCGTCACGCCAGCTGTCTTTTGACTGTCCCTGCGTGCTGGCCATCGTTTTGAGTGTACCCTTGGCTACGTCCGGGTTGAACGGAAGCATCTGCAGAGCGGCAATCAGGCTGTCACGTCCAAATGGAACACCAAACCACGGCAGTCCGGCAACGGGAAAACGTCCATGTCCGAGATCTGTAAGGAGGATTCTTAAGTCCCCGATTCCCCGGTCAATCAGCCTTTGCAGTGCTTCGTTGTCGGTTTTAACCTGTGTGGTTTCTTCTTCCCACTCCCGGTATGAAACAGCAAGGTTTTCAAGCGCTCCCTCAGGCGGATACGTTTTTGGGGCTTGTCCATCGATTGTTGGTGCAAACGTAAAGACGATGGTTCGTGCTTCTTCATGTTCGAGATCAAGATGGAAGTGAACGTCTCCTTCTTTATTTACAGAGGAGGCTTCCTCATTCCACGCAATTGCTGTTTCACGCTTCACATCATCTGCACCGTTGTAAGTAAGAACAAGGCGGTTGTTTTCAAGGGTTGTTTCTCCCCTCGAACCGATATTACCGTTTTGGAACCCCCGGACGATGAACATATCCTTAAAGTCGGCATCTACATGAAGGCTGATATCAAAAGCTGTACGCTTCGGGTTGTAATTTTTAGCCGTAATCATTTCGTAGAAAACGTCTTCGTAGATGAAACGCTTTCTTGTCAGCTCAACGGATTCACGCCAGAGTTCAACGTTTCCGTCCTGTTCCATGTGCGGGTTTGTAAGAATCATGGAAGCGATGTAGCTTTCTTCGGCTTCCGATGACAGGAGAATCGGCTCCTGTCCGTTGATTTTCAGGTCCATCTTGCTTAAAAATCGTGTGTCTTTTGAATATAAACCCGGTCCGTATGGGTGGTCTTTTGGAATGTTTCCTTTTTCGTCAGTAAGTAAAAATACGTCGTTTTCTTTGATTACGCGGTAGTTCATCGTTGTGGGCCTCCTAATTGCTAATTATTTCCGAAACGTTTCGGGTTTAACTCTTAAAAATAACCGAAACGTTTCGGTTATCGTGTAAGAGGATCGCATTATTTTGGCGGAGCAGTGGATCCCCTTACAATTAACTGATTATCCAGTATAACTTTTCTTTTTTTCGTTTTTTGCTGAAGCATCGCTGTAAGTAACCGGGCTGATTCGTAACCGATCTGGTATTTATCCTGGGCTACCGTTGTAAGGGGCGGATGGGCATACTGCGCGAGCACGATGTCATCGTAACCTACCACAGATAATTCTTCAGGTATCTTTCGTCCGAGGCGTTCAGCTGCCCGGAGCACCCCCAGTGCCATCAAATCACTGGCGCAAAAAATGGCCGTGATTTCCGGCTGATCAGTCAGGAGTTTCACTGCTTCTGTTTCGGCTTTCGGCTCTAAATAATCACCCTCAGCAACGTAGTGATCGTAAACCGGTAATCCTGCTTCCTCGAGGGCTTTTACGTACCCTTCAAGACGTCTTTGACTCACTCTCGCCTGGTTGTGCCCGTTCATCATGGCGATGTTTTCGTGACCCAGGTTAATCAAATGCCTCATGGCCATCTGGGCCCCAAATACGTTGTCCGTTGACACATAGCCAACGTTGTCACCTTCCAGCTCTACGTCCACAAGAACACAGGGAATGTTCGATTCAATAACCTCTTCCAGATAAGGATCATCTGTTTTGATTCCCTGCATGATGACCCCTTCAACCTGCCGTTCCCGGCAAAGCTGGGAGTAGCTTTTTTGCTCCTGTTTAACAGGGTTTGTGCTAAAGAGAATCAAATCATAGTTCTCATCTGATGCTGCGTCGTTGATTCCACACATGACTTCATACGTAAACATGTCCTTTGCACCGGAACGGTTTAATTCTGAAACAAGGAGGCCGATCGTATGGGATTTGCTCATAACCAGGCTTCTTGCTAAAGCATTCGGACTGTAATTTAATTGTTCTGCTACTTTTTTAATGCGGTCCCTTGTTTTTGGGTTTACATCACTGTAGCCGTTTAATGCCCGCGAAACTGTAGTAACAGAGACACCTGCCATTTTTGCAATATCTTTTATCGTTGCCATCGGCTGCCCTCCAAAACGTTTCGGATATTTCTTTGACTATTACAATACACAATAATGTATGCGATTTCAAGGGGGAATTATTTATACTTCAGGTCCGGGCAATGGGACAGGGCGGATCTTGTTTAAACAGGTTTGTTATCCTTTTAAACAGGTTAGCGCGGCCTTTAAACAGGTTAGCGCCGTCTTTAAACAGGTTAGCCACCCATTTAGTCATGTTAGCTTCTCCCCCGTCAAAAACAGAGATAAATTTCACAGATTCTAATAAAACAGACAACCGTAATGCTGATGTCATCGTGATTAGCGATGGCTCATACAAATAACTCAGCCTGTCTTTACTTTGTGATTAAATGTTTACCATGCCTGGGTATAGGGGTATTGGAAACTATATAGAAAAAAGAACTAACAACAGAAAGGGGTCTCATATGAAGCCGTTCAGCCGTATTAGTGAAAACCGTACTTTTCGAATTCAATGGCACAGATTCTGCTATTATTCTAATTTTGTTAAAAGCTATTATTATGGTAAAAGTCGTTATTCCGATAAAGCGGCAGTACACAAACAGCTTTGGCAGCACTGGGTAAGCACACCGGCTCCTGCACCTGAAGAAAAAACCGTACATACTCGAGAGCCTCTTGAACCAGCCACTCAAGCTACTCAGACACGATACCAGCCCTTTTTGGAAAAATTAAAATCCCGGCTTGCCCTTATTAAAGGAAAAGTACGTGCATAGAACCTGAAACACCCCTCCGACATTTACCGGAGGGGTGTTTCAGGTTAAAGGTACTTGATTTGCCAACCGTGAAAAGTCGGTGGAGGCTCTCATGATTCTTCAATCCCTTTCACAGTAATCAGAGCCAGCCCCACCGCCAGACAACCTGCTGATAGCTTGCCTGCGATCATGGGCACAATCATCTGAGGCTCAACCGACGACACGAACCCGAGGTGCCCTCCGAGGACAAACGCTCCACTCACAGCAAATGCCACATTCATCACCTTGCCACGGCTGTCCATCTCATGGAGCACTTGGAACACAGGGATACTGTGGGCAAGAGACGATACAAGCCCCACAAGGGAAACCCGCTTTACATTAAGCTTCGCCGCAACAGGTGCAATCACACCACCGAGAATCCCTTTTAAAAAATGAACGAAAGGAAACGCACCGGACAGGGTGATCGCAATCATTCCCACAATCATAAACGCCTCCCCTGCAGGAGACGTTCCTGCCACTACGTTAACACCTGTAAGAACTTCAAACCCGATCACCCCGGCCATGATGGTAAACAGAGCCACAATCCCTTTCCCAAGCCAGATAAATCCCCGGATCATCCCGTTTGGAAAAAGGACAAGCCCCGCCATAACAAACACGCTCACAACAAGCACCGGTACAAGGTTGACCAGCACCATCCACGTCGGAAACCCCGCCATTACCCCGGCAAGCCAAGCCCCCGCCGGCACAGGAACTAGACCAATCAAAATCCCCCGTGCAAACAAGCGGTGATCGTCTTTTTTTATCAGCCCAAGCGCGACAGGAATTGTAAACACAAACGTCGGACCGAGCATCGTCGCCAGGATAATTCCCGAAAAAAGCCCCGCCTGGTCTGTCTCCGAAAGCTCCACAGATAACGGATACCCCCCCATGTCAATCGCAAAGAGAATCCCCGCAAAAACGGACGGATCTGCCCCCGTCAGGTTTGCCGCCGGAATAAACACCGGCCTCAGCCATTCCGCCACCACAGGTGAAAAACAAATAATCCCCACCATGGCAAGCGCCAGCGGCCCCATGGCAAGAAATCCCTTCTCAAACTGCTCCCCATATCCAAACCGGTTTCCAAAGATCCGGTCAACTGCACCAACCACCGCAAAAACCGCAATCGTCCAGATTACTGCGTCGTTAAGCCACATAGAAAAATCCCTCGTTCCTGCTCTGCTACTTAATCAAGTACGAGATCGAACGGGGGATTCCCTTTTATTCTTTTGCGATTACCTTCTTGCCGTTACCTCTATATCCACAAACCCAAAATGCTTCACGAAGGAATGTCCATTTTAAAGTTTAGAACGCATTTTTAATTTCTGACAGGCCGATCACCATGATCGCTTCTATCTCATCATCCGTAAGACGGCTTCTGAGGAGGGTTTCCAGTTCAGCCTGCTCTTCAGTTGTCATGCCTCCCGAGGCTTTGGAAGAAATGCTGTACAGCTCCGAAAGCGAGAACTTCGACATAAGGACCCGTGTCGCCTCTTCAGCTGTTGTAAAAGGAAGAGCATCTTTTTCTTCTGCGGTCAGTTCACGATTTCCATACTTTTCAGCGACTGCCTGTAATTCAGGGTTATTCAGAAGGTCGTTCCTGACTTCTTCTGTAAGAACCTCATGCCGCACCTGATCTGCAACTCTGTTAGAAGCGTAATCAAGTGCCAGGTTATATCCAAAGTAGCCGAGCACCCCAAGGAGTACTGTGAGCAAAATCAGTTTCTTTATCATTTT
Organism: Alteribacter keqinensis; assembly: GCF_003710255.1. Lineage (NCBI taxonomy): Bacteria > Bacillati > Bacillota > Bacilli > Caryophanales > Bacillaceae > Alteribacter > Alteribacter keqinensis. The sequence continues at coordinate 108,503 of NZ_RHIB01000001.1, read as the reverse complement.
CATCACCTTATCCGGCATATTTCCTATCCATATCATAGAGCCAGGAATGGGCATTTGCAATATGCAATCTTCCCCAGTACCCTCTCACCAGCTTTTCTCATCCCGCTTCGTTCTATTCCATAATTTTACACAAAATTGTGCGGGGTCAGACCCCACAGCCGTCCACTGAAACAAAGCCCTGTCCACAACGTGACAGGGCTCAAGTTTTTATACCATTACTTTACAGATGTCGTTTGAGAAGGCGAGCGGATCTTCCACCGGAAGCCCCTCGATTAACAGTGCCTGGTTGTAAAGGAGATTCGTGTACAGTTTGACTTGATCTTTATCATTTTCAAACGCGTTCTTTAATGTTTGGAACACGTCGTGATTCGTGTTGATTTCGAGTACCTTGTCTGCTTTGACGTTTTGGTTGTCCGGCATTGCCTGAAGGACTTTTTCCATTTCAATGGAGACTTCTCCTTCGCTTGTGAGGCAGACCGGGTGAGATTTCAGACGTTTGGATACGCGAACGTCTGTTACTTTTCCTTCTAAATGCTTTTTCATTTCTTCAAAAAGGTCTTTGTTCGCTTTGTCTTCCTCTTCCGCCTTTTGGCTTTCTTCTTCATCAAAGCCCAAGTCGCCACTTGAAACGGATTTGAATTCTTTCTCATTGAACGTTGCGAGCATCTTGATCGCAAATTCGTCAATTTCATCCGTTAAGTAGAGGATTTCATATCCTTTGTCCAGGACGACTTCCGTTTGCGGAAGCTTCTCGATGCGGTCATAGCTGTCGCCTGTTGCATAGTAGATGTACTTCTGATCTTCCCGCATGTTGGAAACATATTCTTGCAGTGTGATCAGCTTTTTCTCTTTTGATGAGTAGAACATGAGTAGCTCTTTAAGGTCGTCTTTGTTGGCACCAAAGTCACTGTAGACACCGTATTTCAACTGTCTGCCGAACGTTCCGAAGAACTTTACGTACATCTCACGCTCATCTTTGAGGAGCTTTTTCAGTTCATTCTTAATTTTGTTTTTAATGTTTTTCGCAATCAGCTTCAGCTGCCTGTCATGCTGAAGCATTTCTCTTGAGATGTTTAACGAGAGGTCTTCTGAATCTACAAGACCTTTTACAAAACTGAAGTAATCCGGAAGCAGCTCCGGGCCCTTTTCCATAATTAGGACCCCGTTCGAATATAGCTCGAGACCTTTCTCATACTCTTTGCTGTAATAGTCAAATGGCATCGTTGATGGAATATACAGGATTGCGTTGTACCTCACAGCCCCGTCGACGCTGACGTGAATATGCTTTAATGGCTTGTCGAATCCGTAATGCTTCTCCTGATAGAAGTTCTCGTAGTCCTCATCGTTGAGCTCGCTCTTATTCTTTCTCCAGATCGGCACCATGCTGTTGACGGTCTTCTCTTCAAAAACGCTTTCGTATTCACCTTCGCTACCTTCTTTCAGCTTGCGCTCCGTTACATCCATCTTAATTGGATAGCGGATAAAGTCGGAGTACTTCTTGATTACTTGCTTGAGACGAAATTCTTCAAGGAAATCATCATAGCTCTCTTCTTCTGTATTCTCTTTTAAAGTAAGGATAATCTCTGTGCCCACTTCTTTTTTATCAAACGGCTCTACAGTATAGCCATCCGCACCTGTAGATTCCCACTTATAACCTGTCTCATCTGACACTGATTTTGTATACACCGTTACAGCATCGGCTACCATAAACGCCGAGTAAAAGCCAACGCCGAATTGCCCAATGATGTCGTGGCCGTCTTTGATTTCGTTTTCATTTTTAAAAGCTAAAGAACCACTTTTCGCAATTGTCCCTAGGTTTTCCTCGAGCTCGTCCTGCGTCATCCCGATTCCTGTATCTTTGATCGTTAATGTTCGTTTTACTTTGTCTGCAGAGATTTTTATAAAATAATCATCTTTTTCGAATGTTAAGGAATCATCCGTCAAGGCTTTATAATACATCTTGTCAATCGCATCACTGGAGTTGGAAATGAGCTCTCTAATAAAAATCTCCTTCTGTGAGTAAATCGAGTGAATCATCATATCCAGCAATCGTTTCGATTCTGCTTCAAACTGCTTCTTCACCATATCATCTTCCCCTTCATTTATATGTAAAAGTCCTTTTTAGCACTCCCTGTTCCCGAGTGCTAACCACAATAAATAATTATCATATCAAAAAAAAGTTGTCAAGAGTATGGGCAGTCGCAGGCCTGTCACTGGCGGGATAGGTTGATTTTCCGTTTTTAATGAGGAATTTCCCGTTTTCGAGGTGTTAATCACTTTCTCTAGTTTTTTTGTTGAACATCCTGCTACAGCCTCCCCCACCCCACTCCCACCACAATTTTACACACTATTGTGCGGGGACAGACCCCTTGATGGACCCCTTGATGCACCGGGCGCACAACTAAAACCCGACACGAAACTCGTGCCGGGTGGTAAACTGCCTCCGATTATTCGTCCATCTGACTGATCAGCCAGTTGTTGTCGTGGTTTTCCAGGGTGACAACGCCGCCTTCTGTTTCTGTTTCACCTGTTTCTTCTTCTTCGATGGTAATTTCGTAGGCAGCAATTAGTTGTTCATCCGTTTCTTCGCTTACTTCAAAAGACAGAATCTCATAGTTAAACATAGCGAGCAGTTCACCCATCTGCTCGTCAATCAGTTCAGCGTCATTCTCGAAATCCTCTTTCGTCACACCGAATTCCTCTTCCATAAAATCATCGGTCACATATGCGGTAATCTCGCTGATCGTCCCTCCATCAAGAGCGTTGATGAAATTCTCAAAGGTCTCCTGTGCTTCCTCCTCTGCAGAATTACAGCCAACAGCTGCTACTGCCAGAAGGCTCAGAAATACAGTTATTTTTATCAGTCGGTTCATGCATGACAACTCCTCGCGTGTTCTCTTCTATGGATTTTACTATAAAGCTTCATGCATATCCAATGGCAGCCCGGTAATACCACTGCCCTCCACAGCTTACCATTAGTAACATCTTCTCAAAAAACAGCAGCTCATAAGGACAATTTCAGCCCTTACCAGCTGCAGTTTACGGTTGTGTTATAGGAAATGCGATTGTAAATGTGGTCCCTTCTCCTACACGGCTGTCAATCGTAACTGTACCACCATGCTCTTCAATAATCTTAAATGTAACCATGAGCCCCAGTCCCGTTCCCGTGTCCTTCGTTGAATAAAAGGGTTCCCCGATCCGGGCGAGCTTTTCTTTCGGAATTCCGCAGCCTTGATCAATCACTTTAACTACTGCCTGGTTTCCTGATTTTTCAAGACGCACTGTGATCACACCGCCGGACTCCATCGATTCGATTGCATTTTTGATCAGATTCACAAATACCTGTTTGATCTGGTGTTGGGCACAGGTTATGTACACATCACTGGCTGTGAACTCTTTTTCGATACCGATGTTTTTAATGATGGCCTGCGTTTCAAGCAGGGTGCTTATGTGGGAAAGCATTTCACTCATTTCACACGTCTCTTTTGTGAGAGTCTGAGGTTTGGACAAAATCAACAACTCCGTAAGAATCTGTTCGATCCTGCCAAACTCTGACTTCATGATATCAAAGTACTCTTTCTTCTCGTTTCCGTAGATTTCAATCAGCTGCAGGAAACCTTTCAAAGACGTAAGAGGATTTCTTATTTCATGGGCAATTCCTGCTGCAAGCTGACCTACTGCAGACAGCTTTTCAGACTGATGAAGCATCTCTTCAGACTTTCTTTTTTCTGTAATGTCCCTGAAAGTAAATACGCTCCCTACCACTTCCTCATCAGAAACCATAGGAGTGACGGTAAATTCAGCAAGATAAGGGGTTCCGTCCTTACGGTAAAGGGTTATATTACTTTTTCGTATCACTTCTTTTTTTGCCAGGCCTGAACCTCTTTTAAAACTCTGTGTCAGTTCTTCCATTTCCCCTTCATAGAGGGTGGACAGTAGCTGGATAATGAAATTCGGTTTCAATTCGTCCCGCCCGAATCCTGTCATCTCCTCGGCAGCTTCATTCCACATGACAACATCAAAATCTTTATCAATACCGAGAATCCCATCTTCCACAGACTCAAGGATGAGCTGGTTCATATGGTTCATCCGCTTTAATTCAAGAGTGTTCAGCCTCTGGCTTGTTATATCTTTTAAAATCCCATAGGCACCGATAATCTCTGTTTCCACAATGATCGGCAGGGCCGTACACTGTACAAAGAACGGTTCTCCTTTTATTTCAGTCAGATCAAAATCCTGTGTTACAGGTTTTCCTTCTTTGGCCAGGGTGAAAAGTTCCTCTGCTTTTCTGGCCTGCTCATCAGGTAAAAGGGAAACGAACTCCCGGCCTGCAAGTTTCTTTTCTTTTAATCCGAATAACTTCTCGAAGGCCTGGTTAACGGACAGATAGTAACCATCCAGGTCGATCGAACACACCGCATCCGGATGTTCATGGAAAAGGGTACGGTAGCTCTGTTCAACTGCCAGCATGGCGATCTGGCGGCGGGTTACATCTCTGAAAATAGCAGTGACCCCTTCTTCAGATGGATACACACGCAAATTAAACCACGTCTTCAACGGGGAGAAGTATTCATACTCCACCTCTGCCGGTACTCTTTCTTCCATCGCTTTGTGATAAGCGTCATATACTCTTGTATTTATAGCATCAGGGAATATTCCCCATATATTTTGACCGAGCATGTCTTCTTTTTTTGTATGGAGCTGCCTGGAGGCCGCCTGGTTTACGTATGTAACCGTAAAATGATGATCAAGAGCAACGATAGCATCGCTTAGCCTGTCAAGGATCAAAGCATCAGAATCATACGTACGGTTATCTCCTTCACGGGGAAGTGTGAGGAGCTTTTTGTGTATGTTATTGGCAGATCGTTCCGTCATCATTCTCACCTCTAATCTTCACACATGAGTTATCATATTCCTATTCTAGCAAAAAATTGTTAAATTGCCGAAAACTTTTTTACTTAAAGAGACTAAATATGGCATTTTTCTTCCGGTAAATACCAGAAACCTCTTTAAAATTGCTGGATTGTGTAGAAACACATTGAAGATATAAAACGAAATCAAAGGTCTGCTCACAGTACAAAAATACCCCATAAGGCGGTAAGACCTTATGAGGCATATTCGTTTTCTTATATTCCGGCTGAACGCTGAAGCCGTTTGGCAATTTCCCTGAAGTCTTCCTCTGAAATGCCCGGTGCAAAACTTTCCGGGATTTCAGGCAGATCTGGGATCGGTCCACCCTGCGGTGTCCCTTGAATGACTTCCAGCTGGCCTCCCTGAAGAGGGTGCTCCCCTTTCCAGATTTTCGCCACATCTTTGTAATCATTGGCACTGAACGTGTAAAGCTTACGGTGGGCACCTTCGGCTTCAAACTTTCTTGCCGTTTCAAACTTATCGTTATCCAGGTTCGGAATCGGGAGCATTTTTGTCATATCCACACCTGTCGCTATTTCAAGGGCTTTTGCATAAGCCATGATGTGGACGCCGCCACGCACAAGGAGATAACCGATCATTTCCCGTGCCACAGGGTTATCCGTCATTTCATACACCCGCATTTTGTGAGTCCTTGCTCCACACTCGAGGAAAAAGTTGTGCAGCAGATCGAGAATCAGATTTCCACTGTTAAAGACATTGGAAGCTCCATTCCATCCGGCCCCCATGGAATCAAATGGTTTGGCTGTCTGGGCTGTGTCAATAAAGTGGTATGAATTGCGTTTGTCTTTCCCATTTTGCATCGGGGCAAGATTCGGGTCTCCAGGAAACGTCGTCCCTTGAATCATCAGATTAATGGTGTTCGATACAAGTTCCACATGACCAAATTCCTCTGCAGTAATACTTGCTACCAGGTCATAAAAAGGCTTCAGTTTTTTCTTCTGTCTGAATGCGAACGACTGAAACATGTAGTTGTTAAGGGTGGACATCTCTCCAAATTTACCGCCTAAAAGCTCCTGTACAGCAGCCGCCGCGTTGGCATCCGGGTTCTTCGGCATTGGCAGTTCAATTTGTAATTTGTTTATTCGTGTAATCAAAGCAGTCCCTCCATATCTTAGACGTAATCTCTCTTTCATCCTTATGAAATGAGGTGTTTGTCTTAAAACCAGGAGTGATTATATTTGATTTGCACTTTTTACGACTTGAATGGACCTCCTTTTGCAGTCATCCTTTCGGTTAAAACAAGAATAGAGGCTGGGACAAAAGTGTTTTAGTCAACGAGAATCCGAACAAACAAAAGCGGCGCTGATAAATCGCTCCTGAAATATACTTCGCTTTTCACGGGAAGCGGGTTACCGTCCTCCAGCATACCTGCTTCTTCCTCTGCCAGCTAATCTTTGCAGCTGTCTGCGTCGAAGCAACTCGTCGCATTTTCATGAAGTAAATGCTCGTCACTGTGGGGTCTCACCTTTGCTTTTCATCCGGAAGGGTGTCTGCGTATATTTATATATCATCCGCTATGTTAGCGCATCGTTCGGATTCTCAGCTAAACTCTTTCTTTATGTCTCAGCCTCTATTTGAATAATTCTGCCAAAGCGTGCGGCGATGGCGGTTAAAGGTCAAATCAATGCTCAAAACTTTTACTGAATGGCACTTACATTCAACAATTCCGGTACGGTCACAAACTGGTATCCTTCTCGTTTAAGCTCTCTAATGATCGGACCGAGAGCTTCAACGGTATTGTTCATATCACCAGTCCAGTGGGCCCCGTCGTGCATAAGGATAATAGATCCGTTACCTGTATCTTCCATGACACCTTCAAGGATTTCTTCAGGTGACGGTCCATCCCAGTCCATCGTATCGACAGTCCAGAAAATAGCGGACTCCCCATTTGCTGCAAGACTCTCCGTATGGGCTGTTCCGAAAATACCATAAGGCGGACGGAATAAATTCGGTCTGATACCGACGAGATTTTGAATAATATCGTTTGTCTCATCCATTTCCCAGCGGAGCTGCCCTACAGATTCGCCCTCGAGGTTCGGGTGCCAGTACGTATGGTTTCCAATCACATGGCCTTCCCTGTGTATTCTTTTTAGAATTTCCTGGTGTTCTTTTGCTCTTGCACCCATCACAAAAAATGTTGCCTTTACATCGTTGGATTCAAGCTCATCAAGAATAGCCGGGGTAAAGCGCGGATCCGGCCCGTCATCAAACGTAAGGGCGACACGTTTCTGGTTGGTCGGTCCTCTCCATACAACAGTATTTGGATACTGCTTTTGCAGTTCACCAAATCCCACGTTTTCCAAAGATGTATCTCCTCCATCAGCCTGCCCTGCAAAAGCTGAAGGGGAATCAGGCTCCATTTCGACCCGCAAAGCCGGTTCCGGGCCGCCCTTCAACTGCGGAGTTTTGCCCGCAGACGGGTAAAACGGTTCCGTATCACCCTGTAGTCCAATATTGTCACGGTTTGGTTCCCGGGACTGATCCTGCCCGGGCGAACATGCAGCAAGCATGATCACTGCCAGCCCAAGAAACAACACCAACTTGAGCGAGAAAACTCTAACACCTGCATCAAACATTCTAAGCACCCCTCTTTAAAATCACTTCAGCACACATATACACGTAGTATGCCAAATTTTACCCCTTTTATCCCCGTAATCAAAAAGTTCGGGGGTCTGTCCCCGTACAATTGGGGAATCGGGGTTGACGGGGGAGGGGTTAAAGTGAAATGGTGCGGTGGCTAGATGATTATTTTTAAAGGCTCGTTTGTGTCCATCGTCATTTTATCTGCTGTAACCGTGCATTTTCTTCCGATGATGTTTACTCCTGCACGATTTGCTTCTTCCATGGCATCGGCAAAGGCGGGATCAATGTGTCTGGCCGGTGAGATCGAGTGAATATCGTCACGCTGGGCAACGAAGAACAGAGCAGCCTCCCAGCCTTCTTCGCGGGCAATATCACCAAGTTCACTTACGTGTCTCGCTCCACGCGCTGTTACGGCATCGGGAAATGCCCCGGCACCTTTGGCATCTACGAGGGACACCCCCTTTACTTCCACAACCATCTTCCGGCCGTCAGGGTGCTCCATTAACAAGTCCCATCTTGATCTGCCTTTTTTATATTCGGCACGGACATAGGTCCAGCCGGCGAATTCCTTTATCAAGTCTTTTTGAACCGCCCCTTTCGCCAGTGCATTCGGAAGCTGGGCATTTACACCGACCCATCCTCCGTCGCCACGACTCACAAGAACCGCCGACCAGTTTGTCTTTCTCTTCGGATCATCCACATACCGAAGCATGACATCACATCCGGGTATCAATAGTTCCTTAAGGCGGCCCGGGTCGGGTAAATGAACGGTAACCTCCTCGCCGTCTTCCAGTCTGCATTTCAGAATAAACCGGTTTGGCCGTTCCACAAACTTACTTTTAATCAGGGGACCAAATTCATGACTGACCATCTGTAATACCTCCTGCATGTATGTATTCTCTTCAATAGTGTAACCGAAAACGTCCGGGTGTGGTCCTATGGTGCAAAACCGGCTGCCCGCACAAAAGAGCGGACACTCCGGGATCGAACGTACAATAAAGGCAGTCAGCATAAAAGACCCTCTGCACGTAAAATCGCAGAGGGCCGTGTTTTACCCGCCGTTCCAGACCTGAAGAACAAAGTTCAGGAAAAAGAGGGCAGATATAATTACTAATGGTGCGGACAGCTCTTTGTGCTTTCCGAGAAGAATCTTGAGTAACGGATAGGCAACAAAGCCAAATGCAATGCCGTCAGCAATACTGTATGTGAGTGGAATCAGAACGATCACAAGGAAGGCGGGAAAGCCTTCTGAGAAGTCGTTCAGGTTGATCTTTTGTATGTTCTGCATCATGAGTCCACCGATAATGATGAGGACCGGTGCAATGGCACTGGGCGGAATCATCGTAATAAACGGGATAAAGAACAGTGATGCGAGGAACATAAAGCCTGTTGTAATCGTTGTAAGACCTGTCCGGCCTCCAGCTGCAATTCCTGCTGCGCTTTCTACCGTGGCTACTGTGGGGCTTGTTCCAAGGAAGCCGCAAGACAATACGGAAACAGCATTTGCCTGGAGGGTCCGTTTATATTTTTCGGGTGATCCGACCATGTTTAAGTGGCCGTGGATCAGTCCGATGTTTTCAAACACGATAACCATTACCAGCGAGAACGTGGCAGCCATAAACGCCACTGTCAGCCAGCTTGAAAAAGAGAATCCGAAGAAAACTTCTCCATACGGCGCGAGTGACATGGAGGCGGTCTGACCTGTGCCGATTACACCTAGAAAGTAGGCAAGAGCTGTACCAAACAGAATACTGATCAAAAAGTTCCCGGGTACCTGCCGGATAAAGAGCGTAACGGCTACAAGCAGGGTGACGATCGTGACAATCACGTGAGCGTCGGATATGTTTCCGAGGGTCACAAAGGTCGAATCATCGGCAATAACGAGCCCGCCTTGCTGAAGGCCGATAAATGTAAGAAAGATTCCTATCCCTACCGCAATGGCTTCCTTTAATGAAGAAGGTATGGATTCCGTGATAACCGGTGCAAGTTTTGTAAAGGCGATTATACAAAAGATGACGCCCGACAGCACAACTACAGCCAATGCTTCCTGCCACATGAGCCCCATGGAATGGACGAATGTGTACACAAACATGGCATTGATTCCCATACCGGGAACGAGCAGAATTGGGGCATTGGCCCAAAAGCCCATGATCATGCTGCCCAGGAAAGATACGAATACCGTTGCTATGATCCCGGCAACAAGCGGGATTCCTGCGTCGGATAAAATGGCTGCATTTACGATAACGATGTAGACGATCGTAAAGAAGGCAACCATGCCTGCCATCATTTCCTGTTTGACTGTTGAGTTGTGCTGATCGATCTGAAACCAGTTATTGAGTCTCTGGTTCAATGTATCTTCTCCTTTGCTGATAGCCCCTCGCCCGACCTCTCAGCATCGGCTGCTGAGATGGTTCAAAAAACACGAACCAGTTTTTGATTATATCATGAGTGTGGTTTTTCTGCTTTAGTTTTTTGTTTTGGTATTTTATTTTTGCTCCTTTAATGTACAGAAAATGAAGATAAAGCCGAAGTGCCCTTCGCTTTCCGTGGCGGTGCTGGCAAGAGAAATTACCCTTGCTTCTTCCTCTGCCAGTTACGCTTCGCAGCAATCTGCGTCGAAGCAACTCGAAGCTATTTCGTGATGAGAACGCTCGTCACTGACACAGGAGTATCAGGCACTTCGGCTATATTTTTTTTTCAGCTATAACAACACTTTTTACTAAGAACAGCCTGTTGAATTTGAACGGTTATTAAGTTTATTGTGGATTATTAATCTTGAATAAACAAAGTGATGGATGAAGCCGATATGCCTCACGCTTTACGAGGTGCCAGTTGCCAGTGAGCCTCCTTACTTCGTTTGCAGCGTCTCACCCTGGCGCCTGCGTCCGCAGGAGTCTTAATTACAAAATAAGACCGTTATATAAAAAGCGTCAACTGGTTCTAAAATACCTTAACAACATCAGAACCAAAAATGCTGAAATTCAGTTCCTTCCCGAAGCTAAGCTCCCCCTCAAAAATCGAACCCGGTGGAATGCCCTACCACGTAACAACAACCTTAACCATAAAGCTCTACCAACAAAAAAAAAAGCCGCCAGTTCAGGCAGCGTATTACTTTTTTCCGACTGTGATGATTAACCCGGTGGTAACCAGTTGCTGTACTTCTTCACCGTCCATCTGTACATAAAAGTCAGAGTTTAATTCAATTTCGTATTCCCCGGCCGGGAATGTATCACTTTCTTCAAAACTGCGGATGAACTCGTTGTCACGTGCTGCTTCGTCAAACAGATCCACACCTGCTTTCACAAAGCTCTCATCATACCAGTGATCTCTTTTCAGCTCTGTTTCCCGGGTGATGGCTTCCATTGTTAAAGGAATGTCAACGCCTCTCGTCATTTCCTGAATCCGGTATTGAAAGGGGGAGCTTTTATGAGACAAGGTGACCCGGTCTTTTTCTCCGATATATTTAAGCTTGGCTGTAAGTTTCACTTCTTCGTCTGAATAATAGAATGGCTTTTCCGAAACAAGGCGCAGCAGAAAATCCCCTGATTGTGTTTCAGCTACGAGCGGTTTAGCTGCCTCTGCACTTTCAGGCGCTGCCTTATCCGTACATCCTGCTGTCAAAACCATTGCCGCAGCTAAGACTGCTCCAAGCCATACGGCCCTGAATGTGCTCTGTTGTAATTCAGGCATCACCGTCGCCCCTTCCCCTTTTTATCTTTTTTCTATCTATACCCTGTTTTGTCCCGTTTGAGACCGGTGATTGACATTATAGCGGAAATACAGGCTCTCGAACAGGTGAAAAAAGTCCGGTGGCTTTTCACCTGAAAATGGAACAAAAAGTACCGCCGCATCGTTATATGCAGCGGTACTTTTTATGATAAGGGCTGTGTTTAGAACACCGCCGGATTAAACAATTCGTTTTCTTAAGTAGGAACTGAAATAGTCGATAACGGTAACGACCAGGATGATGATCAATAAAGCCATCCCTACTTCGTCCCAGTTTCGATTCATTGTTGAGATCTGAATCATCATACCAATACCACCGGCCCCGATAAGACCTAGAATTGTGGATGAACGCACGTCAATTTCATAACGGTAAATGGCGTAGGACAGAAACTCTGGAATAACCTGCGGAATGATTCCGTAGAAAAGAATCTGCGCCTTATTAGCCCCGTTCGCTTCCAATGATTCGACCACATGCATGTCGATGGATTCAATAACTTCAGAATACAGTTTACCAAGCATCCCGATAGACCCGACAGCGATCGCCAGAACCCCGGCAAACGCCGATGGACCGATTGCGGCTACGAAAATTAACGCGAGCATAATTTCAGGGAAAGCACGGATGCCGTCAAGTGACCACTTCGCTGCCGTATTGATGAGGCGGCTGTCGATCATGTTTTTCGCGGCGAAGAAGCCAAAAGGTACCGCCAGCAGTGCTGCCATCAATGTTCCTGTATAGGCCATGGCCAGCGTTTCACCCATGAGTCTTAATGCGTCAGGCGCTACTGCCCATTCAGGTGAAAAGAGCTGGGGAATAACCCGGCCCATATTGTTTAACGTTCGTTCGCTGAAAATCTGGGACCAGTTAATGCCGATGTCTGAGAATGTCCAGACGTACATGGCAATTAGAAGAACAGCAATAATCCAGTTACGAACGACTTTTTTTGTTGATCGCTTCTTTTTCGGAGGAAGAACAAGCGTCTGTGATTGTGCCATTACATGATCTCCTCCCTAATCTTACCGCTGATGTATTCGATGATAACAACGGCTACGAAAATAATGATAATGATCATCATCGCTCTTCCGTACTGGAAAAAGCTGATCGAACGCTGAAGCAGCTGACCGATCCCTCCTGCTCCTACGAAACCAAGTACGAGAGAGGCACGGACATTAATTTCAAAGACGTAAAGCGTGAACGATGTATACTGCGGCAGGATTTGCGGCATGACACCGTAAACAATCACCTGCAGGGTATTACCACCTGAAGCCCGGATGGCTTCGAGAGGGTTTTTATCAATCGCTTCAATCGTTTCAGCCAGCAGTTTGGCCAGAATTCCGAGAGAGAAAATGATCAAAGCCATGATTCCAGAGAAAGCGCCGATTCCAAAAATACCAACAAAGATAACTGCGAGTAACAGGTCAGGAATCGTACGGAGAATGTTCATAATCTGTTTTGTAATATTATAAACGTAGTTATTAGGTGCAATATTGGATGATGCCATTAAACTGATGGGGATACAGAGAATTGCTGCAACCGTGGTTGCGATAATAGCCATTTGAATCGTCTCGGACAGACGTCCCCACGTTTCTGTTGCATACCCCCAGTTAGGCGGGAAAAGCTCGAGTACCATTCTCCAGACGTCCGGCAACCCATACCATAAATCAATCAGGCTTGAGCCTGTCTGCCAGGAGGTGAACATGTATACGAGAACAACGACGACGAATACGAAGGTAAGCTTCCATTTTGCCTGCTGGGCACGTAGGCCAGGCGGGTTGCCATGGTCAACTGTCCCTTGCTGCGGATTAGGAGTTCCCTTCATCGTCTTCTCCCCCTACCATGTCTTCTTCACGAATTTTACGTCCGTATATTTCCTCGAACGTGCTTTCGTTCACAGTGCTGGCCGGGCCGTCGAATACTACTTCACCGGCTCTCATACCGATAATACGGTCCGCATATTCCATGGCCATATCAATGAAGTGAAGGTTAACGATGGTTGTTATGTTATCTTCTTTATTTACTTTTCTTAAGTATGTCATCACCTGGTGTGATGTAGGCGGGTCAAGACTTGCTACCGGCTCATCAGCAAGAATAACTTTTGGCTGCTGTGTCAGTACCCGGGCAATACTTACTCGTTGCTGCTGTCCACCACTCAGTTGATCGGCGCGTGAATGAACCTTGTCGGAGATATTAACACGCTGTAAGCTCTGGTAAGCAAGAGACATATCTTCCTTGCTGTAAAGGTTCAAAATACTTTTAAGCGTTCCGGTGTGACCAAGACGACCGGCAATGACGTTTTTCATTACAGTTGAACGCTTTACCAGATTGTAGTTTTGGAAAATCATACCCACTTTAGTGCGAAGTTCTCGCAGCTTTCTATTTTTATAAGGAAGGATGTTCTCTTGATCTACTAAAAGCTCACCGCCCGTAGGTGTTACCATACGGTTTACACTTCGAATCAATGTGGATTTACCGGCTCCTGAAAGGCCGACAATAACAACGAATTCGCCTTCTTTAATGTTAAGGTTAATATTTTTCAGCCCTTGTGTTCCGTTCGGATAAACAAGAGAGACGTCTTTAAACTCGATCATTTCTAACTCCCCCAGCAAATGGTAGTCTCGTAAATTTAAGTTCATCTATAGATAGAGAGTGGTCTCTTCTATTTTCGTAAAGAAAGAGGCTGGGTCAAAAGTGTTTTAGTCAATGAGAATTCGAACGAATAACATGCGGTGCAAAAAAATCGCTCCTGAAATATACTTTGCTTTCCGCGGGAAGCTGGTGAGCCTCCTCGTGCTGCGCACTGTGGGGTCTCACCTTTGCTATTCATCCCGCAGGAGTCTGCATATATTTCATACGCTAAGTTAGCGCATCGTTCGGATTTTCAGCTAAACTCTTTCTTTATGTCCCGGCCTCTTTTATTTTCAAGCCTTAGTTAAGTGGATCCACTTCGTCTGAGAAGTTATCGTATGCTTCACGAACGATATCGTACTCACTGTCTTCAGCTTCGGCAATTCCGTCCCAACGGTACACTTCGTTCATGATCTCAATCATGTCCTCATCGTCGTTGAAAGAAAGGAAGGCTTCACGAATCTGGTTAACCATATCTTCGGAAAGTTCGCTGATGACTGAAATTGTGTCGTTTGGAATCGGCTCAGTAAAGTCAAGCTGAATAAGACCATTTTCCTCATCGTAAACTTCAGGATAGTCACCTTCGATTACTTCACGTGCATCTTCAAAAGTTGTGGCAACGTCTGCCCCACCTTCGAGTACAGTGATCAGGGCGTTGTCATGAGAACCTGTTTCAACCATGTCACCGAAGAACTCGTCTTCCGTCATACCAAAGTCGTTACGGATCTGCGTAGCCGGGAATAAGAATCCGCTTGTAGAAGCAGAGTCAGCAAATGCCCATACTTTACCTTCAAGATCTTCTAAAGACTCAATTCCGCTGTCAGCACGGACAGAATATTGGGCACGGTAGCTGTCGTCTCCTGCACGAAGTGATTTTAGGATAACTTCGATATCGTGACGCTCATTGGCAAGAACGTAACCAAATGCCGGAATAAATCCGATTTGAACCTGTCCGCTGCCCATCGCTTCAACCAAAGCGGAATAGTTTGTCATTACGCGACCGTCAACTTCGATACCAAGTTCTTCAGAAAGGCGCTCTGTTAAAGGTTCAACAGTGGATGCAATCTGATCCGAGTCTGTAGAAGGAACAAAGCCCATTACAAGCTCGTCGAATTCCTGTTCCTGAACATCGTCTCCGGAATCACCCTCCGCATCTCCGTTTGCTGTTTCATCGTCATCGGCTCCACATGCAGCCATAACCCCTAAACTTAACACTAATGCTGATGATAAAAATGCTTTCTTAAACAACCTGACCCCTCCTCTTTTTAATAACCCAATTGATGAGCACCACGTCGAAACAGTTTGAATTTTTTCATTTTTGAAAATTCGACTGTCGTAAAAAAGACTCCAGGGCAAAATTGTCCCTGGAGTCAGAAAGAATCGAATGGTGTCAAGAGCCTTTTTCACAGGTCCGATACACACTCAATCCCTCGTAGACCAGCCATTTACGGTGACTATGTAGAGACTTAAGGGCCCTATCCCCTTAATTATACGACGGGTCGGTGTTCATCAATAGTTGTCGCTTCAAATTATTAACGATTAGACATAATAAGTCAATATTTTTTTAGAAATTACATAATTGCTATATTATTCGACATTATCTGCGTTTATTTGACCTGCTTTCCGGAAACGTTTAGGGACTGAATGGAAGGGGAACATTTTATTTGTAGATAAAAACAGACCGAGGAGTGTGATGGTTGTGAACGTGTTAGTCATTGGAGCAAACGGCAACATTGGTAAACATATCGTAAAAATGCTTGGTCTGAGTACCGAGCATCACGTAAAAGCGATGATCCGGAAAGAGGAACAGAAAGAGACAATGGAGGATCTCGGAGCAGATGAAATTGTTCTTGCAGATCTGGAGGAGGACTTCTCTCATGCCTATGAAGGTGTGGACGCTGTTATCTTTACTGCCGGTTCAGGAGGACACACGTCCAAGGAACAGACTGAAGTTATTGACCGAAACGGAGCAATAAAATCCATTGAAGAAGCAGAAAAGCATAGAATTGCACGTTATGTGATGGTGAGTGCCATGGGAGCAGGCAAGCCTGATGAAACCCCGGACAACATTCGGCATTACATGAAAGCAAAAGGAGCAGCTGATGAAGCGCTTGAAAAAAGCAGACTGAATTATACAATTCTGAGGCCCGGACCGCTCACTGACGATCCAGGTAAAGGAACGATTCGTGCAGCGAAAAGTCTGTCCAATAAAAATGGGGACATCCCCCGTGAAGATGTAGCCTCGGTTGCAGTCAATTCGTTAACCATTGAGGAAACAAGTCATCAGGCATTCGAACTTCTTTCAGGTGATACAAGCATAGGAGCAGCATTGAAAGAGATTCATTAATCTGGACAGGCTGTCCCAAAGGGCTTTACCTTTTGGGACAGCTTTTTCTTTTCGCTGAGTGCGGGCGACAGTTTCTCCCATTGCCATTTTCTATCTGAAATCGTATAATTTCACTAAGAGCGTTTACACAGAAGGGTGGGAAGAGGCTTGTTTAAATTCAAGAATGTAACCAAAGAAGAAAAAATTGAACAAATCATTGTAGTCGTCATTTTCCTTCTTTCCATTGGTACAGGCGTGTTTGTTGGCGGGAACGAAGAATGGTTCCGTAATGCCCACTTCTCAGCGGGATACATGGCCGGATCACTCGTAACATGCGTTGTATTATTCAGTATCTATCAGCTTGTGAATGTGGTGATGGAATTTTCCAAGAAAAATGCACAGACACATTAACTGCCCAAGGCTTCTCAGAAGCCAGGCAGTTTTTTTGTTTTCCCTTTACTATAGTAATGTGAAGAACAGCTGCAACCCCTATTCTGGAAAAATAATATCCAAAAGAGCGCTCGGATCCTCTTCTACGATCATCCCTTCTCTCGTTTTCTCATCCACAAATCCCTGTTCTTTCATATGATCAAAAAAAGAAATAAGAGGTTTGTAATAGCCGTTTACATTTAACAGACCACTTTTTCCCGTATGCTGGCCGAGGTATCCAAGAGTAAGCATTTCAAAATACTCTTCCATTGTCCCGATTCCTCCAGGCAGGGAAATAAACCCGTCAGATAATTTTGCAATCAACTGCTTTCGTTCACTCATCGTTTCCACCATATGAAGTTCTGTCAGCTTTTTATGAGCGATTTCCCTGTCCCCTAAAAAGTGGGGAAGAACACCTGTTGCCCGCCCACCGTTTTCCAGCACTGCATCAGCCACGGTGGCCATAATACCGACACTTGCTCCGCCATAGACAAGCTCAATGTCCCTTTTAGCCATTTCCTCACCCAGCTTTTTTGCTGCTCTTATGTACTCTGGGTGATTCCCTGCTCTTGATCCGCAAAACACTGCACACTTTTTCACAATAACATTCCTCCCTCTGCTTACTTTTTCACTTTCTGATCATTGAACGGTTGTACACACTCCCTTCAGTTTAACGATTGTCGCACAAAAAAGACAACCGGCAGTGTCCGGCTGTCTTTATCACAGTTACTCATTGGCTTTTTTCGTTTCCTGAACACTTCCATCCTGGCGGTGAATAATGATTCGGGCATTTTGGGAGTCGATAAGCTCGTCTGCCCGGTGGAGGGCGTCCTGCTTTCGATCATAACGGTTAACAGCCCGGTCTGCTCCTTCTTTTTTCACTTCCCATCCATCGTTTCCGTCAACAGGAGAAACGTGATACGTTACATCGCTTTTCTGCCCCACCTTTTTTGCTTCATCGATGGCAATAGGAATAGCTCGTCCCTCTTCATAACCATCTTCCAGCAGAGAGTTGGCAATTTCAATTGCTTTTTCGCGGATGGGGTCGTCAAGGTTTTTCATCGAATCAGGGTAATCGTTTTTCGTCCAAGGCATGTTCTTCTCTCCTTTTTCGTATGTGTTATTTATATCTTTTACCCGGATCCGTTCTAAAAAAACGTCCCCGGACTTGTCTGTAAGTCCGGGGACGCAGCCTGTTAACGAGTCATCGCTTCTTCGTCTTTTCTAAAGAACC
This sequence comes from Alteribacter keqinensis, assembly GCF_003710255.1. Taxonomy (NCBI): domain Bacteria; kingdom Bacillati; phylum Bacillota; class Bacilli; order Caryophanales; family Bacillaceae; genus Alteribacter; species Alteribacter keqinensis. The sequence goes on along the minus strand of NZ_RHIB01000001.1, from coordinate 90,650 downwards.
ATTTGAGTGACTGGTACACATCGCCTTTTTCCCGCAGGATGAAATGTCTGAACCTTTCATCCTGAATGTTTTTATACGCACTCATTAATGTTGACGGGCGGTTATACTGATTCACTTCCCCGTATCCAAACATGCTTGAGAACTCCATCAGTTCTTTAACGAGCTTCAGACACCGCTGGTTATCTGAAGTGAGATTGTCTCCGTCGGAAAAGTGGAAAGGATAAATATTGTAGCGCTCCGGCGAATACTTGGCATCTACCAGCTCAAGGGCTTTACGGTAGGCAGAGGAACAGATCGTCCCGCCGCTTTCCCCTTTCATAAAGAAATCATCTTCAGTTACAACCTTTGCTTCGGTGTGGTGGGCAATAAACTCAATATCCACTGTTTCATATTTTGTTCTGAGGAACCTGGTCATCCAGAAGAAAAAGCTCCTCGCCATGTACTTTTCCCAGCGCCCCATACTGCCACTCGTATCCATCATGGCAAGAACAACGGCTTTGGATTCCGGTTTTACTTTTTCGTTCCACGTCTTAAAGCGGAGATCATCGTTATAAATGGGCATAATTCCCTTTTTCCCTGCCATGGCATTCCGCTTGATCGCCTGTATGATCGTTCTGCGCTTATCAATATTGCCCATGAGTCCTTTTTTACGAATATCATTAAAATCAATGTCTTCTACAACAATGTTGTCCTCTTCCTTTTGCTGCAGGTTCGGCAGCTCCAGCTCTTTAAAAAGCATCTCTTCAAGTTCTGAAATGGCCACTTCGGCTTCGTAATAATCTTCTCCCGGCTGATCACCGGCTCCCTCTCCCTGTCCTGCACCGGGCTGTGGAGCACCGTCCCTAGCTACAACATCACCAACTTCACTGTCTCCGTCACCTTGGCCCACATGTTTGTTTTTATCATAGTTATAGCGGATCTTATATTCATCCAGAGAGCGAATAGGTATTTTAATGACATCCCGGCCATTTGACATAACAATGTTCTCTTCACTCACCAGGTCAGGCAGATTTTTATTAATGGCTTCCTGCACTTTTTCCTGGTGGCGTTGCTGATCCTGGTAGCCTTTACGGTGGAGGGACCAATTATCCTGAGAGACAACATAATTTTTTCCAACGTTATTTTTCATTGTCTTACTCCCTCCTTCAATAATTAACACACGTTTTTACGTTTAAATGAATATCGTCACTTCACGTAACGTTTGGTCATTTACAAAATGTTTTTCGGACAGGCACATTTTTTTTCAAGCGTACATACATTATAAGTGACGAAATCAGGCTAACTGTCATCGTCAGGTCTGCCGGCTATCCATTTTGAATAGCTTACTCTATCCTATGCAGAGAGCTCGGTTAGTTGACAAAAAAATCTGATAAATATACAAGTCCTTACATCACTTTGCAGTCATAAAACGGACAAGCTTTTCTGATCCGTTAAGATAATCGACAATTATTGTAAGTTTCCTCTTCCTTTATCAGGAAATTAGGCCTTTTTTAGTGTATATACGGTGAATATCACAGTATTTTTAAAAAAGAACATGATTTTGTCGAGAAATAGGGAATATAGTAAAACAATCTTATCAAGGAGGAGAAAATCAAATGAAAAAAGTAACGGCTGTATTTTGGGGCGCACTTATTATTCTACTTTTCATTGTAGCTTTTGGTGTAGCAACTCCAGGGGGGCTGGAGGATGCGACAGCAAACCTTCAAGGAATTATTACAGACACATTAGGATGGTATTATCTGGTTATTGTATCTGTGTTTGTGCTTGTATGTTTATTTTTTGCAGTAACCCCGTACGGGAAAATTAAACTGGGGAAGCCGGATGATACACCGGACTATAATTATGCCACGTGGTTTGCCATGCTGTTCAGTGCAGGAATGGGGATCGGCCTTGTTTTCTGGGGTGCTGCAGAGCCGATTTCACACTCGATGATTGACTCTCCTACAACAGAGCCCGGAACCGACCAGGCCATTCTTGATGCTATGCGTTTTACTTACTTTCACTGGGGTGTACATGCCTGGGGAATTTACGCTGTCGTTGCCCTCGTTCTCGCTTATTTCAAATTCCGGAGAGGAGCACCGGGTCTCATCAGCAGCACGCTGGAACCTTTACTGGGGAAATATGCCCGGGGAACTGCAGGTAATGTGGTCGACATCATCGCCGTTACCGCAACGGTCATTGGAGTTGCCAGTACGCTCGGCTTTGGCGCTGTCCAAATAAACGGCGGACTTAATTATTTACTAGGTGTAGGCAACAGTTTCGGTGTTCAGTTTGCCATTATTGCCATAGTTACGGTTCTGTTTATGATCTCTGCTTACACCGGATTAAATAAAGGAATTAAGTATTTGAGTAATGTGAATATGATCCTGGCCATTCTTCTCTTTCTGTTTATGCTCATCGTCGGTCCTACGATTTATTCTTTGAACCTGTTTACGAATACAATCGGGACCTATCTTCAGACACTTCCGAGTATGAGTTTCAGGATCAGTCCGCTTAACGAAGAAGGACGTGAGTGGATTAATGGATGGACCATTTTCTTCTGGGCATGGTGGATTGCCTGGGCACCGTTCGTGGGCTCTTTTATTGCCCGGGTATCAAAGGGGCGTACATTAAGGGAGTTTGTACTGGGGGTTCTGTTTGTTCCCTGCCTTGTCGGTTTTCTGTGGTTCTCCGTTTTCGGCGGTACAGCTATTTCTCTTGAAACCAGTGGAGTCGCGATGATTTCTGAGCTCGCGACGGAAGAAGCTTTATTCGGTGTATTTGCCAACTTCCCGTTAGGACTGATTATGTCTTATGCAGCCATTACGCTTATCGGTACCTTTTTTATTACATCGGCTGATTCCGGAACATTTATTTTGGGTATGCAGACAACTGGCGGACATCTGAATCCGCCCAAGATGATCAAGCTTGTCTGGGGGATTATGCTCTCCGCGACTGCATTAATCCTGTTATATACAGGAGGGTTGCAGGCACTGGAAAATGCCTTGATCATTGCCGCACTTCCATTCTCAATTATTATGATTATGATGGTTCTTTCGTTATTTAAAGCCCTAAGACAGGAGAAAAAGTCAGATCAGGCTGGGAAAAGGGCGTAATTTTTTACTGGCAAGGTGCCTCTTTTACGAGAGGCATCTTTTTATTATTCCATATAGCCTAATGGGTTAAGGTGTACTTTATTTTGTTTGCTTTTCATCCATTTTAAAATAAAGATGATAGTGGTTCGCGCACCCCGGATTAAAGGAAGCACGGCAATTCGGACATCGTGATTCGCTGTTTAAGTAGGTGCTGATTGTCAGTTCTGTCCTGCATGAACCGCAGAGAATGGCTTTTACGGTATCGAATTCATCTCTTGTCCATCTTTCAACCGTGTGGTCACTGAGTTCCTCGTGGCAGGTAATGCATGCGTAGTATGTATTGCAGCATTTAAACTTGATGGCAATCCGGTCGCTTTCCGAATGAAAGTGGGAGCAGCGGGTTTCTTCGTCTGTTTCTTTTCCCAGAACAACTGTGCTGTAATTTTTCATAAACCATCCCTCCTTATACTCAGGTTAAGTATAGCAAAAAGAGGTGTCCCTTTGGCGGGCCACCTCTTCGTCGTTATGATGACAGACATCCAACCACTCGTATTGTGGTCTGTGGTTAAAATATTCTTAACGCCTGAATCGGCCAGTAAGCCATGTTGGCTCGTCCGACAATCTGCTCCATCGGTACAAAACCGATCTGACGGCTGTCTATACTATTCTGGCGGTTATCACCAAGTACAAAAATGTGGCCTTCTGGAACCGTAAGTTCCCCTGTAATGTCTTCAAGAGTGAAATCATCTGTCAGAAAGCCGCTGTCCTGCTCTTCCCTGAACTGATTCAGGAATTCTTCGTCATGAGGGTCATCGTTAATATAAAGTGTATCCTCTTCATATCTGATTTTATCTCCAGGTAAACCAATGACCCGTTTAATATAATCTGTGTCTTCAGTAGCGTGAAAGATAATTAAGTCAAACCGGTTTGGCTGGCTGATTTCGTAACCAATTTTATTTACAATAATCCGTTCTCCGTCGTTAATAGTAGGCATCATAGACTGACCGTAGACAACATAGTTGGTAAACATAAATCCACGTATCATTACTGCAATAATAAACACGACCATAAACGTTTTCGTCCAGCTCCAGAGTTCCAGCTTCCAGTTCTTCTTTTTAAAAGGATCTTTCATAACTCTGCGACTGCGGACACCTTCTGTTTTCATCCGTCGTTCTCCTCCATTTATTTGATTGAATCAAGGACTTTTATACTCTATTAATAGCCACGGTTGAATTTTTTCAAACTAGTATTAAGTAATAATAATAATTGTTAATGAAATGAAACATATAATCCTGAAAATGACAGAGATAACAGGAGAATTAAGGTTTTATGGAGGATTCAAAATGATGTCAGCATAACCATAATTGATAATAATTAAACACAGTTGATAATATTTTGCAGAAATTTCAGGTTATGTATGAGGAAAGTATGAATAAAAAAGGGGGATAGAAGATGGACTCCTATATCCCCTTTATTCCCCGATCTTCAAATAAAAAAACCTCAACTTACAACATTCAGACCTATCTGTCAACCCCAAAACAAAAAAGTTCGGGGGACAGACCCCCGAACTTTCCCGGTATTTTTAGCGGTTTAAGAGGCTTCCGACGTAGCGGAGCAGCTCGTTGGCCGATGTTGAGTTGTAGCCGTGATCCTCGATGAGTCTGGCGATGACTTCGTTGACTTTCTTAAGCTGATTTTCGTCCGGCGTTTTCGTCGATGTGGTGATTTTGACCACATCTTTAAGGTCGGCGAACAGCTTTTTCTGGATCGCTTCTCTAAGCCTTTCGTGAGACTGGTAGTCAAACTTCTTCCCTTTGCGGGCATAGGCGGAGATGCGAATCAGAATTTCTTCACGGAATGCTTTTTTCGCATTTTCGGAAATGCCGATCTGCTCTTCAATAGAGCGCATAAGCTTCTCGTCAGGATTCATTTCTTCTCCGGTCAGCTGGTCGCGCAGCTTATTTTTGTTGCAGTACGCTTCCACATTGTCGAGGTAGTTATCCATAAGCGTTTTCGCCGACTCTTCATACGAGTAGACAAAAGCTTTCTGTACTTCTTTCTTGGCAATTTCATCGTACTCTTTACGTGCTACAGAAATGTAGTTCAAATAACGCTCCCTGTCCTCTTTCGAGATTGAAGCATGCTGGTCGAGTCCGTCCTTAATGGAACGAAGAACGTCCAGGGCGTTGATGGATGTAAGCTCCTTGCGGATAATAGCAGATGAAATCCGGTTGATCACGTAACGAGGATCAATTCCGTTCATTCCTTCATCCTGATACTCTTTCTTCATCTCTTCTACATCCTGGGTATTGAAGCCCTCTACATTCTGACCATCATACAACTTCATTTTCTTTAGAATGTCCACGCCGTTTTTCTTGGACTCTTTAAGTCTTGTGAGCACCGTAAAGATTGCTGCAATTTTCAGAGCGTGAGGGGCAATGTGAACATTTGAAATATCACTGTCTCTGATCATTTTTTGATAGATCCGCTCTTCTTCACTCACTTTCAAGTTGTACGGGATCGGCATGACGATGATCCGCGAGTGAAGGGCTTCATTTTTCTTATTTGAAATAAACGACTTATACTCGGCTTCGTTCGTGTGGGCCACGATCATTTCATCAGCTGAAATAAGGGCAAAACGTCCGGCTTTGAAGTTTCCTTCCTGAGTAAGAGATAATAAATGCCATAAGAATTTCTCATCACACTTGAGCATTTCCTGGAACTCCATCAGACCGCGGTTCGCTTTGTTCAACTCACCATCAAACCGGTAGGCACGCGGATCCGATTCGGACCCGTATTCAGCAATCGTTGAGAAGTCAATGCTTCCGGTTAAGTCCGCAATATCCTGTGATTTCGGATCAGACGGACTGAATGTTCCGATGCCGCAGCGTTTATCTTCAGAGAAGACAATGCGTTCGACCATCACGTCTTCAATTCGTCCGCCATACTCCTGTTCCAGGCGCATCAGGTTAAGAGGAGACAGGTTCCCTTCGACCCGTATGCCTGTTTCCTGCTTGAATTCCTCACGCAGGTGATGGGGGATTAAATGAAGAGGGTCTTCATGCATCGGGCAGCCTTTAATTCCATAAACAGCACCGCTATCGCACTTTGAATACTTTTCAAGACCTCGCTTCAGCATCGTAACAAGGGTTGATTTACCACCACTGACAGGACCCATCAATAAGAGGATCCTTTTACGAACGTCAAGCCTTTTGGCTGCTGAATGAAAATACTCTTCTACCAGTCTCTCAAGTGCATCTTCAAGGCCGTAAATCTGGTTTTCAAAGAAACAATAATGCTTTTTACCATCGACCTCTTCTACGCCCGCATCTTTAATCATGTTATAAATACGGGAGTGTGCAGTCTGTGCCACTTCCGGTCGTTCTCTCAAGATGTCCAGGTACTCCGCGAATGTCCCTTCCCACTTCAGGTTTTCTTCTTCTTCCCGGTACTGCTGAATTTTATTAAGAATGTCCATTTTGGGCCTCCTCCCAATACTGGCTGGGGAAATAACCAGATATCTTGATTCATCTTATGCATGGCTTTATAGGTTCATTCGCTCTCTTTGAAAAGACATGCGTATAAAACCTGTCAATTTCCGACATTTTTTAATAGAATAAAAGGAGAAACCAAGGAGGCACGAGGACATGCGAGGGGTTGCAGGAACATTTTGTATACTTTTTTTAATGGGAGCATTCTCACTCCTTCTAATGGAAGGAGCAGCTGAATATCAGGATACCCGTTCACTCCACGTGGTGCTGGATGAAGAGATTCCTGTTAAAAAAGCAGCCCTGCCTCAGACAAGCCTGATTACGGATCAGGACGGTGCGGTTGTTTCTGAAATCTTTTCAGGGGAAAACCGGATTAACCTCACCTTTGATGAAATCCCGGCCACAGTCCTTGAAGCTCTTGTTGCTGTGGAAGATCAGGCCTTTTTTGACCATCAGGGCTTTGATATTCAGGGAATGACACGGGCTCTTCTAGTTAACCTTGAATCCCGGTCAGTCGAGCAGGGAGGAAGTACCGTCACCCAGCAGCTTGCGAGAAACGTGTACCTCACCCATGAGCAGACTTACGAACGAAAACTGACAGAACTGCTTTATGCGTACCAGCTTGAGCGGCATCTGAGTAAAGAAGAAATTCTTGAGCTTTATGTAAACGTCCTGTATTTTCATAACGGCGTATACGGTATTGAGGCCGCGAGCCGCTTTTATTTCAACAAACCTGCAGTAAAGTTAAGTCTTGCTGAAGCTGCTTTTTTAGTGGCCATTCCGAACCGGCCAGAGTATTATAATCCTCTCCTTCATAAAGAAAACACAGAAAAAAGAAAAGAGTGGGTACTGAAAAAAATGAAGGATGAGGAGCTCATTACTTATGAACAGTTTGATCAGGCAAAAGAAGAAGCCATTGTCCTGAATGTATCTTCCCGTATCGATGACCATCCGGACTACGTGACCTACGTTCATCATGAATTCAAAGAGCTTGTCGGCATCAGCCACGGATTTAAACATTCCCTCAGGCAGGCAGTTTCCGATGAAAAGAGAGAAGAAATCCACAAGCGGTGGAATGAAAAAACAGATGAGCTTCTGGCGGGCGGCATTACCATACATACTGCTCTTGATCCGGCTAAGCAGGTTCACGTTGTCAATAAAGTGAATGCGATCCCAGGGCCCGGTGACCTCCAGGGAAGTGCCGTCATGATTGATAATCTGACGGGTGAAATCGTTGCCCTCTCCGGAGGAAAGTCCTACCGGAAATTTGATTTTAACCGCGCGTACCAAGCCTACAATCAGCCAGGGTCTGCCATGAAACCGCTGCTCTCTTTTGTCCCTTACCTTGAATATACCGGACTCGGCCCTTCATCCATTGTTGATGCAGGCCCCTACGAAAAAAACGGCTACTCACCTAATAATTTCGGCGGTGCCGTTTACGGGAAAGTACCTTTGGAAAAAGCTCTTGCCTCCTCATACAATACAGCTGCTGTAAGAATGCTCGATCAAACGGGCATTGAGCAGGCTTTCAGCTACATAGAACAATTTGATTTCAGCCGCTTATCTGCTAAAGACCGCGTTCTTTCCTCGGCTCTCGGTACGATGGAGGTATCTCTTTTGGAGCTTACCGGCGCCTACACTCCTTTTGCAAATGACGGGCATTACGTTCAGCCGAGAGCCATCAGACATGTCACGGACCAAAATGGGCGCGTCCTTTATGAATGGGAACAAAAATCCGAACAGGTCTGGTCTGAAGAAACAAACCAGAAAATGCGCCGTATGCTGAAGATCGTTATTCAAGAGGGGACAGGAACGGCTGCGCGGCTTCCGGGAAATGGCTACGCAGGAGGCAAGACCGGGACGACGTCCAGCTTTCATGATCTGTGGTTTGTGGGCCTTAATGACCACTACACAACAGGTGTATGGCTTGGAAAAGACGCCCCGGGTCCAATTATTGAGGCAAGTAACGGGTCCTACCATACACGCCTTTGGAAAAACATTATGGACAAATAAAAAAACTCTTTTAATTTAAGGTGTTGATTTCCGCTCATTGCACTCCCTTTCCGCGGGGGCGCCGCGCATTCGCTGCAATCAACTCTTTAATAAATCAACAATAACCTTTAACACAACCAATAAAAAAGAGGGGAGACATAAGGGACAGCATCCTTTATGTATCTCCCCCATTTTGGAAAGTCAGATCGGAAGACTTGCGATAATGGTGTTGTAAAGTTTCAGCGTGGCGTAGGAGACACTTGCCGTAAGGGTAAGCCAAAAAAATATGTGGAAAAACACCATACCTACCAGGGAAGCTGAAGAGAGTGAGTCTCCCAGCCTGTAGACAAAAAAGATGAAATAACCGAGGCAGGCAAGAAAAAAAGCTGCCGTACTGTACCAGATATTAAAAGAGAGTAAAACCGCGATAATGCTTCCGATCAGAAAAACCCAGACGCCTCCCCGTATCTTTTGCAAATCGCTGCCTTCCCTGTCTCTTGAGAAAAACAGCAAAGACACTTCATTTACCGTATCTGCGATGAGCTTTAGAGCAGAAAAAAGCATGAAAAAGTAAAACAGCAAAACAAACAGTAAAGAAATCTGGATTCCCCGTTCACTGAACACCTCCACCATCCCGCTGTAAATACCCACTTCCTGAAGTAAGCTGACAATCACTCTCTCACTGTAAAGAGCCAGGGTCAGACTGAACAGCACGATGGAAATAAGGGGAAAATGACTTGTTAAGTATGTATTCTTCATGTCAAACGCCTCTCAATAATCAATTCTTCTACTATTATTATCGGTTGTGCAGTCTGAACAATAAATATTCGCAAAAAAGAAGATGCCCGTTTTGGACATCCTCATCGTATTACAGGTGGTGTTTAGCGACATATTCGTATATTTTATTACCTGACGTCGGGCTCTTGTCCAGATTCTCACGGCGCTTTTTATGTGCATCCTTAAACGCACGGCTGTCAACCCACGCCTTATAATCCTCCTCGGATTCCCACTTCGTAAGAACAACCTGATAATTTTCGTCATCTGCAGGATGTAAAAACATAAAATCGAGGCAGCCGGGAACATCCTTCATTTTCTCCGCACTTTCAGAAAAACGAGCAGCGACGTTTTCACGCCCCTCTTTTGGTACATGCAGCTCATTCATGACTACATACATCGGGAAAACCTCCTTATGATTCAATCATCATTCCAGTTTGGTTACTTTTCGCTGTTGGTACACATCCTAAGAATGTTTCATTTTGTACTACGCTTTCATTATACGGGAGTCAAAAAAGGAATGAAAGAAATTAGACGTGCATCCGGTTTTAATTCGTGGTATATTGAATTACAGATATTGATTGACCGAAGGAGGCCATAAAACATGAACTTGCTTTTAATTCTAGGCGTATGTGCAGCCTTTCTTGCTGCTATCTTTACAGCTGGGTACAACGACAACCCAAACCGAAGCTAATCCAATGAAAAGCTGAATTTCTTCTCTTGAAGAAATTCAGCTTTTTTTGTTGGCTTATTTCTTGATGCAGTACACAGGCTTCTTCTGCTTTTACCGTGTAAAAGAAATCATTTAAGTAACATACGGCAAAAAGAATGTGTTTTCCACCCTTCTATCGAATATAGATAAGACAAGCGGAGAAGACTCTTCATCCAGAAACAGCACCTTTTGCTTCGCCAATAATGATACGGCAGGTGAAGAAAAAATGACTTGTTTTTTATACCCGGATATCGGACGGATTGATGAGCCCGTTCAGCTTCATTTGGACGGATTAACCCCTTTTGAAACTCTTGAAATAAAAGCACGGTGGATCGACAGAACGGAGAAACGCTGGGCATCCGCTATTTCTGTTCAGGCAGATGAAACCGGAAAAATAAGGCTCTCAAAAGAAAACGGCCCCGACACGCTGCAGGCGTTGTTATGGTCTCTTACACCGGTGGAATCACCATCCTCAGTTTTGCAAAAAAGCAGGCTTGAACCGATGAATATTGATATCACAGTAATTAATGAAGAGAAAATTGTTGTGCTCGAACGCACGATTACCCGCTTGTTTCAAGAAGACCATATCCAGTGGGAAGAAGTAGATGAACCAGGCTTAAACGGCGTCTTTTTTTATCCCGAAAATGAAAGTAACGTACCGGCTGTAATCATCCTCGGGGGCTCTGAAGGGGGAATCTATGAAGAAACAGCTGCGGTGCTGAGTGCGCACGGCTACGCTGTATTCGCTCTTGCATATTTCGGTGCCCCTTCTCTCCCTGCCACCCTCCATGAAGTTCCTCTCGAAGTAGTCGGAAGAGCGGTGGAATGGCTGTCCGGGAAAGACTTCATCAACCGTGAGGAAATAGGCTGTATGGGGACGTCAAAAGGAGGAGAACTTGCTTTACTCGCCGCCAGTTATTACCCTCAGATTCGTGCAGTAGTCGGTGAAGTGCCGGCAAGTCACGCTTTTCAAAGTGTCAACCGGAAACGAAAGGGTTCCTCGTGGACGTATGGTGGAAAGAGCTTACCGTACGTGAAATATTCTTTCTCCTTTTCTATAACGCTCGAATCACTCAAGAGCCAGTGGCGAAAAAAGCCGGTTGCTCTTCGGGGAATGTTTGAAAGAAGCCTGGAAAAATCAGGAGAAGAAGCTGCCATTCCAGTTGAAAAGATCAATGGTCCTGTCCTTCTCCTGAGCGGGGAAAAGGATCGTCTCTGGCCTTCCACCCCTATGTGCGAAACCATAATGGCCCGCCTCGCAGAACACAGCTTCCCGTTTGAAAAGAAACATGTGTCATTTAAGGACGCGGGACATGTTTTAACACTTCCCTACCTCCCCTCCGTCCTCCCTGCAGATTTGCCATTTGAACTGGGAGGAGACGAAAGGGCAAATGCACTGGCAGGGCTCGAGTCGTGGACAGAGATCCTTTCCTTTTTCGAGCGCCATTTCCATCCTGTGAAACCAAGAGTAGAAAGCGTCTTATTTCAGCCATAAAAAAGGGAGACAGACCCAAAAGGCAGATTTTTTGCCTTTTGGGTCTACCTCAAGATATTGCCGGTCTTGCTCTCAGACCTTAATAATACCTTCCTTCATTTCCCTTCCCAGTCATCGCAATAAATTCCCATGGCATCCTTCAGAAAAGCTGCCAGTCCATCTCCGTGTTTATCAATGTTTTTTGTAAAACGCTCATCACTTACATACATTTCACCAAGTCCCCGGAACATTTCTGTCGGGCAAGCGTAAAAGTGATTGTTGATTAACTGATGGTATTCACCGATAAGCTTCTGCACTTCCTGGTCTTTTGGACCTTTCCCCATATGTGAGGCGAGCTTTTTATAAAACTCGTTCCATTCGGTCTGGATTTGAGCCCAGTCCTCTTTGTTATAGGAGGCTGTTTTTTTCATGGACTCCTTATAGGCATCTGTATGGCCGTACTTTGCTTTTGTTTCATCGGCATACTTCTTTTGATGCTTTTCAATTTCTTCCGTATCAAACGGTTCAAACATTTCTTTTTTTGACATCCCCTTCTCCCCTTCCATAGCTGCCACGGTCTGATCAACGGAGGCTATGATCTTTTCCAGGCGTTTTTTTTTTTCCATGAGTACTTGTTTATGCTGTTCCAGTGCTCTTTTCCGGTCAAAACCCGGGCCTTCCAAAATGTCTTTGATCTTCTGAAGGGAAAAGCCAAGCTCTTTGAAAAACAGGATCTGCTGCAATCGTTCAAGGCTTTCATCATTGTAGTAGCGGTAGCCGTTTCTTTTTACTTCGACTGGCTTTAAAAGACCGATATGATCGTAGTGGTGAAGCGTACGCACACTTACCCCGGCTATCCCGGAAATTTCCTTGATTAAATACACGGTGATCACCTCACCACTTACTATAAACAATGACGTTACGTCACAGTCAAGAAGGAAAAAAACTTTTTTCACTTTCCTCCATACTCAATGAAGCTCTCAAAAAAAGCGCAGCACTAAAAAGTGCTGCGCTTCAGCAAAGCAGGAACAGGCCCCATAGCCGTCTTGTTAATAGATTATGTCAAATTATTCAGCTGAAAAGTCAGATGCAGCCGGAATGTTCTTCGCTTTCCGCTGGGGCACCGGTAAGCCTCTTTACTTCGTTGCAGTGTCTCACCCTGGGCCTTGCTCCCGCAGGAGTCTGCGGACATACCGGCTGCATCACCATTCTCCATATAACCTCATCTTAACTTGGTGTCTTTAGGGTCCCAGACCTCGTAAGATCTGGAATCTTATTTTTGTATAGCGGCAGAGATGTCGTAGTCAGACATGTCCAGATCGGTTTCCAAGCCCATCACAAGTCTGGCAAGCTCTGCGCCCAGATACGGACCGGATGTGAGCCCGGATGATCCGAGGCCGTTTGCTGCATACAATCCATCTGTTCCTGGTACCGGGCCGGCCACCGGAAGGAAGTCGGGAGTAAATGGACGAAATCCTACTCTGGTTTCAACGTAGCCGGCGTCAGTTAACCCCGGTGCAACTTCCAATGCACGATTCAACACTTCATGAATTCCCCCGGCAGTTGCCCGGGGATCAAACCCTGCATCATCTTCATGGGTAGCTCCTACAACGACTCTTCCGGGTCCGAATGTGAGCATGTAAAGGCGGCTGGGGGGCATAATCACCGGCCATTCGCTCGTATCGGTATCCGGCATGTCCAGGTGAATGATCTGAGCTTTTTGTGATGAAGCCATAAAAGGCACTCCCACCGGTTCAAGAACCTCTCTTGCCCAGGCACCTGCAGTCACGATCACACTGTCGGCTTCGATCTTCTCTCCATCTACTTTCACACCGGTGGCACGGCCGTTGTTATACAGGATTTCTGCATCTCCAGTAATAAATTCCGCTCCGTTCTTTTTCGCTCCGTTCGTCAGGGCATTCCGGAGGGCCCGCCCGTCCACACGGGCACCTCCGCTTACATGGATCGCTCCATAGGCGTCTGAAAGGACAGGGAATTTCTCCTGGGTTTCCTTTCGTCCGAGTCTCGTAATTTCGCCCATTTCCGGTGCGTTCGGTATTCGCTCATAGGCCCGTTTTTCAATACGGTCAATCATGTGCTCTTCGTGGTGCATAATCATGGCACCCACACGGTCATACCCGGTTTCTATTTCTCCGTCTTCTTCAAGCATTTCTACAAGTTTCGGATAATAGGCAGCTCCGCCTTTTACGAGGCGGAACCACGGTTTATTTCTGCGCTGTGTGAGCCAGGGACAGATAATGCCCGCAGCCGCATCTGTTGCCTGACCTTCGTCTTTCCGGTCTATTACTGTGACGCGGGCACCGTTCTTTGCCAGGTGATAGGCTGTTGAAGCCCCCAGGATTCCGGCCCCGATTACAATATACGTTTTCATAACAACACCTTTTCCTCATTTGTCTAAAGCACATTTTACTACACTTTCTCCTGCTGGTTCAATTCGGGCAGAATATGGGACCGTCTTGATAAAATAAAAGAAGTCCTCCGGCATGGAAGGACTCCTTTATTATTATGACATCCACTTAGGCGGGGTGTTTTTATCCCAGTACACTTCTCCAAGCTCATGGTGCTCTTCAAAGCCATCTGAACTCAGGTGATAATGAAAATTAAACCAGTATCCGTTTTTCGGCCGGTTGTCCCGCCTTACGTGAAACTTCGCCACATCTTCATTGGCCTCACTGTCGTGGATGTTAAAAATTCTTTCTCCATAACCGCCGGATGGCTCTTCTGCAACAACGAAATTCTGATAGGAGCTGTCTCCTGCCTGCTCAACAAGAGTGTTGAGTACTTCCTCTATATTCGGCAGGATTGCACTCAAAACATCGTCTTCCACCTGCCTGGCGATTTTGGGCCCAAGTTTCTTAAGGGTATGTTCTCTCGCTTCTTCGGTTATCCTCTCAATAACCTCGTCCAGGGATTCCCCGTCAGTGAGGTCATCATCTATTGTGAGATCATCTTCATTTAATTCAAGGTCATCCAGGTCCCCTTCTCCATCAGAAACAGAAGACAAATCCGGATCGCTGTCTGAATCGTCAAGTCCCTTTGCACCATCTGCATTGGTATCAAGATATGTAGGCGGGATAAACATTCCCAGCGTGATAAAGGTAATCATGACAATGGATATCTTCTTAAACCAAAGTTTCATTACAAACGCTCCCTAATACGACCTGCTTCCATTTTAACATCATGGCTTGAAAAGTCTATTAAACTATTTGACTATTCTTAATCATTTTGTAAACATTTTGTGACGGAGATGAACGTTTTAATTTTAAGGACAGGTTGATATACTAAGAATAACTTTACATTAATGGAGGCAATATGCTGACTTTTGAAGAGAAACTTACAATAATTGAATCTTTCCCTGAGCTGGAACGCAATGACGTTTCAATGGGGAGAGTGAACTTTCACTATCCCGACAGTGTTAAAGACAAGAAAAATGTCGTGTACCACCTTCACCCAAACGGTAATGGCTTTGTTTACGCCGGTGAACTCACCGGTTATGAAGTGAATGATAAAGGGATGGTGAACATCCGTAATTTTACAGAAAGAGCACTCAGATCTGTCATTGAAAAAGCCATCTCCTCCCTTTCCCCACAGCCGGAAAGTGAAGAAGAGGAAGAAGTCTGGATCAATGACAACACGCAGACCCTTACGGTTATAAAAGAAGGGGATACGTGGAACGTGTATGCTGATACGGGTCTTGATGGCACGTTTGTATCCTATAAACAGGCTGCACAGTACTTGGACGAAGAAGGGTTTACACGAATTTAACTTTGCAAGCTGGCCGGACCTTAGAATCAACTCAATATAGTAAAGCTGCGCCCAAAAGCAGGCGCGGCTTTTTTTCGTGTTTTCAATTATGTTTATACCTAAACCTTTTAGGGTAGTAAAGCGATATAGAGCACACTATTTTCCTTTTTAACCTGATAATAGAATTCCTGTAAAAACGAATACTACTATGGAAATAAGGATTGGTTGTTGCAAATAAAAGGAGTTATGTCCATGCTTATATCATTTCAACATAAACATCCTCTCATTAAGAAATACTGGGGACTTTCTGAAACCTCATTTACGTCCATTACATACGATTCAAGAAAGGTGGAGCCGGGTACTGCGTTCTTTTGCATAATAGGGACAAAAACTGATGGACACCGCTACATTAACCAAGCCTGCCGCTCAGGAGCTTCTATTATTATCGGGACTGATACCGTGCTTCTTGAAAAAGCTGTACAGCTTTTTCCCGGCACCACCTTTGTTCAGGTAACAGACGCCAAATCCTTTATGTCCTACCTGTCCATTGTTCTGTATGACCATGCGGATGAAAAAGTTAAAACCATTGCTGTGACCGGTACGAACGGAAAAACGACCGTCTCTTCCTTTGTCCGCAATCTCCTGTTGAAATCGGGAATTCCAACGGGACTTATCGGGACGAACGGTGTGTGGGATGACCGGATCAGACGTAACTTTAACCATACTACGCACACCACTCCTGAAGCGCCGGACCTTCAGTACATCTTTCACCGTTTTTATAAAGAAGGTCTTCAGGCTGTTTCCCTTGAAGTGACTTCCATTGCCATCGAGCAGAAGCGTGTCGCCGGTGTGATTTTTGATGTTGGTATTCATACAAACCTGACTCCCGAGCACCTCGATTTTCATGGGTCTTATGATGCCTATAAGCAATCGAAACTCAAGCTTTTCCGTCAGGTGAAGAAAGCCGTCGTAAATGCTGACGACGGTGAGATGGGCAGAGACATTAAAGCCATGTTTAAAGGACCGCTTCTTACTTACGGGATTTACACAAAAGGAGATGTCTTTGCTGAAAATATGGAAACCACCTCTGCCGGTACGGCTATGGACCTTACCATTCTGGGAAAACGATTCCCTGTTCTCGTCCCCATTTTCGGAGACTATAATATCTCTAATTTCCTTGCGTCTTTATGCGCGTGCCTTCACCTGAGTATTCCGATCCCGATCCTTTTGGAAGGACTGCAGACCCTGTCACTCCCGGAAGGCCGGTTTCAGATTGAGGACAAATTGAGTAATTACAAAATCATTATGGATTTTGCCCATTCCCCGGATGCCCTTGATAAAGTCATTACGGCTGCAAAACAGCTGGACCATAAAAAGCTGATAGTACTCGTTACAGGTGCCGGTGGCGGTGATCCTGCCCAATGGCCGAAAATGGGAGAAACAGTGGAAGGAAAAGCGGATCATATCGTCGTTTCAGTTGATCACCCGGATCAGCTTGACCGACGAGACATCGTATCCGGTGTACTAAACGGGTTTCAGGATCCGATTCACCCGTCCGTCAATACAGCCTTGGACAGGGAAAAAGGCGTTCATAAAGCCCTCTCGTTTGCAGATAAAGGAGATATTGTTCTTTTAACAGGTATCGGCTTTGTAGGGCATCAGTTTGTTAACGGCAGGGAAGTACCTTATTCGGAGACAGAGACGCTTCAGCGTTACTTCAACGAGAACGAATTGCTTCCAGAATAAAAACCATTTCCTGAGCGGCTCTGCTGAGAGCCGCTCTTTTGATTAAGCCCGCGGGGTCTGACTGTCAGGATTTTTTCATATTTATGATGAAGATACCTTTAAGGAGGTTAGTTGAGTATGAATATACGCGTCCGTCGCGGTGACAGCTTCTGGTTCTACAGCCAGCTGTTTTCTGTCCCTCTTTCATTAATCACTGCATCCAATCCAAATACAAACCCTGAACGTCTGCAAATTGGGCAGATTGTCCGGATACCTGGTTTTTATGTGAGCATTTATACAATTCAGCCAGGTGACTCTTTTTGGACGATCGGACAGCGCATCGGTGCTTCAACGGATATGATCCAGCTTCTTAATCCTTCACTGAACCCGCTGCAGCTTCAGATCGAACAGGAAGTATTGATCCCGGTCAGGGTCCGCTCCCCGATTGTTCAGGGGGGAAGGGAATACAACTCTGCCGCTATGGCAAACGACATAGCAATGCTTAAGGAAATTTATCCCTTTATGGCTGTAAGAACGATCGGGAATTCGGTTATGGGAAAGGACATTTATGAACTGAGCGTAGGTACAGGAGACAAACGGGTTCACCTGAACGGCTCTTTTCATGCCCATGAATGGATCACAACACCGGTACTGATGCAGACACTTAATACGTACTTACTCGGACTTGTGAACAGTGAACCGGTAAGAGGGCTTGCCCTTCTGCCGTTCTTTTCATCGGTGATGTTGTCCATCGTCCCAAATGTAAATCCAGATGGTGTGGATCTGCTTATCAACGGCTTGCCCGATGAAGAGCCTTACCGCAGTGAGGTGCTGGCAATCAATAATAACAGCACAGACTTTTCAGGTTGGAAAGCAAATATCCGAGGTGTAGATCTGAACAACCAGTACCCTGCCCAGTGGGAAGAAGAAGCAGAGACGAAGCCTCAAAGCCCTTCCCCCCGTGATTTCCCTGGATACGCACCATTAACAGAACCGGAGGCCATCGCTATGGCTGATCTTGTCTTTGAATCTGATTTTGACCGGGTTCTTGCCTATCATACGCAGGGGAAGGTTATTTTTTGGGGTTATCAGGGACTTGAACCTGAAGAGTCCGAAACGATCGTGAATGAGTTTGCGAGAGTGTCAGGATTCGAACCGATTCAATATGTAGAGAGCTACGCAGGCTTTAAAGACTGGTTTATCCAGGAGTTCAGAAGGCCCGGGTTTACAGTGGAACTCGGCCTTGGCGAAAACCCCCTTCCGATTGAGCAGTTTGACGAAATGTACGAAGATAGTTTAGGGATTTTTCTTGCGAGTTTGTATATGTAGGAAGATGGTTCCGGGGAGTACCAGTTTTTATCTAATTTCTTTTTAATGTAAAAAATGTAATTTGTTTCTTAAAAAGAAGGGTGAAACCGGAGTGCACGAAACTCCTTCGATGCAGAATCTCGTTGAGTCCCTGTAAGACACCAGCCTGAGGAGGGCTTAGAACGTTGTAACCTTTTTAAAGAAATGTTGATTGCAGCGAATGCATCACACTCTTGCGGGAGCAATGAGCGTTTGCATCACGAATCAGCTTCGAGTTGCTTCGACGCAGAAAGCTGCGAAGCTTAACTGGCAGAGGAAGAAGCAGGGGTTCTTTATATGCCGACAGCCTAACCGGCAACACCGCGGAAAATGAAGTGCACTCCGGCTTCATCTTACGTAATCTGCAGGGAAAATAGTAACTGCATATATTAATCAGAAAAATACAAAACATGCCGGACAAAGGATAGCCTTTGCCCGGCACGTTATTTCTTTTGTTATTTTATGCAGCCATTAGTTAATGGTTACATCCTGAAGCTGATAGATTCCGGAGCCGTCAGCCCAGAATCCTTGAACGTTGGACTGCATACCCATGATATGGGATGGGTGGTACAGGAACGACATTGGCTGTTCTTCGTTCAGGTACTCGACCGCTTCTTTGTAAAGAGCCAGACGCTGGTCTTCATCCTGCTCTATACGAGCTTCCTGAAGAAGGGCATCAAACTCATCGTCCTTCATGAATACGCGGTTACCCGGAGGTCCTGCGTTATCAGAATGAAAGAGCATGTGAAGCGGGTAATCTGCGTCACCGGTACCAAGTGACAGTCCAAGAATAAACATGTCATGCTCCCCGGCACCTGTAGCATCAAGGTAGGCACCCCACTCAACCGTATTGATGTCCGCCGTTACACCGATTTCTTCAAAGTTTGCCTGTGCCAGCTCGGCAATATCCTGACGCTCACGGCTGTCGTTTGTCCAGATCGTTGTTTCAAATCCGTCCTCATAGCCGGCTTTAGCGAGAAGCTCTTTCGCTCCTTCAATATCCTGCTCTTGTACAGGAATATCAGCGCTGTAGCCGAACTGCGTATCATTAATCGGCCCGTTGGCAGCTTCCCCTGTTCCTTCAAGGATACCGTCCAGCATCGCCTGCTTATCAAGTGCCATATCGAGAGCCTGGCGTACGAGTGGATCGTCAAACGGCTCTTTTTCCATGTTAAAGCCAAGGTATGTGATGCTTGCTCCGTCACGGATGTAAGGCTCTACTCCTTCGTTTCCTTCAACCCGGGCAAGGTCACTTGCCGTTACAGGGTCAACAATGTGCATATCGCCGGACTCAAGGTTCCCAAGACGTGTTAAGTCTTCCGGGATAACCTCAAGTGTGACCGTATCCACTTTCGCATTTTCACCCCAGTAGTCTTCGAAGTTTACAAGCTTCACATCGTTACCTGAATTCCACTCTTCAAATTCAAAGAAGCCAGTCCCTGCAGGGTTTTGGTTAATATAAGCTCCTGCCTGATCTCCGTCTTCCATTGCTTCATAGTCACCGTCAATGGACTCTTTACTTACGATACTGGAAGCGTAGTGAGCAAAGTGATCCGGAAGTGGAGCAAATGGGTCTTCTGTAACAAATTCTACTGTGTAGTCATCAATGACATTTACTTCATCAATAATTTCAAAGAGAATCGCTCGTGGAGAACCAATCTCCTCATCAAGGATACGTTCAACGTTCGCTTTAACAACTTCTGCATTAAAGTCAGAACCGTCGTGGAACTGAACGCCCTCTACAAGTTTAAATTCCCAGACATTTTCGTCTGTGGCTTCCCAGCTCTCTGCCAGAAGCGGTTCAAGTTCCATATCTTCGTTAAACTTCGTCAATGTTTCATAGATTGCTGTATGAACCTGTCCTGATGGAACGTCACTTGCGGTATGCGGATCAAGTGTGTTGATGTCGGAAAGAACACCAATTTTCAAGTCTCCCCCTGCTTCACCGGAGCCACCTTCTTCCGCGCTCCCGTCTGAATCTCCGCCTTCGTCCGTTGTTGCTCCTTCATCCGGTTCGCTGGCACAGCCGGTTACAACTGTGGCCAAAGCCAGTGAAAAGGCCCCCGCTTTAAGTACTTTGCTTTTAAACATCTCTTTCTCCCCCTTGTTTAATTATCTATCTTATTTTTACTCCTGAACAATGAGAGTAAATAATATGGAATATGGTGTTTATTCAGAAAATTCAGTTTATGTATTGCACCATTTTCCTCTCTCCGTCCAGCTATCCCATTCCCCTCCACCGAAAGCCGGCAGAGAAAACGTTATGTACAAAGCTACTATACCTTCACTGCAATGTAAAGGAAAAAACTATATTAATATCTTATTTTTTAGACTATTCTGCTTAAATGCGCGTCACACAGGGGATAATTGAATTTTAACAATAACTGCCACCATTCGTATTATCCAGGTAATAAAACCCATCATGATACATAAATTCAAGTAAATGGGATTCCACTGAGGATATCGGTTTAATATTATATGTGAATAATAACCCACTAAAAAAGCACCCAACTGGTGCTTTTTTCTTATTATTCAGCAAACGTAAGGGTGTATATTTTCCTTGGTCTTCCCCGCTGTCCGGGCTGCTCTTCACCGCTGATTTTTGCAAGCCCCATATCCTCAAGGGCCGTAAGAATCCGTCTTGCGTTCCGGTCTGTACTGTTCAGCCATGTAGATATGTCTTTGGCCGTAACGGTCTTCTGGCCATAGTAAACAGAGATCGATTGAATTTTTGACACGATGGCAGGGCTGATATGAGCATTTTTAAACTTTTCAAGCCATTCCTCCCCCCAGAGCCGCTGGTTATAGGAGACTTCACCCTCGTTTTCCCAAACTTTACGGACTGATTTGTCTTCATCTACAGTAAAGACAACTTGGTCGTTGCTTGATCTTGCTTCACGGAAAGCCATGCGCACATTCTGCTCTGCTTCAATAGCCGTACGTCCGTATCCTGATACGGTACGAAGCGACAGTCCTGTCTGCAGCTTCGCCTGGTGAATAAGGTCAAAAAGAGGCTGGTACGTCTGGTATTCAAGTTCTCCCAGGGTCGTGTAAATAAAGAAAACACCATCGCCGATCTGGACGTAGGACCCGTGGACTTTCTCAGCATAAAGAAGAATCAGCCGCTTCAAATCAAGGTCCCGGTGCTTTGACTTGAAGGAGTAGTATTCTTCTTCAGACTGAAGAGGGCTTTGAACACTCTCAATCCCTACTATTGCAATCTGTGATTTCCGGTACAAAGCAGAATGAATCCGTTCTCGGAGAAATTTGATCGTCAGTTGAATCGCAAGCTCTGTGGGCGTCACTCTGTAGCAGGGAACGCCCCGTTCTTTTAACGCCAGATAAACCGAGCGAATGCTCGTAAATGCAGCTTCGATTTTCTTTTCTTTATAGAGATTTTCGTGAAACGTCACGATCTCATCAGGCGGGAGGTAGCCTTCATACGGATAATTATAGACTTCAAGATCCTGAAGGGAAAACATGTTCCTGAACGAATCCATCTCCTCATCACTGATCGTATCAACGCTGATGCTGGGCAGAATGGTCCCTTTTTCATATTGTGCTTTAAGAAGCTTCCCAAGAAGGCTTGAGCCGTATAAAGGCGGATAGGTGGCTTCATGGTCTTCTACAAGATTAAGCTTGCGGGCAAAGAAGTACGGCGCCTGCCCTGAGAAAAGCCAGTAATCTACTTTGTCTTTGTTCGCTTCAATAATTCCCTTTGTCTCTTCCGTTCTTTCATAAGGAAAAGGAATAAGAACAAGGTCCTGGAACCGTCCCGCTTCCTGTTCAATTTTTTTAATCGAGTCCTCAGGTCCTACAGCACCTAATCTGATTTTCACATCTACTCACCTGCTTCTTTACGTAAATAAGCCGCAATAATTTTAACCCCTTTGGCCAGGTCTTCCACACTGGCTTCTTCAGCAGGATGATGGCTGAGACCGCCTTTACACGGAATAAAGATCATTCCGGAGGGCCATTTTGCTGCCATATTCATCACATCATGTCCTGCACCGCTCTCAAGAGTAAGTGAGGAGAACCCCAGTTCACTTCCCACTGAAACAAGCTTTTCGCAGACATGCTCGTTTAAATGGACAGACGGGTTATGGACAAGTTTTTCACCTTCAATTGTTACGTTAAAGTGCTTCTCCAGTTCCTTACACTTGTCGTAAATGTCACGTTCGAGCTGTTCTTTTAAACTGTCATCTACACTGCGAATGTCAATGCCAAGATCAAGAGAGCCTGGAATGACTGTCATCACATTCGGCTTTAGTTCTATCGTACTAGCAGTGGCTACAATTGGCAAATCCGATTCGGCTGAAAGTTTTCCTGCCCGTTCAGAGATGAAGGAAATCAGAGGGGCCGCTGCTACGAGGGCATCCTGCCTCCCCATCATCGGTGTTGTTCCTGTATGGCCTGCTTTCCCATTAAAATGGAGAAGGAGTCTGATCGGGCATGCGATTGCCGTAACCGCTCCGTAATCTGCGCCTGCCTGTTCTACTCTTAAACCTTGTTCTATATGAAGTTCGACGAAAGAAGCAATCTCATCAGGTGCCCGCTCCGCCTTTTTTACGTCACCCCAAACGAGTCCTCTTGATTCCACCGCTTCACGTATGGTCATTCCCCCGGAATCTGTCACGTTTTCCAGTGCGCGGTAATCCGCCAGCCCCGACATCGCTTTGCTTCCGATGGTGGATATCCCGAACCGGGATGATTCTTCAGCTGCAAAGCAAATCACTTCAATGGGCTGGGCCGGTGAAAATCCTTCGTCTTTTAGTTCCTTAACGGCTCCGAGTCCGCACAGTACTCCTGCGACACCGTCATAGCCCCCGCCCCGTTCAACTGTGTCAACGTGAGACCCTGTAGCTACAGTTGGTTTATGTTTATTTTCATCTGTTTCCCAGCGGGCAATCCGGTTTCCCGCCTTATCCTGACTCACAGAAAGGCCGAGTTCTTCCGCTGTTTTCGTAAAAACAGCCATGGCTTCCCATTCTTCCTCTGTAAGCCCGAGTCTGGTAAATCCGTCCGGCTGGTCCATCGTCTCTACAAGGTTCAGTTTCATTAATGTTTCTTCCAACCACTGTTTCATCGCTGCTTCCCCCTTTGATTGCATTCTAATATAAGTAAAATAAACGCTGCGGCTCCTGTTTTTAATACCCCTTCATCGTAGTCAAAGCGAGGGTGGTGGTGTCCTGCAGGAAGCGGTGTCCCAAATATCATGTATGTTGACTTTCCTCCCCGTGCCTGAATGCGGTTCATCATGTGAGTCACGTCTTCTGATGCGCCTAAAGAAAGAACCGGCAGGACTTCTGTAATCGCCGCTGTTCTTATTGAAGCCTGCTCCAGCATACGTGTAAACTCCGGATCACAGACAGCAGACGTTCCTTTCCCGACAACCTTCATTTCTGCTTCAACACCGTATAGAGAGGCCGAGCCATGAATGATTCGTTCTGCTTCCTGGAACACGTAGTCGTTCAGTTCGTTCGTTTCCCCTCTTGTTTCTCCTGTTAGGGTTGCCTGATCGGGAACAATATTACGCCCCGTGCCGGCGTGAAGGGTACCTATGTTGAGCCGGGTCGCCCCTTGTGAGTGAGGAGCGATGGCATGAAGATGCTGGGCACACGCTGCCGCTGCAAGAAGGGCGTTTTTCCCTTGTTCCGGACGTTTCCCTGCATGGGCTGCTGTTCCCTTAAAATGAACGTCAAACTTCGTAGTGGCTAAAAACTGCTCCGTTGTTGCAGCTACCTGACCGACAGTCAGGTCTTCAATACCGATATGTCCTCCCAGAAAAACGTCAACATCGTCAAGCCACCCTTTTTCCACCATGGCTTTTGCGCCGCGGCTCCCTTCTTCAGCAGGCTGAAAAAGAAGCGTGTACGTTCCTGTAAGCTCGTCCCTGTTTTTTGCCAGCCAGGTTGCAACTCCAAGGCCGATGGCAGTGTGGCCGTCATGGGCACACGCATGCATCGAGCCAGGCAAAGAAGAGGCAAACTCTTTTTCCGCCGGTACGTGGTCATAGGTGTCTGACTCCTCAATCGGAAGCGCGTCAATATCAAACCGGCAGGCAATATGAGGTCCGGGCTTCCCCGTTTTTAAAACAGCCACCACTCCTGTATGCCCGCCAGCCACCTTGTTTAGAAACTCTTCAGGTACACCTGCTTCTGATGCTCTTTTTTCAGAGGCGTAAAGTTCCTGGTCTGAGGGAACGCCCATCCGTGCCGACGTCTCAACTACGTCAGTGCCTGTATAAACCGTAAGCCCCAGGGCCTGAAGCTGTTCGTAAATGCGGTACGTAGTCACGTATTCGGTCCAGCCGGTTTCCGGAAACGCGTGAAAGGTCCTTCGCCAGTGTATAAGCTTCGGATTCAGCTCTTCTAAACAGGCATCGATATTCATTGGCCGTTCTCCTTGTTCAGTCGTTCAAGTGCGTCAAATGCAAGCTGGGTCATGAGCTCCGTACCGATGGCGAGAGACTCTTCGTTAATGTCAAACTCAGCATCATGAAGAGGCTTTTGCGCCGGCCGGTCCGGTATGGCAGTACCAAGCCAGTAGTAGAGTCCGGGGTATTCCTGAAGGAAGCGGCCGAAGTCCTCTCCTCCAAGGCTTGGGTTCAACTGTGGTGTTGCCTCTTTGCCCAGAATGGCCTGGGCGGTTTCTCTAACTGGTGCCTCCCACTCGGGAGAGTTCACCGTTGCCGGATATCCGTCCACGTAATCCACATCGATAACAACTTCATTGGCATCTGCAAGTCCGTTTACCGCTTTCTTTATCCGGTCTTTTACTCTGTTCTTTACCTCGTCGGAATTTGTGCGTACCGTTCCTTCAAGAGTCACTGTGCTCGGGATCACGTTATAG
The DNA here is from genome assembly GCF_003710255.1 of Alteribacter keqinensis. Taxonomy (NCBI): domain Bacteria; kingdom Bacillati; phylum Bacillota; class Bacilli; order Caryophanales; family Bacillaceae; genus Alteribacter; species Alteribacter keqinensis. Next base: position 65,444 of record NZ_RHIB01000001.1, on the reverse strand, counting down.
CGGTCGCCGCCGTGAATCTCCCCAAACGTAATAACGGCAGACTCCATGGGATCCACATTTCTGCTTACGACCGTTTGAAGATGGTTAATGACCTGTGCGGCAATGACGATCGCATCTTTTCCCTGGTGAGGCATACTCGCATGCCCTCCTGCCCCGTGAATCGTCATGGACAGGCGGTCGGAATTCCCCATGATAGGGCCGCCCATCACCCCGACTTGTCCGACCGGAAGATCCGGCCACATATGCTGGGCAAAAATGGCGTCAGGTTTGTGTGTATCAAAGACACCGTCTTTCATCATTTCCTGCGCTCCTCCAACAGGAGCCAGTTCTTCAGCAGGCTGAAAAACGAGAAGCACTTTTCCCGGAAGTTCGGCTTTATTTCTGTTCAGGAGAGCACCGGCTCCCATCAGCATCGCTGTATGGGCATCGTGTCCGCAGGCATGCATTTTCCCCTTCGTTTCAGAATCATAGGGGACGTTGTTTTTTTCTGTGATCGGAAGGGCGTCAATATCAGCCCGGAGAGCGACTGTTTTCCCCGGCTTTTCTCCTTCAATGATGGCAAGAACCCCGTGAGTGGCAAAACCGGTTTCATAAGGAATGCCTTCTTCTTTCAAAAAGGCCTGGATGGTTTTTGACGTTTCTTCTTCTTCCTGGCTCAGTTCAGGGTTTTTATGAAAATGCCTCCGGTAATGGACGACCATTTCTTCTATTTGTATGCCTTGTCCTTTGACTGAAAATCCCATTGATAACGACTCCTTAAGTTGGTTTTATATGTGAATGTATGAAACTCATTGTTTAAATTACATTCTTTTAAAGGTTTGTGTAATGGAGCCTCCATTTCCTTCGCTTTCCGCGGAGGTGCCGGCTAGCCTCCTCGCTTCGCTTGCGGGGTCCCGCCCTGGCCCCCACTACCGCAGAAGTCTCTGACATTCCGGCTCCATTGAGTTCTTTGAGAGTGGTGTTTATACAATTGTCTGCGTCCGCTTTAGATTCAAATCAGCAACTTTCACCAGGTGAAGTTGCAGTATACGGAAATCTTCCAAAAATCACGCTACACCAAAAAAGATTCAAGGAGGGAGTGTGACCCTTCATCCAAATTCAGCTGAGTTGAAAAGAAAGAAGAACAGGATAACCTAGCGCAAAAAAAATGGAGCGAAAGGCGGCGACTCCTGCGACGAGCGTTTACTTCAGGAATAAGCTTCGAGTTGCTTCGACACATACACCTCAAAGCATTCGCTGATAGAGAAAGAAGCAGGAAAAACTTCGACTGAAGACCCCGCAGGGCGTTCTCAAGGCACTGGAAAAAGTTAAAGACCGAACTTTTTAAGTGCCGTTGCGTTCTCCCCGAGGAGGCTGAAATGATGCCCGCGGAAAGCGTCCGCCTGTAGCGGAATTCACCATTGTAAGAGCAACAATCTTTATGAAAAAAGTCTTTTTAACTCCGCTCAGTAAAAAAGGAAAAGAGAAGTTGCTGCACAACAACTCCTTTCCCTTTCTGACTATATTTAGTTCATTCCTACACCGGGTCCGATCGGAATCCCGAGCAGTGTCCAGGCAATAAAGATCGCAATCCAGATTCCGAGGAAGATAAGAGAGTATGGAAGCATGATCGTAATGAGCGTTCCAAACCCTGCGTTTTTATCATAGCGCTTCATGAATGCAAGAACCATGACCACGTACGGATTAAGCGGTGTAATGATATTCGTAGATGAATCTGCAATCCGGTAGGCAAGCTGAACGAATGCCGGGTTGTAATCCAGAAGCATAAACATCGGGATAAAGATCGGTGCCATGAGTACCCACTGAGCGGAACCACTGAAGATAAACAGGTTGAGCACCGCAGCCAGAATAATAAAGCCCACAATAACCGGCAGTCCGGTAAAGTTCAGATTCGTCAGTGTTTCTGCACCAGAGACGGCAATGAAAGCACCGAGGTTTGTCCATTCAAAGTAGGCAATAAACTGGGAAGCCGCAAAAATCAGGACAATATAACCGGACATGTCCTTCATGGAATCAGCCATGAATTCCGGGATGTCTTTTGTGGATTTGATTATTTTTACAGTAAGGCCGTATGCAATGGCAACAACGATAAAGAAAAAGAGAATGATCGGTACGATATGGGTCAGAAACGGTGAAGGTACAATCGTGCCGCCTTCCCCTCTGAGAATTGCATCACCGGGAACGATTAGCAATGAAACTAAAATAGTATAAATAAGACCGGCAATCCCTGCATTTCTGAGACCTCTGTTTTTTTCAGGTGTGATCTCTTCAATCTTCTGCCCTACAACATCATCTTCACCGAGTGACGGGTCGTATTTTCCAAGTCGAGGCTCGATGATTTTTTCTGTAATCCATGCACCTACAAACATCAGCATAAGGACTGAGAAAAGCATGAAATACCAGTTATCTACAGGGGTAATGAGTGCTTCAGCGTTAATTGTCCGTGCCGCTTCTGTTGAAATACCCGCAAGAAGGGCGTCGGTACCTGTGATGATGACGTTCGCTGTAAAACCGGCACCAACCCCGGCGAAACCGGCAGCAATACCTGCCAGCGGATGACGGCCGATCGCGTAAAAGACCATTGCCGCAAGTGGCGGTACGATAACGAATGCCGCATCAGAGGCAAGGTTCCCCATGATACCAGTTGCAATAATGGCATACGTAATCAGGCTTTTCGGTGCGTTTAATATTGTCTTTTTCATAAATGTCTCGATCAGTCCGACCTTTTGGGCAAGACCGATACCAAACATCATCACAAGAACAAGGCCGAGTGGCGCAAACCCGGTAAAGTTATCTAGCATCGAGGAGAGAATGTACTCAATTCCATCTGCTGAAAGCATACTTTGTATTTGTTCTGTCTCCCCGGTCCCCGGATGTTCAAACGAAATGTTAAATAAACTGATGAACCAGGACAGCCCGATTACACCCAAAGCAAGATAAACAAACAACATAAACGGATGAGGCAGTTTGTTTCCGACGCGCTCTACACCGTCAAGAAACTTTGAGAAAATCCCTTTCTTTTCCCCGCCTCCATTTGAGTCAGTCATATACGTTCACTCCTCTTTTTCAAATTACGGAAATTGTCTTTAATAAGACCGTTAATAAAAAAATATCATAGGTTTGTTTTAATGTAAACGTTTATTTTAATAACGTTCATCATTTTCTGAATACTTAAACAGGTGAAATACTGATGCAGCAATGGGGCAGAGGTGTTAAAAAACTTCTGAATTTTAATGACATTTTTAAAATCAAGTGTTGATTTACACTCATTGCGCTCCAATCAACACCTTTATACCCACAATGACCTTTAGCACAACTAATTAAAAACATCAGAAAAAGGGCTGTCTCATTTTTTGAGACAGCCCTTCGTTCCTATAAATCATCAAAGCCGTTATCGGCTCCCACTTTTGTGTATTGTCTGGATTTTTGTTCAAAAAAGTCCGTTTTTCCGCCGTTAACATCTTCATAGACTTTGATCCAGCGCATCGGGTTTTTCCTGTGGCCATCAAACGGACGTTCGATCCCCAATTCATTTACTCTTTTATTTGCCATAAATTTAATATAGTCTTCCAGGTCGGTCAGATTAATCCCTTCTATCGGCTCCTTGAAAAGGTACCTGGCCCAGTTAATTTCAAGCTCGGCGGCTTTTACAAAGGTTTCCCGGACAAATTGATGATTGGCTGCCGTGTTCAGTTCCGGGTTTTCCCGAAGCATCTCCTTAAAGATGTTCGTAAACAGGTGCACATGGAGCTGTTCGTCGCGGTTAATATAATTGATCATCGTTGATGTGGAGACCATTTTCTGATTTCTTGCCAGATTGTAAAAGAAACTGAATCCAGAGTAAAAGTTGAGCCCTTCCAGAATGACGTCGTACACAATCGACTCCATGAATGTCTGAGATGTCGGGTTCTTGGTAAAAGCTTCGTATCCTTTTGCGATAAAGTCATTTCTCTCCCGTAAAACGGGATCACTTTTCCAGTATTCAAAGATTTCGTCCTGTTTGTTTTTATCGGTCACGCTCGATAATACGTAGGAATAACTCTGGTTGTGAACAACTTCCTGAAAGGAAAGCACGGTCATCAGGGCACTCAACGACGAGTCAGTCAGATACCTGGCTACGTGCATGGAGTAGTCGGTCTGGATGCTGTCAAGAAACGCCAGCAGACCGATGATTTTGTTAAAGGCTTCCTTCTCCGTACTGCTGAGGGATTCATATTGTTTCACATCGTTGGACATGTTGATTTCAAAAGGTGTCCAGAAGTTTGCAAGCATGTTTTTATACAGGGGATAAGCCCAGCTGAACCGGGTGTCATCCCAGTTCAGCACGTTTGAACTCTGTCCGTTAATGATCCCGGTTGAAGCGTTCGGTGCAGAAACATCATAAAGTTTCCGTTCTTGTAATCTCGTCATCTTAATCTCTCTCCTTTTAGCTGGCGCAGCTGTCGCATTCTTCGATTTCACTTGATGTAGACCTTACGTAATAGGTGGTCTTAAGCCCCTCTTTCCAGGCATGAAGATGGAGAGCCAGAAGGTCCTTTGCTTTGATCGTGTTTTTCACGTACAGGTTAAAGGAAATCCCCTGGTCAATATAGCGCTGACGTGCGGCGTTCTGCCGGATGCTCCAATGCTGATCGATCTCGTGTGCCGCTTTATAAAACCACGTCGTTTCACTGGACAAATCCGGTGCCGTAACGGGAATACGGTAGTTTTTCTTTTCCTCGGCGTATTCTTTCCGGTAGATCGGGTCGATCGAAGCGGTTGTCCCTGCAAGAATTGCCGTTGAAGAGTTGGGGGCAACTGCCATTAAATAGCCGTTTCTCAGACCCGACTGTTTGACCATGTTAATTGTGCTTTCCCAGTGCAGGTCAAGGCCTCGTTTTGTAAAGTACAGCCCCTTCTCCCAATCAGAGCCTTTGTAAGCCGGGTAGCTCCCTTTTTCTTTGGCCAGATTTGCACTTGCCTGTATGGTAAGGCGGGCGATGGTTTCGTAGAGTTCATCTGCAAAGGCAACGGCCTCCTCACTTTCCCAGCGAATCCCCGTCAAGGCGAGGAGATGATGCCACCCGTAGGTGCCGAGACCGATTCCCCGGTACTTCTCGTTTGTAAGCTTTGCCTGGGGCACTTCCAGCCTGTTCACATCAATGACGTTATCGAGCATGCGAACCTGAATCGGGATGAGGCGCTTCAGAACATCGTCAGGGATTGCTTTGGCAAGATTAATCGAGCTTAAATTGCAGACCACATAGTCACCGGCAGTTTTTGTAATAAGGATTGTGCCGTCTTTCGTTTTTTCTTCCGTAACGGTGGTTTCACTCATGTTCTGCATGATTTCGGTACAAAGGTTCGAGCCGTAAATCATTCCTCTGTGGCTGTTCGGGTTCATCCGGTTCGCTTCATCCCGGTAAAACATGTAAGGCGTTCCCGTTTCCAGCTGGGAGATCATGATCCGCTTCATAATATCGATGGCTGGTACTTCCTCACGGGAAAGCTTTGGATTATTTACACAGACCTCGTACTTCTCCCTGAAGCTTCCCGCGCCTTTTTCCTCGTCGTAGCAGTCTTCCAGTGAAAAGCCCATCGTCTGTCTGACTTCATGTGGATCGAACAAGCACCAGGCTTCTCTTGCTTCGACTTTTTCCATAAACAGATCAGGCAGGCTGACTCCCGTAAAAAGGTCGTGAGTCCGTTTTCGCTCGTCACCGTTGTTCAGCTTTGCATCGAGAAAAGAAAAGATATCTTTATGCCATACGTCCAGGTAAACAGCGATGGCTCCCTGCCTCTGGCCGAGCTGATCGACGCTTACCGCAGTGTTGTTAAGCTGTTTCATCCACGGAAGAACACCGGATGAATTTCCTTTGAATCCTTTGATCGATGATCCTTTTGAACGGACCTTTCCAAGATAAATACCGATTCCTCCTCCGTTTTTGCTTAGAGTTGCCGCGTCGGTTGTGGAGTCAAAAATGCCTCGCAGGCTGTCACCCATCGTGTCAATAAAACAGCTGGACAGCTGGCCGTGGGTTTTCCCCGCATTAGCGAGGGTTGGCGTTGCTACAGTCATATACAGATTAGCCATGGCCCAATAGGCTTCTTTTACAAGGGTCAGGCGGACATTCTTTGGCTCATGCTGCATAAGAACCATGGCGATGATCATAAAACGTTCTTGGGGCAGTTCTACCGTTTTATTGTCCTGGCTTTTAGCCAGATAGCGGTCGATGAACGTATGTAACCCCAGGAAGGTAAATTGTTTATCGAGGTCCGGGTCCAGTGTTTTCGCCAGCTCACGCTGTTCTTCCTCGCTGTAGCCTGCTTCGAGTTCATGGGAGTAAATGTTCTCGTTCGTAAGATATCTGAGCGTTTCCGGAAAACGTTCATAGGCCTCTCGAACCTCGCAAAAACGTTCTGCTGCAATGGTTTCATAGAGTTCTTTAAGGCGGTATCTTGCTGCCACATAGGTCCAGTCGGGCTCCTCGGTATGCATCCGGTCCAGTGCCTGCTGCTGCATGTCCTTCAACGTTACTGTTGTGTTTCCTGTTTCTTGCGGCCAGTTTGTCCACGTAAGGTTTGGAAACTCAGCGATAAGCTGTTCAGTCAGTTCGGAATGGTAGGTGATTGTTTTGGTCATTGATGGAACCCCTCTCTTTTTGGCAAAATAAAAAACTCTTTCCGCGAAGGGAAAGAGCTCGTTTTGATGGAAGACGGCAGGTAACGGTTGAGGCTGAGGTGAATAACGGTGTCATCTCCATTTGAAAAATGAATTTCCTTTTTCAAAAAATGAGTTTACCTGAACCTCTATTGACCTGCCGCTCCATACACTCAATCCCCGAAGGTATGAAACTGTCGAAATTCAGGCAGGTCTCCTGACTCATGCGTCGTCCTACTTTGAGCCTTCCCATACCTCTCGCGCTCAATCGAGCGGCTGCTGGTACAGTGGATCTCATTTCGTCGGCATTCACAGTTGCGGGGACAGTTCCGGTTTCGGACCGGATTCCCTATTAAGTCTGCATGACACCTGAATTTCAGCATTAATACTATATATTGTGTTTTAGTGATGATCGTTGTTGCTTATTTAGTATTTTAGTAGACGGTGATCATGTTTGCAAGGAATATTTTTATAGGGAGGGATATTTGAGTCTTTTGTGCCAAAAAAGAGGACAGCCTTTCCGGAACGGCCCGTTGTGCGGAAAGGCTTGGTTTACTGGCTTGTGGTGTGGGAGGGTTTTGATTGTAGAACGAGCACTTTATCCTGAAGACCCGCTCCTGCCTTTTGAGTGACTCTTACGTCAACTCCCCAAACGACTGCTGTCGGAGCGCTTCATAGACGAGGATGGCTGCTGTGTTGGACAGGTTAAGGGACCTTACTTTGTCCGTCTGCGGTATACGGAAACAGCGGTCAGCATACTTCTCTGTAATGCTTTCAGGCAGGCCGGTTGTCTCGCGGCCGAAAACAAAGAAATAGTCTTTGTCTGTTTCACTGTAGTCAAATTCGTGATAATACTTCTTCCCGATCGTTTCAATAAAGAAGAATTCCCCGTCTTCATAGGAGTCGATCAGCTCTTCCAATGAATCATAATAATGAATCTTAACGCTTGGCCAGTAGTCACACCCGGCGCGTTTCAGCATCCGGTCGTCTGTTGAAAATCCGAGCGGTCTGATCAGGTGGAGCGATGTATTCGTACCTGCACACGTTCGGGCAATATTCCCCGTGTTTGCAGGGATTTCCGGTTGATACAAAACAACATGAATTCCCATAACTGATTCTTCACCTCAAAAAAATCTCTGCTTTCCACCGAGTATTATACCACGAAAAAGTTCAGGGGTCTGTCCCCCTAGCCAGCAAGTTAAGGAATAGCGCCTAATCACAAAACTGAAAAGGCAGGATGCATCCGGAATGTCCTTCATTTTCCGCGGAGGTGCCGGCGAGCCTCCTCACTTCGTTGCAGGGTCTCTCCTGGCCCCCACTTCCGCAGGAGTCTTCGGACATTCCGGATGGAACGAATCTTATTCGCAAAATAAGATTAAAGAAAAATCATTCATAGGTTTTGACCTGCGATGTATAGCAAACGGAAAGTTCTATTTTGAAGAGGAGCCATCTAAAAGTGACGTGATCCCTAACAGGACTTGTGTAAGTAACAGAAGGTAGCAGAAGGCGGACTCAGGCGGGAATAGCATCAACTGAAGAACCCGCAGAGCGGCCTTTCCCGAGTTATCATGAACGAAACTAGCCCCTTACTCGTAAAGTCGTAGGTTAATTTGGTAAGAATGTTTATTGATTAAATAAAACAAAAACCAAATTAGAGCTACATTACGGAAGGAGCTATATTATGAAGGATACCTTAAAATTCGTAGGTTTAGACGTGTCAAAAGACAAAATTGCAGTTGCTATAGCCGATGAGGGACGAGAATGCCGAGATATTACGGGATGATTCCTCATACACCTGAAGCAATTAAAAAGTTAGTTAAGTCAATAGGAAAGCCTCATACGTTGCGTATGTGCTTTGAAGCAGGTCCAACAGGATACTCGCTTCAAAGGTTACTCCAATCTCTTGATGTACAGTGTGATGTTATTGCCCCGTCTTTGATTCCTCAAAGACCAGGTGAGCGTATTAAGACCAACCGTCGGAACTCTATCCGTCTTGCACAATTATATCGAGCTGGAGAATTGACTCCCATTTACATTCCCAATTCAGACGATGAGGCTCTTCGTGATTTGGTGAGAGCCCGTGAAGACGCTAAAGAAGATGAATTACGTGCCAAACACCGATTATCTAAATTCTTATTACGTAATGATATTAAACCACCTAAAGGTGTAACCAAATGGACTAAAAAGTACCGGGACTGGCTCGATAAATTAACATTGGAACGTTCTTCTTTACGAGTTGTTTTTCAAGAGTATTATCATCAAATCAAAGAATTGGAACAACGAATCCTAAGATATGAAGAAGAAGTGAAAGTGCAGGCGAGTGAAGGTGTCCATGCCCCAATGATTCAATCGTTACAAGCATTAAGAGGTGTTGCGCTGATTACTGCGACAAGTCTGGTAGCTGAAGTTGGTTCTTTTAGGCGTTTCTCGACTCCGGGCAAATTTATGTCTTATGTAGGCTTAATACCGAGTGAATACTCTAGTGGTGAAAAAAGACAACAAGGGGAGATCACGAAAACGGGAAACCGTCATGTTCGTCGATTGTTAATTGAATCTGCTTGGAGTTATCGATATAAGCCTGCGGTAAAAGGAGAACTAAAAAAGAGGCAAAGTGGACTTTCTCCGGCTATTCAAGGCATTTCATGGAATGCTCAAAATCGGCTGCATAACAAGTATTTCAGGCTATTATCCAGAGGTAAAGAAAGCGGAAAAGCTATCACCGCAGTAGCTAGAGAGTTGGCTGGATTTATATGGGCTGTTACACAAGAGGTAGAAAACGATCTTAATAAGAGATCTCAGATTTAAGAGTCGTAAGACTGTAATGAAGTGATTTTAGGATTGGATATTTGAAATGAAAAATAGATGGCTGAGAATAGGGCTCGAAGGCAAAGAGTAATACCGGGAAGGAAAACCCACGTGCCTCCTCTGTGCTACCCTTGTCAAAGGTTAACGCACGCCACGAGTTAGTGGAAATGTCCTTCATACGGAAAGATAAAATGTGCAAACCCACGAATATCAGAGTGCTAACCGCAGTAGAGTTTTTGCCTTCGTGCCGTGTTCTCAACATCTAATCAAAAGGAGGTACGGTATATAAGAAGATTTCCTCCTTTAGCTTTATAAGTGTCCCAACTCTTTGAATGACAGTCAAGGAGAGCACTTGACAACCATTCAAAGAGTTGGGGAAGAGTGATTAGCTAAAGGGAGTAAAAACAATCAGATTGAATAAAAAAGGACAACTAAGTCAAGAAGCCCAAAATAGCTTCCCTTCTTAAAGTTGCCCAAAAACAGGATCATAATCAATATTTCAGCGGGGCCTTGAAAGTTTCGTTCATATCAGGAGGCTGAAGTGATCCCCGCGGAAAGCGTCCGCCTGGAGCTACTAAAATATTTCTAATATAACATTAGCTCATGCTTCTGACAGGAGTCCTGATCATGGTTGGTGGTCCTGTCAATAGGATAAGCAAAAAGTTCAGGGGACAGACCCCTGAACTTTTCCCGAGCTTTTTTGTGACTTCAAAAGGTGTCCGGCAATGGCTCCGCTCGCTACTCGTCCAACAAGAGAAACCCGTTCGTGCCGGGCTTTTAAAAGAGGGTAGCGGCTTGCCTCATTGCTTCAGAGGGGGAGCCATAAGGTATAATGCCACCTTATGGCTCCCCCTCTTTTAGTCTTTGACGTGGAAGAATTTATATTTGATGTTTGGGGTCCAGGCAGTGGAGTCTTCGTATGCCCAGTAGCGCATCCGGCTGTTCGTGGTGTTGGCATTTACAAGGGGCATGTTTTTATCGTCCTTGGCTACAACAATGGTGGTGTGCTGCCAGTGACCGTCGCCGGTGAAATCGTAGCAGATCACATCTCCTCTTATGAGGTCTTCCGGTGAAGACACTTCTCTTGCACGGATGGTGGATTTCACTCCGCTCATGTACCACCTGAAGGCATTGGCCACGGTCCAGCTGTAGCTCCACGATTTGCCGCTGTACCACCACCCTTTTGAACGGTTCCCGGCCCCTGTCATGGGGATCCCCCCGGCCTTCAGGCACTGCGAAAGATAATTCGTACAGTTATTCTCAAATTTCTTATAGGCCGGGTTTGACGTATTCCAGTATCGTTCTGCGTATTTGACAACCTCAAGCCTGTTATATCCTCTGTATGACGTAGGCTCCTCAGTTTCCACACCGAAACTCTGATTTTCCCGGTCGCCTTCTTCTTCCATCCCGTTCCCCTCTTCCATTAGCAGATAATCATCAGCAAGATCATCGTCAATGATCACAGCGCGGCGGTACTGAACCTGCTCTTCAAAATAGAAGCGCTTCCCGTGACGAACGAGATGCTGGAAAACGAGAACGTAATCGATCATTTCATGATCTCCGTAGTTTTGCTGGCTGATCACCTGACCGTCTACGATGTTTTTCACAATCTCGGCACCACGCTTATGGTACTGATCCATTTTCCTTTCGTAGGCTTCGCTCTCGTGATTTCTCAGATAAGGCCGGTCTTTATGGCTTGATACATAGCATTCATGACAATGCTTCACATATTCCTTTAATCGTCTGAGTCCCCTGTTCATCGCTACGCCCCCTTGTAATGCTCTACCACCATCCTATGCATTAACCTGCGTCACTCATGCTAAAGCCGGAGCTGAATGGTAAAGGGACAAGGCTGTCGGTGAAAAGGAAGACGGGCTCTGTTTCTGATTTTACGCCTTTCAAACAAAAAGAGCCTCTGCATGATGCAGAGGCCCGAAAGTCATTATGATATTTTCTCTATGGCACCTTCCATCCTAAGAAGGTGTTCTTTTTTATCCAGTCCGCCTCCGTATCCGACCATGGATCCGTTATTTCCGATCACACGGTGACAGGGTACGATAATGGGAACGGGATTTTTGTTGTTGGACCCTCCGATTGCACGAACGGCCTTTGGTGCACCAATCTCCATCGCAATCTGCTTATAGGACTTCGTCTGCCCGTAAGGAATTTGATTGACCTGCTGCCAGACGAGGCATTGGAATTTCGTGCCTACCAGGTCCAGTTCGACATCAAATGTGGTCCGTGTGCCGGCAAAGTATTCATTTAACTGCTCTACAACCGGCGCAAGCTTTTCTCTGTTTTCTTTCAGCTCGGTATTCATGTAATGTTTCTTTGTCCATGTAGTAATGCTTGAACACGTTTCTTTTACCGGACCGAATTCGATTAAGCATACACCAATATCTGTGCTTGCAATCGTTAAGGCTCCGATCGGACTATCCATTTCCGTATAGTAAATGAATGACCGTTTCGACATAACTAACCCCTCATTTCAGTCCTATCTAATCATTTTTTCCAATGCCACTCAGAAAGTGATATCCCTATCCTACTGGACGAGGCCAATACTTTCCAAGGCTATAATTGCTCGTTTAACAGGATCTCAAGCCCTTTATGAATCTCAGCTTGCACATCCGTGTTCTTTTCTCTTTCTTTCGCCTGTTTAAGGGCATTTTCTGACTGTTCACCGCCGCCTATCGTTCCGATGGCCCACGCTGCCGTTCCACGGATAACCGGACGCGGATCCTCTTTCAGAAGAGCATAGAGTGCCGGCAGTGACGATTCTTCTTTAAAGTGGGCTAAAGCAATAATCGCATTGCGCTGGATCGGCTTCTTCCCTCTCCATGAACCGGAAATGCTGCCGTACGTGTTCTTAAACTCACGGTTACTGATTGTAAGGAGAGGTTCGAGCTTCGGTTTTACCACCTCCGGGTCCGGCTCCATTTCATCGTGATGGTGGAAATCCTTCCCTTTGTTCTCCGGGCAGACAACCTGGCACGTATCGCACCCATACAGACGATTCCCCAGCTTTTTACGAAAGCGGTCAGGAAGAAATCCCTTGGTCTGTGTCAGGTAGGCAATGCATTTACCGGAATCAAGCTGTCCTCCTTGAACAAGAGCGCCTGTCGGGCAGGCGTCCACGCATTTGTTGCATGTGCCGCACTGGTCTTCAATGGGTTGATCCGGTTCCAATGACACTGTTGTAACCATCTCACCTAAATACATATACGACCCAAACTCCGGAGATATGATAGCACAATTCTTTCCGCTCCAGCCGATTCCCGCCCGCTCAGCCACAGCCCTGTCAGACAGCTCTCCCGTGTCTGTCATTGATACACTTTTGGCATCAGGGACTTTTTCCTCAATAAATGCTTCCAGTTTCTCAAGCTTCCTGCGAAGGATATGGTGGTAATCCTCTCCCCAGGATGCTCTGCAGAAAATACCGCGCCGGTCCCCTTTTTTGGAAACCGGTGCGTTTTTCATTTTTGATGGATAGGCGAGCGCGATGGCAATGATGGTTTTTGCTTCAGGCAGAAGTCGTGATGGTTCTGTGCGCTTATCAAGATCCGGCTCTTCAAACCCGGATTCATAGCCCAGCTCTCTGTGAGTAATGAGTCGTTCTTTGAGCGTCAGAAAAGGATCGGTTGACGCAAATCCGATTTGATCAATGCCTATGGTCTTACTATATGCAATGATCTCTTCCTTTAAATGGGCTGATGTCACTGGTTCCACCACCTTCCTGAAAAATAAACCTTTTTGCCCGTCTTTTCATTTCGCTCTTTTCGTATAGATTGTTGCTATGTGCTCTTGAAATTAAAAGCAATCTTATAGACAATGCCTGCGTACCGTGCGTTTTCCGCGGGGTGCCGGTGAGCCTCCTCACGCTTCGCGTTGCGGGGTCTCACCCTGGCGACCACTCCCGCAGGCAGTCTTCGGCTACTCCGGTTTCTTCATCCTTTTACAAAAAGAATCTTTGCGAAAACAGCCTTTCATTTTTTACACAAGGAAAAAGTAGTATTCCATTTTTAAACGAAACACTACTTTGAATTAAAATCGTATTTGGAGCGGGTGATGGGAATCGAACCCACATCATCAGCTTGGAAGGCTGAGGTTTTACCACTAAACTACACCCGCATATTCGTGACTTGTTACGATTTTACTACCCCCGATCCTCAATGTCAAATTCACCGGTGACAGGTTTAATGGGGGGAAAAGAAGGTTATATTCTCCATGAACCCAAATACATAGGGAGGTATGAAAATGAGTTTTGATTTCACTGTAAAATCGGAAAAGAGTCCTATGCAGCTCGTCAATGACCTTGAAATGACCTTAAAAGATGAATCATTCGGTGTTCTCTGGTCTTTTAATGTAAAAGAAAAACTGGAAGAGAAGGGGCTTGGATATGAGGATGATTACTTCATCCTTGAAGTCTGCAACCCGAAAGATGCCAAGCAGGTACTGGAGCTTTCAAAAATGACCGGCTATTTCCTCCCGTGTAAAGTCGTTGTTTATACGGAAAACGGCGAGACATATGCGGGAATGCCTAAACCGACGACCCTCATGGATCATGTCGACCATTCTGAAGTAAGACACGTGGCCAATGATGTTGAACAGAGAATGATGGCCTGCATTGAAAAAGCAGTATAGGGTCTGTTCCTTATATTAAAGGAAGCTGGGTTAAACGTGTTTTAGTCAACGAGAATCCGAACGAATAACATGCAGTGCAAATCGCTCCTGAAATATACTCCGCTATGTTATCACATCGTTCAGATTCTCACCTACACACTTTCTTTATGTCCCAGCTTCTTTATTTTCAATTCGATCTATTCAGCAAAAGAAACGCTCTTCACAAACAAAGCTTTTAAAGAGGCAGCCCCCAAAATGGGAGGCTGCCTCGTTTACATATGATGCCTTTATCTATAAGTCTTTTCATCCACAATGTCGTTGTGATGGTTGTAGATAATCAGGCGCGCGGGACGATTGTCGTCCGCTGCTTTTTCCGCATGACGGATCGCTTCATCCATCTTCGGATAGGACTTTTCGGGGGAAACGTCTTCGATTTTCACAAACCATTCATCCGCATCTTTGTTTGGTCTAACCGTATATTCTTTCATTTATGCCGACCTCCTTCTAGACGAGTTGTCCTTGTTGCCAACGAGCTCGTACTGTGCTATTTCCGTAAAAGTGAAACATTAAACCTGATTACTCAAAAGAGGCCCAAAGAAGGAGAAAATCAATAGCCGGTTTATGATTTGGGAAAACTGGAAATGGAAAAAGAATACTGACAAAATGAGGAGAGTGACAGACATGAAATATGAAGAAGTGAAAAACATGCAGACAAAAGGCCAGCCAAAACAGATGCAACAAAAGCAGCCCGGAATTGAATCGGAAATGGATCCAATGCCGATTTTCGATGATCCTGACTATATTGGCAGCGGCAAGCTGAAGGATAAAGCGGTCCTTATTACCGGTGGCGACAGCGGAATTGGCAGAGCAGTGGCTATTGCCTTTGCAAAAGAAGGAGCAAATGTAGCCATCGTTTATAAGGACGAGCATGACGATGCAGAAACAACAAAAAAGCTCGTGGAAGATAAAGGTGTCAGATGCGTACTTTACGCTGGCGATATCGGTGATGAACAATTTTGCCGGGACGCTGTTGAAAAAACTGCAGGTGAATTCGGGAAGCTGGACTGCCTTATCAACAATGCCGCAGAGCAGCATTATGCGGAGGATCTCCGTGATATTTCCAGCGATCAGCTGCACCGGACGTTTCAGACGAACATTTTCTCGGCCTTTTACTTCACCCAGGCTGCTTTAGACCATTTAAAAGAAGGAAGCACTATTATCAATTCCGTTTCCGTCGTAGCCTACCGGGGCCAGCCGGTACTTATGGATTACGCCGCAACAAAAGGCGCACTCGTTGCCCTTACCCGCTCTCTTTCAGAGAATCTCGTATCAAAAGGGATCCGAGTGAACGGTGTTGCACCTGGACCAATCTGGACACCTCTTATTCCTGCTTCCTTCCCCGAAGAACAGGTGGCCAAATTCGGTACAGACAGTCCGATGGGACGCCCGGGACAGCCGGCAGAGCTGGCACCAAGCTATGTGTATCTCGCTTCAGGGGATTCCACATACGTTTCCGGTCAGGTGATTCACGTAAACGGCGGGGATGTTGTTAACGGATAGGTGACTATGTAGTATTCCAGTTTAATGGAAGCAGGTCTCCATTTTTAACTACCACACCGCAACCTTAATCATCACGTCTTTTCTCAAGCAGCCAAATAGAAACGTTCTTTTTGTACAGGTTGTTGTTTTGACATAAACACAGGTATTGCAGATGAAGCCTGTATACCCTTCGCGTTGCGGGGTCTCACCCTGGTTCCCACTCCCGCATGAGTCTTCGGGTACTCCCGCTTCTTCATACGTTTACAAAAAGCCACAATTTTTCCCCAAAGCAGCTAACAAAAAAACGCTCCCAATAAAAAGAGCCCGGAGGAATTATTCCCCCGGGCTCTTTTTACACTCTAAGACGCTACATCAATTACTTCAGCATCTTTCTTTTTCTTTCTCGTAAACAAACGTTTTACTCCTCTGCCAACATCTTCAAACAGAAGATACACGGACGGAATCAAAACGAGGGTAATGAAGGTGGCAAACAACAGGCCGCCGATGATCACAGTTGCCAGCGGTGCCTGATACGCGCTTGCACTTCCGGTAGCAAGGGCAAGAGGAAGCATGCCTCCTACTGTGGTGAGCGTGGTCATAAAGATCGGACGGATACGGTTTTTTCCTGCTTCTTTAACCGCTTCATGCACCTCAAGCCCTTCCGCCCGCAGCTGCTTCGTGCGGTCAATCAGAAGAATCGCATTGTTTAAAACAACCCCGATAAGCATGAGAAGACCGAGAGCCGAGAGTACGCTTAGTTCCCTTTGCGTAATGAGAAGAGCCAGAATCGATCCAATGACCGTCATCGGGATCACACTCATTACAATAATCGGGTGAACAAGACTGTTAAACTGAACAGCCATCACAAGGTACACAAGAAAAATGGAGATGGCAATTACCACAAGAAGCTCCATCATCATTTCCTGCTGGGTTTCCAGATCTCCGGCAGTTGAAACCGTGTAACCGACAGGCGTTTCAAAGTCACCCACAACCTGCTGTACGTCTCTTGAAACAGACCCGAGATCCCTTCCCTCAATTTCAGCTGAGACTGTCACGTACCGGTCACCGTTATCCCGGCTGATCATCAACGGTGAGTCGATGGTTTCCAGACTCACGTATGAAGATAACGGTTCAACTCCGGCTGCTGTAACGAGTTCATACTCGTTCAGGGCTTCCTGGTTGTCTATGACAATATCGGATTTTGCCATCACCGGAATCGTCACACCATTTTCCGTCATTTCACCAACAGGTGTACTGGAGAACGACCCCTGAAGCTGCCCGAAAATCTCGGTAGTAGTCAGTCCGCCTTCTTCAAGGGCTTCCTCATCAAAAACAAACTGTAGTTCTTCACTCGTTTTTTCCATGGAAGCAGACACGTTTACGAGGCCATCGATCCCTTCAAGTTCACCCGAAAGACGGTTGCCGATTTCCTGAATCTGATCCAGACTGTCCCCTTTGATCATGAGCTGGATCGGTGCGCCTCCCATCGGGCCTGTGATCATCCCTACACTTTTCACCGGATACTCCTCTTCCAGTTCACGCAGTGCCTCATTGATGGCTGTGTTCACTTCATCCTGCGGGGTCGTGATTTCATCCCCTCTTGTCATATTAATAAGAGTAAACAGGTACTGGGGGTCATCAATAATGACGTTCGATACCACATCCGGCACCTGAGACAGCTTTTCATTTGCAGCCTGGACAATCTCATCACGCTCAGACGGCGTCAGCCCGCTTTCAAGCTCAACCCCGATTTCCGCGTATCTGTCGTACACGTCAGGTATTAAGGTAAGGGGAACCTTCGTTGTGAGTGCAATTGAGCCTGCAAACACAAGGAAAAACACAAAGATCATTGAATAACGGCGGCGCTTTTTACCGCTCAGCCAGCTGATCATATTTCCGTAACCTTCAATAATACGACTGTCTTTTTTCTTTTTCCGGTCCCTATCTCTCAGCTTCAGGAAGTTCTCCGCCAGGGCCGGAATGAGGGTAAACGACACGACGACCGAACTCACCAGGGTGATTACGACAACCACACTGAGAATAAGGATAAATGCGCCCATTTCCCCGCCGAACAATCCGACTGGAACAAATACAACGACGGTCGTCAGCATGGAGGCGATAACGGCGGTAGCCACTTCACGAACACCTTTGGTTACAGCTTCCATCCCCTGATATCCATGCTCTTTCTTCCGGTAAATGGACTCCAGAATAACAATGGACGCATCCACCATCATACCGATTCCAAGCCCGAGACCGACAAGGGTCAGGATATTCAGGCTGTAGTCAAACATCCACATCGTGGCAAAGGTCAGTAATATTGAAACCGGAATCGTAAGACCGATGATCACTGTCGCCCGGAGGTTTCGTAAAAACAGCATGAGAATAACGAGGGCAAGCATCCCTCCAATAAGAATGTTCTGGGTCACCCCATCGAGAGCGCTGCTCACATAGTCAGCCTGTGTAACCAGTTCGCTGAAAGAAAAGCCGATCCCCGCTTCATGGATACGGTCCACTTCCGCCCGGACTGCTTCTGCCATATCAAGCTGGGTGTACCCGCTCGCCCTCCCGATTTCAACAAGAATGAAATCCCGGCTCCCGTCTTTCCAGGCAATCGAAGAATGCTGATTGTTCTGAACCGCAACCTCAGCCAGATCACTGAGAACAACGGGACCATTCATCGTTGGTACTGCTGTATTTTCAATATCTTCAATGGATTTAAACGAAGTATCCCAGCGGATCGACGGTTCGTTCTCTTCCTGAACCAGCTCTCCGAGAGACATATTCATGTTTGTCTGCTGAAGGATCCCTACGACCTGCCCCATATCAAGCCCGTTTTCCATGAGCGCATCCCGGTCAAATTCGATCACATATTCGTTCTCTTCCAATCCGCTCAGCCGGACTTCCCGAACGGACGACAACCCTTCAAGGCGCGGCTTTACTTCATTTCTTGCAAAGGCACTCATCTCTTCCATTGATCCGCCTGAGATTTCCATGTAAAACTCAAAGCCCTGATCCGTACTTATGGGGAAAACATCAATGAAATTTACCCCGCTCACCTGCGATTCAAGGCTGCTCAGGCTGGCCTCTATTTCCCGGGTCGCTTCTTTCATCCGGTCTTCTTCAAACTCAACAAAAATCGAACTGCTTCCCACAGTCGAAGAGGACTGGTAGGACTTAACCCCTTCCGTGGCGCTTAACACCTGCTCAATCGGTTTCGTGAGCCTTTCCTCCACGTCCAGCACCGGCATATCACCGGCATTGGCTGTCACGAGCGCCATATCAAAATCAATGGATGGTATCAGCTCCCGATCAAGCTTATTAATCGAATACAGCCCTACCATCAAAACCAGTACAACCATAAGTCCAATCACAATTTTTCGTTCCAGCAGTTTTTGCAGCAACCCCATCTTAATCCCTCTCTCTATTCAGTTTTACTTCCTTTTTTACGTACGATTAACCTCCGGCACAGGTTTCCATAAAATGTTTAATTTTCACAATTATAGTGTACTTCATAGAAAAGACCTACACGACATGCTGAAGGCTGTTTTTATCTCAGCCCCAGGACTGATATGAGTAGCACCTCCCGCCATTCCATGGTTAAATAAAAAGAGTAGTCTCACATACATACAATAAGGAGTGCTGATGATGGAACGCATTACGGTAACAAATGACCTTTCCTTTTCCCGCATCGTCCACGGTGCGTGGCGGTTAAATGACTGGAATTATACAACGGAGCAAACCGTTTCTTTAATTGAACACTGTATCGAGCAGGGAATTACAACCTTTGATCACGCCGATATTTACGGAGGCTATACGTGTGAGGAGCTGTTCGGCCGCGCCATTCAGGCAAATCCCGGGCTTCGTAAAAGAATGGAGCTCGTCACAAAGTGCGGGATTGTTCTTGAATCACCAAACCGCCCCGAGCACAAATCCCATCATTACAATACGTCAAAAGAACATATCATCCGCTCTGTGGAAAACTCATTGAGCTCCCTGAAAACCGATTACATTGATACGCTCCTCATTCATCGTCCGGACCCGATGATGAATCCCGAAGAAGTGGCAGAGGCGTTCTCAGAATTGAAGGATTCGGGAAAAGTACGGACTTTTGGGGTGAGCAACTTCAAGCGTCATCAGCTGAATATGCTCCAGTCCTATTTAGATGATAAGCTCATCACCAATCAGGTTGAGGTGTCTGCCTACGAGCTTGAAAACATCCAGGACGGCACACTCGATTTATGTATGGAACACCGGATGCCTGTGATGGCCTGGTCACCGCTTGCAGGAGGGGCTGTTTTCTCGGGCAACGGCGAAAAAGCCGTACGTTTAAGAGATACGCTTACTAAAGTCGGTGCAGAACTGGGTACGGAAGATATTTCCGAGGTGTTGTATGCGTGGATTCTGAAGCATCCGGCAACCATCATGCCGATCGTCGGGTCCGGTAAAACAGCCCGTATTGATTCCGCTGTCCGGGCACTAGGTCATAAGCTTTCGTTGGACCAATGGTTTGAAATTCTGCACGCATCAATGGGGCATGACGTCCCTTAAGTTTTTTCAGGCTCTTTGAAGGATAAATCCTTTGAAGGGCTTTTTTAATGGAGTGGTTTTCCATGTGAGGATATTGGAGTTCTTCGAAACAACTGAGGGTGACGGAAGAGGATGATTCTATCAAAAACCAACTTAATTCTATCAATAATGAATTTTATTCTGTCAAAAAAGCAATTTATTCTATCAATAGCCCAATTTATTCTGCCCAAAAAAAGTGCAGCATGCCAGCGGGAAGATATTATATTAAATACCAGCTTCATTAAGGAATTCTTAACATTCAGGCGGTCATTATTCATATAAAAGCGTCAATCCTTAACAGTCCCAGGTGAATTTTTAACACAAATCCGAAAATCACTTTCACCTGCGTCCTTAAAAGCTTGTAACTTTTTCCAACCCTCCTCGTCTCATAGGTAAAAGACCATAGGGGGTCAAAAAATGAATAGAAAAATGGTGTTACTGCTGGGGGCACTTCTGCTCCTCTTTACCGCGTGCAGCAACAGGACTCAGGATGAAAGAATGGACAGCTACACTGAGTCAGATATGGCGGCGCAGGATGACAGTGCAGGATTCTCAGGTGAAGCCGGCTATGATGGTGCTGAAGAAATGGACATGGAAGAGATGGAAACCGCCCAGAACAGCGAATCATCTCAGATGATTATTTACAACGGGGACCTTTCCATTGAAGTAAGCAACTTCGACACTGCCCAGGCAGCCATCCAGGAGGAAGCAGAAAGCCTCGGGGGATTTGTGGTTCAGTCTTCCGTTCATCAGCGGAGAACGACGGATGACCGCTCAGGAAACATGACGATCCGCATTCCCCAGGAACATTTCTTTCCGTTTATGAACAACATCGAATCTTCAAGTACACGTGTGCTGGAAAAAACGTCAAACGGAAATGACGTCACAGAAGAGTTCGTGGACCTCGAATCACGTCTTCGCTCTCAGGAAATTCTTGAAGAACGCCTCCTTTCCTTTCTGGATGGGGCGGAAAACACAGAGGATCTTCTTGAAATCTCGAGAGACCTGTCTGAGGTCCAGGCTGAAATTGAACACCTGCAGGGACGGATCAACTACCTGGAAAACCACGTGGCACTTTCTACCGTGTACATTCACATTCAGGAACGGGCCGTCCCTTCCATTCAGGACCGTGAAACACTGAATACATTCGAGCGAGCGCAGAGTCTGTTTATGGATACCGTCAATGTGATCATTTCCATCTTTTCCGGCCTGATTGTGTTTCTTATCGGTCTCTCACCGGTCATTGTTCCCCTTGTTATCGGAGCCGGCGCAATTTACCTCTTCATCATAAAAAAATCATCAGATACTTCGGCATAACCAAACGTACCAGGCATGAACCTCATGCCTGGTATTTTTAGAATATTCTTTTATTTCAAATTCTGGAAAGCGGACAACCAGCCCCTCATATAGTTTATTAATTTTCAAATTATGGGGGAATGTCATCATGAGGAAACTGCTTCTGTGCTACATACTGGTCGGGCTGGTTTTTCTGGCATGGCAAGTGCCATCAGCTTCCGCTTCCAGTAGTGCCGACCAATTAATTATTATTAACAAGTCGAACAATCAGCTCGCATTCTATGAAAACAACAAACACGTCAAAACGTTCAGTGTGGCAACGGGAAGATCAGCCAGCATGACACCTGAAGGAACATTTAAGGTTGTTAATAAAATTACCAACCGCCCTTATTATACCGGCAATATTCCAGGCGGTGACCCAAGAAATCCTCTCGGCAACCGGTGGATCGGCTTAAATGCCAATGGAACATGGGGAACGACCTATGCGATCCACGGAAACAATAACCCTTCTTCAATCGGCACCTATGCAAGCGCCGGCTGTATTCGCATGCACAACGAAGAAGTAAAGTGGCTTTATGACAAAGTGAAAGTCAATACACCGGTTGTTATCGTCTCATCCAGCAGCTCTTTCAATACGATTGCAAAAGCAAACGGCTACAACCTTGACGGCAAAAATGTCTCCGTTCCTGTGAACAGTTCCACTCCTACTCTCCAGCGGGGAAGCCGAGGTGCCGCAGTAACCGACCTGCAAAGACAGCTTACACAGAAAGGCTACGACACAAAAGGAGTAGACGGGATATTCGGACCTCTCACAGAGTCTGCCGTTAAAAAGTTCCAGAAAGACAATAAAATCACCTCTAACGGTGTAGTGGGATCCCAGACATGGAACGCCTTGAAAAACGCCAAAGCGACCGCTCCATCCAATTCAACAGCACCCAAAAAAACAACGTCCACCACAGCCCCTGCTACGAGCCAGGCTACAGTCAGACAAGGGAGCCGTGGATCCGCTGTCACTAACCTGCAGACCAAGCTCAGACAGCAAGGCTACAGCATCTCTGTTGACGGTGTATTCGGGCCCCAGACACGCAGCGCCGTCATCAGCTTCCAGCGTAAAAAAGGCCTGACCCAGGACGGCATCGTCGGACCAAAGACATGGGGAGCGTTGAACTAGAACGGATTAACATGGTGTTATAATGCTTCTGGTAAAATTTCTTTCATTAAGAAAACCCATTCCTTTTTAGAACAGGAATGGGTTTTCTATGATTTGCTCTTTGTAAATATGCTCTGTGAAACTCGGATGTTGATTTCCGCTCATTGCACTCCCTTTCCGCGGGGGCGCCGGTGAGCCACCAAGAGGTTTATGCCTGCTTCTTCCTCTACTAGTAACGCTACGCAGATACGTATGTCGAAGCAACTCGCAGCTTATTCGTGGTGTGACCGCTCGCTGCTCCCGCAGGAGTGTCGCGCATTCGCTGCAATCAACATTTCTTTCTAAATCAAAAATGATATTTTACACAGCCAATAAATAAAGGCCTCAAACCTAAATTGTGTTAATAAAAAGGTTACCTATCATTAAACCTTAGTTTGCCTGGACCCAAAAAGCGATATTTCCAAATAGAAACAATATGTTTAAACAGCCCACACTCCGTCCCCGACTTCCACGTCTTTCTTATCTACAAATCTGCGCTTATGTTTTCTCATCTTACAGACTCCTTTTTGGTGTGGAGCTATAGAACAAGGGAAAAAGGTAAATAAAGGTTTTCAAACAATAGAAAAGTCGAATGTGGTGAAATGTTAGAAGGCATATAACCCGTTCATCTGTTCTTTAAGTATAGGCTCACACCGTTTAAAAAGATTCTACAAAAACAGAGAGGCCATCAAACTTTTGTATGTTTGATGGCCTCTTGCTATTTTACGTTAACATAAACATCTATACTATTTTGTCCATCTGTCAGACACTTATCCAGCAATGTTTTATCAACCTTGAACCCACCTGTCCGGTAACGGTTTGATAAACCCTCTGTACTTGTTGCTTCTCCATTAATGAATACTTCTTCTGTTCCTTTATTTATATGATAAATAAAGGTAACCGGCCGTTCTTTAAATGTGTAGTCAAACCTCAATCCATCAAGGTGTGCCGGCAATACCGGGTCAATGATCAAATCACCTGATTCAACACGCACTCCTAAACAGTTGGAGATTAATTGATTCATGTAAATGCCGGGGCCGCTGGAGTATATACGCCACCCGCCTTTAACCTGAACATCTCCATCACGGAGTTCACCGAACCTCTCTTCTGCTTCATAGCGAGTCTTAAAATCTCCATCCGAACTGCTGAAATAAGCATTACTTTGACGCCGCTTTGCATTCGGTACAGCTTTTTGAATTTGAACCGGATTTATAACCTCAAGTCCGCGCCACACTTCATCATTTTTCCCCAGCTTTGCCATTGCTTCTATAAACCGAATGTGAGCATGAACATATTGCAGACCTATTTCTCTTCCAAAGTTCGCAGCCTGTTCTGCTCTCTTAAAGTGTCTGCTTACTCCCCCGGAGTAATTTGCAGGTTTATTCATCAGACGAACACCATCAGGACAATACAGATTTTCTTTAATGATCTTAAAATGGGATTCTGCTTGTTCTTTTGAAAGAAGTTCACTTATCATACTTCTTGTCATCGGCAGCAGTCTGTATTTAATCCCCGTTTTTTTGTCCTCTGGGTGGACCATTAATTCCGGCTTTTCCTGGTCCTCCATATAAACAAATCCAGGGATCACATCTGTATTGAGCATATAACGATTAAAATCCCTCTCAATACCATTGACCAATTGTGATAATTCACTGGCATCACTTTTCGATACATTTTCCAAAGCTGATGAAAACTGCTTAAGAACCTGATAGGTCAATGACACTGTCCAGCTGCTGACCATGTACTGTTTTAAGCGGGCATTGGCAGGCTGAAGCGTATCATCCCAGTCCCCATCACCATAAGAAGACAGATGAGTATCATGGAGGAAATGTTCTTTAATGTAGTTAATCTGTTTCTTTACATGTTCATGGAGTGAAACTGTTTCTTCAGTCAGAGTAAAGTCGCAGCGCCTTGTATATGGAACCTGCTCCTGCAGAATGCTGTAATCACTTGTTACAGAAAGATAGTCTCCAAGTACTTTCAGCGGCCAGACTATGATATCACCGTGGCTTTCACCGGACTGAATTTGTGAATACTTATCGAACATAAACCACTGCGGCCAATTGCCGTCATCGTCAAATTGATGTGTATAGACTTTTTTAATAATCTGTTTCACAGAATCATAGTTTTGGGTGGCCATAAAGAATTCTGCCGGACCCTGGCAAACGTCCCGTGTTCCCCATGCTGCCCCGCCATACTGCTCAAGTCCGTGGGGGGCGGAGAAATGGACAAGCATATTGTGGGTGTACCACCAAGCCAGTGTATTGACTTTAGTCAATTCCTTTGTTTCATGATTACCATTCGATAATTTAAAGCCATTCATTACTTTTCTCAGGTAATCACGGTAACGAGTTACTTCTGTTTTTTCTTCTTTATTTAAAAACGGGGCGTGTTCACCATCCAGGGATCCTTTAACAAGCATCGTCCACTTGTCTGAAGGAGTAAATTCTAAAACGATAAGGGAAGCAGAGCCAGGTTCCACACCGGAAACAAGCTTGCTTTCATTATGGATATCATAGGATACACCTTCTACTTTAAGCTGATAGTTCAACTTTGGGTAAACCTGAGCACTGTCAGATGACGGATCTGCGAAGAATGATAACTTCTCACCATCTGTCTTTACAGAATAGGCGACGTCCATTTCGTGATTGTTCAATGCCACTTGATTGGTAATAAGACACCTGTAGGATTTTCCGTTTTCTGAGCGGAAATTAAGCTGTACATCCTGATCATCGACAGTTGTAAAGTTTGTAATGATCACAACGTCGTCGTCCAGTTTGTAGTACCATCGTGTATAGTTAAATCCGATTTCATAAAGAGATGGGAGTGTTAAAAGACGATAGCTGCCCCCATTTTCTATATAAATACGCTGACCGGAGGTTTTCATCACATTCAAAGCGTTTCTGGCATTTGTGAGCATTTTATTAAATGATGTATTGCCCACTACCAGCTGAGAATTGAATATCCCGTACATAAATGATGTAGTTGACAGTGTTTGATCAGTAAGTTTATCATTTTGCCCGCTCATTAAAATATGACCGTGAGGACGTTCGGTAACGAGCTCTTTCCCCTTCAAAACCACATGCTCGTAAGTGTCGGTAAAGAACGATAATAACGTATTTCCATCCCACTCCTCCTGGTGGCGTTCAGGAAAATAGGCATCAATCTCTTCTTTTGTCATAGCAGAACCCGAAAGCGGATCACCTATTTCAGAAGATCTCCTGACTTTATCAACTTTTTCAACATCACTTTTTTCCTCGGCCTGCACTTCCTCCCAAGCCTCAAGCACGTTTACCTTGCCTTTTAGCTCAGTCAGCGCTTCTTCTTGATTTTCGCTGACAAAACCATAAAATACGAGACGCTCTTGTTTTTTTAACACTACCTGCCCTGTTTGAAGCCCTGTATAAGCAAACTCATATTGATAGATATCATTTGGCAAACTCTTCTCGGTAAGTACTTCCGGGCGGTTGGATTCCTTATAGGAGGTTCCAAAAAATTGAAAACCGTCTGTTGAATATCCTCTGCTTCCCGTGAGTGATCCTTGCTGTATATATGGGTAACCTCCGGGCTGAGGCTGATTTTGACGGGAACAGACTACGTATCCGAAATCCTCATCCTCAAATACGGAATGGTCAATATATTGAGCAACGTAGGCTTCATTATTTCTTACAAAGCCTTTGCTTCCAAGTCCGAGATCCTGGCCGTAAATCACATCCACCGTTTCACCATTTCCATTGATCAAAATGTCCCAAAACCAAATATTCTCCTCAGAAAGGTGGAAGGTCACTTCGTAAGAAACACCTTCTGCTGTCCCCTTCCAGACAACCTTTGTCTGTGAATAATAAACCTCACTGTCAGATTGAATACCGAGTAACGGGAAGGAACTGATTTCTTCTTCATGATGGATCCGCAGATACAGGTTATTCAAACTTCCATCAACAGGGTTTGCTACCCACTGGTTTATCATGATGTGTTTAAATTTCGCTTCAAGTATATCGCCGCTTGATAAGAATCTGAATTCAGAATCTCCATTTTTTATGGAAAACGGCGCTTGCATTGCTACTTCATTCATATATGCAACCTCTTTTCGTTATATTTCACTGCTGTCATTCGTCTTTATTAAGACAATGCGTATGAATCTATCCTGACTTTCCTCACCTGACACTTCTCCACATTATCAAACACGCTGGAAGGAAGACGTCAAAGAAAAGTTCAGCGGTTCACCAGTATTACTGTCAGGGCCTATAAATGCCACAAATTCTCCCGGATCACTTTTAAATGTTAAGTCCGAATGATGATACCTGAGCATTTCTTCCGAAACCGTAAAGCTGACTTTCTCTGATTGTCCCGGCTCTAAATACATCTTCTTAAATCCTTTTAATTCCTTTAACGGCCTTACCACTTCTCCTGTTACATCCCTTACGTAAAACTGGACAACTTCCTCACCGGGAACATCCCCTGTATTGGTCACTGTTACGGATGCAGACAGCGTTTCCTGACTATTGAATGCGTCAGCAGAAATCTGAGGCTCATTATAGGAAAAAGTTGTGTAGCTCAGGCCAAAACCAAACTGCAAAAGAGGCTCATTTGGAATATCAAGATACTTGGACACATATTCCGTAACAGGCTCCAGTTTAGGGCGTCCGGTAGTATAGGCATTGTAATAAACCGGCACCTGCCCTACGGAATACGGAAATGACATGGATAATTTACCTGAAGGGTTTTTATCACCATAAACAAGATCCGCAATGGCATGTCCCCCTTCTGTTCCCGGATACCATGCTTCAAGAACGGCATCAGCTTCATCAATGACACCGTGCAGGTCAAGAGGGCGTCCGTTAAACAAAATCACCGAGACGGGTTTGCCGAGTTCCTTCAGCTTTTTAATCAATTCAAGCTGTACTTCAGGCAGACGGATATCTGCCCGGCACTTTGCCTCGCCGCTCATTTTTGAATGTTCTCCCAGTGCCAGTACAATGACGTCAGCTTTTCGGGCTGTCTCTACTGCCTTTTCAAATTCTCCTTCAAGAGCCGTTACGATATCACAGCCACGGGAAATAAACAGGTTCTCACCTTTTGTTTTTGTTTTGAATCCATCGGACAGCTTCACTGCGTCCTCTTTCGATCCCTGCCATGACCAGGGCCCGAGTAGATCTCCGCTTTCTGCAAAAGGTCCGATTAACGCCACCTTCTGCTCTTTATGTAACGGCAATACGCTTTCATTTTTAAGCAATACACACGATTTCACCGCAAGTTCGCGTGCACTTTGGCGATGACTCTCACAAAGTATCAGTTCTTTTTCCTTCTCTTCATCTGCTCCACGGTAAGGGTTTTCAAACAGACCGAGCTTTTCTTTCAGTTTCAGAATGCGGAGAACGGAATCGTCTAGAAGGTGCTCGTCCACCTTTCCTTCTTCCACAAGACGTTTCAGATGTTTTACATAACAGGTTGTCATCATCTCAATGTCGACACCGGCTTCGATCGCTTTTTGCGCCGCTTCTGCTTCATCAGCTGCCACTCCATGAGCAATCGTTTCTTTCACTGCGCCCCAGTCGGAAATGATTACTCCGTCAAATCCCCATTCATCACGGAGCAAATGTCTCATTAATTTTTTGTTTGCTGATGCCGGAATGCTGTCAACTGTATTAAAAGCGGTCATCACCATTTCGCAGCCTTCATCCAAAGCCGCCTTGTAAGCAGGCAGATAGGATTCGCGAAGCTCCCTTTCTGACATGTCAACAGTATTATAATCCCGTCCGCCTGCCGGGGCACCGTAAGCAGCAAAATGTTTTACACAAGCTGCCACCCGGTCCATGTCCGTTTCCAGGTTCTCCCCTTGAAATCCTCTGACAAAAGCCTTTGCAAATGATGCATTTAAAAAGGAGTCTTCACCGGTTGATTCCATTACCCGCCCCCACCTTGGGTCACGAACCAAATCAACCATCGGAGCAAAGGTTACATGTACTCCTGAGACAGATGCCTCTTTTGCAGCAATTTCTGCACTCATTTCGGCAAGATCTGTATCCCATGAACAGCCAATCGCTAACGGAACGGGAAAAATTGTCTTAAATCCATGTATAATATCTGCCATCATTAACAGAGGAATGCCGAGCCGGTTCTTTTCCAAGTGTGCTTTTTGAATACTTTTTACTTCTTCAGCACCAGCGCCACCCAGAACTGAGCCACTGTTATGAACAGTATTCAATTCAATGCCCATCTCTTCCATCGGACCTGTGATTTTCCCCTTTTGTCTGGAGCCTTCATAAAATAAGGTCGCTAACTGCATTAGCTGATCCACTTTTTCTTCCCGAGTCATTTCTTCAAGAATGGCTTCCACTTTATTTTTAGTCACTTAGCTTCCTCCTCTGTATTTTCACATGTGTATCTTTATTGAAACGTTACAATAAAAGAACAAAAAAAGAGTTTTGTCTTTCCGGTAGTTAAGACCACACCTTTATTGAAACGTTTCAATACATTTATTATATGCTTCATTGTAAACGATTTCAATATTATTTTGATAATTCTTGAAATAGTTATCCTAGAGGGTTGGCGGCAACCTGTCCGCCGCCAACGTCAAGGTAGTAAAAACGGATTTCTCTACTTTACTTCTTTCTGCTTATAACGTTGTTCCAGTCTGTCTGCAGCCGCAAGTCTGTTTTCTTTACGCAGCTTTTTTAGGTACGATTCAAGAGTCATATCATCCCTTGTATGGAAAGGGCCGCCTTCGTGTATGACGTTCCACATCGGGTCAACCGGTAAATCGGATACTTCCATCTGACGGGCATACCATTGGTCAAGTAAATACAGCCCTTTGCCTGTAACCTCCGGCTTTTCCTCTGCCAGGTTTGTTGTTTCATGTGGATCATTTTCAATGTCAAACAACATGTACTCAGGGAATTCCTTTAAGCCGTCATGGTAGGTTCGAATGAACATCCAATTATCAAACCGTACGCCTCTCTGGCAGCTCCAGGCACACTGACTTACGACGAGATAGGGACGTCCAGCTGACTTTCCTTCTGTAAGTGACGGAAGAAAGCTGACGCCATCCCACTTTCTACGCCTTTTCTCTCCCAATAACTCTACTAATGTAGGGCCTAAGTCAATCTGGTAGTGAAAATCCTCGTCTACGTGGCCTTCCTGCACTCCCGGACCTGCTATTATACAGGGAATCCGGCATGTGATATGGTCAGCTGTCTGGTGATCCCCATAGACATTCAGCTCACCTTGATTTTCCCCGTGATCAGATGACAGGATAATGATGGTCTCTTCAAGAATTCCCTGTTCTTCAAGAGTTTCGATGATCTTCCCAACGTGATCATCCACATAACGGATTGCAGTATCATAGCCATCAACCCATTTTTTAAAATCTTCCCGGCTTTTTATTTCATCCGGCAGATCACCCCATTGCTTGACCCGGGGGATATCCCTCGCACTGTATGGTCCGTAACTTTCCCCGTGCTCAGTAATCATTTCATCCGTCAGCCATTCCGGGGCAGGATCGTGTTCGAACGGATTTCCGAATTCTTCCGGGGTCCGGTATGGGGTATGCGGGTCCCAAAAATTTAAGTACAGGAACCAGTCATTTTTTTCTGTTCCACGGTCTTTAATCCATCGTAAAGCCTCTTTTGATACATCATCAGCTGTTTCAGCCGCGTGTTTTCCTGTATCCTGTACTTCAAGAAATCCTTGCAGTACGTGCCAGGCTCCATGTCTGTCCGGGAAGGGACTGATAATGGCTGTATGATGCTTCTTTGACCGGAATACATCCACCCAAGCCTGATGCTCGGTATGATGAAAATTAAACGGACGACCCTGTCCTACCGGTCTTTTATCAGCCTGCAGACCTCCGTGATTGACCACGCCATTATGAATTCCGTATTGTGAACTGAACATCGCTGTTCTGGACGGGGCACATGGTACGTCAGAGGCATAGTAATTCGTAAAACGCGTTCCTCTCTCAGCAATACTGTCGATATTGGGTGACGTGTTCCGGTGATATCCATAGCATCCAAGATGGTCAGGTCGTAACGCATCAATATCAATATAAAGTATTTTCATAGACGATCATTCCTTTCTATAATTCTACTGTCGAAATAACAGGGTAGTGATCGGAAGGATAGATACCATTAATTGAAGACCTGTCTACTTCTGTTTTTATCACTCTTGCATTCTTACCACTGAAGATATAATCAATCGGCTTACCTGAGCTGCCCCCTTCAAAGTTGTGGAGGGTTGTTCCGGGTTCACTTCCCATTCCGGTAAAGCAATCAACCAATTCCGCCGTTTCACCATAGAGAGGCTCCTCGCCCCGTAAATACCGGATAACCGGATTATCAGGCTGACTGTTAAAATCACCAGTCAAAACAAAAGGAATGTTCCTTTGAACCGCTGCTTCATTTATCTTTTTAACGATTAACTGAATCCCTCTCTGTCTGGCTTCCTGACTGATATGGTCGAGATGGGTATTATATACCGCAAACACCGAGCCGCTGCTTTTAACACGAAGTACGGCCCAGGTGCATATTCTCGGGTAGTCGCTTTCCCAGCTGACACTGTTTGGCTTTTTCGGAGTCTCAGACAGCCAGAATTGACCTGATTCGGCCACTTCAAGCATGCGGTGATTATAAAAGATAGCACAGAACTCGTCCTTTTCCCCGCCCTGTCTGCCTTGTCCGATCCAGCTGTAATCAGACAGCTGCCCCGCTATATACTCAACCATTCTCTTAAGGCCTTCCTGAGTACCTATGACTGCCGGCTGATGTTTCATGATGAGGTCCGGTACTACGGGTGCACGCGAGGACCAGGCGTTTTTTCCGTCCTGGGGAATATCCACCCGCAAATTAAATGACATCACTTTTACTTCCATCGTTACGCCTCCAATACGAAGGTATCTTTATTTGTTAACTGCCACTGACTCAGGCATTCCTGCTGCTTCTCTTCAGACGGTCAGTAAAGAAAGACATCCCCCGTTTAAAAGCGGTCAGACCGTATAGCATCGAGCTCCAGTCAATAAGCGTAACCTTTGTGGGATACCAGCGTTCAGGCTGTTCCAAGTGCCACCATGAATACCTGTGAAGTCCGTACCGGTAAGCAGCACGGAACTTGTTTTCATCCTTTACGTCACCTCTGTTTACATAGGTATCATAAGGAATTTGGAGACGATACAAGGCGTACAGGTCGTGAATACCTGCCGGGTAAACCGGGAGAAATCCGGCAACAATGTAAGCGGATGCAACATTTCCCGGAGATTGATTAATTTTATCCGCATGATATCCTCCGTGGAGACCGTCATTTGGTCCTGCCCCATATCCCCATACATAGGAAGGAACATCATTTAATTCCTTCCATTTATACCTGTCTGCCATGCAGGCATTTTCATAGAATGTGCGGTAAACGTCACTCTCTGCGTATTCAGGTACTAAATAGAACGGAAATTGATGGACAAATGAAGATAAGAAATGTTCTGCCTTCCCATCTGTTAAAACCTGGATATTTCGGTATTGAATTTGCGGGAGCTCAGTAATCTTGTCTATAGAAAATGTGTTTTCCCACAATTCCTGAACTTCTTTATTTTCCGGGTTGCCAACCTTTGCAAGCCAGGCTGTAAGAACATATTCATTGTACGCAGTTAGAGGGAGGGCCCCCTTTCCATCCTTGATGACCATATTAATGATTCCTTTGTCCTTGTCAGCTACCACCTGGCTCCAGTCAATTTCTGATAACAGCTGATTTGCCATTTCACTGATCTCCGGAGCAGTAGCTTTAAAGTGTTCCCCTGCAAACATGGCGCCTGCAACCACAAGAGACGTATCAATCGTTGACATTTCAGAGTTTAGATTCGCCCCGGTATCCATATCAACAAAGTGGGCAAAAAATCCTGTATTCTCTTCTCTCGCCGGACGGCAGCCATCAATCTTTCCCGTCAATGCTTCCAAAGTTACGACCGCCTTCTCTTGTGCATCAGGATCCCATCCTTCCAAATCTGCGGAACAGAGTCCGATAAGTCCCACACCTGTAGCAGCTATCGAACACCGTTGATCCGGATTGTCACCCAAAGTCATATAGGCATCAGCATACAACCCTGTACGAGGATGACGCGATGCATCCAGAAGCCTGTAGGAATCTTCGTACTGCCTGTCAAAAAAAGCCTTTACATTCTCTGGTAAACCCTTGTATAAATCAGTGGTTTGTCCCATATTGTGAAACATCCCTTTCCCAATCATTATTTTCAGCTGAACATTGAATCTACTTGTTGTGCCTTTTCTTGCTGATCAGCCACTTGTACAGCTCCGGGCTGCTGTACGCCTGCACCCAGGAATCATGACCAACATTCTCGTAGACCGTTATTGCTGCCTTCCCCCCTTCTTTTTGCAGAAAAGCAATCATATTGACAGATTCATTCATTGGTATAACATCATCTTTTTCACCGTGAAAAGCCCAGACAGACGTGGATGTAAGAACGGACAACCGGCTGAACAATTCATTTGAATCAAACGTTAGACCTAATTGTTCCCTTCTGAAGCTGGGTACGGAAAGCCCGCCGCAGACCGGGACAATCGCTGCAAATCGGTCCGGGTTTTCCAAAGCAAGGTGCCAAGCTCCGATTCCTCCCATACTCAGTCCTGTCAGATATACGCGGTCGGGATCAACCGGATATTTTACTTCCAGATCATCCAAAAGTGCTGATAATCCATCGATCTCTTTCACCCAGTAAGATTGTTCGCTGCATTGAGGAGCCACGATGATGAAATCCTCAGCCATATCCAGGTTTTGAAAGATGCCGTGGGTTCTGACGGGGTTAATATCCGTCCCCCGTTCTCCTGCCCCGTGAAGAAAAAGGATGAGCGGGAGCTTTTCATCCGTTTCTTGGACATCATCCGGCAAATGAAGCAAGTAAGGCAGCTTGTAACCGGCTTTCTGAAAAGTGCGAGTCAGTTCCATCCTAATACCTTCTCCTTCCTTCATCTGTATCGTTACTCTTCCTGCACACTCCTCAAAAAGACAAGGATATTAATAGAAGGAAATTGTAAGCTTATCGTCTACTTTTGCGTGCTTGTTGGAGATGACTATTGTTTTGTCACCTGTTTTTTCAATACGGTAGTCCTGACTTGGTGCAACATCCCGTGTCGTTACAAATGCAATCCGATCTTCAGACTGGGTCAGACGGAACTCAAAAGAACCAGGTCCGGCTTTCATCACTTCCGCAGTCGAATAGGCAATCGTTACCTCATCAAAAGCAACATTTACCGGAAGCATGACGCCGTCTTTACTCTGAAGCTGAAGCTTATACCCACCAAACAGTGCATTTCCGTTTTCATAAACATGGAACTCTTTATCAAAGCCGTCCAGGTTAAGAATATGAATAAATTTTTCCCCATCATGTGCTGTAGAGGTCATGAATAATCCATGGTATTTGCAGTCGTGGGATAAAGATACACGTGCGCCAAGCTTCTCCAGTGCTTTTTTGAAAAAGTCAGGGTCACATGTATAAGCACAGGAAACAATAACGACTCTTCCTTTTCCTGTACTTTTTTCAAAACCGCAGATCTCGTCGGTTCCATAGACTTTAAACAACGGCTCTGCATCTCTAACATCCATTGTCTGTGCTTTATGCAGGCGTATTTCCGGTCTTGGCTTCGCCCACCCATCGGCATAAACCGACAATTTATATTCGAGGTCTGCATTAGTGTTCTTGATTGATTGAATCCCAATTGCATCGGCGAGGATTGTACATGGGTTTCCTTCCATATCATAAGTCGGAACCTCTCCATAAAGGAGCAGTCCGCCACCATTTTGAATGTAGTCCACTAATTTTTTCTGAACTGAAACATGTAAATAACGAGCTGAAGCCAAAGCCAGGACAGGGGTATCTTCAGGTGTGATGGATTTATTCTGAATATCCACTGAACCAAATCTGTATCCAGAGATCAGCATAGCCCGGGCCATGTTTTCCCACGCCCCGGCTGCCCGGTTTACCTGGATGTTCTGGTAAATGGCAGCCATTTTATCACTGTTGTCATACCGCGATTCAGTCATGTAATAATCAGGAATAAAGGCAAAGGCAACGTCGTCACGCTCCTCATTCATAACCGCAAGCTTATTGGAAACGGCCATCATTGTCTGAATGGACCTGGCCATTCTCGGGAACGTGTAATTCAATTCTCCTTCAGGGCTGACCGGTGCGGCAAAGCCATGACGTTCTCCGGTGTGGGCAATTCTGTCATTTCCATCGTTATACGATTTTTCCATCCGGTAGTTTCTTCCTCCGGTAAAGAGGTAGTAGTTTAAAAGACGGTTACCCTGAGCGATGCACATTCTCGTTTTAAAATCTGAAGCAGAAGGATCCATCCGTCCGCTGAAGTTGTTCCCGAAGTTTCCGTCCCCACAGTTAAACTCAACAGATGTAAGGGGCTGGTCCTTATTGTGAACAGCATCCATAAACCCGTTTATAAGATACAAATCCTGGAACGTTTCCATCGTTAGGTCACCAAAGTAGATATCGGATCCTGAAAGGTAGCCCGGAGCCTGGGTGTAAGACTCGTATAACTGACTGATGCCGATTGGGAACATGAGACCTCTTCCCCCGCCGGTTCCGTGGATGTTTACCACAAATGGAATATCAGATACACCAAATTCCTCCGAAAACTCTCTGAGGATAGCTACATAACGGGCAAAGCGGAACCTCATAAAGTAACCAAGATCATAATGAAGCTCGGCACTGTAAGCTTCATCCGGTGAACGGATGCCTGCTTTTCTTTCTTCTTCATCGTCCAGGTCGAAAGGATAACGTACCAGTATCTCCTCAGGGGTGTACCGTTCTTTCAGCCAGCCTGAAAAATCCTGAAGTACGTTGTCTGTCAAATCCGGACTGTTACTCACCCAGGAAAGCATGCCAATTTCATTGTCAAGCTGAACAGCTATAATGTTACCGCCATTGGTATGTAACCGTGTTGCAGCCACTTTCATAACGGCAGCATACCATTTCTTCGTTTCCAGTAAAAAAGCGGGAGCTGTGTAATCCAGTGTTTTCGCTCTGGTCTTTCCTCCATTCCAAGTAAGAGGAACAATTTCAGGATGCTTATCAATCACCCAATGGGGAATGCCTTCGTTTTTCATTTCAGCCATAATAAAGGGACCAGGTCTTAAAAAGAAGTAAAGATCATTCTCAGCACAGAGATCAATAAACCCTGTTAAATCAAGTTCAGGCCTTGTTTTCCCTTCGAGATCGATACGGCCTTCCTCTGGCTCATGACAGAGCCAGGGTACGTAAGTTGCGACTGCGTTACATCCAGCTGCTTTCAACTTATCAATTCGATCCTGCCACTCTTCCCGGTCAAGGCGGAAATAATGTATTTCGCCGCACATAAGAAGTTCCGGTTTCCCATCAATGATAATCTGTTTGTTTTTAATCTCGATCATTACTCATTCACCTCTCGAATTGTCAGGATGATTAATTAAAGTGGTTTTCAATGTTCTGCTCTGCAGGCCGTGTTTGGCTGACTGGTAACCGATACAGTACTATCTATCTGTTCATAATGATTGTTTCTTTAAAACAATCGTCACTGGTTTATCAGCAGACTTAATTTTGATTGTATCCGCATCTGTTGCTTCATTATGCTCTGTATTCCATTGACCGTCTGTTTTCAGTTTTACCATACCGCCCCTCCCGACTGGGTTTAACGTAAAGGTGACTTGATCTTCCGTTTGCTCAAGTTTTGTCCATTCTAATGTTGAGAAAACAACTGACAACCCTTTTGCAATCTCATAATCTCTTATAACCATCACGGATGACCTTGGTGGAAGAATAATTTCTTCTCCATCCAGAGCAGGTCTGCCTTCTTCATAAATAACCGTTCCTTGTTCCACTTCATCATAATTGCTCACAAACAGGAATGATTCTCTCCCATTGGACCGCTCCACTAAAGAGATATTTTCGTTCTCTGCATGAAGATGACCCTTAATCCCCAGCGTTTCAGCAAGCTCTTTTATGACGTCCAGTTGATACGCATAATCATGTCCCATCGTCAGTCCAAGGACGAGAATTTCACCTTTTTCGTACTGTTTTACATAAGCTGCTACTTCCTCGTTTCCAGTTCTGCTGAATCGAGCCAGAGGCTTCCCATCAAAGCTTTGGAAGTGAAGCCGCTGCCTGATATTCACCGCATCCATCGACATTACATCGGCATAATCCGGACGCCCTCCTATTACCTCCCAAGTCCCGAGTTCAAGTTCATCTGCCAGAAGACGGCACAGATTTCCGTTTTCATCCTTATAAGGAATCTCGGGGTAAAGAACAAGCTTTCCACCTTCCTTTACATATTCACTTAGGTTCCTTTGAAGTTTTTCTTTCATGATGGCCGTTGAAAAAACCCAGAGAGAAGGAATGTTAACTGGATTGAGTTTTGCTTTAAGGTTCACCGCTTCAAAATGGATATTGGCAGCCGTGAGAAGTCTCAACACACCATCAAATGACGCCTGCTCACGTTTACCAACGATGTCACCAATGAATGCCTCATCTCGCTTATCCACCACTTCTGTCATATAATCATCAGGATTAAATCCTACATACGTGTGCACTTTCTTAGTAGAATCCAGCAGTCTTGAACCTATTGTGCGGAACATCTCACCTAAGTGGCGGGCCTTCTCATAGTTTGGTCTCAGGTTTCCTTTTGAATCAATCGGGGCCTGCCATTCATGCCGTCTGCCGAAAAGTCCGATATTTTCATAATTTTCACCACCGGCAAACATGTAATAGTTCAAGGCATTCATCCCGTGAGCGACGCACGTACGTGTGTTTAAATCCAGGTCCTGAGGGTAAAGGCGGGGTCTGTCAGCTAAACGGCCTGACTGAAACTCAGCAGAAAAGACAGGCTGGTTTTTCCGGGAAATGGCTCTCGTAAACGTTGTTGCCAGGACGAGATCATGATAATTATCATATCCGATATGCCCCGGATAAAAGTCTCCTGCAATAACGACATCATTAAATTCAGATGTTAAATATAGCTGTGACAGTCCGATCGGGTAATCAACGCCTCGACTGTAAATGGAATAATCTTTAAAGCCGTGCACATTAATAATGAATGGAACTGTGATGCCCGTGTCTTTGGCAAAGGATCTCAAATCCCCTACATAATCCCGGATGTAAACTCTTCGAAATTCACTCCATTCGAAATGAAATGACGGATATTCAGATGGCAGTCCCTCTTTGAAAACGGATACAAAATCAGAGAAGGAAGCTTCGTTTATATTGTATTTTTGGTTAAAGGATTCGATCGTGCCGTACTGGCCTGACAGATAGTCAGTGAACTTGTCCAACACTTCTTCATTAAAGTCTGACGTGTTTGTCACCCAATGAAACATCCCGATTTCATTGCATAATTGATACATAATAACAGGTCCGCCATACTCAATCTGCTGAGGAGCGATGACTTCATTCACCGCTTCATACCATTTTTTCGTTTTTTCTAAAAACACAGGATGCCTGTACGACACAACACTTGTGGGATGTTCTTTTCCCTCACGGTTTTTTGCAACGACCTCAGGATAATTATCAAGGAGCCAGGCAGGAATTCCGTGATAGCGTACTTCAGCCATTACATAGGGCCCGGGGCGGACGATACAATAAAGCCCCATTTCCCTGACCAGGGC
The DNA here is from genome assembly GCF_003710255.1 of Alteribacter keqinensis. Lineage (NCBI taxonomy): Bacteria > Bacillati > Bacillota > Bacilli > Caryophanales > Bacillaceae > Alteribacter > Alteribacter keqinensis. The sequence continues at coordinate 27,141 of NZ_RHIB01000001.1, read as the reverse complement.
AAGAAAGCCTTTCAGATCCCGCTCCCCTCTGGTACCGCCTGTCAGGTCGACTTCTCCCTCCCGTGGTTCGTGCCATACCCATGGAACATATGTGCTCACAAGGTTGCAGCCGGATTCCTTAATTTTTATAAGCCTGTCCTTCCATTCGTCTTTAGGAACACGAAAGTAATGCAATTCGCCTCCATAAAGGAAAACGTCCTCTCCATTAATAACAAACTTCTGGTTTTCCATTTTCACCTGCACCTTCATTACCTCCTCTTTCTATTAACTGATTCTATCTTTCTCTCCTGTCTGCTTAATGGTCAGGAGGACTGCTGTACTTCAGATCGGATTGAAACGTTTCATCCCATTTTGAAAAAAACAGCAATCGATTTGGCAAAAATGAAGCGATTGCTGTTTTTTAAGGCCGCTATTCTCCGGTAATTCCCGATCGATCCACACCTTCGACGAACCATTTCTGGGTAAGGAAGTATACAAGAAGAAGAGGTAAAATGGATAGTACCGTTCCTGCCATTCTCACACCTTCGTTTATGGAATTTGCTCCGCTATCGTTTCCTGAATAGAGCTGATTAAAAGTAGCTACAAACCTCTGAAGTTCAAGGGGCAGCGTTGACAGCTGGTTTCCAAAATAAAGAGAGGCCAGATAGGTTTCATTCCAATACCAGACAAATGAAAACAAGAAGGAAATAATAATTGCCGGAACCGCCATCGGGATAGCAATTGTTGTGAAAACGCGTACCACACCTGCCCCATCAAGCTGGGCAGCTTCCTCAAGAGATTTAGGTATCATTTTAAAGAATTGATAAAAAATCAATATAAAGATGGCACTGTTTAAGCCTTGGCCGAGAACTGCAGGGATCAGAAAGGCTTGAATATTACCAAGGAGTCCAAGCTCATTGAAGAATACATATCTGGGAATCATCGTTACCTGAGGGGGAACGACAAATGTGGCGAGTACCAGAACAAACAACGTCCGCTTTAACGGAAAGTCAAACCTTGCAAACCCATATCCGATTACTCCGGCAACGGCCGTCTGCGCGAGAGCTGGCAGTACAGTTACATAAAAGGATTGCATTAACGTTGGCAGAAAGCTTAAGACATTATTTGCCCGCAAATAATTATCAAAGTAAAACTGAGAGGGAATCCAGTTTACGAGTGGACTTAACAGATCCTCCAGTGATTTAAAACTGAATGAGACCATGTAAATCAAAGGATACAGGTAGACAAAACCGATACAAATCAGTAAAACATAGACAAACGTTTTTAACAGCACGCCTTCCTTCCCCTGCATTCCGAACAAAAACCGCTTTGATTTATTCACACGTGCCTTCAGCTTTTTCTTTTGTTCAATTGATAGACGCCCTTCCATATACAAGCCCTCCTTTTATGCATATTTTTTACTTCCCCTTACTGTCATAAGACCGACGCTTACTGTTAGTGCCAGAGCAATAATCAGGAAATAAATCCACGATAGTGCCGATGCGTAGCCAAGCCCGGTACTGATATCAAACATATTGCTTTGAATATGGTCGATGACCGGATTTAACGCAAAGATGGAGAACATCACGATGGTGTAAATCGTATTGACCACGACCATCGGAAACAGGCTCGGCAGTGTTACTTTCCAAAAACATTCCCAATTTGATGCACCATCAATTTTGGCTGCTTCATAGACCTGCTTATCGATTTTCTGCAACGCAGCCAGAAAAATTAAGATCTGTACACCCGAAAACCACAGAATGACAATCAAATTATTCATCAGGTAAATAAGGAACGTATTAACAAAGCTGTCTGTGCTGGTCATGATCGCCTGGAAAAGAGCATACTGCTCAATGGAGGGAATCGACGTCACACCTTGCTCCATCAGCTCATTAATAACAGGGCCGCTGGCAATGATAACCGGCAGGAAAAAAATGGTCCTGAAAAAACCTTTAAACCTGATTTGCTGGTTCAGTAAAAGAGCAATAATTAACGAGAATACAATAATTATCGGAACAGACAGTACCAGCTCCTGTATAAACGTCAGCAGGTACTGTGTAAAAAGAGTATCTACACCAAAGGCAATCTCGTAGTTGTTTAAACCTACAAAATCAGTTTGGATGCCATTCGTTGTTACCCTTACATCCTGAAAGCTCAAAAACAAAGAATAGAGCAAAGGGAAAGCTGTCAGCAGAACAAAGCCGATGATCCATGGTGATATAAAGGCGTAGCCGATCAATTGGTTTTTTTTCTTCATCGTTAGCTTCATCTTAAGCTACTCCCCTCTGTCCAAAACTTTAAATGCCGTGGCTTCAACTTCGTGACCGTCTACTGTGTAAGCTTCACTTGTATAATTGACGAGAATGGAAATTCCGTTTGAATACGTTACTTCCACTACTCCGTAATCATGGACATCCCGGCTGACAATTGTCTCACCTTCAACACGTCCCAGACTCTCTTGAACAAGCTCATACTGTCTGACAATCTCACTTTCCCAAACGGAAAATTCTGAAGTATATAAGTCTCTTGAAGGTGTATCCCTCAATAAATGAGACGGCTCTTTTGTTAAGTAAAAGGAAGGATAGGCACCGTATTCAATCATTCTCAGCACTTCTTCATCCTGGTTATAGAAAAAGTTTGAATAAGGAGCATAATAAGGAATGTATCCTCTCAGGACAATCTGGATAAATGGAACTGTATCAGTCACAAAGCTGTAGTTTGACGAATACATAGGTACATCAAGATACCTGTCCATATGCGACCACATATAATCATTAGGCTGGTAGAAAGAAAGCGAATCGAGATTACTGCCCAATTCTCCAAATATGTCATCGTATTCTTCGGCCATACCTTCCCGATTCATAATCCGGTTCGTATTGAAATCTGAAAAAAGTGTACCGGCGCTTGTTCCTACAGCCAGATGTGAAATCTGGTGATCTGCAAAATCGGCTGCATCCTGTTGGGCGTGTTCTCTTGATACCGTTGGACTTAAAAAGTAGAAGTCGCGGTCAAATGTCGATCCTCCCATGGTTTCAGCGTTGATCTTCCTCGCTACATCTGACCTTCCGCCATAGCCTGAAGCCCCATCATAGGCTTTCGTATAATCTGTATGGAAGTACAACGGAAGACCCTGGTCCTGAAAATGCTGAATGGTCTCTTCGAAGTCTGAACCACTCCCGACTTTGCTTTCAAACGGAAACTTCCGGGGGAGAGACCCGGTCAGGCCGCCTTTGGACCATCCACGAAGGACTACTTGCATATTGTCCACGCTCTGCTGATTAAGACTTTCGATCATCCCCGGCAGTTCGCTAACCTCTGTCATTGGAACAACGGAATCCCATAAAAGACCGCGTTTCACTTCTCCGCCTAAAAATTCAAGGCGGATGTCTGCCTGCTGATCCGCTATCGAAAGATCACCTTTATCTGCCAAAAAACCCTGGTAATAATTGGCCATTCCTACATAATTGGCTTCTTCTTCTATCAGAAAGACAGTTTTTTCTTTAATATCGAATGTGTTTTTTTCTTCCTGATAGGTATTGTAGCCACTCATAGCCTGACTCGTCGGCTGATAATACTGATACCTGTAATTGTACTGAGTCGTCATCCAGTTAAAATCAGTAGAGACGCCTGAGGGATAGGCGATGATATCACTGTTGTATTTTCCTTCTTCAATGATGGTAAAGATAGCATTTTGATTTGCTTCGTGAACAATGCCGTAAACGGGAAGGGTTACGTTTTGCACTGGATTGGTTTCTGTTTTTCCATCTTCGTACGTACGTTTAAACCCTTCATCTTCACCATAAATCGAAGCCTGGTATGAAGATCTCGCACCTCTGTTTCCTTCATTAAACCTGACAAGCGCACCGCTTCCATCAGGAATAAACATGTACCCGTCGATATCATTTCCCTCGACAGCCCCAAGAAATGGGTAGAGCCTGAGTGAAACAAGCCTGCCTGTTTCACTTTCAGTAATCCCGCTTTCCGGTATATGAACATCGATGGAATCTTCTCCAAGGCGAACACTCAATTCCAATGAAATACCGATCTCACTAAAGTCAACCTCAGCAGTGAATCCGTCCTCCTGGCTTTGTATATCAATTGACGCTTCATCTGAAAGAATGTTTGTTGTGCTTGAATTCTCATTCTGATCAAGGTAGTCTATTGTAATGGCTGACTGAGCCATGTTCATCCATGTATCGTTCAGGTTGTACTCTTTGTTACTGTCAAGACCTGAGTTCCACATATAACCCGTACGGTTATCCATAATTTTTAACGCAAGAGATTCGTCGTTGACAAACAGGGACAGATTTTCATTTTCAGCGACTTGTTCAAACCCATCAGCAGATGTATCCACTTCGGCACTTTCTCCTTCACCGGCTTCAGGCTGAGTGAACTGGTTGCTTCTGTATTTGAATGACTGTTCTGCAAGCTCTGCTTGAATTTCAGTCAATTCAGTGTCAGGGTCGGCTTCATCATCGGAAAGAGCTGTTGCAATGACCGGGACGGGAAGAATCATGACGAGTAAAAAGACCAGCCATTTCTTATACACGATGAATCACCTCCTGAGTAATCGTAATAATAAATTCAAGCACCTGGTCCAGCAGGATATACAGGACAAAGAACACCAGAATCATAATAAACATGCCAAACAGTGTCACAAGAATATTTCTAATCGTCCCGAAAAACGTAAAGTCATGAACTTCCCTGATCATCATGAACAGGATGACTAAGGACCAGACAATCATAATCTGAGTCGAAAATGTATAAACAAATGCTTCATTATAGGTTAAGACATTTGAGATAAGGGTAATTGGAACAAGCAGGACAAGTACCGGGGCCAAAGAATAAATGGTCCCAATGTATATATCCCTCAACCTTCCCTCACCATCATTAATCGTACTCACCAGATAGTTTGTTACAATAAATAGAAAAATTGGAAGGAACACTGTTCCCATTTCCAAAAACAGATTGAGTTCCGTTACTCTCTGATCCGAGAAAATAAACCCGGTCCAGTAAAGCATGAACATGTATTGTAAAAAGAGCACAGCATAGAGAATAGTTGCTGATAAAACAGACACTCTCTCGTACTCTTTTAAATAATAAAAGCTGTCGATCGGGTGCCGGAGAAACCTGAACAAAAAGAGCAGCTCTCTTACAAGCTTCCTGGCCTTTATCTTCGTCCAGCTTTTTCTTACCGGCTGGAGAATATTTCTCTTTTTATCTGCATAATTGACTGCCATTTTTACACCAAATACAGCCAGCAGAAGGGCAAATACTGCAGCCAGGTTGCTTTGCATCCATTCATGACGGATCTCCCAAAATGCCAGAGAATACCCTTCCCTGTTTTCTGCAAGCCTGAACTCCTCAACAGCTTCATTATAATGCTGCTGCTTAAAGTAAACCTCTCCCATAGCCGAGTGTGCCAGGCCGAATGACGAGTTCAGCTTTAAAATGTCATTCCAGTACTCTTCACTTTCCAAATAAAACCCTTCTGCATACAGGGCCAAACCTTGATGCAGCATGGAAGTGAATTCTGTCGGCTCCAGAATCTGAATATCCCCCTGCTCCCGGTCACTCACGTACAGCCTTCCTACATTATCTACTGCAATACTTGTCGGCTGCATAAATAATCCGTTCCGGCTTGTACCGTCGTCTCTCCCCCCAAACATAAACAGGAGGTTACCATACCTGTCATATTCATATATTTTTCCGTCGTTGCCTACTGTGTAAATATTACCGATAGGGCCTACATCTATATCTCTCAGATTGGTGACAGTTGAAACTTCCGGCGGCAGCATATTGGCTCCGGCAATGTTCAGCTTTCGAATGACTTCAAAATCTGTACCAGAAGTAACTGTATAAACAAGTCCCTGCTCATCAATGGAGATATTCGTAGGTGCAGGAGGCACCCTGCTGAAAAGTCTTTCCCTCTGCCTTTCGGTTGTTACAAGGTCCTGAAAGAAGTTCAGAACCGTCTGACGTGAGTGGTTCACCCCGTAATACCCCAGGAATGCACCGTCCTGGTTGAGTTGAATAATTCCGTTCGTTGACCCTTCTCCCACAATGTAGATGTTCCCGCGCCGGTCAACAGATACCTTTTGCGGCTTATATGGGGAACGTGCTCCAAAGAGAGGGGATTCCGGTCTCCCGTACTCCTCGAGTAAGTCACCGTCTTCACTGAATCGATACACCATTTCCTGAGCGTAGTCGGCTACATAGACATCTTGTTCATGATCTACATAGACACTGAGCGGCTGTTGAAGGATTCCTTCGCCAAAGCTTTGCTGCACATTTCCCTGCTGATCGAATTTCACAACGGTCTGTGTACCCGAATCAGCAACAAAGATGTGATCATCTTCATCTATAAACAAATCTTCCGGACTAACGATATCAATGTCATTTTGAAAGATTCCAAGGGGAACATAAGCGGTTTGTGTCTCAATGATCTCTCCGTCAGCTGACAAGGTTTCTGTCTTGTACGGGACAGAAACGGATGCAGAGGAATGTGCGGGAAGCAATACGAAAAAACAAAGGCAGAACATGATGATGAAGGCTTTCCTCATTTCCCTTTCCCCCTTGCGTTACTTAATACCTGAGTGTGCCATTGTATTCATCACTTTACTCTGTAAAATCATGAAAATAATAAGGTTCGGAATAAACATAATCAGTGCTGCAGCTGCCGCCATCCCTTGTCCCGCTACAGTATTTCCTTCTGACTGTACTGCCAGCGTAGACATATAAAAGGCAAATGTCTTAAGGTTTTCATTGTCCACATACAAGGTGGAGGTTTCCGCATTATTCCATACCATCTGGAAAGACAGAATAGCGATTGTGGCAATCGCAGGTTTTACCAGAGGAATAATAATCTGTAAGAAAATACGATAATCAGATGCTCCGTCGATCTGAGCGGCTTCAATCAGTTCATTTGGTATTTGATCTATGAACTGCTTTACCAGAAACAGGCCGACGGGCATTGCCAGAAGCGGAAAAATGTGAGCCCAGAATGTATCTAACAGTCCCACTTCATCGATTAAAAGATAACGGGGAATCGCAACAGCTGCCGGCACAAACATCAGGGCAAGCGTATTGATTTCAAACATTGTTTTCTTTAATTTGAACTGTTTCTTTGACAGTACATAGCCGGCCATCGTACTGATCAGCACTGTCAGCAGCACTACAGCGACGGTTATCACAATACTGTTAAACAAATACCTCGACATGGGCACGCCTGTTGCATTTGTGTTATTGACCAGATCTATGAAGTTCTGAAACGTTGGCTTTTGAACGAAAAACCGGGGCGGGTAAGCAAATAATTCATCTATCGGCTTAAACGCATGAAAGATAATATAAATAATAGGCATAGCCATAAACGAGGCCAGGGGGATCAGAAACAGATAGAACTTTAATTGGCTGCGGTGAAATTTATCCGGGTTTATTCTCGTTCCATGAAAGGATGCCATCATCAATCCTCCTTTATTTTCATAACTGCACGTACTCTGTGAGGCCGTTAATCTTTCTCCCCGAATAATCTCCAGGCAATTTTGGAGAAAAGGTAAATGAAAAGAAGAAGCAGTACTGATATTGCCGCTGCATAACCCATCTCATAACGTATAAACCCGAAATCTTCAAGGTGGTTTACCATAAGCTGCCCGGAATATTGAGGCGTTGGATTGGCTCCGGAAAGTTCAACACCAATGGCTCCGGCCTGAAATGTTCCTACAACAGCCATTACCGCCCCAAAAAGCATTTGCGGTTTCATTGAAGGGATTGTGATGTAAATGATCTCCTGAAAACGATTGCTGATCCCATCAATATAGCCCGCTTCATATATTTCCTTGTTAATGTTCAGAACCCCTGACAGCATGGCCAGGAACCCTACACCCATGCTGCCCCAGAGGGTAACCAGAATCATGATCGTCATTAAATGTTCCGGTGACTGGAGGAACTGGATCGGCTCCAGAATCACGCCAAGTGTAATGAGCATGTTATTTAAATAACCGACCTGGTCCCCGCTGAAGATAATCTTCCAGACCACTGCCATTGCAATCCCTGCTGTCATGGAAGGAGAATAAATGATTAACGCAAGAATTGTCCTGGGGACCTTTGAAATTTGAGCGAGCATCCACGCAAGGAGGAAAGAAAGAATATATCCTCCCGGTCCGACAATAAAAGCGAATGTAAGTGTGTTGGGCAAGACGTAGCGCATAAATACCCCATCCTGCGTAATCACATTTACATAGTTTGCAAGACCGATGAATGTCGGCATTTCTATTGCATTAAAATAAGTGAATGATAAGGCAACTGCCGCTGCTACCGGCAGTATGATAAAGGTAAAGAACATAATATAATAAGGTGCCAGAAATACTGTCGTACTCAAATGCTGTTTGTTGTTAGCCATCTGATTCCAGCCACCCTTCCACCATGTCAATTGTCGGAATCGTGTAAGGTCTGACAACCCTTCCGTTTTCCATATATCCGAATTCCTCAAGTTTCCTGCGCATTTCCCTGTCAATGGTGACCATTGAATCATCTACGGCTGAACGGGCATTCTCACCCTCAAAGACCACTTTATTCCAAACATTACTAATCTCCCGCTCTACCATATAAGCATAAGGCGTTTTTGGAACTTCTCTTAAGTGCTCCCATTGTTCCAAAATGGTTTCTTTATGCTCCTCAGGCCATGGTAATTGTGCAAAAGAATCAAGGTTGGCTGTGTTCCACATGTATTCAGGACCGTACAGGGTTAACAGGCTGTTAGCAAATTCTGTCTGTGTTTCTGTGTCCATCCACCATTTCAGTACTTCCCATGCTTCATCTGTTTTTCCGCTTCCATCAAACACCATTGATGTCTGGGCAGAGCCTGTAGACCAGCGTGTAACCGATCCATCTTCCTCCTCCACTCCCGGGTGAGGTGAGATATCCCACCATCCGGAAATTTCTGGGGCTGCGGCCGTCAGCTGAACATATTCCGAGAATGACCCGATTCCGATAGGCAGAGTCGAATACCTGAAATGATTGTAAAAGTTCGGCACCTGCAACGGTGCACTGTAGATGGTATTTAAATCTGTCATAAACTGAATCCCTCTTAAAGCATCCTCGCTATCTATGGCTGCGCCAATACCGTCTTCCTGATACAGATCTCCTCCGAACTGATAAATATAAGGAGCGGTAGTCTGAAAAGGTTTGAATGCAACCGCACCGGCAATCGGAGTATAGTAGTTCAGCCCGTATCGCTGAAGCTCCGGTAAGATGCTTACGACATCATTCCAGGTATCAGGAATGGGGATGTCAAGGTAATTCATAATGTCTCTCCGATAATACTGAACAAAGAAGTCCTGCGTTTCCGGGAGTCCGTAGATGCCGTCATCTACAATCAACGGCAGAAAAGCACCAGGTGCAAACTGGTTTCCTACTTCATTGAAATCATCAAACTCTCTTAAATCGACGGCTGCTCCCCGGATGGCCAGTTCATACGGCAACCAGTTACTGATCCCCAGAGCGAGATCCGGTTGTGTATTCGCAGCGCTTGCTAAGACGAGCTTCTGCTCTTCAGGCATAATCGACAGCTTTACCTCAATGCCCGTTTCCGGGGTGAAGTTCTGGTCAAGCATATTTTGTAATAAATCCACATATTGTCTTGGACGGTTGATCCAAACGTCTACGACATCATCCTCTACATTGGTTGTGGCCAGGTTCTCGCTTGTGAAAGATTGAAAGAATCGTGTCACGGAGCTAGTAAACTTTGTCCACATTCCTGCTTCAGGATCAGGCAGAGTCTCTTCTCCGTGAACATAAATCCGGTCCAAAAGAAGCGGCTGTTCCTGCACTTCCATAATTAAATTTCCCAGAAGCTGTGCTACAGAGTTCGAACCTTCTGAGAGTTCTGTCAATCTCCCTGGTATTTCATCAGGGTTTTTTGCAAGCGTCCGCAATCTGTCAGCTGCGATTTGAAGGGTGACAATGTCCGTTGAATCATCACCTGTAGTCAGCCCCCCTAGGTAATCTGCTTCATCCTCCAGCATATCCGCCCATTCGAGGAGAAGGTCATCCACACCTTCAATGTACTCACTCAAATTCCAGTCTCTGTTCGCATCCAGCTGGTTACCTGTTAATTTTCGAATGGACAGTGAAAGCTCTTCCATCCCGCTCATAACTTCATCAATAGTAAACAGGACTCTTTCAACCGGTGAGGCATCCGCAATCAGCGTTACCGTGTTTGTCCCCTCATCTAAATAAAACAAGTACGGCTCTCCAGCTTCATCACCGATCGTCTCGTTGTACCAGCTTGAGCTGTTTCTGAACCTGTACTGCTCTGCTTCTTCAAACGGTAACGAACCGTTTATGTAAATGGTGCGAAAAACCGGTGCTCCGGACGAGTGGTTTTGGAGTGCTTTTAATGACAAGTAGTAAAAGCCTGACTCCTCCACTGTAATTTCCCATGTAGCAGACTGCCCCGATTCCGTCCAGGACTCACCACCGAATGTATTAAGAAGAAGATTTCTCGAATCATATGGAACTGCAGAAGGGTCATGAGTGGCAACAGGTCTCACATATGAACTGTTTTTGTAGGAAGGATACTCGGCTTCATAAACATGGAGGCTGTCAATCACTTCACTGCCATCAGTCTGACTGATATATTCCTCATATTCCAATACCTCTTCCGGGGAAGTGATATAGGCATTCCCAATTAGAAGTTCCCCTCTTAAGTTACTCAGGGAAATCGTATTCGTGCCTTCTTCCAAGTAATATTGCAGAGACCGTGAATGCAGGTGGTTTGAATCTTCCACTTTTAATTGCTCCCAGCTTTGAATCGGATCCTGCCCGGGAATAATATCATTACCGAAACGGTCTGCTTCAAATTCATCTGATTCATTTTCCCAGTTTACAGGAAAAACAATTCGCCTGCTTTCAAAAAATGGGAATTCGCCATTTACCTGGATTGCACCCTCTATTGGCATAATCATCTCACCAAGGGGATAGTAATCAAAGCCAATTTCATACAGCCCCGTCTGGTCCACCTCTACCTCAAACTCTACTGTCTCATTATTATGCCAATAGAGAACACGATCGTCGTACCCGAAACTATCTGATTCAGGCAGGAGCTGAAGGTCATCAGCTTGTTCAAAAGAAGAAGGAGGGACAGCACGCTCAAAAGGAGCAGTGCCATCCAGATCCATATTCTCCCACTCGTTGAGGACAATACGATAACGAGGTTCTATGACTTGTTCGGTCGATTGAGTTAAAAGATCCTCATCAGTATCAGCTTCAATAATCGTGTGTGGCAGCAATAGAAGTAAAAGCAGCGACCCAAACAAAATCTTAGATTTCATACCATTACCTCCTCAACCTCAAATCAATATTAGTCAATCGAGTCTATGCCTTCCTGGATTTGCTGATTCGCCAGATCGTTCAACTGGGAACTGTAGTTTTCAATGTTGACTTCGCCGTTGACAGCTGCGTCAATCAACTGCCCGATTGTTGCATTGGACTCCTCACCTACAGAGACTCCTGTTGGGGCATTCCATCTGGCTGCAGTATATCCTGGTACTATTTTTGGCAGGTTAGCCACGCCATTTTCAATATCTTCATAGGCTTCTAAAATACCAGGCACGTCCAACCTTTCAAAGAATGCATCAAGGATTTCCTGATCTGTTGTGATCGGCAGGGTATTTAGTGTGAAGTCCTGCTCATCTACGAGATCTAATCGCTTTAAAAATCCTTCCTTACCAAACGTCATGTATTTTGTGAATAAGTACGCTTCCTCAGGATGCTCGGTTGATTGAGAGATTCCCATGAAATCGTTTACAGAAAATGCCTTTCCTCCTGGGATCCCTACAAAGTCCCAATCAAAATCAGATTCATCAAAGAAAGATAACACCCATGTTCCATCCCATCTGAGTCCCATTTCACTTTGGAACCACACTTCATTGCCATCTTCGCCGTTAAAGTTTCCTTTTTGTTCCTCTGTTAACGATTCGTATACATAATTGTTTGTTACAAGACTGTTTGCCAGATTAACACCGCTGATGAACTCATTACTGTCAAGGTTCAGCTCTCCGTCCTGATACGTAAACACACCCATGTCATCATTCGCCGATACCGGATACCACTCAATAATGGAAAATGGTTGATTTAAGCCGACCTGTCCGCTGTTAATGTCAGTGACATCACGCACGGCATTTGAGAAATCATCAATAGACATCCCGTATTCAGGCACATTCAGATTTCCCTCCTCGTACAGATCTTTATTTACAAAGTAGCCGAGAAGGTGCTGGCCTGAAGGCAGTGAATAAACAGTATCTTCATAATAGAGCTGTTCTTTTACTGCTTCGTTGATGTTATCAAAGTCTTCGTCTCCTTCAACTACCTCATCCAGTGAAAGAAGCCAGTCATTTGCAAGAGCGATCGGAACCTCACTCAGTTCAAACACATCCGGCATAGCACTTGCACTTGCTGCTGCAGAAAGAGAATCATTCCACGGATCACCAATCGACTCATCAATTTCAACGGTAATATGAGGGTAGTCTTCCATAAACGCTTCAACCATTGACCGTTCAAGGGTTTCTTCACCTTCATTACCAAATCTCCAGCTTGCAACACTTATTGTTACTTCTTCCTGATTCTCACTCGCTTCGTCCCCTTCATTTCCTTCTTCATCGGTCCCTGCATCATTATTGCAGGCAGCCAGAATCAACCCTAACGAACATACAGATAACATTGTGCTCCATTTCTTCAACCTAAACACTCCCCTGTAAAATCAAATTTTTAACTTTTGAACTCATTAAACTGATTAAGCATTTAAACCGTTTTCTGACAACAAGCATCCCCTCAACTTTTGACTACTCTATCGGTCCATGCCGGCACCTGTTCATCATTTAATCCCCTCTCTGATCAATTAATTTATATAAACAATGAAGGTAAAAAACATCGGCTTACATTTTATTGAATCGTTTCAATAAAACACTGTAGTGAACCGTCTCCTCTCTGTTTAAATGAACAGAGAAGCAGACGTCTCAATCTCATAACCAGGTTTGGCTGCAGCATTCTCCCTCTGCGCTTTTATCATGTAGAAGAAGAGTTATTAACTTGAAGAGCGGGAAATCAGTTCAACTGTAATTTCTGTTGTTTCAGATTCTGTTTCTTGGTTCAGCATTTTAAACAGCACATCTGCTGCTGTTTTCCCCCAGGTTTTTTTGTGTACACGGACCGTAGATAGAGGCGGTGTAAAAAATTTGGCAACTTCGATATCATCGAAACCGATGATGGCAACATCTTCAGGTACGTTCAGCCCTGAGTTTTGAAGTGCTCTAATTGCTCCCATTGCCATTTCATCGTTGGCACAGATAAAGGCTGTCGGAATATCTTTTTGAAAATGACTGAGGTATTTATCCATGACGCCATATCCACTCTCTTCAGTAAACAGCCCCCGGAGGATATCTCTCTCATTAACAGGCAGGGTATGACTGACAAGAGATTTAAGGTATCCCTTCATCCGTTTTTCCCCGTCATAGGAGTCTTCGGGTCCTCCTATAAAACCGATACGTTCATGGCCTTTTTCCATAAGATGGCTTACTGCAAGTTCCATACCCATTTCATTCTGAAGTACGATGTTCTTAATAAAAGGGTTATCAATTTCACGATCCAGAACGACCATCGGCATTTTCGCCCCGGCCAAAGAATCAATTAACTCATTACTCAGGTGATAATTTAAAATAATGGCACCATCTACATAGTGTTCAACCAACAACCGGTGCTTTTCATTGGAAGCACAAACCACCATCTCATACCCTCTTTTAACGACTTCATCCTGAACCCCTTCCAGCATTTCGTTAAAGAAAGGGCCTTTAAATCCGCTCAAAAAGACGCCAATAAGCTCGCTTTTGCTTTTTTTCAGGTTTTTGGCAATTCCGTTTGGGCGGTATCCTATTTCTTTTGCAGCAGTCAGTACTTTATCCCTGGTCTCTTTTGGAATAAGTTCATTCCCATTAATAGCGTAAGACGCCGTTGTCACACTTACATTCGCTTTTTTGGCGACATCTTTTAACGTTGGCAATTTTTCTTCATTCCTCTTTTGTCTGGTTACGTAACAACAATCTTTACTATTGAAACGTTTCAATGATTTGATTATAATGTATTTTGAAAACGATTACAATACAGTTTTACGAAAAATCAGAAAAAAGATCTAAAACCCTTTTAATCGCATACAAAAAACGACACCTGTGTAATAAGTGTCGCTTTGTTTTCCTATTCCAGATCAACGGCACATCGAAAACCGATATTGCCTGTTGAACTATCCGGGGTATTTGAGGTTCTTGCAGCAACCCGGTACCGGTTACAGTAAGAATCATGGCAAAGGTAGGAACCACCTTTCATAACTTTTGAAGAGCCTCTTACCGGGCCCTTTGGATTTTCATGAACGGGCTTTTTTTTATGCTTTTTGGTAAACCAGTCACCGCACCATTCCCATACGTTTCCAACCGTATTGTAAAGCCCGTATCCATTAGGGAAAAAAGCGTTTACGGGAGCAGTGGACACAAACCCGTCCTCACCAGTATTCACGGAAGGAAAATCCCCCTGCCAAATGTTACAATGGTGCTCGCCTTCAACAAGAAGTTGATTCCCCCATGGATACATGGAATCTGTCAAACCTCCTTTTGCAGCATACTCCCATTCTGCTTCTGTAGGAAGCCGCTTGCCTGACCAGTTACAGTATGCGATGGCATCGTTCCAGGAAACATGGATGACGGGGTGATCCATACGATTGGAAATGGTGGAATCCGGTCCTTCCGGGCAATCCCATTTCGCCCCGTTTACGACTAACCACCAAGGGGTTTGTGCAACACTGTTGATAACCCTTTCTTTAACTTCTTCAGATACAAGCATGTGAAAAACAAACGACCAGCCATAACGCTCCGCATCCGTAACGTATGACGCTTCCTCAATAAACTCCTGGAAATGTGCATTTGTAACTGCATATCTGTCGATGGCAAAAGGTCTGATACGGACCAGCCTTGAAGGACCTTCTCCGTCTCCCGGATACCTTCCATCTTCGTCTGTCCCCATCATAAACTCTCCGCCATCCAGCCTGATAAGATGCTCTGTATGTCTCATACCGGTTTTATGACTGATGTTTGTTTCACTGCTTCTACTCCCTGCTCTGCCTGTTCTTGAGGCTGCACAGCACGACTTTTTGTTCACAAATGTTCACCTCAATTTTGTTGATTTCATATCTTAATGTTTTGACCCTTATAAACCATCGATGATACGATTAAGATTATTTAAGCTGACCGCCAGACTTTCCAACGGGTTTCCTGGACAGGTATCCTGCTCCACAGCAAACCATTCAATTCCATTTTGCTCTCCCCACCGAAGAATTGGAGCAAAATCAATAATACCGTTTCCTATCTCGGTGAATGACTGCTCTGTATTGTCTGCCATATCTTTAAGGTGGACTATAGGCATTCGATCCTTGAATTGCTTTACATATTCCAGCGGATCAAGCCCACTCTTTTTTACCCAGTACACATCGATTTCCGCCAGGATTTTATTACCTTCACCCGGATCAAGCAGAAAATCAAGTGCATTCTTCCCGTTAACCTGTGTCTGTGCTTCAAAGTCATGGTTATGGTAACTGATACGATATCCGTCTTTTTCCAGTTTACCTGCGATTGCATTCAAATCTTCTTTTAATTTCCTGTAACCCTCTTCATGTCGTAAATCTTCAGGAACATATGGACAGATAATATCCTTTGTCTGAAAGGTATCTGCTTCTTCTACAACAGATTGTAAATCGTTTCTGAGCCGGTCAATTCCTGCGTGGAGACCTGCAGTTTTTAATCCTGTTTCATTCAGGACTGCAGCAATCTCTTCTTTAGAATAGTCAAAGAGCCCGCTAATTTGTACACCGGGCCACCCCATATCTTTTAGTTCCCGTAACACTCCGGGATAGTCTTCTCTCAGCAGGTCTCTCACCGTAAACAATTGTGCAGCCAGATTTTGTTTCA
Organism: Alteribacter keqinensis; assembly: GCF_003710255.1. Classification (NCBI taxonomy): domain Bacteria; kingdom Bacillati; phylum Bacillota; class Bacilli; order Caryophanales; family Bacillaceae; genus Alteribacter; species Alteribacter keqinensis. The sequence continues at coordinate 11,158 of NZ_RHIB01000001.1, read as the reverse complement.
TCATATTCTCCTTTTTACATGTAGTCAGTTTTAAAGACAAATACAGGACTCCCACTGTTGTTTAACATCAATTCTTTTTGTAAACAGACGTTTCCATTCTTTCCCGGAGGTTTTTTAAGTACAGTTCTTCATCGACTGGAAGTGTGACCCAATCGTCTGTCCATTCAGATAAATGCATAGCATTTGAGAGCATTAATCCGTTTATGCCTTCTACCCCCGGTGCTATAAGCGCTATGCCAAACAGAATGGCCTCTACCCAGTTTTCGATAATCCCTTTGTGACCGCTTTCATTTCCGTGGACAGGTATGTCACATTTCCAGTTTTCCGGGGTACCAAAGCCGCCCCGCCACTCTCTGTTAAACTGTCTTTCCGGAATTCTGTTTCGATAGAACGTAATCTGGTTGTTTTCTACTACCAGTTTCCCTTTGTCAGCATAAATTTCGAGCCGGTTGGTCTCCGGTGCTATTCCGGTGGAGGTCACAAAAAGTCCTGTTGCACCGTTATTAAACTCAGTATAAGCCGTTACCTCATCCTCGACCTCAATATTATAGTGCTTACCAAAACCGCAAAAAGCCCTTATCCTCACAGGCGTCAATGAAGTTATCCACTGCCATAAATCCAGCTGATGAGGATCCTGATTGAGCAGTACCCCTCCCCCTTCTCCGGCCCACGTCCCTCTCCATGAACCCATATCGTGATAGCTTTGCGAGCGGTACCAGTCAATGATCCAAATTGTCCGCTTAATCTCTCCAAGCTCTCCTGCTGACACTAATTCTCTTACTTTCCTGTAAACAGGATTTGTCCGCTGGTTATACATGATTGAAAACACAGCTTTGGTCTTTGCAGCTGCCTCATTCATCTCTCTCACTTGTTTAGTATAGACGCCTGCTGGTTTTTCACAAAGAACATGCAGGTCCATTTTAAAGGCTTTTACAGCCAGTTCGGCATGTTCAAAATGAGGTGTGGCTATAATTACCCCATCAACTTTCCTGCTTTTCATCAGCGATTCCGGGCTGTCGAATACATCAATATCTTCACCAAAGGCGTCCTTTGCCCACTGACGCTTTTCTTCTTTTTGATCGGTAACAGCAGTCAGTTCTGCTCCTTTTATTTCTTTGTTTAAAAGCATTTTTGCATAGACTGTCCCCATCATCCCAATCCCGATAACCCCTAAACGAACCTTATTCATCAGGTGCTCCCTTCCAGTGCCATTCTTCAATAAAAAGTTCCTTGTTTATATTTCAGAATATTGAAACGTTTCAATAAAGAGTATACAGAGGAGGAGAGGTATTTTCAAATGTTTTAATTTTAGTTAGTACCTTTTATTAAAGGCTCTGTTAAACTCAGTTGTTGATTTACACTCATTCCGCTCCTTTTCCGCAGGCGGTTCGTGACTCCTCAGTGCTATGCAGAAGGCACTGAAAAAGTCAAACCTCACTTTTAGCTGCAAAGTGTTGACGGTATTATCGTAATTTGACTTTTTCAGTGGCCTCCAGTGCCCTGGGGGGTCTTGCATTGTCCCTCCTGCCACAAGGGTCTTGGTCATTTTTTGTATAAAAGCAACAATTCTTCCGAAAAAACCGTTCTTAATAAATCTACAATAATCTTTAACACAGCCTTTGAAAATAAGTTGAAGTAATGGGCCATTTCCCAAGTATTCCAGCTCTCTATCTTTATCTTATTAAACAAGCTCAAAATTAAGCTCTGTCCCTTCTATAACTGTTTGGTCATAAATTAGATCCTCGTTATAATAACGTAACTGGGATTCTGTAATTGTAAAGCTCACCTTGTTCTTTTCACCAGGAGCCAGATTTGTTTTTCTAAACCCTTTGAGTTCTTTTACCGGCTGGACTACTTCACCTGAAATGTCCCGAATAAATAATTGAACCGTTTCTTCTCCACCTTTTTCTCCAGTTTTTTTATCCTCAACAGAAATCTCTACATGATCCTTTTTTGTTATTAACTCTGAGGAAATCGCTGCAATACAATATTGAAAAGTTGTATAGCTCAACCCAAACCTAAATGGAATAAGAGGTTCATTAAGTATATCAAGGTATTTAGAAACATAACGCTCCTGAGCATCTGGTGCATGAACAGGGCGGCCGGTATTAAAGGATTCATCATCTGTATCAGGGATGATAATTTGTTTGTCATTACACTCGTAACTTCCATCAATTATTACTTTAATCCAGACATCGTAAATCCTTGAATGATGTATTTCTGAAAAAAGGCAAAGACAATAAGAATCGGAACTACCATGAAGGCCGCGCCTGCCATCTGAAGACCAAAATTGCTCGAATGCTGCCCCTGTAAAAGTGCCAGCCCTACAGAAAGTGTGTAAAGGTTCTGATCACTTGCGATAATGAGTGGCCATAAAAAGCTGTTCCATGCACCGATAAAAGTAAGTATGGCTTGTACGGCAAAAACAGGTTTCGCTATTGGAATGATCAGCCTGAAGAAAATTCTGAACTCACCAGCACCATCAAGGCGAGCAGCTTCAATTAAATCAAAAGGAATTGTAGACATAAACTGACGGAAAAGAAAAATGCTAAAGGCTGCAGCCAGTCCGGGGAGAACTATACCAGCCATCGTATTCGTTAACCCTACTTGATTTAAAATAAGGTAAACAGGAATCATCGTGACTTGAGCCGGAATCATCATAGTAGCTAACACCATATAAAAAATCGGTTCTTTCCCTTTAAAATTAAATTTTGCAAATGCATATCCTGCCATTCCATTAAACAAGAGACCAACAAAGGAAAAAAAGACAATAACCAGGGTATTTCTCAAGTAAATACCAAAATTCATGTTAGTAAATAAGTTTACGTAATGTTCAATTGTTGGATTTGATGGTAAAAATGTAGGTGGCATAGACAACACTTCATTTGCTGGTTTAAACGAACTTAGGATCATCCATATGAACGGGATGGAAACGACGATTCCACCAAATACAAGAAGAGCAGTGACGAATGTTTTTTCTATTTTACTGTTTTTATATCTCGGAGAGGGCATTTTTTTACCTCCTGTATTAATACTCGGTTTCTGCTTTTCTTAATTTAAACTGTAAAAGTGTGACGACGATGATAACGAAAAACAGAATGAATGAACCCGCAGCCGCATAGCCCATTTCACTTAATTGAAATCCGTTTCTGTAGATAAACAGGGCCATGGAGAGTGTCCCATCCAATGGTCCTCCATTTGTCATAACATAAGGTTCTTCAAAAAATTGAAGCCAGCCGATCAGGGTTGTTATTGTTACAAAGAAAGTAGCAAAGCTTAAAAGTGGAATGGTTATATGGCGAAGCATCTGCCACCTGTTAGCACCGTCGATTTCTGCAGCTTCATAATATTCTCTGGGTATACCTTGAAGAGCAGCAAGAAAGATAATCATATTAATTCCGATCCCTTTCCATACAGCAAGTAGAATTAATGACAATTTTGCGATTGTCGGCTGCTCCAGCCAGGGAATTGCATCAATATTCGCTAATGAAAGAAAGTAATTGAAGAGGCCATAATGGGTGTTATACAAAAAGCCCCAGATTACTGCAATAGCTACGATGTTCGTAATGGACGGCATGTAGTAAACGGTTCTAAACATTGTATACAGTTTGTTTTTACCGTAATTCAACAAAAGAGCGATTCCAAGTGAACAAATAATAACGAGTGGTACACCAATAACCACATAAAAAACTGTGTTGTATATGGAAATTAGAAATACCTGATCAGTAAAGAGACTTATGTAATTATCAAGTCCTACAAAATTAATTCTCGACCAGTCAGCTAATGACCTCAAATTAATATCTGTAAAGCTTATCCCGAAAGCGACAAAAATCGGCAGAATACTAAAGCATATTAAAATAAATAAGGCCGGAGCAATAAAAAGATAGGGATGCCGGTTTTTATAGGCATACCTTATAAAACCTCCCAAATTAATCACACCTTTCCAACGCTGCTGTAAAAGCAAAAAGGGAGTGATAAACATCCATTGTTTATATGTTTTAACACTCCCCGCTGTTTGTGAAGTTATCTTTTTTACTCTTCTTCCATAATGTCACTTACTTTATCTTGGAAACTGGAAATCTCTTCGTCAAAGTCAGCTCCACCAACAATGATTCGTTCAAGACTTCTCAGCAGTTCCCCGCTCAGTGAGTCCCATTTCTGTATTTGAGGTGACGCTTTTGCTTCTGTGAGCTGCTGGCCAAAAGTTTCTAAAAACGGGTTGTCGCTTAATGATTCATGTTCCCAAGCTTCTACATTGGATGGAAGTGCGCTTACTATATCAAACCACTCTAGTTGTGTTTCTTCCTGGGAAAGATATGAAATTAAACGTAACGACTCATCAACGTTTTCAGAGTTATGAAAGATACTAAGATTGGACCCTCCCATAACAGACGCATTTGTGTCCTGGCCTGGAAGCATTGCAATATCCCAGTCTCCCTCAATTTCAGGTGCTTGTTCATTGATTAGATTAATCATCCAAGGACCACTTTGAAACATCGGCAAAACGCCATTTCTAAACCCTTCAATCGTGTCCATTTGTCCCGATGTTGATGATATCCCCTCTTCAAAAAAACTGACATAAAATTCTAATCCTTCAACAAATGCCTCATCCCGAACATCAACATTTCCATTTTCATCTACAAAATCTGCCCCATTCTGCCATCCTAAAATAACCGGTACAATTGGGTCATTCATATCAATGCTGAATCCATAAACATCGTCTTCCTCTGATAAAGAGGAGGCAGCTGATTTTAACTCATCCCAATTCTGAGGCGCTTGATCAAAACCCGCTTCTGCCAGGAGGTCAGTACGGTAATATAATGCTCTTGTTTCTACATACCAAGGAATTCCGATAGTCTCTCCATCAAACTGTGTAGATTCTACTGCCCCGTCAAAAAAGTTTTCAGGGGCAAACTCAGGATATTCATCCATATACTCATCCAAAGGTAATAAGATGCCTGCATCCGCAAATTCAGGAACCCTTGTTGTACCAAGTTGCAGAACATCCGGACCATTTCCGGAAGCTACAGCAGTAAGAAGTTTTTCATGAGATTGATCCCAGGGGATTGCTTGTACATCTATATTGATATCAGGGTTGTCTTCTGTGAAACCTTCTAAAAGCTTTGGCAGGTTATTGCCTTCTTCCCCCATCGCCCATACTTCAAGAGTTGTCTGTTCTTCCCCACCGGTCTCATTGGAGCATGCTCCCAGTAATGATGCAGCACCTACCAAACCTATAACCGATAATCCCAGAATTTTTTTCATCTCATTTCCCCCTATTGTAAATTCTGTACATTAGAGCCCCGTCCTTTTTAAAGGTCTTTTACTGATTCACGTTCCAATAGCTCTGTAAACAGTCTGGAAGATTGAGTACACTCCTTATTTTCCAGCACTTTAAATATCAAATGTGCGGCAAGTGCACCAAGTTCATATTTAGGTTGTTTAATTGTTGTCAACTGAGGATTTGTGTACTTTGCTTCAAGAATGTCATCAAAGCCGATCACCGACATCTCGTCAGGAAGTTTCATTCCTGCTTTTTTCATTGCATACATTCCACCAATTGCCATTTCATCATTTCCGTAAAAAACGGCTGTTGGCTTTTCCTGTTGTGCCAGCAATAATTTTGTTGCCAGCTCCCCTCCTTCTTTCGTGAATTTTCCATTAATTACCCATATATCCCGAAAAGGAATATGATGTTTTTTCAACGCTTCCCTGTAACCTTCAAAACGCTGCTGACTATTATAAGATTCTTTTGGACCACTGATATAAGCGATATCCTTATGCCCTTTACTTATCAAATATTCAACAGCACCACTGGCTCCGCCTCGGTTATCCACTTCAACTTTGATCGTGGAAGTGCAGTCAAGGTTTCTATCCAGCAGCACCATTGGATAATTTCGTTGTGTGACGTTTTTTATCAGGTCATCTGAAATGTTATTTGCAAAAACAATACACCCATCTGCTCTACGTTCTTTTAAGTACTTTACCGCAGTCGAACGATCTCCTCCTATGGCACTGCAGGCTACCAGACCATATCCATGCTCGGTTACAATGTCCTGTACGCCTTTTACCAGTACAGAATAGAAAGGACCAGCCAAATCATCCAAAAGAAGTGCAATCGTATTAGTTTTGGTTTTCTTCAAATCAACTGCAAATCCGTTTTTTTGATAATTAAGCTCTTGAGCAGCTTTTAATACTCTGGCTTTTGTTTTCGGACTTACCTTATCTATACCGTTAAGAACATAAGAAGCTGTTGAAATAGCAACCTTTGCTTTTTCAGCTACATCTTTAATTGTTGTCATACTCATACACTCCATTATTAATTTGAACCTGATTAAATACTCGCCTGATTAATTATGGAGAACAACAACTCCTCCCGTTTGTGATAATTTTAAATCAACAAGAATATCGAAACGTTTCGACTTAATTATAGAACAAGTTTGTATGCGCTTACAATATAAATTTTTCGAAAAATCAGAATATATTATTGTTTAACAAATAATACTGTTTCATATTCCTGGGAGGAAGAGATCGACACTTTGAATGAATGGCGTAATTCTCCCTCTACTATCGTCAAGTCGTTTTGTTGCATAGGGATATAGTTTTTTGATTCAAACACAAAAATTTCCTCTTTTTGAACAACTTTAACTGTAAGGGTTAGCCATTCATTCCCTTGTTGCATTTTCACAATTTCCCCTGTTCCATATTTAATTAGCAACTCGTCTGATAAAGGAATATTTACTGGCAGCATCAGACCTCCCCGAAAAGGTACCTTGATTTCATTACCTTCAAATAGCAGTTCTCCCAAGTAGCTTACGGTGGTCTTTTTTTCATATTCATCAAAGTTATTTAAGAATACAAAAAGGCCTTTATGACTAAATGAACGTACTGACACGTCTACTTCATCGCTTAATAAAAAGGAGCTTTTTACATTAGTTTTTGCTGCCATTTGACGGTAAATCTCATTTTTATATTCATAATCGTTTTCCATACTGACTCCAACCATCATTACTTTCCCTTTTGCTATAGGTTTTTCGAAAGCTATTACTTGCTTATCATCACTTTCTTCCCAGCCCAGAACCCCTTCTGATACATCATAAAACTCCATCCCGTCTACTTTTACATTGTCTACTCCGAAAACATCTACGAACCCTCCTTCTTTTGTTCCGGTAACCCTAACTCCAATAAAATCTTTCAACAGTGAACAAGGTTCATTGTTCATCGTTTTTACAGGCATCACCGGGAACAAAACCAGGTGACCGCCATTTTCTAAATAGGTTATTAATTTTCGCTGAACTGATTCATCCATCCACTTCGTTGCGAACATCCACAATACTGGAATATCATCCACATCAATTTCATTCTCATCCATCATATCTATCGCATCAAAAGTAATATTGTTCAAGCGAAGCCCTCTGGCAGCGCCATTATAAAGGTTAATATCTCTTTCCTTTTCTATTTCCTTTATCATTAGTTCAGTATGCTTATCATAAAATTCGGTCATATAATAATCAGGGTAAAAACCAAGATGAGTATTTACTTGCTGCTTGGCGCTTGCGAGCTGCTTTTCAAATACACGGAACATTTCACCCAGGTGTTGAATTTTTTGAAAGTGTGGCTTTTTTTCGCCGTGCATTGTCAATGGTGCCTGCCAACCATGACGACGTCCCAGAATGCCAATCCCTTCATAATTTTCTCCGCCCACAAACATGTAATAATTTGCAGCATTCATCCCGTTTGCAAAGCATAGTCGAGTCGTTAAATCATACGTAGTTGGCTGCAGTCTTGGTTTATCAGGGATAGTGCCTCCTTGAAATTCTGCAGAGAACAATGGCTGCTTCTTCCACTGAATGGCTTTTGTAAAAGCATTAGCCAGTACAATATCTATAAAACTATCATACTCAATGTTTCCAATGTAGTAGTCTCCTGCTACCATCACTCCTTCTAATTTAGCTGCTTCAAGAAGCTGGGAAATTCCAATTGGATACAATGATCCTCGTTTCAAAAGGTCGATGGTATGAAAACCATGAATATTTACAATGAACGGAACAGTAATCCCTTTATCTTTCGCAAGATCCCTTACATATTTAAGGTAATTCCGGTAGTGATTTCTCATAAACAAGCTATAATCATATCTCAGCCTGTGGCTATGAATCTTCTGCGGCTCACGAATATTTTCTTTTAGAAATTCCCATACCGACGTGTGTGTTGTATTAAACTTCTCCTGAAAAGTTGACAATGTATATTTATTATTAAGGAAATGTTCAAACTGATGCAGCGTAACGTCATTGTAATCTCCTGTATTTGTGACCCAATGAAACATACCAACTTCATTATCAATCTGGAACAGGATCACAGGCCCCCCCTGGTCTGCCTGAAATGGACTAATGACTTCACATACTTTGTCATACCAGAGGTTTACCTTCTCCAGGTAATTCTCATGCAAGTAGCTGACAACCCTAGTTGGATGAATTTTTCCGTCTTTCGTTTTCGCAACTGCCTGCGGATAGTTTTCGATAAACCATGTAGGTACACCGTGATCCACAATCTCAGCCATAACATAGGGACCTGGCCTGACAAGGCAGTACAATCCTTCCTCTTTAATTAATTCTAAAAAGGATACTAGATCTCTCTCCGGCAGTGTTTCCCCTGTCAGATCCGTATTCCCTTCCTCATACTCATGGAAAATCCATGGTACATAGGTACTCACCATATTTATCCCTGCTTCTTTAACCTGCCGGATACGTTCCCTCCAAAGGTCTCTAGGTACTCTGAAATAATGCAGCTCAGCTCCGTAAAGAATCACTTCTTCACCATTAATCATTATACATTCATCCTTAACTTCAATCATTTGCAGCCTCCTTAAAAGTAATCTGAAAATTGAAACGTTTCGATAAGTATACTGGTAATTTCAATCTATTACAATTAGAATTCAATTTTTTTCTGACATTCTGAAATTAATATGTCTCTTCTATTACTCATGGAAAAACAACAAAAAAGACCTCTCACTATGGTGAGAAGCCTTGATATTACTGTATGTATGGTACCGGTGGCCGGGGTCGAACCGGCACTCCGTGAGGAACACGATTTTGAGTCGTGCGCGTCTGCCTATTCCGCCACACCGGCATATCGTTAAGGCATATCATAAGCTTGTCTGGTGCCGAGGGCCGGACTTGAACCGGCACGGTAATCACTTACCGCAGGATTTTAAGTCCTGTGTGTCTGCCCATTCCACCACCCCGGCGTGACATTAAAAGACAAAGTTAAGTATATAATTGGAGGCGGCACCCGGATTCGAACCGGGGAATCAGGGTTTTGCAGACCCATGCCTTACCACTTGGCTATGCCGCCTTAAAAAATGGAGCGGAAGACGAGATTCGAACTCGCGACCCCCACCTTGGCAAGGTGGTGTTCTACCACTGAACTACTCCCGCAAAATGGCAGGGCTAGCAGGATTCGAACCTGCGCATGACGGAATCAAAATCCGTTGCCTTACCGCTTGGCTATAGCCCTAAAATTACGTCCATTTTTATTAAAATTAAAGGTTATGGGGCGATCAATGGGATTCGAACCCATGCATGCCGGAACCACAATCCGGTGCGTTAACCTGCTTCGCCATGACCGCCATAATATTGGTTACTAATGGCAGGGGCAGTAGGAGTTGAACCCACACCGGAGGTTTTGGAGACCTCTGTTCTACCATTAAACTATGCCCCTACACGAGACATTGTTCCAGTTATATTAAATGGTGGAGGGGGACGGATTCGAACCGCCGAACCCTGAGGGAGCGGATTTACAGTCCGCCGCGTTTAGCCACTTCGCTACCCCTCCGAAAGAGACAATTATCATTTTACAAAAAAATGAATAACCCGTCAAGGATTATTAGTGGTGCTGGCCAGAGGACTTGAACCCCCAACCTACTGATTACAAGTCAGTTGCTCTACCAATTGAGCTAGGCCAGCAGACAAAATGGTGGCTCGAGACGGAATCGAACCGCCGACACGAGGATTTTCAGTCCTCTGCTCTACCGACTGAGCTATCGAGCCAAACATTTTAATGGCGGTCCCGACCGGGATCGAACCGGCGATCTCCTGCGTGACAGGCAGGCATGTTAACCGCTACACCACGGGACCTTTTTGGTTGCGGGAGGAGGATTTGAACCTCCGACCTTCGGGTTATGAGCCCGACGAGCTACCAGACTGCTCCATCCCGCGACGTTACATAGCATACGGACGATGCTACTCAAAGTTGCTGCCTCTTCCTCTGTAAGCCTTAAGCTTCGCAGTTAATGCGTCGAGGCAACTCGCAGCTGTTACAACGATGTATTGCTCGTTGCTCCATCCCGCGACGATAAAATGTTAATGGTGGAGGATGACGGGCTCGAACCGCCGACCCCCTGCTTGTAAGGCAGGTGCTCTCCCAACTGAGCTAATCCTCCGTGATTTTCACTTTTATGGAAGCCTTTCACATACTTTCATATGCTGCATGCTTCGTTTGAGTGGTTTATGTAAGTAATGGTGACCCGTACGGGATTCGAACCCGTGTTACCGCCGTGAAAGGGCGGTGTCTTAACCACTTGACCAACGGGCCATATATGGCGGAGAGCGAGGGATTCGAACCCTCGAGACGGTTCTACACCGCCTACACGATTTCCAATCGTGCTCCTTCGACCTCTCGGACAGCTCTCCATATGGCTCCACAGGTAGGACTCGAACCTACGACCGATCGGTTAACAGCCGATTGCTCTACCACTGAGCTACTGTGGAATAATATGATCTGCCCAGCGACGTCCTACTCTCACAGGGGGAGAGCCCCCAACTACCATCGGCGCTGAAGAGCTTAACTTCCGTGTTCGGCATGGGAACGGGTGTGACCTCTTCGCTATCGTCACTGGACAAATCATTCAATTGAGAAAGGCATGCTCTCTCAAAACCGGATAACAGCTTCGACTTCTTTATGAGTTTCGTTAGAAGACTGAAACAACATCGTTTTCTGGATAAGCCCTCGATCGATTAGTATCTCTCAGCTTCACATGTTGCCATGCTTCCACATGAGACCTATCAACCTCATCGTCTCTGAGGGATCTTACTTACTTAACGTAATGGGAAATCTCATCTTGAGGGGGGCTTCATGCTTAGATGCTTTCAGCACTTATCCC